>JBAZZA010000001.1:0-1063191 GCA_041659025.1 Bacteroidales bacterium | reverse complement strand
ACGATTGTCCGTTCCATTCTATCTTACCCTGAGAAGAGTTGACAATCTGCCTTCCACTGCACGCTTTGCCACCACAAATAAAACCGGAGGAGAGGTGAAACTCAATCCTGTGTTCCGACATTATACCTACGCTTACTTTTGGCTCTATCATGATAACTATAGTATTGATTTGATTCTGTTTGCTAAAATATGAAGATCCTCAAAGGAGATGCAAACCTCCCTGAGAATGTTTTTAATATCCGATGCCGATATCTTAATGAAATCCTTTTCCAGAGGTGTGATAAATACACCCCCAAGATCAACTGATGCCGGACTTAGAAGAATATTTGCATCACCCTCGGCAAAATAGTGCGAGGGCCGGTGTTTCGACCTTATGTAAAAAACGGTGTTCCATATACCATCTGCAAACCAGCAGAGGATATTGAGCATCGGCTCACTTTCTCCTTCTTTCACATCCAGCACATTATAGATTTTCCCAAAAATCTCAAGTGACTCCTTTTTTGAGTCAGATTTCAGTATGAGCATTCCGTTGATTCCAGATTTCACCTCATATAGCACCGAACTGCTGCTCCTGAAAATTATCTCTTTATCCAGCTTGTCCATCTCCTTTTCTACAGGCATAAACCCTTTGTTACCGGCCTGAAAATGAATATGGTCCGGCGCAGAGGCTCCGCACTTTGGACCATTGTAAAACAGTGTATATTCGGGCAAAGCCTCAGCAAGGTTGAGCATTGCATCAAAGTGCCCGTTGATAAGCTGATCCTGATGCTTTAGCAGCGGAATCGTCAAATGTTTCGGAAAAATAGGGAAAGGATTAATGAGAACAGTATACGGATTTGTTATATCCGACCCATTAATATATTCAAGACCCTTCTGGACCTGAGGTCTGTTCTCCTTACACAAAAAACACCTTCTCTCCTGAATAGACTTTGCATCTACCTTGGCAGAAGACGAGACTATTCTTGCAGGGTTGAACTGTACCTTAAACGGGAAACCATCCACCAACACATCTTTTGACGCAACCCTGTCCAGTGCCTCGTAATTCGTACGGGCCTGTTCCCAGGAGTCAAGTTGCTCACGGAAAAGTTCTGTCAGGTTTTGTGAATTCAATTGTAAGGTCATCGGCTACTTTTTACTTTTGTTCATGGCAATTCTTGCCATCAGCTCCCATGTTCTTATCCTGTCCTTGTATGTATTGTGGGCATTCATCTTTACAACGTCGAGCGATGCATCGGAGTTCTCTTCCCAACGACGGCAATGGTAAAGCACATCGTAAATACGGCCTATCTGATACTCTCTCGAAATGTTGAGCCCCAGTGCGTAATCCTCTCCATAGCTTGTATTTGGCACCTTAATGGCCCTGAGTACCGGAGTGTAGAATGCCCTTGGAGCACCCAGCCCGTTAATTCTCAATGCGTTGTTCCTTCCGTTATCCGGTGTCCACTCCTTATGGTCAATGATTCCCGGAGCAATCATCTCCATGTTGAAGTTTGTCATCATATATGTTCCTACAACCATTGCGCAGTTTTGCTCATAGAATGAATTTACCACCTTCTGAAGTGTATTTTCGTCAGAATATACATCGTCGCTGTCCAGCTGAACAGCAAATTTTCCGCACTTAGGATGATGTACACCAGCGTTCCAGCATCCCCCTATTCCAAGGTCAGTTCTCTCCGGAACAAGGTGAACAAGTCTGGGATCACCTGCAAACTTCTCGATTGCTTCATAGGTGCCGTCGGTAGAGTGGTTGTCAATGATAATCAGGTTGAATTTGAACGTTGTCTTCTGTATAAGTACGGAGCGTATGGCATCTTCAACTGTCCTTATCCTGTTGTATACAGGAATTATTACAGAAGCTTCAAATTCAAAGTCGTTTTCGCTGAACTCAATATGTCTGAACTTAGGTTCCAGATACCCGCCTATTACTTTTAGGTGGTATGTACAGGCAGATTCCATTTCAATCTGTACGCCACGGTTCTTTGGATCTACATAATCAAAGATCTTCTCCCCGGATTTTCTTGTATCCTGCTCCACTTCGGTATAGAGATACTCGTTGATGTGTACCAGCTCTCCCTTCTGTGAAACCTTGAGTCTCAGGTCATATAATCCTGCATAATGGTATTTTGAAACCATTTCATGAGCGGCTTTCTTTAAAGTTGCAGATCTGTATAACATTATAGATCCAAAGTTAAAATCATCTCTCAGACTTCCTTTCTGATATGTTATTACAGGGCTTATACTCTTTTTGCCATCCACAATCTGATAATGGTCTGCATAAACCATAACTGCATCTGTATCGTTTGCAATATTCACCATTCTCTCAAGAGCAAACATCCCCATTACAAGGGTGGACTCTTTTGTATAAATGAGTGTGTATTGCGAATCTGATCTTTCTGCTATTTTTTTTATGGCTGTTGTACACTTTAGAGATTCTATATTTACAACCTCACAACCAGGATATTGCTCAATATTTGGGTTTGCCGACATAAGGTAGATTTTATCTACCAGTGCAATCTCCTTTAATCCTGTAATAGTTTGTTCTACTTGTGCCTTATCGTGATACGGAATAAAGCAATTTACACATTTTGACATATTTTCTTAATTTGACTATTCGTGCGCTAAGATATTCAATTTTTTAACGAATTTAGTTAAAATCCCCGGTTAAATTGGGGGAAAAAGCGTACTTTCGCGCCTTACAAAGTTTTAAAATAATGCAAACTTTCGATTTTGTTATTGTGGGGAGCGGTCTTGCAGGTCTTTATGCAGCCTTCAGAGCCTCACGCTATGGAAGTGTTGCCCTCGTCACAAAATCAAAAGTACGCGACAGCAACTCATATTATGCACAGGGAGGCATTGCTGCTGTTACAGATGAAGACGATACTCCTGCATTTCATTTCGACGATACAATAATAGCCGGCAGGGGTTTGTGCGACTATTCAGCAGTAAACATTCTGGTTACCGAAGGTCCTGAGAGGATAAGTGAACTTGTAGAGGAGGGCATGCATTTCGATATGTCCCACGGCTCATTTGCACTAGGGTTAGAAGGCGGGCACCACAAAAGGCGCATACTTCATGCAGGAGGCGATGTTACCGGCATGAAAATCACCAACTTCATGATAGAGAAGGTCCTTTCATGCAAGAATATCGAACTATTTGAGAATCATTCAGCAATAGAGGTTTTAACTGACAACGGCACATGCTGCGGAGTAAGAGTGTGGAACCTTGAAACGAATACAGAAGAGCTCTTTTACGGGAGACACACCTTCCTTACACTTGGGGGAGCATCTGCAATCTATAAGCGCACCTCAAATCCCGAGACCACAATTGGAGATGGCATTGCCCTCTGCTATACTGCAAATTGCGAACTTGCCGACATGGAATTCATTCAGTTTCACCCCACTACAATATACACACCTTCGGATAAATCTTATCTTATAAGCGAAGCAGTCCGCGGAGAGGGGGCCTACCTTATCAATCAAAAAGGAGAAAGGTTCATGACCGGCATTCATGAAAACGCAGAACTGGCACCAAGGGATATTGTCGCACAATCCATTTATCGCGAAATTTTCAAACAGGATAACCCGTACGTTCATCTGTCACTAAAACACCTTAATCCAGAAAGAATCAAGGAGAGGTTTCCGAATATCTTTGAGAAGTGCCGCCAGCTGGGTATAGACATGACCGACAAAATACCTGTTGCTCCGGCCGCTCATTATATGGTAGGCGGTGTTAAAACAGATAGCTACGGCCGGACAAATATTAAAAACCTCTATGTGTGCGGAGAGCTTGCATCAACCGGCATAATGGGCGCCAACAGGCTGGCCTCAAATTCTCTTATTGAATGTATTGTCTTCGGGCATCGAGCAGTTGAGGTTGCAGGAAAAGATAAGACAAATTATGCCCCGCCATCTTTCACCCCAAAATATCACATAGATAATGACAAGTTTGAGAAATACCTCGAACTTAAAGAGAGGGTTGCAAATATTATGACCCGGCATGCAGGAATTATAAGAAACGAAGAGCTGCTGCTTAAAGGGCTCTCGCTTCTGGAAGAGGAGAAAGGCAATCTGGACAAAGATTCACGGGAATATTTCAACTTAATAAGCAATAATCTGTTAATAGTTGCAGGGCTAATCATGAAATCTGCCATCTACCGCAAAGAGAGCCGAGGCGGACATTTCAGGGAAGATTACCCATTAGAGAACGACACTTTTATCCATCACATAATTCAGCAAAAGGGAAGGGAGCCAAGAACCCTCCCGGTTATTACAAATCTCAGATAAAGATCATGTCACAGGACTTAATCAACAAGATAATAGGGCTGGCAATAGAGGAGGACATTGCAACCGGCGACATCACAACAAATGCCCTCATACCCGGCACATCCAGAGCAACGGCACGAATGACAATGAAGGCCGACGGTGTTGTATCTGGTCTCAATATTGCCCGAAAGGTATTTGAATACCTAGATAAGGACATTTTGTGGACCCCATATGTAAAAGAGGGCGACAAGGTAAAAAAGGGAGATATCATTGTAGATATAGCCGGCAGCTACAGATGTCTGCTTACAGGAGAACGGACGGCACTCAACATTCTTCAGCGGATGTCGGGAATAGCAACAGCAACTGCATTATATGTAAAGGAGCTGGAGGGATCGGAGACAAAGCTTCTTGACACCCGCAAGACAGCTCCCGGAATGAGGATACTGGACAAGATGGCCGTAAAGGCAGGAGGAGGAACAAACCACCGCATGGGCCTGTTCGACATGGCTCTTATAAAGGATAACCATATCAAGGTTGCCGGGGGCATAATAAATGCAGTAAAGCAGGTGAGAGAGAGTATTCCTCCGGGGGTCCGTATTGAGGTAGAGGTAACGAACCTTAATGAGGTACGTCAGGCCCTGGAGACAGGAGCAGATATAATAATGCTGGACAACATGGACAACCGGACAATGACAGAGGCAGTAAGAATCATTGGCACCAAAGCTGAAACAGAGGCCTCGGGCAACATGAATGTTTCCAGGATAAAGGAGGTTGCTGCTACAGGTGTGAATTTTATAAGTGTAGGTGCACTGACACATTCAGTGACTGCGTTGGATATAAGCATGAACATAGTTCCACAAAACTAAGCCCTTAACTATGCAACAGAACGAATTTATTACAGAGATACAAAGATTTAAAAAGGAGAAGAATGCTGTAATACTTGCTCACTACTATGTGAGGCCGGAAGTACAGGATATTGCAGACTACATTGGAGATTCACTTGGTTTGTCACACGCAGCCTCAAAGACCGAAGCAGACATAATTGTGTTCTGCGGAGTAAACTTCATGGCAGAGACAGCATCAATAATATCTCCACTTAAAAAGGTGCTTATACCGGACAATACAGCAGGGTGCTCACTTGCCGAAAGCATTGAACCTCAAGACATAATCCGTTGGAAACAAAATAATCCCGATGGTGTTGTTGTATCATACGTGAACACAACAGCAGAAATCAAGGCGTATTCCGATATTTGCTGTACTTCATCAAACGCCCTTAAGATAGTGAACAGCATTCCTGCAGAAAAAAAGATTTTTTTCGTGCCCGATACAAACCTTGGCAACTATATCAGAATAAAGACCGGTAGAGAGATGGATATCTGGGATGGTGACTGCTGTGTACACAACAGGTTCGACACAAAGATGGTTCTGGACAAAAGCCTCGAATATCCTCAGGCAGATATACTTATCCATCCTGAGAGCAAGTGCTCAAGTGACCCTGTAATTCACAGTATGTCAAACGCATACTTCTACTCAACATCCGGAATGATGAAGCATGTAAACAGCTCCCCAAAAAGTCAGTTTATAATTGTCACAGAGGAGGGTGTAATACATGAGATGAAAAAGAACAATCCACGTAAGGAGTTTATTCTCATAAGCACAAAGGCTCCCTGCAGGCAGATGAAGAAGGTTACTCTGGAAAAGGTATTGCACACATTGCAGACAGAAGAGTTTGAAATTAAGGTGCCTGCAGAGCTGAGGGAGAGAGCCTGGCTACCGATTAAAAAAATGCTTGAGGTATGAAATTAGTTATTTCACTTGCAATTTCAATTGTTCTCTGTTTTCAGCTATATGCGCAACAGGTTACACCAGATGCAGACTGGTCATACTCCTATGACTTCATCGAAAATGGAACTAGATGTGTCAATCTGCAAGGCAAAATTATAAAGAACGCATACTTCACAAGTATAGACAGCATCGGAAACTATGCCTATATATCCTGGGATAAGAAGAAATATTATGTTAACCTCAACGGGAAGAAGTTGGGCCCGTATGAATCTGTAAATGGGAAGCGTTTTGAGGAGATGACCCCTGTAGCCCTGGGCAATGGTGGCAAATTTGCCTTTATGTACTCCCTCAAGGGGAAAAACTACATGAACGTAAATAGTAAGATTCTTGGCCCATACCCTGCTATAGACCCCAAATCAATAAAAATGAGTAATGGAGGAAATTACACCTTCTCATATCTTGCCAGCCAAAATAGCAGGTATGTAATGTTCAATGCCAAAAAACATGGCCCTTTTGTAAATGAGGCGAACATGCAGGCTGGGATTTTTGACGACGGCACTTACTATTTTGAATACTCCGATAAACAGGGCAATTACTTCATAAACATTAACGGTCGTGTCCATAAGGTTGACGAATGTGACTATATTTCAGATAGCTCTATAAAATACTACACATTTCTTGAAAACGGCAAGTGGTACCTCAACAGCGCCGGCAAGATACTTGGCCCCTACGACAATGTCACAATTCTCTCTGCCGACTTAGTCGACAATATTGTAAACTATAAATATAAGCTCAATGATGAATGGTTTATATCTATTAACGGCGTAATTCTTGGCCCGTATATGAATATCGAAATTCCGGGCAGAAATCTCTATTACGGCGATGTGTATGTTTACCGTTTTATTACAAAGAAAGGACAATACCTCAACATCGACGGGAAGATCCTTGGTCCTTATAACTATACTAAGAGAATAACGGTACTTGACAGAGACAATTTTGCATTTGCATATGAATCAAACTCCCGCTGGTATTTGAATCTGTGTGGAGAAAAAACAGGTGGCTCATATGGTCTTATAGATGATGTGGCCCTTGATGGTAAAGGCTCCTATGCATTTTCGCACCGCGACAAATCTGATATCAACGAGTCAAATCTGGTGATTAACAAAAAGGTCAGAAACTCATTAAAGGGATACATAGACGAAGTATACCTCGCTCCCGACGGAAGGACTTTATTGCTGATAAACAACGGCTTATTATCTATCAATGCTTTTGACATGAGTTACGGCCCTTTCGAGGAGGTCGTATCGCTATACGCCCTTGAGGGAGGAGAATTTTATATAATCGCCTCGGACAAAAACAAAAAGGTTTTCACCACAATCATCAACGGAACAACTATAGGAACCTTCGAACAACAACCAACACCTTTTATAGGCACCGGACAAAGATATCTTATAACAGTAGAAAAGGATGGCAAGTATTACCTGCATGATAGCGGCCAGATTCGCGGACCATACGATGCCATTACAAATCTCCGCTGTTCGGGCAACTGGAAAAACGGCAACTTGCTTACTCAGTAACGCAATAATAAATAAACGATGCGAGCTATAAAACAAAACAGATGGATGGTGGCTATTATGGGCACAATTCTCATGATGGTACTCGGCACTGTTTATTCCTGGAGTTACTTCCAAAAACCAATAGTAGAGGCCTATGGATGGTCAAATTCAGGTGTGGCCTGGGTTTTCAGTACAAATATTCTGTTTCTCGGACTTGCCGCTGCATGGAGTGGAATCAACATTCCCAAATACGGGCCTACAAAACTGGCCGTAATTGGTGCAATAATGTATGGAACAGGTTTTATTCTGGGGAGTCTGGCACTTAAGGCTCATAGTCTGCCTTTACTTATTCTGGGGTTTGGAGTAGTGGGAGGATCAGGCATTGGAATGAGCTATGTTACCCCGGTTGTATCGGCATTAAAATGGTTCCCCGACAAACAGGGCTTTATTTCCGGCATGGTGATTATGGGATTCGGGTTTGGGGCACTGGTAATGTCAAAAATAATTGCCCCAACTGTCGTGAGTATTACAGAAGGAAATCTGGTTTCTTCATTTTTTATAATTGGCATAGTGATTCTTGTGTTGGGATTCTTCGCAGCTCTGTTTATAAAACAACCTTCGTTAGATTACCTCCCTAAAAGCAACACTTTTCCCGCTCCTCCCGCTAAAATATCTGCAAGACAAGCTATCCTTACATCAAAATTTGCAATGATGTGGTTGATTTTCTTTGTCAATATCACTGCCGGAATCATGTTTATAAGCTTTCAGTCACCGCTTATGCAGGACTTGTGGAGCCGCTTCAGACCTGGAAGCGACCCTGTTTCCCTGGCCGCCATTGGTGGAACACTTATTGCCTTAAGCTCTTTGTTTAACGGTATGGGCCGATTTTTCTGGGGAGGTATCTCCGACAAAATCGGCCGTATTCAGACATTCCGATTGATTATCGGAACCCAGATCCTTGTCTTTATTACTCTGCTGTTTGTCACGAATCCATACATTTTTGCCATACTGGTCTGCTATGTTTTACTATGTTACGGTGGCGGATTCGGAACAATTCCATCTTTTGTTAAAGAGGTTTTTGGGGAGAAACTGATCTCTGTAGTATATGGGACAATCCTTACAGCATGGTCGGCCGGCGGTGTTCTCGGACCGCAGATTGTAGGTTTTATGAAGGACCAATACCCCGGTAATGCATCAACTTATTCATTTATTATAGGTTCTGTATTACTCTCAATAGGTTTTGTCCTGACGTTGATACTTAACAACAAGCCTATTTTAACAAAATAAAAGCCGGCAGACAATAAAATTATTCATTTTATAATTATATCCGGAGCCAATGTTTTCCTTTACTGACACCGATTGCTGTAGAAAATAAAAAGCCGGCATAAATTTTATTTTCAGCCGGCCTCTTAGTTTTTTTAAGGGTTTAAAAAATATTGTGAGAATTTTGTTGCGAGTGTGGCAAATGTGACTTTAACGACTCAGATAAATGATGGACTTCCCCCCTAATCTGACTTTGAACAATATTCCGACACTCAAGATGAAAGAGCGGTATGGTAACCGGCCCTGAACCGGATTTTAGCTTCCGAAAAGTTTCTCTGCTGATTGTATTTCTAACTCTAATCTCTTTTTATTTGCCTCGTTTTTAGATTTAAAGTAACCTTTTATCTTTTCCTTCTGCTCTTCATTATAACCCTGAATATTCAGTACCATTCTTTCTATTGAAGAGATTTCGGATTCGGAAAGTTGTTTCAATATATTAAAATCTAAAACCGATACTATCTTATCCTTATTGTTTTCAAGTTTATATAAAGCAATATCAGCTGTATAAAATTTTAGCATATCATCGCCGGAGAAATATTTAAGTAACATAACTCTCTCTTTTGCTTTTTGATACTCATTTTCCGGAACTTCTTTGCCTAGTACCTTCTGCAATACATTGTAATATAACGGCGTACTAAGTGTTTTGTAAACCTGTTCTTTACCAATATACTTACAAGCCCAGGAGATGTCTTCCAAAACCAAATTAAATAAATCATTTTCACAATATATCAATCCTATTTCAAAATATCTTGACCATATCGCAGGATTATTATATCTTAAGTTTACAGGCAGACTTTTAACCCACTCATATAAAACATTGGTATAGTTATTAATATCTGCTGCTTCTCTTAAGGCATCAAGATAACTGAATAATAAGATATAATTTGTTTTATCTTTTTCATAGAGTGCTTTTAGGTAGAATGGTGAACTTGTTTTATCCATTGCTTTTTTAACCTTAGCAATAAATATTTCAGCTGGTTCATGCCCTGATATTCTATTTACTAGCTCACCATCAGATTCAAATATCAGATATGTTGGAAATGCTTGAATATTATATTGTTCTCTTATTTTTATCCCATTCCCCTTTTCCATATCCATTTTAAGAGAAATAAAATTTTTATTAAAAAAATTTCCCATTATTTCTAAAGGAAAGACATTGTTCACCATATCTTTACAAGGTCCACACCAAACTGTATAGCAATCCAGAAAGACCATTTTATTCTCGCCTTTAGCCTTGATCAAAGCTTCTTGTAACCCAATTTCTTCAAATTTAACTCCCTTATTCTGAGCAATCAATTGACTACTAATAAGCATTATTAAAAAAAGTACTATTTTTTTCATATTTCAAAAATTTTATAAGTTATATTCAATTTCTTCCAGGTGCAGGGTTTTGAGGTATATTATCAAACTGTAATACATTAAGCGGTATTGGAAGTACATAAAGCGGACTTTCCGGTGTTAGGGTATAAACATTACCTCCAATTGATCTTGTGATAGTTTTTGCTGTTGATGGGTCAAGGTTTAATCTTTTTAAATCGAACCATCTCATATAGCTCATTCTGGTCTCTCTCCTTCTCTCTTCCAGAATTAATTTTAACAATTTATCCTTATTGGTTTCAGTTACAGGAGTGTAAAGATTTTTATCTATTCTTCTGATTCTGACATAATTTAATGCGTTAAGTGCTTCTGAAATATTTGGATTTTGAACTCTTAGCGCACATTCTGCCTTGGTCAGCCAAATTTCAGATGTCATTATATTAGATGACATATTACTAGAAAAAGCTAATATACCAGAAAGTCCAAAAATAGAGAGATCTACCGTCATGTATCTGTAACGCAAATCGCTTACTCTATCAAATATCCCAAGTAAATCATCTGTCATTAAATAGTCTCTATATCCAATATATTCTCTTTCGTACAATATCTCTTCATTCGTATAGATATTTTCATAATAATTATTCAACCCTCCATATGCTCCCATATATGGGACTACAAAACTAAGTCTATTATAATCAATTACAGCTGATTTTCTACTGAGAGCTTCCACTGAGTTATCATAGGATTCCTGATACTTACCCATGAATAAGTATACTCTAGAAAGTAGCGCAAATGCAGCCGCCTTTCCTGGTATATGATTAAATTGGTCATAATCATTTTTAAGAAGCTTGATTGACTCTGTTAAATCTGATATTATAGAATTGTACACCTCTTTCACTTTAGATCTGGGATGAGATTTATTAATATTAGATTCAAGTACTAATGGAACAGAGAGATCATTAGTTGCTGTAGATTCCTTGTATTGTTTTGAATATTCGTTAGCGAGAATAAAATAATTCATTGCCCTATGGAAAAGTGCTCTCCCTTTTACATCATTTCTGTCATATATCCTTCCCTGACTTGCATTTTCAACGTTTTCAATAATATAATTTAATAAATAATTTGAGCTATACAGTTTGTTCCAGTCATCATCATTTTCATTAATTGTATATAAATATGGGGCCCAGATGTAAGCTTTCTGAGTACTTAATGGTTGTTGTGAAAAGACTCCTACAAACCCATTTTCTACATATTTGATATCATCTATCATGCTTAATGTGTTCAGAGTTGAGACCTGGATTTTGGTACCTGAAGAACCATCGCTCCCTGAAATATTCATTAATTCAGCCAAATCGTCAACATTAGTTGGTATAGTATTTCCTTTTGGTAGTATATCTACATACTTCTCACACGAGAAAATAAATAGCGATAAACATATAATTATGTAATACTTTTTCATTTGAATTTATTTAGGTTAAAATGTTATATTTAAACTTATGTTGTAGAACTTAGGGCTATCTCCAAGGTATTTCCCATAGCCATTACTTTTATTATATAATGTATTGTCTGAGTCTAGTTTGTCTTTATTTGATTTCAAACTAAACAAGTTTTCAACACTTACTTTTGCACTTATTGAATTTAAAGCCTTAAATCCCGGAATATTTTTAAAATTATAGGATAATCCTATTGATTTTAAGCGTATTATATCTGCTTTTTCTGTCCTTATATCAGAAATATTATGTAATTCTTCACGATTTCTTTCAAACGAAGGAGACCATTTTGGAACCCAGGTTATATTTTCATCCCCTGATTTTCTCCACCTTTGATTTATTAGTTCGTTTCCTCTTGTATTATAATATGAGAAATCAAAATATGGCATTCTAAAGAAGTGACCAAGTTTGTATGTTATTAAGAAATCAAAAGAGAAATTTTTAAAATAAATATTGTTATAAAAACCTCCGTATATAGGTGGATTTAGTCGCCCCATAATATTTAGATCACTTGTTGTTAGCCCGGAAATATTTGAGAATAATACTTTTTCTCCCTTAGTATTATAAACTGTTGGATCACCCTGATTATTTAATCCGGCATATTTGTAATTATAAATATAATCAATTGGCTGACCTTCAATTGGATTTGAAGCTCTTATAGATGAAATTGTTGGAATCCCTGAGTTTAATTTAGTAATATTGTTGAAGTTATATGAAAAATTTAGATTTGTAATCCATTGAAAATTCTTTGAAGAAATTGGTATGGCTTCAATAGAAATATCAACTCCTCTGTTTAAGAGAGTAGATGTGTTCTTTCTTACAACACTCCAACCGGTTGTAGGATTTGTAACCTCATCGGCAAGAACATCTTTTGTCAGTTTACTATAATACTCCAGTGATATATTCACTCTTTTTTTAAACATCGAAATATCTGTTCCAATATTCCATATATAGCTTTTCTCCCAACCTAAATCGGGATTGGCAGGATTTGATACGCTTAATGTTTTCAGGCTGGTTGAAACATCTCTTGATGATTTTGCAATCATGTAGGGAGATGTGCTTTTTTCTATGTTACCATTTAATCCATAAGATCCTTTTAAACTCATTTCATCAATAAATTTTATGTTGAAAAAATTCTCTTTTGATAATAACCACTTTCCTCCAAACGACCATGTTGGCTGGTCTCTGTATTTAGCCGATTGTCCATATAGGTTAGTTTTATCATATCTGGTACTTCCAAATAAAATATAACGATTTACTATTGTTGCACTCCCGGTAAAGAAAAGCGAAAAGAACCTATCTTCTTTCTCGTTTCTAAATGGCTTATAATCATATAATATTTGCTTTCCTGCTGGAGAATAGCCTAGTACTCCGGGACTAATTAACTCTGATTTATTAAATTTTGTATCGTAAGTTAGTGCCATTTTATCAAACCCATAATATGTATCCGATTCATTTTTAACATTCACCGAAAATAGCTCAACGCCCCCCTGAGCGGAAATAGATAAATTTTTGCCATTTTTGTTATATTCAAGAGCATTTCTAAATGAATAGCTGTAACTATTTGAATTAGTATAGTTTAAAATTGCCCCTTCTGGTATGTATCTGGTTAATGTATTTGTTGCAGTATTTCTGAATGTAAATCTGTTAACCAAGTTTCGTGAATAGTAGCTATCTCTATCATAAATTTTATTAAATTTCATCCAATCTACTGAATACATACCACTTGAATAAAATTTAAGCCCAAAAGGTAGAGCAATATCCAATCTGATATTTGTCGAAATATTATTTCCAATTAGCTTATGATCAACTTTGTCTCTGTCAATTATCCTATTATAATTCCAATCCAGATAACCATTGTTTTTAAACTGATTCTTAGCCATTTGGGATATATCTTTGTTTTCATATACATAATTACCTGAATTATCATAGAACCTGATATAAGGCAAAGATTCTTCCGGTGATGATAAATATATTGACTCATTTGAAAAATTACCCCTGACACCAAAAGATAACTTGATACTATTTGAAAGATCAATTGAATTATTTGATTGAAACCCAAGTTTTTTCTTTTCGTTTCCTATCAACCCTCCAAGATCTTGCTCAAAATTAATTGACATATATGAGGATGTAGTCTTTGTACCCGACGAGATAGCGATATTATGTTGTTGTAAAAAAGAATTCCTATAGAAAATTCTGCGTATGTCATCAATGTTGTTATATGAACCTAAAGTATTATATGCAATATTTGCCTGATTTTCCGTGAATAAACCTTTTGCCTTCTTATAATAAATATCAAATGCTTCAGTATAATTCAAAAACTGTTTATCAATCGAATTAATAAAATTTTCTCCCAAGTTACTATGATTATATAATTCTTTTTCAAAATCTATATGATCTGAAGAGTTCATATAGTTCATGCCATCAAAGGACTTTTTATCTCCAATTTTCAGATTTCCTGTATATCTAACAGATAGTTCCTGATTTTTCTGACCCTTTTTTGTAGTAATTACAATAACTCCGTTTGCAGCTCTAACCCCCCAGACTGAAGCCGCTGCTGCATCTTTGAGTACTGATATTTGTTCTATATCATTGGGATTTAATGTACTGTTATCAAATTCCATTGGAAATCCATCAACAACAATTAATGGTTTGGTAGATGCATAAATTGAACTTATCCCTCTGATGGATAACTCTCCGTTTCCGTTTACTAATAGTCCGGGAACGATACCTTCAAGTTTCTTGGAAAAATCTGTAGAAAATATCTGCCCCATTTTATTTTGATCTACAATTGTAAATGATCCTGTTGCTCTTCCCTTATCAATTGTCTGATATCCGGTTACTACAACATCTTGAAGGAATGCATTAGATTCAACCATTTTTATATTATAAGTAATGATATTTGATTTTATAATAGACGGGTCTACGATAATATCTGGGTTTGAGAATCCAATATACCTGAACTCTATTTTAGTAGGCAATTCATTAAAAATATGCGAGTAATCTCCCTTAATATTAGTTGTTGTTCCTGATATCATCTTGTTACCCTTCCAAAAAAGGAGATTTACACCAATCAATGGTTCTCCAGAAGTATCAGTAACTTTTCCTTTAATTGTAAAATATTTTTTTACCTCTTTATCTGTTTCATTTTTAAACTCTTTGGGAGATAACGATATCTGTTGGTCAATGATTTTATATTCAATCCCTGTCCCCTCTAATAGTTTGTCAAGAACTGATGTTATCTTCTCATTATTAGAAAAGATGGAGACAAGAACGTTCTCATCAATAAATGTGTTATTATAGACAAATCTGAATGGTGTTTTGTCTTGTATATCCTTCAATACAGTAATTAAAGGAACCTTGGAGAAACGTAAACTTAAATTTTGAGCAGCTGCAAAATTTATGTTTAACCCCAAAATCAGGAAAACAATAAGTAGTTTTTTCATAGAAGTTGTATTATGGTTATACCCAATATACAACATATCATGTCGCACCCCTGAAAAACTTATTTTGAAGAAAGCTTTATCAGATTCCCATCAACAGTATAGCTTATATTGGATGTAATTGCCAGTAATTCCAATACTTGAGATATTGGTTCTGAATTAAATGACGCTGTAAATCTATAGTTCAATATTGATTTATTTGTGATTTCAAATGTAACTCCATACCAGCGCTCAAGTTTTTTCATAACCTCGTCCATTGGAGTCTTTTCAAAAATCAGGTGACCTTCCTTCCATGCTATAGTGGTTCTAATTTGGGATTCTCTTTTTTGTTTATTTATCACACTTTTATCAGAAATTACAACCTCATCACTAGGTTTAACTGTTATTATTTGATTAGAAATTTCCTTTATCAGATAAGCACTCCCTGAGATAAGGGTAAACTTGAATTCCTTATCGTTTATATAAGATGAGACATTAAAAGAGGTTCCAAATACTTTTATCGTAATACCCTTACTGGTTTTGACAATCATTGGCTTTAAACTATCTGAAGTAACATCAAAAAAGGCTTCCCCCGATAGTTCAACCATTCTTTCTTTTAAGTTTGAATAGTCTAGCCACTTTAATGAACTATTGCTATTTAGCCACACACTTGATCCGTCTGGAAGGGTTACTTTTCCTTTTACCCCTTTATCTACAAAATATACTATTCCTGAATTATTCGTATCTGTATCTTTAGTTGTTGTTCTTGTTATTGTGTCCTGAATAAAATCGGCTCGTTCTGTAATCAGATACAATGCGACAAACACAAGAGGGATAAAAAGAACAGCTGCCACTCTCTCAATATTTCTTATAATCTTTTGGTATTTGTAACCTCTTCTTTCTATAAGTCTTTTTAATCTTTCGTCAGTCTCCTTATCGGAAAGATTTTCATTAGGAAGGTTTTTTAATATCCACTCTGCCTTAAGATTTGCA
This sequence comes from Bacteroidales bacterium, assembly GCA_041659025.1. Taxonomy (GTDB): domain Bacteria; phylum Bacteroidota; class Bacteroidia; order Bacteroidales; family UBA932; genus Bact-08. Next base: position 1,047,043 of record JBAZZA010000001.1, on the reverse strand, counting down.
AAATAGATAGAATTTTCCTTATTTGCCTCTAGCCAGGATATGACCTCTCTAACCTGAACCAGATTCAAAGTCCCTTTGATGTAATCAATAAGTATTTTATCTTCCATTTGTTAGTTGTGTCATTAGTATTACAATAAATACTCGTATACCCCTTAAAAAAGTAGTCTTAAATAGCTATTCAATTTCTTTTTAAATACTTTCAATGCAAGAGATATATGATATTCTACCACTTTAATTGATATTCCTTTTATTTCTGCAATTTGTTCATAAGTCATCCCTTTATCTCTGCTTAGAATAAAACTTTCCCTGATTTTAAGAGGTAGGTTCTGATAAACATTATTGATAATTTCTTCCAATTCAATCGCTTCTAAAATTTCTAAAACACTATCATATTGTAGGGATTCAATACTTAAAAGCCTCTCTCTATCATCAATTGATTCCGCTATCTTGTCCTTCCTGTAAGAGTATGATTTTAGAAAATTTAATGATTTATTTCTTGCAATAGTAAACAAGAAAGCTCTTATGTTGTTCTCAGGATTAAGAGATTCTCTTTTATCCCAGAAAGCAAGAAAAGACTCCTGAGCAATATCCTTGGCAAGTTCTATGTCTTTTACATACTTGAATATGAAGAATGAAAGATTATTAAACTCGGCCTTAAAAAATGCTCTGAAAGCATCCTCATTACCAAATTTAATCTCATTAAGGATGAAATTTTTTTTATCTATCTCCATAATAAAGCAAAGGTAAAAAAGTTATAATAAATTCCCTTGCTTGAAAAAAATAAAAAAAGCCGCATTAATAATGCAGCTTTTCTATTTTGTGGAGAATAAGGGAGTCGAACCCTTGACCCCTTGCTTGCAAAGCAAGTGCTCTAGCCAACTGAGCTAATCCCCCGGAAAAAAGTAGTCCCGAGCGGAGTTGAACCGCTGACCCCTACATTATCAGTGTAGTGCTCTAACCAACTGAGCTACGGGACTATATAGGTTAAATGATAGCAAAAAAGAGTAAAAAGAAGAGGAAACTTCCTAGTTAGTAAACAGCTCCAAAAAGGAGGTGTTCCAGCCACACCTTCCGGTACGGCTACCTTGTTACGACTTAGCCCCAGTTACTAGTTTTGCCCTAGGTCGCTCCTTGCGGTCACGAACTTCAGGCACCCCCAGCTTCCATGGCTTGACGGGCGGTGTGTACAAGGCCCGGGAACGTATTCACCGCGCCATGGCTGATGCGCGATTACTAGCGAATCCAACTTCACGGAGTCGAGTTGCAGACTCCGATCCGAACTGAGATAGGTTTTAGAGATTCGCATCCCATCGCTGGGTAGCTGCCCTCTGTACCTACCATTGTAACACGTGTGTCGCCCCGGACGTAAGGGCCGTGCTGATTTGACGTCATCCCCCCCTTCCTCACACCTTACGGTGGCAGTCTCGCTAGAGTCCCCAACATTACTTGATGGCAACTAACGACAAGGGTTGCGCTCGTTATGGCACTTAAGCCGACACCTCACGGCACGAGCTGACGACAACCATGCAGCACCTCGATACAGACTATTGCTAGCTATGCCATCTCTGACATATTCCTGCACCGTTCGAGCCCGGGTAAGGTTCCTCGCGTATCATCGAATTAAACCACATGTTCCTCCGCTTGTGCGGGCCCCCGTCAATTCCTTTGAGTTTCAACCTTGCGGTCGTACTCCCCAGGTGGATAACTTATCGCTTTCGCTTGGCTACCGACTGTTTATCGCCGACAGCGAGTTATCATCGTTTACGGTGTGGACTACCAGGGTATCTAATCCTGTTTGATCCCCACACTTTCGTGCCTCAGCGTCAATAATGGCTTTGTGAGCTGCCTTCGCAATTGATATTCTGTGTGATATCTAAGCATTTCACCGCTACACCACACATTCCACCCACAGCAACCATATTCTAGCCTATCAGTATCAACGGCATTTTTCCAGTTAAGCTGAAAACTTTCACCGCTGACTTAATTGACCGCCTACGCACCCTTTAAACCCAATAAATCCGGATAACGCTTGCACCCTCCGTATTACCGCGGCTGCTGGCACGGAGTTAGCCGGTGCTTATTCCTACGGTACTCTCATCGGCCTACGCATAGACCTTATTGCTCCCGTATAAAAGCAGTTTACAACCCATAGGGCCGTCTTCCTGCACGCGGCATGGCTGGATCAGATTTCCATCCATTGTCCAATATTCCTCACTGCTGCCTCCCGTAGGAGTCTGGACCGTGTCTCAGTTCCAGTGTGGGGGATCTTCCTCTCAGAACCCCTAGACATCGTAGCCATGGTAGGCCGTTACCCTACCATCTAGCTAATGTCACGCGAGCCAATCCGTATCCACCAAAGCTTTAAATTTCTATAGATGCCTACAAAAATTACTATGGGGTATTAGACCAAGTTTCCCTGGATTATCCCCCTGATACGGGCATGTTGCTCACGCGTTACGCACCCTTGCGCCGGTCGCCGACAGGTATTGCTACCCTCGCTGCCCCTCGACTTGCATGTGTTAAGCCTGCCGCTAGCGTTCATCCTGAGCCAGGATCAAACTCTTCATTGTAAAAATTTTAAATGTTTAGTCTGTCCTAACTAGTTTAAACCTCATTTACATTAGGTTTTGACGAAGTTTTTTATAATAAACCTCTACCTTGTTACTCTTTCTAATATGCTATCAAAGAACTTTCTATTCAGCGTTTCATTTTCGAAACGGGCTGCAAAGATATGCGACTTTTTTTATCAAACAAAACTTTTCTTTTAATTTTCTTAAAAAATATTTACCTCTTCTATTATTAGGCTGATTTACAGCTATAAAAAATTTGAAGACCATTTTTTATATGCTCTTGAAAAATAGAGCTACATTTGTGATATGAACGTATATCTGGAGATATTCACAACGTTTTCTAAAATCGGAGCATTTACCATTGGAGGAGGCTACGCGATGCTGCCTATTATCCAGAGAGAGGTTGTTGAGAAAAAAGGGTGGCTGAGTAAAGAGGACTTTCTGGATGTTCTTGCTATTTCTCAATCTGCTCCCGGGGTATTTGTTATAAACATCTCAATTTTCATAGGGGAACGGCTAAAGGGTTTCAAGGGAAGTGTTGTAGCAGCATTCGCAAGCGCTTTTCCCTCTTTTGTAATTATCCTCTTGATTGCCATGTTTTTCTCAGCTTTTAAGGACAATCCGGTTGTAAACAGCATTTTCACAGGTATGCGTCCTGCAGTTGTTGCCCTTATTGCTGTACCTCTTATTTCAATGTCTAAATCTGTAAAGCTTAACAAATATACGTCTCTCATACCATTTGCGACAGTGCTGCTTATTGTTCTTCTCGGCATCTCTCCCATTTATATAATAATTTCCGGGGCACTTCTCGGCCTTTTCTATTTTTATCTTGTAAAACGATGATTTATCTGCAGCTGTTCATAACGTTTTTCAAAATCGGCCTCTTCACCTTTGGCGGAGGATATGCAATGATTTCGCTTATCCAGAATGAGGTGGTAGTGAAACATCAATGGATAGACGCGTCAACTTTTACAGATATAATAGCAATTTCGCAGATGACTCCCGGTCCGATTGGGATAAATAGTGCCACATATGTGGGATATTCTGTAACTGAAAGTGTCTGGGGGGCCGTGATTGCAACTGTCGCAGTATCTATGCCCTCATTCATAATCATACTTCTTATAGCATATCTTTACAAGCAGTTCAAACGGAACAAGTGGTTTGAAGCTGCGCTTAAGGGTATCCGCCCGGTTGTTCTTGGGTTGATTGCATCTGCTGCAATACTTCTTGTAACCGCAGATAATTTTATTGACTGGAAAAGCTGGGTTATATTCGGAGCTGCTTTCGCTGCAACACAGTGGGGAAAAGTAAATCCGATAATTGTGATTATTCTGGCCGGATTTGTCGGGTTCTTAATATACTGATTTATGCTAATGTGCTAATTTGATTAATAATAAATATTTACACTTATATTACACTATGAAAAAAACAATTCTTACAATAGCCATCATCGTTGGTATAACTGGTTTTCTAAGCGGACAACAAGCAATCAAATACTCTGCACTTTACTATCACAGGGCGTCGCTTTTTGAAAAACTTCCTATACATAAATCGGACATTGTATTTCTTGGTAACAGCATAACTCACTATGCCGAATGGGCAGAGATTTTCAACGACAGGCACGTGAAGAACCGCGGCATAAGCGGCGACCTTGTCGAGGGAGTCTATGACAGGCTAGATCCAATTATTAAAGGGCAACCAAAAAAGATTTTTCTGCTTATTGGTGTAAACAATCTCGCGCGAAACCATTGTGCAGATTCTGTTTTAATGGGTATTGAAAAGATTGCAGAAAAGATAATGAAGGAATCTCCTCGTACTAAATTGTACATTCAGAGCGTTTTCCCTGTCAATAGCACTTTCACAAACTCTCCGCGCCACGCAAACAAGGGAGCACGGATAATCGAGTTGAACAATGGCATCAAAAAAATGTGCGCAGAAAAGGGTCTGACATACATAGACGTTTACCCTGCTCTCAAATGCAAGGATAGTGATGAACTTGACCCTAAGTATACCACCGACGGTCTGCACCTCAATGGTGACGCCTATATGGTTTGGAAGGAGATACTGGAAAAGTATCTGTAGACATCACATTACTGAAATATGTCGTGTCAACATTGATGCGATTTCCGTTGGTGATAACATTTCTGTACACATAGAACAATCGCAGCTTCCTGCATAGAGTGGTTCCCTCTCTTTGTATAGTCTGATTGCCTTTTCAAGTGGATTGGAACAACTGAGCAACGGCCGGCACTTGTTTTCGTTGCGCTCTATTGTTGTCTCGACTGAGTTGTACAACCAGATAGTGTAGCAGTTTTCTCGTAATAATAGCCTGTTCTTTTCACTGAGAATCGCGCCTCCTCCACAAGAAATAACACACTTTTCACTCTGGTTTACTTTTTGAATCACCTCCTCCTCTATCTTCCTGAAAAAACACTCTCCTTTAGTTTCAAAAATCTGCTGAACACTCATCCCTGCTTTGGCAGCTATCTCCTCATCGGTATCCGTGAAATCCCACCCCAGTATTACAGCAAGCTCTCTCCCTACAGTACTCTTACCGGTGGCCATAAACCCTGTGAGTGCAATGTTTCTAAACTCCCTCATCTTACATTTTGTAGACTATGAATTCATGATCACATTCTGATGATTGATTGATTCCTGATGGACCGCTTTGAACAGCAGACTTATAAACTCCTCACTCAACCCTTTGGAACTCCCCTTGCTAACAGCCTTTTGAATAATCTCTTCCCAACGTGAAGTTTGAAGGATTGTTATGTTGTTCTCCTTTTTGTATTTACCTATGGTCTCTGCAATACACATTCTTTGCTCAAGTAAATCAAGCAGTTGATCGTCATAAATATCTATCTGCGACCTTAGTTCGCCAAGTACATCCAGAAATTTGCTGTCTTTAGAGAGTGGCTGACGTAATATTAGCCTGCTTAAGAGTTCCTGAAGGTCATTGGGAGTCAATTGCTGATTTTTGTCGCTCAAAGCTTTAGAGGGATCGTTGTGTGACTCAATCATCAGCCCGTCATAGTTAAGGTCCATCGATTTCTGAGCAATCTCATAAAGGAACCTTCTTGCTCCTCCCATGTGGCTTGGGTCGCAGATGAGCGGAATTTCCGGAATTGCCCTTCTCAGTTCAATAGGCAGCTGCCATTTGGGCTGATTGCGGTATGCAGTCTTTTCATAGGCAGAAAAACCTCTGTGAATAGCTCCTATCTGTTTTACTCCTGCCCTGCTGATTCTCTCTATGGCACCTATCCAAAGATCGAGGTCGGGATTTACCGGGTTTTTGACAAGAACCGTTGTCTCTACTCCGCTAAGGGCATCAGCAATCTCCTGCATCGCAAATGGGTTGGCCGATGTTCTGGCTCCTATCCACAACACGTCTATTCCGAATTTCAAGGCATCGTTTACATGAGCAGCATTTGCAACCTCAGTGGCAGTCGGCAACCCTGTCTCCCTCTTCACATCCCTTAGCCACATGAGCCCCTCTCTGCCCACACCCTCAAAGGCATCGGGTCTTGTTCTTGGTTTCCATATTCCCGCACGGTATACATCAACCTTTTTTAAAGCTGCCAGTTGACGGGCAGTGTCCATAAGCTGATCCTCCGATTCAGCACTGCATGGTCCGGATATGATGAGTGGCCGGCCTTTGTATATGCTCCACTCTTGTACCGGTTTGATAGTAAGTTTCGTTCCCATTTTAGTTTAGTATTTTTCTTATTTCGTTTGCCTTATTCATTAATTCGCATAATGCCTCAGAGTCTTTTTCAATTATATGCTTCTTGAAAAGATTCATCTTCTCTATATAAGTATCCAGTACCTCTAGTATAAATTCAGAATTCTGGATAAATATCGGGGACCAGGTCTCTGCATTGCTTTTTGCTAGTCTTACTGTTGACTCAAACCCCCCCGCTGCCAGAGTAAGGATATTCTCTTCATCTCTCTCCTTTTCCAAAACACTTAATGCAAGTGAGAATGAAGTTATGTGAGAGATATGCGACACATAAGCTACGTGAAGATCATGGCTGCCTGAGCTCATAAAGGTGATTTTCATGTTGAGCACCTTGAGCATCTCTAAAACTCTTTGGGCAGCATCATAGTCTGAAAGCTCGTTATCACATATTATAACGTGCTTGTAGTCAAACATTTTTCCTAAAGCGGCAAGCGGCCCGGAAAACTCAGTACCAGCCATTGGATGCAGTGCTACATACCTGCCTCTTGCGGGATGGTTGATTACTGCTTCGGCTATGGATGATTTTGTAGAACCCATGTCAGTAACAATCTTTTTACTGCCCTCAATCATTGTCAATATCTCTGGCAACACCTCTCTGATTTGATTAACAGGTGTGCAAAGAATGGTGAGGTCAGATTTTTCCACTCCGTCTTTAAGTGTTGATATTTCATCTACCAGCCCTGTGATGAGAGCAAGGTTCTGATGCTGGATGTTATTGTCTACTCCTATTATGTGCTCTGCAAATCCTCTTTTCCGCAGGTCGATGGCCAGTGATCCTCCAATCAGACCTATCCCGACAATACATATTTTCATAATAATTATTTATAAAATCTTGTTTATTCTTTCTAGTGTGTTATTGAGTAACTCCTCCCTGGCGCAGAGTGATATTCTCACGTACTTGTCGCCCTGACTGCCAAAAATGAATCCCGGTGTAATAAAAACGTGTGATTTGTGCAGTATCATCTCGGTCAGCTCCTCTCCGTTTTTGTACCCTTCCGGGACCTTGCCCCAGAGAAACAAACCTGATTGTTTTTTGTCATATGTACATTTCAACAAATTCATTATCTCCTCTGCTTTCACTCTTCTCCGTTTATAGGTTTCATTTACCGATTCATACCAGTCATCTCCACAATTGAGTGCATCTGCAGCTGCCAGTTGCAAGGGTTTGAACATACCTGAGTCCATATTGCTTTTTACCTTAATAATACTGGAGATGTAATCTTTATGTCCTGCAACCATGCCAATTCTCCACCCTGGCATATTGTGAGACTTGCTCATCGAATTGAGTTCAAGTGCCACCTCTTTTGCTCCGTCTACCGACAACAGACTCAGGTGTTCATTGTTGAGTATGAAGCTATAAGGGTTATCGTTGCACAGAAGTATGTTATGCTTGTGGGCAAACGCTACAAGCTTTTCAAAAAGCCTTTTATTCGCCTTTTGGCCGGTTGGCATGTGCGGGTAGTTCAGCCACATCATTTTGGTTCTGCTCAGATCGGTATCTTCTAGTTGTTCTAGTCTGGGGTACCATCTGTTTTCTTCAAGCAGGTCGTAATTAACAATCTCTCCTCCTGTGAGCTTTGTAACTGAAGAGTATGTGGGATATCCAGGATTTGGTACCAATACCTTATCTGCTGGATTTACAAATGCCATGCTAATGTGCATGATGCCTTCCTTGGAACCCATAAGTGGCAATATCTCTTTTTCGGGATCGAGTGTTACATCAAAATACCTTTTGTACCAATTTGCAAAAGCTTTTCTTAACTCCGGAACACCGGAGTAACTCTGGTAACCGTGATTTCCCGCTTGTTCTGCCATTCTTTTCAGCACCTCTACTGTCGACTGTGCAGGGGGCATATCAGGACTTCCAATTCCCAAATTTATAATATCGGCTCCTGAGTTTCTCATCTGCTCTATCTCTTTTAGCTTGCGTGAGAAGTAGTACTCTTGAATTGATTCACTTCTGGCGGATGGTTGTATTTTAGTCCGCTTAGCGTCTGGTTGCTCCATCTGGTTCATTTTATTGCAACTGTTTTTTCGTTTTATGCATAAAAAAAAGGCCCCGAAAATCGGGGCCTCTACATTATTTGTTCATTTATATGATTTTAGACAATAACGCTTCCGCCCCTTTTGCTATAAAAGAAGTAATACCAGAAACCGAAAGCGCTAAAATTCTTCATTTGAATTGTCTTACATTTGAGATTTGTATCTCGGTGCAAATGTATAATATTTTTTTTATTATTATATTTGATTAACAAAAAAAATCGAAAAACCACAATTAACTCGAGCATTATGAAAAACTTAACTTTTAAAGGGATGTTCACATCCATTGGCATTTTAATGATTGTGTGCTTTGTTCTTGTTTCTTGCAACAAAAATCACCAGGAGGTTATTTTTGAAAACAATGTAGATAAGATGGTTGAACTAGCCAACCAACAATATTTAAATACCCTTATAATTAGCGGCAGCGAGACTAGTACATTTATTGCCCAAAACGACGGCTTGACGGCTGTCTATATGGCAAATGAGAGAGGTTTTCAAAGCAATGCAACAGAAGCCTTGAACCCACTCACAAGTTGTCTTAAATCTGTGCAACTTACTCGGGAGCAGGCTTTACAGGTAAGGAAAACCCTCATAATTTTCGAAACCAGAAATGCTGGCATCATTAGTACCCACCGTGAAGCCTATGCCAAAATTCAGGCAAAAATGGAGGCTGCCAGAATCGAGCTGCTCAAGCAAGCTACCTCTGTTAGAATGAACAGGCAAGAGTTGTCCAAAAAGCTTGAGAACTTAAAAGCTCAGTTTGAGCAAGCACTAAAGGAGCTTAAAGAGAAAAATGCTGAGATATTTTCCATCAGTTACCGCGAACTTATGCTAAGTCTAGGTAAAATCCTTGATGAACGCCAGTGGGGTGCATTTACTAAATGCTTATCCCAATAAAGTTTTATTGCCCCCTCATGGCTCGCCTCGCATGGCTGCGAGGCGAGCCATGAGGGGGGGGGTTCAAAGAAAAAAGCCCAACCAAAGGCGACATATATTGCCCCCTCCGGAAGTTGCCTCGCATGGCTGCGAGGCGAGCCATGAGGGGGGGGCTTCAAAGAAAAAAGCCCAACCGAGGTTGGGTATATTTTTTGTGCTCTCCCCATTTGAGCAAGCTCAATGGGTGGCACAAAAAAATACCCGGCACTTGCGTGCCGGGCTTTTTTCTTTGGGTGGAAGATGGGGTTCGAACCCACGACCTCTAGTGCCACAAACTAGCGCTCTAACCAGCTGAGCTACGACCACCATTTACGATCCGTTAGAATCGGGCTGCAAAGATAGATATTTTTTTTAAATCTGCACAAGAATTACATAAAAGTACCCTTGGTAATAATTTCGTACAAAATACTTACGATTTGTTAGCGACTAATTACTTTATTTTTTCTACTTTTGTAGCTCCATAGTGAAGCTAAAAGGAATTACATAAATCACAATAAATTATGGCTCGCGAAATTAAATTCTCTCTGGTTTACAGAGACATGTGGCAATCATCAGGAAAATATGTTCCCATGGTTCATCAATTAAAAGAGATAGCTCCCGTTATAATTGACATGGGCTGCTTCGACCGCGTTGAGACAAATGGGGGCGCTTTTGAGCAAGTCAACCTGCTTTTTGGTGAAAATCCTAACCTAGCCGTTCGTGACTGGACGGCACCATTCAACAAGGCTGGCATTCAAACACATATGCTTGAAAGAGGATTGAATGCGCTAAGAATGAATCCGGTTCCAGCGGATGTGCGAGAATTGATGTATAAGGTAAAAGCTAAACAAGGAACAAATATATCACGTTCTTTCTGTGGACTTAACGATCCCAGAAATCTGGAATTATCTGTAAAATACGCAAAGGCTGGTGGTATGATATCACAGGTTGCACTGAGCATAACCCACTCTCCGGTGCATACCGTTGAATATTATATGAGTCTTGTAGACAAAGTTGTTGCATTCGGAGCAGATGAGATTTGCCTGAAGGATATGGCTGGCATTGGAAGACCTGCATTTTTAGGAAAGCTGACTAAAGAGATAAAAGATAAATATCCTCATATTATTGTTCAGTATCATGGTCACACCGGCCCCGGTTTTTCAGTAGCTTCAATGCTTGAGGTTGCACGCGCTGGTGCAGATTATCTGGACGTAGCAATGGAACCTCTTTCATGGGGAATGGTTCACCCCGACGTTATTACAATCCAGGCAATGCTAAAAGATGCTGGATTCCTGGTGAAAGAGATAAACATGGACGCATATATGGAGGCCAGAAGGCTGACACAAAGCTTTATTGATGACTATCTCGGATACTTCATCGATCCGGGAAACAAACAGATGACATCTCTTCTTGTCGGCTGTGGACTTCCTGGAGGAATGATGGGATCTATGATGGCCGATCTCAAGGGTTTCCACGGAGCAATAAATTCATCGTTGAGAAATCAGGAAAAAAAGGAGCTTCAGCTTAATGAGTTGGTAGTAATGCTTTTCCAGGAAGTAGAATATGTATGGCCTCGTCTTGGATATCCTCCGCTTGTCACTCCATTCAGCCAGTATGTAAAGAACATAGCACTGATGAACCTGATGCACACCCTTAAGGGCGAGGCAAGATGGTCGACAATTGACAAGGATACATGGAACATGATTCTTGGTAAAACAGGCAAACTTCCGGGAGAACTTGCTCCTGAGATTATCAAAATCGCTACTGACAAGGGTATGGAATTCTATCATGGCAACCCTCAGGATGCATTTCCAAATGAACTGGAAAGGTTCCGCAAAGAGATGGTAGAGAACAATTGGGATCTAGGACAGGACGACGAGGAACTGTTCGAGTTTGCTATGCACGAAAGGCAATACAGAGACTACAAGAGCGGCGTTGCTAAGGAGCGTTTCAATCAGGAACTGGAGGCAGCAAAAGTTAAGGCGGGAGCACCTGTAATTGTAACACGTCCTGTTGTTGAAATGCCAAAAATTGATGTTGCTGCTATTCAGGAAAAACATCCCCATGCAAAACCTATACAAGCAACAGTAAAGGGACAAATAGTATGGGAGTATGATATGGCCGACAAATCCGCTGCCCCTAATGTTGGTGAACAGGTAGAAGTCGACAAGCCAATTTGCTACATTCAAGCGTTTTACGGACTAGAAGAGATTAAATCATCGATCAACGGGAAGTTTGTTGCTATATGTGCGAAACATGGAGATATTGTAGAGAAAGGGGAGATTATCGCATTTGTTGAATAATTTTAAATTTTTCCCTTTTTTCATGCAACAAAACTAAGACAAACTGCATCTATAGTATGATTGGCAAATCAAATTAATTAAATGTTAAAACCTATTGTTAAAACTTTATCTCTGATTTTAATTATTCTTGGCATCAACTCAGGTTGCACCAAGGATGGTTATAATTTAGATAACTATTGGTTAAGTTATGGAGAGGTTATTGGCGAAAATCCTAATTACAAGGTAAGACTGGATGACGGCACTATTCTCAACATTACTATTAACAGAGTTCCCCAATTAAATGTAACTGACGGACAAAGAGTAATTGCTGACTACACCTTTGTTGGTGATGAGCAAATCTCCGGCCCTGTCACAAGTCGCAATGTAATTCTGAACTATTTGCACAATGTTTTGACTAAGAGCCCCTTACTTTCTAGCGAAGTAGCGACTCCTGCAAAACAGGATAGCCTGGGATACGACAAAGCGGACATTTCTGAAGCTTGGGTAAGCAACAAGTATCTAAATGTTCATTTTGATGTATACAGACAGGATCCCAACCTGAAGCACCTGGTCAATTTGGTCGTTGACACGGAGCGCAGTACGGAAACTCAGGTATATCTGGCATTTAGGCACAATGCATTTAATGACGTTCCGGCTCTGCACTCCCTTGGCAAGGTATCATTTGATATCTCAACCATTCTTGATGGTGTTTCTACAGGAGAGAGTATTGACCTGCATTTGATCTGGGATAGCTATGGTTATGGAGAAAAGGAGTATACTATTAAGTATACAAAACGATAGATTTAGCGAGTTAGGTTGACAAGCCTACTATTACTGTCAACCAAACGTCAACCTAGTAGAAAAGCATCCTTTTGGGGGTGCTTTTTGCATTTTAATTATTTAGAAATTATAATCAAATTTGGAAATAGTCTATGAAATAAAAGGAGCCTTTCAAAAAGCTCCTTGTTTTTTCATCTGTTTTCAGTTGTAGTGACCTAGAAGGGATTCAAACCCCCGACCTTCAGAACCGGAATCTGACGTTCTATTCAGCTGAACTACTAGGCCTTATATTGATTGACAAAGATACACATTTTAAATTTCATTAAAAAATGTATCTTTGTTGCTTAATAATTTTATGACATATGAAAGCTTTCGTATTTCCCGGTCAGGGAGCCCAGTTCAGTGGAATGGGAAAAGAGTTGTACGAGTCATATCCGGTTGCAAGAGAGATGTTTGAAAAGGCCAATGACATTCTTGGATTTCGCATAACAGACATAATGTTCAATGGAAGTGACGAGGAGTTAAGACAGACAAAAGTAACGCAACCAGCCATATTCATTCATTCGGTAATATTATCTGTATGCCATCACGACTTCACTCCATCTATGGTTGCGGGTCATTCACTAGGAGAATTTTCGGCATTGGTTTCGGCAGAAGCAATGAATTTTGAAGACGGGCTGAGGTTGGTTTCTGCAAGAGCAAAGGCAATGCAGAAAGCCTGTGAATCGGAACCTTCCACAATGGCTGCTGTTCTGGGAATGGACGACGCAAAAGTTGAGGAGATTTGTTCAACAATTCCGGGAATTGTTGTTCCAGCAAATTATAATTCTGCGGGACAATTAGTTATATCAGGCTCTATTGCATCTGTAAACCAGGCATGTGAGGCACTTAAGGCAGCAGGAGCTAAAAGGGCAATTGTCCTATCTGTAGGAGGAGCATTTCACTCTCCATTTATGGAACCGGCAAGACAAGAACTGGCAGATGCCATAGCGGCAACAAAAATTGTTACTCCTATTTGTCCAATTTATCAGAATGTAGATGCGAGACCTCATACATCTCCTGCGGAGATTAAGGATAATCTTATGATTCAACTAACTGCACCAGTACGATGGAGACAAAGTGTAGAAAACATGTGGGCCGATGGAGCCAGAGAATTTACTGAACTGGGGCCGGGAAGTGTCCTGCAAAATCTAATTAAGAAAATTGCTCCGGAAAGCATCACGCAGGGTTATCAATAGAGAATTCAGAGCTGCCTGTTGTTCAGTATAAAATCAAACAGTCGCTTCACGTCCTGGTCCCTGTTAAGGTTAGTTCCATTAGTCTTCATATAGGATTCAATCATGCCGGATTGCTTAGGAAACAGTCTGGCAAGATTTTTTTTTGTTACTGGATAAAGCTTGTCATTCTTTATAAAAAAAAGGTCCCTTCTAAGATCAACTTTTAAAGTAGCGTCGCCAGGAATATGTTCTATCATATTGTCTGAGTCAAGTACCCCCACAGTAGTAATCGAAGCAACCTCTCCGGACCCCCCGTAAGGACCTTTCTTGCTCTCCTCTCCAATTTTAAGTGCTTTTATCTGACCCAGAAAAATCTCTCCATCAGTATCAATAATTCTTACATACATTCCATTGATTTTATAAAAAAGCTCTGCACCGGCACTTACTGCTTTTATTGATTTTTCAATATTAACTCCGAGAGTGTCGCCATTGACATCTATCATCCTCAATGTCTGGGTGACGGTGTTTATATTAATCTTCCCATCATATGTGGTACCATCTTTGAGAGTAATAATTGCATCGAGGAAATCGTGCAATACGTATTGGTTTTTCAGATATAAATCTCCCTCTGTAACCTTGCCGTCAGACACTTTGATTACACCGCTTTGCGCAAAAAGTTGCATTGAGATAGCTATTAAAAAGAGACTTAAAACAGGCTTTTTCATAATAATTTGTTATAAAGAACGCAACGCTGAAATTACTAAATAAACTTTTAATTTCTAAAAAAAATAACTAATTTTGCGCAGAGTTGATAATATGCCCAGACTTCATCAAATAGCTACAGATTTAGAGACAGAGACAGAGCTTTTGTCGATAAAACCCATCAAAGCGGGTTTTATCAAAGAGGTTCTGAAAGTCAAAAAAAATACCCCTATTTTGCGGATATTCAAATATGGTCAGTAACCAGTAAATGTTACCGGCCATTTTATGTTTTTGACCCTGTCACAATAAAGAATGAAACAATATTTAAATAATCATAAGTACTAATTACTAATAACCCAGCTATGGCAAAAGAAAAAAAATTTATTACCTGTGATGGTAATTACGCCGCAGCACATGCAGCATACATGTTTAGCGAACTTGCAGCAATTTATCCCATCACTCCGTCCTCAACAATGGCAGAGTATGTAGATGAATGGTCTGCCTACGGAATGAAGAACCTCTTTGGAGAAGAGCTTAAGGTAGTCGAGATGCAGAGCGAAGGAGGTGCCGCTGGTGCACTTCACGGTGCGCTTCAGGCAGGAGTTCTGGCAACTACATTTACTGCCTCACAGGGTCTGCTTTTAATGATCCCAAATATGTACAAGATTGCAGGAGAACTTCTTCCAACAGTTTTCCATGTTTCTGCCCGTACACTGGCTTCACAAGCCCTCTCAATATTCGGAGACCATTCAGATGTAATGTCAGCCAGACAAACAGGTTTTGCATTACTAGCCTCTACCAGCGTTCAGGAAGCACTGGACCTGGGTGCTGTTGCTCATCTATCTACAATTAAATCTCGTATTCCTTTCGTACACTTTTTCGATGGTTTCAGAACATCACATGAAATTCAGAAGATAGAAGATCTTGATCAAAAGGCTCTTAAAGACATGATCAGTGAAAAATCACTGGCAGGTTTCCGCAACAGGGCACTTAATCCAAACAAGCCGGTTACAAGGGGAACAGCTCAAAATCCTGATGTTTTCTTCCAGGCACGCGAAGCATCAAACTCGTTCTACGATGCAGTTCCTGATATCGTTGCAAGATATATGGGTGAAATCAGCGAACTTACTGGTCGCCATTATCTTCCATTCGACTATTACGGGGACCCTGAGGCTGAGAACATCATTATTGCAATGGGTTCTGTGTGTGAGACAATCAAAGATGTTGTCGATCATGAGATGGCAAAAGGAGAAAAAGTAGGGATGATAAATGTAAGGTTGTACAGACCTTTCTCTGCAAAATATTTCTTCAGGGTACTTCCAAAAAGTGTTAAAAGGATAGCTGTCCTCGACCGGACCAAAGAACCGGGAGCGGTTGGAGAACCTCTTTATATAGATGTTAAGGCTGCAATTGCAGACAAAGCAGGAAAACTTCCTCTTATTGTCGGCGGTCGTTACGGTCTTTCGTCAAAAGATACTGGCCCTTCACAAATCATATCTGTTTATGACAACTTAAAGATGAAGGAGCCTAAAAATGGCTTTACCATTGGCATAGTAGATGATGTAAGTTTTAAATCACTACCTCTTAAAGAGGATATCAGCCTTGCAAAACCCGGTGTTAAAGAGTGTAAGTTCTATGGACTTGGTTCTGATGGAACTGTTGGTGCAAACAAGAACACAATCAAGATTATCGGTGAAACCACTCCTAAATATGTTCAGGCATACTTTGACTATGACTCAAAGAAATCGGGCGGTTATACTTGTTCTCACCTGAGATTCGGCGACACTCCTATTCAGTCACCATATCTTGTATCTACTCCTGATTTTGTGGCTTGCCATGTGACTTCATACCTTACAAAGTACGATGTACTTAAAGGCATTAAGAAAGGTGGCACCCTTCTTCTTAATACTCTTTGGTCAAAAGAGGACACAATCCAGAAACTTCCTGATTTCATCAAAGCTACCATTGCAAAGAAAGCGTTGAATGTTTATATCATAAACGCGACTCAGATTGCAGAGGAGATTGGGCTCGGCAACAGGACAAATACAATCCTTCAGTCGGCATTTTTCCAGATTGCAGATATTATCCCTGCTACTCAGGCTATCAAGGAGATGAAAAAGGCTGCTGAAAAATCTTATGGCAAGAAAGGGGACGACGTTTTACAAATGAACAATGCTGCTATTGACAGAGGTGCTGAATATGAGAAAATTGAAGTTCCTTGCGAGTGGAAAAATCTGACTGCCAAGTTTGTTCCTTCCAATTTCAACAGACTAGCTCCGGACTGGGTAAGAAATGTTGCGGACCCTGTTAACGCTCAAGCTGGAAACGACCTTCCTGTAAGCGCATTCCTGCATCTTGAAGACGGTACAATTCCCTCAGGCACATCGGCATATGAGAAACGTGGTGTTGCTACAAATGTACCTGAATGGCAACCTGAAAATTGCATCCAGTGTAACCAATGTGCATATGTTTGTCCTCACGCTGCAATCCGTCCATTCCTTATGACAGAACAAGAACAGGCAAATGCACCTGCTTCAATAAAGAAAGTAAAAGGAAACGGTCCTTATAAAGAGTATAACTTTACAATTCAGGTTACACCTATGGACTGTACCGGTTGCGGTAACTGCGCCGACGTTTGTCCTGCAAAAAATAAGGCCCTTGTAATGAAACCTCTGGAGACACAGGAGTTCGAACAAGCTAACTTTGACTATCTGCATAGTGTAATAGGTTATAAAGACACTGTTCAGTCAAAAACACAAAATGTAAAGAATCTGCAGTTTTCACAACCTCTGTTCGAATTCTCAGGGGCTTGCGCAGGTTGCGGAGAAACTCCATATATCAAAGCAATTACACAACTTTTCGGTGATCGTATGATGATTGCTAACGCCACCGGTTGTTCTTCAATCTTTGGCGGTTCGTTCCCTGCTTCTCCTTACACTACAAACAGAGACGGAAATGGTCCTTCATGGGCAAACTCGCTATTCGAAGACAATGCCGAGTTTGGTCTGGGTATGCATATGGGATCGGACAGGGTACGCGACAGGGTTGCCAAACTTATGGCCGATGGTCTTGTTTGTGACAAGTGCACCCCTGAAGCTAAGGTGCTTTTTGGAGAGTGGCTCACAAAACGCGAAGATTCAGTTGCAACAAGAGAGATTGCAGAAAAACTTATTCCTATAATCTCCGGATGCAAATGTGATATCTGTAAAGAACTTACTACTCTTAAAGAGTTTCTGGTTACCCGTTCACAATGGATATTTGGTGGTGATGGTTGGGCATATGATATCGGATACGGTGGTCTTGATCATGTACTTGCCTCCGGCAGTAATGTAAACGTCCTTGTTCTTGATACAGAAGTTTATTCAAACACCGGCGGACAATCGTCAAAATCTACACCTGCTGGTGCCGTAGCAAAATTTGCTACATCCGGCAAGAAAATACGCAAGAAAGACCTTGGAATGATGGCAATGAGCTATGGTTATGTATATGTGGCCCAGGTTGCTATGGGTGCAAGCCACAATCAGTTGCTTAACGTATTAAAGGAAGCTGAAGCGTATGACGGACCATCTCTGATTATTGCATACGCACCTTGTATCAGCCATGGTTTGAAAGAGGGAATGGGAGCTTCGCAGAAAGAGGAGAAGATGGCAGTTGACTGCGGTTACTGGCACTTGTACAGGTATAATCCTCTAATGGAAGCAGAAGGCAAGAATCCATTCACCCTTGACAGCAAGGAACCGGACTGGAGCAAGTTCCAGAACTTCCTTCAGAGTGAGGTCAGATACTCTTCTCTCGTAAAGACATTCCCTAAGGAGGCTGAGCTTTTGTTCAAGCTTACTGAGGAGAATGCAAAATGGAGGTACAACTCCTATAAGAGACTTGCGGGTAACTAAACGAAGCCGATCGTCTTAAAAAACAACCTGCTACACAGCTTTCCGGTTTTCATCAAAGACCTGAGGCTGTATAGCAGGTTTTTGCTTTAATGACGTGTTTCGATTTAATGGGGACAAAAAACTTCAAGGGAGTTTTTTTGACTTGAATTACTTGACATATTTTTTCAGCAAATGGTCAGCATTTTATCAGCATTTTGTCAGAAAACTTCTGAAAATCGGCTAATGTATTCTATATCTAATCATTAACTTTATGTTTGTATTGTCACATAGAGTGGCAGACATATACAGGGTGGCTCATATACTATATATTTTACTATTTATTTGGATCAATTATAAATGCAACCTCAGGTTTTCGAAGAAAACTGGAAAGCTGCGTTACCAGGCATCCCGTTTATCAGAAATAATCCTTATTTTGCATAAAATTTATTTAAAATGAGACGAATTATATCAGTTTTAGCATTTATCCTATTTAATGTAGTAACAGGGCTATCTCAGATAGTTCAGATAGATGAGCTACGGTTGCCTAAGGAAATTCTTGGTTATCAGGTTTTAAAATGTGATTTGCACATGCATACAATCTTTTCTGACGGTATTGTCTGGCCTACAGTGAGGGTTAATGAAGCAATTTCTGAAGGTCTTGATGCAATTGCAATTTCTGATCACCTTGAATACAGACCTCGTCTAAAGGAGATGAATGTAAGTGATACTATTACAAGAAACAGTGCATTCCGGTTGGCCAGGAAAATTGCAGATAACGGAGGGTTACTGTTAATCCCTGCTCTTGAAATAACAAAATCTGTCCCTCCGGGACACTTCAATGCATTATTCATCAAGGATGCAGATATGTTTGTACCATATATAAATACTATTAAGCCCAGCGATCCGTCAACAGTTCGTGCTGCACTTAAAGAGGCAGTAAGACAAAATGCATTTATTTTCTGGAACCACCCGTGGTATAAGGTAAAGACAAATGAGTCTATATGGTTCCCTATTATTGATTCGTTGTATAATGAGGGCTATTTTAAAGGGATCGAAGTGGTGAATTCAAACAGGTATGATCCGGTTGTTTTAGGATGGGTGCAATCAAAGAATATGACCATTCTGGCAAATACAGACTCTCACGCTCCGGTATCTCTTGAAAAGGGTCAGTACAGAACCATGAATATTGTCTTTGCAAAAGATCGTACCGTTGAGTCTATCCATGAAGCTCTGCTAGAGAAGAGGAGTGTTGCATACAGTAATAATTTCCTATATGGCGACAAAAAATTTCTGGAAGCAATTTTCAGGAAATCAGTAACTGTTGAGACATCTACAAACTTCGACAAAGTTATCCTTATAACCTTTATAAATAACTACTCTTTGTCATATAATGTTGCCATTAAAGAGACAAAAGAGTACTCTTTTGGTATGGGAAACAAGGTCCTGACAATTCCGCAAAAAGGAGAGGCAGCTGTAATTATGACTCCTGCTGATAAATTTAAAAAGGGTGATAAAATCACCCTTGATATTCGCGTTGACAATCTTCAGACAGGTCCGGACACTGCTCTTACAATGGAATTAAGCTTTACTCTATAAGAAGAAATTGTAAAGTTATCGGCTTACACTTAGGCTTTATTTTTCCAACGACTTAAGAACTGCATCTGTTATTTCCTTCTCTTTACGGGCAGCTGAATTATAAATTTCAGTTGCTTCTGAAACCATTTTGTCTGCAACTGTTCTGTCCTTAAGGTCGGCAGAATTTATTTTCACATTCATGTATGCTCCGAATATTGCAGAGCGCAGGCAAAGTGCTCCTACTCCGGCATCCGAAATTGAGTTGGGGTTACCCTCTCTTACCATTGCCTCAATCAGTTCAAAGGCAGAGTTGGCAACCTTCATTGTTCTCAGAGGAATCTCTGTTGCATAAAGTGTTGCTGTCTGGATTGCTGCTGTTCTGGCCTCTTTTTGCTGTTCACTCTCCTTTGGAAGCGAAAATGCCTCCATTATTTTGTTGAATGAGTTTGTATCTTCGTCAACAAGAAAGAGTAATTCATTCATGACTGACTGCCCCTTTACGGCCCAATCAGAAAAGTATTCCCATTTATCGTCCCATCCCGGTTTGTGAGAAGAGAGGTTTGCAACCATTGCACCAAGTGCAGCTCCCAATGAACCCATATATGCAGAGATAGATCCTCCTCCAGGTGCAGGGGATTCACTTGCTGTCTCGTTTGCAAAAGCTTTGCAGGTCATATTTATAAGCTTAGGTTCCTTACCCTGCTCCATAAGATACTCTATCACCTTCTCCTGCGGGTCAAACGGCTTGAGATCGTCCAAGCCCATCGATTTAACAGCAATTTTTATTATCTCCTCTTCTGATATCCCTGCCGAGCGTTGTTGTTTTGCCAGATAGTGTTTACCGGCATCAATCAATACCTTCTTTGGTATAAGACCCACAATCTCCGAGCCTGTAACCCTGAGCCCCCTTTCTGCTGCTTTTGCCGACACTTCGTCAAAGGCAACATGAACTGGAGTCTGAGTTATATTAGTAACATTCATCGAGACCTGGGCAATTCCATATTCCTCTATGAACCAACCAATTGCCTTACATCCCTTAAGTGTTCCCGGTATCCATTTATCCTTTCCGTTTTCGTCTTTCACAACTTTGCCGGTAATCTGGTTTCCCTCTCTCATTTTGCGGCCCTTCTCCCTTACATCGTAGGCAACAGCATTTGCACGGCGGGTGGAGGTTGTATTTAAGTTGTAGTTTATTGCAACAAGAAAATCTCTTGCCCCAATTGCAGTTGCGCCTGTTCGGGCAACATCTCCGTTAAAATCAGCAGGTCCGAAGTCAGGTCTCCAGTTTGGATCCAGGAACTTCTTGGCCAGACCCTCGTACTCGCCCGAACGGCAATTTGCAAGGTTCTTTCTTTCCGGCTTGTATGCAGCACTCTCGTAGCAGAATACAGGAATCTTCAACTCCTCTCCCACTCTTTTTGCGAGTTTGCGGGCATATTCCGATGTCTCCTCCATTGAGATACCGGCTATAGGGATAAACGGGCATACATCTGTTGCTCCCATTCTTGGATGTTCTCCGTGGTGGTTACGCATATCTATAATTTCACCGGCCTTCTTGATGGCTACAAATGCTGCCTCCGAGACTTGTTCGGGTGAACCGACAAAGGTCACTACGGTTCTGTTGGTGGCAGCTCCCGGATCTACATTAAGCAGTTTTACCCCCTCCACTCTTTCAATTTCATCTGTTATTTGCTTTATGACCTGCATATTGCGACCTTCGCTGAAATTTGGGACACACTCAATTATTCTTTGCTCCATGACTAATTTTAAATTTTATATATCTATTTATATTATTGTATGACGTTATTTTGTGTACAAGGTAACCCCTTCCGGAAGCTTCGATTTAATTGCTGCTTCGTCAAGTTTGCTGTAATGGTAAGGGTACAGAATCTTTGGCTTTATTACTTTTGCAGCTTCTATAAACATCTCGTCGCTCATTGTATATGGAAGGTTTTTTGGCAAAAAGGCTATGTCGATATTGCCAAGCTCATTCATTTCAGGGATAAGCTCGGTATCGCCGGCTATATAAACTCTGTATCCGCCAAAATTAAGTATGTATCCGTTCCCCTCTCCCTTTGGATGAAATGGTTGTCCGTTATCCCTTTTCTGATTTATATTATACGCATATACCGCTTCAATTTTTAACCCATTGTAATCATATACTTCTCCCTGCTTCAATCCCTTCGCTCCATTTATCTCTTTTTGAGCAATAATGCTTGTAACATAGAGTGTATTCTCTTTTGTAATTTTTTTCAGTGCCTCTTTATCGAGATGATCAGAATGGTGGTGTGTCAGCAAAATGAGGTCTGCCTTTGGCTGAACAGAATAATCTGCCACTTTACTGTAGGGGTCAACAAAAATATTTCTCCCTTCCCACTGAATCAGCAGTGAAGCATGACCCAGTATTATTATCGCAATTTCTCCGATTGGTGTGATAAATTTAGTCATAGCGTTTAATTATTTAGATTGTTCTCTTACAATTTTGCCATTAAGGATAACAGTATCGATTAGTGGGGAACTAAAAGCATATGGCATATATTCAACCGAAGGAATCTCTTTGGTTATTATGATATTTGCCCTTTTTCCTCTGGCTATGCTGCCGTGAGTGTCACTTATTCCCATTGCGTATGCTCCGTTAATAGTGACAGCATTAATAATCTCCTCCGATGACATCTTAAGCTTGAGAGCAGCGAGAGCCATCATAAACTTCATATCGCCCGATGGTGAAGACCCCGGGTTGTAATTGGTTGCCAATGCTATCGGGAGCCCGTATTTGATCATCTCCCGGGCGGGAGCATAATCCATATTCAGGAAAAATGTCGATCCCGGCAAAAGTGTTGCTATTGTCTCGCTTCCCTTAAGAGCCTTGAACTCCTTCTCTCCTGTGGATTCTAGATGGTCAACAGATAGGGCATTATATTTTACTCCAACCTGAACTCCTCCCGAGTATCCCATCTGATTGGCATGAATCTTTGGCCTGAGTCCATATTTCATTGCTGCATTGAATATCCTGTCTGTATCTTCTACGGTAAAGAATCCATCTTCGCAGAATACATCAATATACTCTGCCAGATCTTCGGAAGCTATCACAGGAATCATTTCGGAAATAATCTCATCTACATACTCCTCCTGCTTACCTTTATACCTTAACGGTACTGCATGGGCCCCAAGAAAAGTTGCCTTAATTGTAAGCGGTGAGGTTTCTGATATTCTTCTGATTACCCTCAGCATTTTTATCTCGTCCTCAGGTGTAAGTCCATATCCGCTTTTTATCTCAACTGCACCTGTTCCAAAGCCAATTATCTCCTCTACACGGACCATCGACTCTTTATAAAGATCGTCCTCACTTGTCTCATGAAGCAATTTTGCCGAGTTCAAAATTCCGCCACCCCTCTTTGCTATCTCCTGATAGGAGAGCCCCTTCTGTTTGTCAAAAAACTCCATCTCCCTGCTTCCGGCATAAACAAGATGGGTATGTGAGTCACAAAACGCAGGCATCACCATCTTGCCTTTGGCATCGATTGATTTGAAGACAGAACCTTGAAAGTTCTCGTTCAGATGCTTCATCTCGCCAAAATCGAGGATTTTATCCTCCTTGAAAATGAGATATGCATTGTCGATACAGTTGAGCTCCGACATCTCCTTTCCAGATCTCATATTCACCGGATCGCTCTCCTCTACCTGTATGAGCCTCTTTATATTTTTTATAAGTGTCTTCATTACATCTGTACTTCTCTTAAGAACTTCACAGAATTATTCATGTTGGTATACATAATCTCGTCCTCGGCAATGAACGGGACATACTTTCTGAATTCGGCCACAAACTGCTCGAGAACTGGTGAGCTCTTGCCGGGGCGTCTGAATTCAAGTGCCTGTGCTGCATTCATCATCTCAATAGCGAGTATCTTCTCTACGTTTTCCACTACTCTGTAACACTTGGTTGCTGAATTTGCTCCCATGCTTACATGATCTTCCTGACCCTGTGACGAATCTATGGTATCTACACATGCCGGTGTACAGAGCTGTTTATTCTGACTTACAATTGATGCCTGAGAATACTGAGGAATCATAAAGCCGGAGTTTAATCCCGGATGGGCCACCAAGAAAGAGGGTAATCCTCTCTTGCCAGAGATAAGCTGATATGTCCGCCTTTCTGAGATGCTGCCGATTTCTGCCATCGCTATTGCCAGAAAATCCAATGGTAGTGCGAGTGGTTGCCCATGGAAATTACCGGCTGATACTATTTTATCCTCTTCAGGTAGTATCGTCGGATTGTCGGTGGCGCTGTTCAGTTCTGTAACAAATGAATTCTCTATAAATGCAAGTGCATCTTTGGATGCTCCGTGAACCTGCGGAACACAACGGAATGAGTATGGGTCCTGCACATGTTTCTTCTCCATATTGATAAGGTCGCTTCCCTCAAGATATGCCCTCATATTTGCAGCAGTCTCCATCTGCCCCTTGTGTGGTCTTATTGCATGGACTCCGTGAGTGAATGGCTCTTGCCTGCCATCATAAGCCTCAAGGGAGAGTGCTGCTATCTTATCTGCAAGAGCAGACAGTTTGTTAGCTTTCCTTATGTTCCAGATGCTATATGCAAGCATAAACTGAGTGCCATTCAACAAAGCAAGTCCCTCTTTAGAGGCAAGCACAAGCGGTTTCCATCCAAACTTATCATTGATTTCCTTTGACTC
This sequence comes from Bacteroidales bacterium, assembly GCA_041659025.1. Lineage (GTDB taxonomy): Bacteria > Bacteroidota > Bacteroidia > Bacteroidales > UBA932 > Bact-08. The sequence goes on along the minus strand of JBAZZA010000001.1, from coordinate 1,022,657 downwards.
ATATCTTTTACCATTGTAATTCACCTCTCCCAGGCCAAGAAGAGGCAGACTCATATTTGCCAGTGGAGCCAGATCACCGGAAGCTCCCAGTGAACCTTGCTGATAGACAACCGGATAAACCTTGTTGTTGAACATCTCCACAAGTCTTTCAACTGTTTCCAGTCTTACTCCTGAATAACCGTATGACAATGATTTTATTTTTAGAAATATCATCAGCCTTACTATTTCCTGAGGAACCTCCTCGCCCATTCCGCAAGAGTGTGAAACCACAAGATTTCTCTGAAGTTGCGAAAGTTGGTCGTTGCTGACTGTCACATTGCATAAAGAACCAAAACCCGTATTGATGCCGTAAATAGGCTCCTTCTGACTTTTCATTTTATTGTCGAGGTAATTCCTGCATTTGATAATTCGCTCTTTTACCTCATCTGATAATTGAATTGTGCATTCATTTCTGAACAGAAGTTCCAAATTTTCAAGGGTGTGATTCTTTAGGGTTATATGAAAACAGTCCATATTGGCTTATATTTTATTATAATTTGTTAATATTTGGCTACAAATATAAACAATAATTGTAAATGGGTATACGGGGACGCATCTTGTGTACCCTGTTTCTGGTATGGTGCGGGATTTTCAGATGCGTGTCCCGGATTTACCCACTTCGCGCTCACTTCGCTAAAAAACAGAGGCGAAAACCAGGATTATGCCAACCCATACAGCTGCGGGTTTTCGCTTCCTGTTTTTTGACGCTGCATTTGCTAAGTGGGTGCCCAAATCCTTTTGACAAGCATCTTCAACTCCCGCACCATATTCTTTTTGGGTACAAAATGTGCGTCCCCTGATACACCTCCACTCGTTGTTTTTTCACGCAGTGCTCCCTGAGTGGGTGCCCAAACCCTCCTTGCAAGCAAGGTAAAGCTCTGCACCACATTTAGCCACTTCACGATTGATCAGCTTAAAAAAATTCCAATCAATATTTAAGATGCAAAATGCAGGGTGCCCAAATCCTTTTGCCAAGCATCTTCAACTCCCGCACCATATCCTTTTTGGGTACACAATGTGCGTCCCCGATGTACCAACTGTACCGAAACTCAGCCCTATGCATTCATGGCATACATTTGATTTTCAGGTTATTATGCCCTGAGAGAATTTTTGATAAGTTGTTGATTATCAACACTTGGCCATGAAAGCATAGGGCTGAATATCTGCGCTGCAAAAAAAAGAGGTTGCCACATAAGTAGCAACCTCTCTATTGATTATTTACAAATTCCTATTGGTAACTTGGATTTTGCTGAGCCCTGATTGCAGGATTTGCATCAATTTCCGCTTGTGGAATAGGCAGGATAGTCTTGTAGAATGTCCTGTCAATTGATTTTGTACGATGTACAATCTGAACAGCAGGATATATGAACTCATCATTCAATACAACTGTTTTGTTCAGACGCATCATATCAAAAAATCTATGACCTTCTGCAAACAATTCCTTGCTTCTTTCATCAAGAATCATATCAAGAGTTACAGTAGTTGTGGTTGAAGGAGCAAGATTTGGTGCCCTTTTGCGGATAGCATTAAGGTATGTAGAAGCCTTTGTCTTGTCCGGAGTTGTCAGACCCATAGCAGCCTCAGCAGCCATAAGATAAACTTCCGAAAGACGGATAACCTTCACGTTAACTGCCGATGCAGTACCCTTGTCTCCTTTAAGATCTACACCAGCATATTTAAGACAAGATCCAAATCTGCTGGTAGATGACTCATCATAATCCATAATGCCCTTACGAACATCTGCAGGATCTTCGTTGATTCTAGCAAGCCAATAGTCACTAGCCATAAAATATCCCATTGCACCTGTTACTTTAGCCAGACGCAGCAGATAGTACCCAAGCGAACCTGTAAGCAGGTCGGCTTCTGACGGATATATAGCAAGCTCAAAGATTGACTCCGAACCAAATACTGTGGACCACGAGCTTACCCATTTATCATTTGCATAAAGGGTGTATTTATTGCTGGTTATTACTGTTTCTGCAGCAGCCAGAGCCTCTGTGTTCTTTCCCATATAAAGATTAACCTTAGCCTGAAGAGCCATATTTGCATAGTAGTTAAGGAAACCCTTTAATACAGTCTTCGATAGTAAAGGTGATGCATCTGTAAGGTCTTTCATGATTTGTATATAAACCGCTTCTACAGACGCACGTGTAGGTTGATCAGATGCATCAAGCGGCTCAAGTACCAACGGAACACCATAAGAGGTTTTATCCATGGTATATGGCTTGCCGTACAGACGAACCAGGTCAAAATAAATCAAAGCCCTTGCTGTCAAAGCCTGTCCTTTGTATTCGCTCAACAGAGTTGATCCTTTTCCGGCTGCCTCAATCTTTGCGATATTCACAAGAAGGTTGTTAGCCTGAAGTATACAATGGTACATCTGTGACCAGTAACCTCCGTATGAGTTTGAAGATACTGAGTGATTGAAAACGTATAAAGCATCCAAGCCTCTTCCTTGGGAACGAATGGCAAAATCTCCACCCTTAGCATCGCCGTACATGATAAAGTTCCTGCCGTAATAGTCAGAAGATGTCATCTTCCTCATCAAACCGTTAATTGCCACATTTGCATCTGCTGCCGTTGTGATAGATGTTTCGGCAGCTGCTGAGTTACTTGGCTTGACATCCAAAAAACCCTCGCATGATGAAAGTAGTACAATGCCCAGTACTGTCAATAATATTGTTGTCTTTTTCATTGTAGCATTTATTAAAATTAGAAACTAAATTCAACACCGAATGTGTATGTTTTGCCAATCGGTACTTCCCATCCCCTGGTACCATATTCATTTACCTCAGGATCGTAAACCTTATATGCAGCTAAAGTCCATAAGTTTGCACCATTGAAGTATACTCTTGCACTTGAAATCTTAACCTTATTCAATAGTAATTTTGGAATGTTATAACCCAATGTCAGACTCTTTAGTCTCAAATAATCTGCTTTATGCATGTGTCTGCTACTCTTTTGATTAACATCTTCAAAGTCAACAGCTACACGTTGCGGGTATTTTGCATCTTTGTTCTCAGGTGTCCATCTGTTGTCGTACTGGTCCTTAGACATGATTCTTTCCCAGTAATAACCGTCGTCAGTAACGTCACGACCAGCAGCGTCATATGTGTACCCACCAATCTTATAGTTGAAGTTAAGTGAAAGGGTTATTCCTTTCCAGTTTACCTCAGTATTGAATCCACCAAATAATTTAGGATGCACATTACCAATAATGACTTCAGATGCATCTGTATATTTGTAAGTTGCAGGACGGCCATTTATAGTAGTTGTCGCAGTTTTGTCGTTGTTAAGGAACCAAACATTTTTACCGGTCTCTCTTTCGACACCTGCCCATTCGCGTCCATATAATGCAAGGGTAGATTCTCCCTCTTTGTATATATATTTTGCTCTTGCATCACCTCCTGTTGGATCATACCATATGATATTCTGTCCTCAATAAAGTTTAGTAACAGATGATTTCACATGTGATGCTGTTATACCGACACTCCATGTAAGGTTTTTATTTTTAACAATATCTCCATTCAGTTCTATCTCAATACCATTGTTGTTTATCTCTCCTACATTTTTAAGTGTTGAACTCAAACCGGTTATCTGAGAGATTGGAACGTCCTGTAACAAGTCTTTTGAATCTCTGTTAAAATATTCAACAGTACCTGTAATTCTTTGATCCAACAATCCAAACTCCAATGCAATATTTGAAGTATAACTGGTTTCCCATGACAAGCTTGCATCGGCAATAGTACTTACACCACCGCCAGGAAGTTCCATATACTTGTTTGCATATGTAGAAAGTGAGCGCCATCCGTAGTTTGATGAAGGCAAAGTACCATTAACACCATAAGAACCTCTTAACCTGAGACTGCTTATTACGTCAATATTTTTCATGAATGACTCCTCGTCTATTCTCCATGAACCGGCCAGTGACCAGAAGTTACCCCAGCGTGATTCAGGGCCCAGTCTTGATGAACCGTCACGACGGAATGAACCGGAAGCATAATACTTGTTGTTGTAATTGTACTCAACTCTTGAAAGTAACGAGAGCATTGTGTTACCCCAATAATAGGCACTTGCATCAAGTTTACCGGCAGTGGCAACAGTATGAAGTGCACTTGTAGGCAGGTCAGTACCACTTGAACGTTGGAAATCTGATTGATTGTCTTCAGCTTCCCATCCAACCAATAGTCCTACATTGTGTTTTTCCGCAAAAGTTCTATTGTAATTCAAAGTTGAAGAAGATACCAGTTTATTGGTATTTGTAGTCATTTCTGTTACAGATCCCTTTGTTCCTGCTCCAGTAAAGTGAGCGGCACTATAATAAAGGTGGTCCTTAGTCTGTGAGTTATCATACGATAAAATTGTCTTGAAAGTCAATTCAGGGAGAATTTTTACTGTAATAGCCTCATTTGCTGTTATTCTAAGCGTTTTTGAAGTATTTTCCCACTCGTTGTTATAATACACAGGGTTGTAGGCATAACTGCCATATCTTGCTGTCCATGGAGCCCCGGTTACATAGTCAGTAGGCCAGTAAAGAGGCCAGAACAAGTTTCTGCTTTGCAGGAAGTAGTTGGCTCCGGTAGAACGTGTATCGTTGAAACCCTCCTTTCCGCTTCTGGCAATGTTGATGTTTGTTGTGAAATCAACATACTTACCTACTTTTTGAGATAGGTTGACCCTGCCGGTAATACGATCGAAATCATTTATCACACTACGTCCTTGTTCTTTTGTATAGGATAGTGATGTATAGTAGCTTGATGCGTCGGTTGCCCCACTAACAGAGAGGTCATAAGTCTGAAAGGTAGCAGTTCTGAAGAGAACATCTTCCCAATTGAAAAACGTGCCTGCCCTGTCGCCTCCAATTGTAAGGGAGTTGACTGTATAATCGGGAGCAGTGAAAATATACCCATGTTTATTAAACCTGTTATTCAGCTGTTTAAGAGCATCGGCACTTGCAACGGCGTTGGTTTTTCCTTGATAATAAACCCCTGCGTTCCAGAAGTTTTCGTAGTACATTTCTACTTGTTGTTCAGGAGTTGCAACTTCGTAGTTGTCGGTAGCAAAAGAAGGTGTAAAACCAACGGAAGCCTTGAAGTTTACAGAGGTTCTTCCCAGTTTCCCGCGTTTTGTGGTTATTACAATAACCCCATTTGCTGCACGTGAACCATAAAGCGAAGAGGCAGCTGCATCTTTCAATACTGTTATGGACTCTATGTCACTTGGATTAATTGTACTCATCACATTGCTTGATGTGTAAATGTAACCACTAAGCTGACTTGAGTTTCCCGATACTACAGGAACTCCATCCACAACATACAAAGGATCGTTTGAAGCATTCATGGATCCTATACCACGCACCCTGATAGATGATGTAGATCCTGCCTGTCCGGAAAGAGTGGTAATCTGCATACCCGCTACCTTTCCATTAAGGGCTCCTTCAAAAGACACATTCGGCATGTCTTTGATAGCATCCGATTTAACAACGCTGGCAGCACCGGTAAAGGTTCCTTTTTTGGCTGTTCCATAGGCAACAACCATTACCTCTTCCAGATTTAGCGCATCTGTAGCCAGTGAGACATCTATTACGGCCCTTCCATTTACAGGAATCTCCTGAGAGGTAAAGCCTATATAGGTAAAAATTAGAACGGCGTCTTTTGACAGATTATCAAAAGCATACCGACCTTCAAGATCTGTGGTTGCCCCGACTCCCCTGACACCCTTTACCTGGATGTTTGCATAAGGGATTGGAGAACCATCTTCAGAAGAGGTCACTCTTCCGGTAACCTTCATCTGAGCCATAACCATATTGACAAGCAATAGGGATAAGACGAACAAGATCGTTTTCTTCATAGATTAAGTTAATTTAAGTTAAAAATAAGTTAGTTGGTGTTGTGGCTACGAATTTATAACTATTTTAAACGATTTCCAAATAATCTTAAGAAGAGCGAAGCATAATTTACGAGACTGATATTCAGAGTTATGCAAGAACAGGAAACAAGAAGAAACCTTTCGTTTTCTTACAAAAAGAAATCATTCCTCTGTTTTTGATTACGTATTGAAATCAAAATATAAAATTTTCTTACACATCGAACGATTTATGTTGTATAAATCAAAAGCAAAACGGGCACCTTTTCAAGTGCCCGTATACATTATATCGATATTAAATTAGTCTCTGCTGAAAGGTTTTCTTTCACCATCCCTGCGTGGACCCCTGTCATCTCTTCTAGGTCCTCTGTCATCTCTCCTTGGTCCTCTGTCATCATCTCTCCTTGGCTTATGCTCTGGTTCGACATATCCTTCAGGTTTTGGAATAAGAGCCTTGCGCGAAAGTCTCATTTTACCGGTTTTCGAATCTATTTCAAGAAGCTTGACTTCGACTTCGTCACCTACTTTAACTACGTCTTCTACTTGTGCAACCTTTTTCCAGTCAAGCTCGGAGATGTGTAGCAATCCCTCTTTTCCTGGTAGAATCTGTACAAACGCTCCAAACTCAAGAATTGAGACAACTTTTCCTTTATAAACTGTTCCTGCTTCAGGAACTGTTGTGATGCCCTTGATCCAGTTAAGTGCAGCCTCCATGTTCTCCTGGTTCTCACCAAAGATATCCACAACACCTGTCTTGTCTTGTTCGGTAATGGTAATTGTTGTTCCTGTAACCTTTTGAATCTCCTGAATAACCTTTCCGCCGGTACCAATGACAGCACCAATGAATTCTCCAGGAATGACAATCTGGATGATTCTTGGAACATGAGGTTTGTAGTCTTCACGAGGTTCGCTCATGGTTTTCATCATCTCTCCCATAATATGCAGACGACCCTGACGAGCCTGCTCCAGGGCTTGTTCAAGGATTTCATAAGAGAGCCCGTCTACCTTTATATCCATTTGTGTAGCGGTTATACCATCTTTTGTTCCTGTAACCTTGAAGTCCATATCACCCAGGTGATCCTCATCTCCGAGGATGTCTGAAAGTACTGCGAATTTCTTGGTTTTTGAGTCAGTAATCAGGCCCATTGCAATGCCTGAAACGGGCTTCTTAATTTTTACACCGGCATCCATAAGTGCTAGTGTTCCAGCACATACTGTAGCCATCGATGATGATCCGTTTGATTCCAGAATGTCGGAAACAACACGTACTGCATATGGATTGTCTTCTCCCGTAGGGACCACATATTTCAGTGCCCTCATTGCAAGATTGCCATGTCCTATCTCCCTGCGGCCTGTTCCTCTGTATGGTTTTGCTTCGCCTGTGCAGAATGGAAGAAAGTTGTAGTGAAGTACAAATTGAGAAGAGCCTTCTACCAAAACTTCATCTATCTCTTTCATATCCATTTTGGTACCTAAAGTGACAGTAGTCAGCGCCTGGGTCTCTCCTCTTGTAAAGAGAGCAGAACCATGGGTTGTTGGTAAATAGTCAACTTCACTCCAGATAGGTCTTATTTCATTAGTATTTCTGCCATCAAGGCGGATACCATCAATTAGAATCATGTTACGCATTGCCTCTTTCTCAACACCATGATAATATCTGTCGATCATAGATTTCTTTGCAGCTGCATCCTCTTCGGAAAGTGTTGCGACAAACTCTGCCTTAAGGGCTTCGAATGAATCGCTTCTCTCATGTTTGGAAACTCCCGATTTTGCTATTGCATAACATTTGTCGTAACAAAAACTGTGAATGATTGCTTGCAGTTCTTCGTCCTTTTTCTCATGGCAATATGTTCTCTTCTGAGTCTTGCCAACCTCTTCCATCAGTTCAATCTGAGCCTGACACTGTTTCTTAATCTCCTCATGAGCGAATTTGATTGCCTCCAGCATGTCTTTTTCAGCAACCTCCTTCATCTCTCCCTCAACCATCATAATATTGTCAAGTGTTGCAGCAACCATTATGTCGATATCCGCCTCTTTCAATTCTGTAAAAGAAGGATTGATCACAAATTTTCCATCTATTCTGGCTACACGTACCTCTGAGATAGGTCCGTTAAAAGGAATATCGCTTACAGCCAATGCTGCTGAAGCAGCAAGACCTGCAAGAGCATCAGGCATAATATCCTTCTCTGCTGAAATCAGGTTTACGGTAACAAATACTTCTGCATGAAAATCATCTGCAAAAAGAGGACGTAATGCACGGTCAATAAGGCGGGAAACCAATATCTCCGAGTCGTTTGCACGTCCCTCCCTCTTTAAAAATCCTCCGGGATATTTGCCTGCTGAGGCATATTTCTCTTTGTACTCAACAGAAAGTGGCATAAAATCCACATCTTCTTTTGCGTCTTTAGCACAGGTTACGGCAGCCAAAAGCATGGTCTTGCCCATTTTTACAACTACTGCACCATCAGCCTGCTTTGCAAGCTTTCCTGTTTCGATTTCAATAGTCCTGCCATCGTTCAACTGGATGGTCTTCTTTACTATATTCATATAAATTCTATGCAACTCGTCTCTCCCTACGAGAGTTTATTATTAATTATGTATTCCGCCATACTACTTGCCTCGAGTCGCTTTTTTGACAAGTAACAGATGTTTGATGCAAATATAATCAGATTATTGGTAAGAGTGATATAAAAAAGGGTGCCACCCGGACACCCTTTTTGTGCTTTATTTACGAAGGTTAAGAGCCTTCACTATATTTCTGTATCTCTCGATGTCTGTTGCCTTAAGGTAGTCCAGAAGACGACGTCTTTTACCAACCAGTTTCAACAAAGATCTTTGAGTGTTGTAATCTTTTTTGTTGATTTTTAAGTGACCGGTAAGGTGAGCGATACGGTATGAAAATAAAGCTACCTGACTCTCTGCGGAGCCGGTATCTGCATTAGACTTTCCGTATTGTCCGAAAATCCCTTGCTTTTTCTCTGCTGCTAAATAAGTTGCCATTGTTCTAAGCAATTGATAATTATTGTTGTTTCCCCAAAATCGGGATCGCAAATATAGGCAAATATTTTCACTGCACAACAATTTTCTTAAATTTGTGGAATTATGCACCAAATATTGCAACCAATATGATTAAGTTCGAACAAGCTATAGAAATTGTTCTTTCACACCCCCTTGAGGCAGATCCGATGCAGATTCCTCTTGCCGGTTCGATGGATCACTTTCTGGCATCCAATATATACGCCGACAGAGATATGCCTCCTTTCAACAAGTCGGCCGTAGATGGTTATGCATGCAGAGGAGAGGATATTGAGAAGGATCTGAGAGTGATTGAGAACATACCTGCGGGGTATTCTCCAAAATTAAAAATAACAGAAGGTTGCTGCAGCAAAATCATGACCGGGGCCAAGCTTCCCGATGGGGCTGATACTGTCATTATGGTAGAAGAGGTAGAAGATGCAGGCGATTTTATCAGATATACAAATCCTGATGGGAAAAAATTAAAAAACAACATTTGCTTAAAGGGAGAAGATATTAAAGAGGGTGAATTGGTACTGGAGATCGGCACTTTTGTAAAACCCCAGCATATTGCAATTTTGGCTGCTATGGGAATAAGCACTGTACCTGTTTTAAAGCCTCTTAATATAGGTCTTTTAAGCACAGGTGACGAAATTGTAGAACCGGATATTGTGCCGGAAGAGGTTCAGATAAGAAATTCGAACGGTTGGCAGTTGAGAGCTCAGGTTATGAGAAGCGGAGCAGTTGCAAGTTATTACGGCATTGTGCCGGATAATGAAAAGATACTAAAAGCGGCAATTGAGCAGGCTATTGCGCATAATGACATTCTTATTCTGACCGGAGGTGTTTCTATGGGTGACTTCGATTTTGTCCCTTCTATCATTAGCAGCCTTGGATTCGAAATTCTTTTTGACAAGGTGGCCGTTCAACCAGGTAAACCAAGCACATTTGCAATAAAGAAGGAACCGGGTTCTAAAAAGACAGAAAAGGTGATTTTTGCACTGCCCGGCAATCCGGTATCATCTTTTATCCAGTTTGAGTTGCTTATCAGACCGTTTATTTTCAAATCGATGCATTCAAGTAATCCTGTTATGTGGTTTGAAATGGCTTCTGCACAGGACTACAAAAGAAAACACACCGAGAGAAAGGCTTTGATTCCGGTAATTGCATCTCCTGACGGGACTTTCACTATTATCAACTATAACGGATCGGCCCATATTCTTGCTCTTGCCAAGGCTAATGCGATTGCTGAGATTCCAGAAGGGATTTCTTTTATCGGAATTGGAGATAAACTTCGGGTATTCTTACTACAATAATGGAAAAAGTCATAAAGCACCCGGTTATCGGAGTTATTACAATAAGGAAAAAGGTCGGTAACAGAAACATCCGAATAACGGTTCATCCTATCAAAGGGGTTAATGTTTCAATCCCCTGGTTTACAAGATTTTCGTCGGCAGAACGTTTTATATATGAACGGGAGGAGTGGATTATATCGAGTATCCGCAAACAGCAGTTAAAGAGCGAAAAAAAATCTATTCCACTTGGGGAGGGTCATACCATTACTACTATTAAGAGAGAGATTAGATTTTTCGAGGTAGAAGGGGCTGTTAAGATAAGGGTAGCTGTCTCACCAGGTGTAGGGAAAATAGAATATCCACCAAAAACGTCAAGAGAGGAGCTGGCTCTGGCTGTTTTGAAGATTCTCAAACACGATGCAAAAGAGTATCTGCCGGAAAGGACCGGTGAGCTGGCGAACAAATTTGGATTCAAATTCAACAGAGTTAGCCTTAAAAGCAATAAAACAAACTGGGGGAGTTGTTCAAAGCTTGGCAATATAAACCTCAACATACATCTTATGAGGCTCCCTGCCCATATTGCCGATTTTATAATTCTCCACGAACTTTGCCACCTGAAGCATCATAACCACGGTGCGGAATTTCATAGATTGCTCAATAACCTCTGCGAAGGCAAGGAAAAACTCTACTCAAAAGAACTTCGCACCTATCGCACAACCATTTAGGGGGTACATGGGGACGCACATTGTGTACCCATTCCGAGCACATTGAAACAGCTAGAAAAGGAAATGGGCAAATTCTATGCATGCAACGAATTTACCCACTACTTATTTATGTCGCCTTGGGTACACAATGTGCGTCCCCATGTACCCCAGTCCCCTTATTTTGTCAGTTCGCTGATTCTTACGAAAAGAGCATCAACTCCTTTTAGAAGATCAATATTGACAGCCTTGTATGAATCCTTCAGATTCTTTCTGTCGGGATGGTTCACCCGTGCATAAAGACTGTTTCTGAGTTCAATTGCATCGTTCATGATCTCTATTGCTGCCTCACTTTGTTTTGTTGGATTTATATAGATAAATGTCCAGCAATCAGATATTACCTGAGCCAGCAGGAAGTCGATATCTTTTTTAACTACTCTAAGATTTGCCATAATTATGATTTATTTCGTGCAAAGGTAGGTAAAATAATTTATTAAAGCTTTACGACTCCTATTCCTGGTAGTTCTGAAAGAGTAATCTTGCCGTCAACAATCAGCATACCTTTAAACACATCATTTGAAATCAGAAGGTTCCCGTCAAGATCTGCCCACTCTGTTTCCGGAGCAATTTGCGCTGCAGCAGATATGGCACAAGATGTTTCTGTCATACAACCAATCATAAGCTTCATGTGCATAGCTTTTGCCAGCGTAACCATCTCCCTTGCCTCACGCATACCGGTACATTTCATGAGTTTGATATTGATCCCGTTATACGCTCCCTTAAGCTTTGGAATATCGGTCAGCCTCTGACACGCCTCATCAGCAATAATCGGAAGAGGGCTGTTTTCTGTAACCCAAGCTGTTTCGTCCAGTAACAATTTAGGCATTGGCTGCTCTATCATGTTTACATTTTTCTCGTTGAGCCAGTTAATCATGTCAAGTGCATAGTGTTTGTCTTTCCATCCCTGGTTTGCATCAACACATATAACAGTGTCAGTAACGGAACGAATGGTGTTTACCATCATCTTGTCTGTAGCTTCGTCCCTTCCCAATTTCACCTTGATAACCTTATATGGCGATGCCTCTCTGGTTTTTTCTTTAACGACTTCTTCTGTATCCAGACCTACAGTGAAAGAGGTGTTAGGTGTGTTTGCCGGATTGAATCCCCATATCTTCCACCAGGGTTGTCCGAGAATCTTTCCTACCAGGTCATGCAGGGCAATGTCTACTGCTGCCTTGGCTGCCGTATTGTTGATAGCAATTGCATCTACATAGGTAAGAATGTCCTGTATTTCAAATGGAGAGCTGAAACGCGACAGGTCTACTTTTTTAAGGAAGTCAATTACAGATGCTTGTGTCTCTCCAAGATAAGGAGGCATTGCGGCCTCTCCGTAACCAACATATCCGTCCCAGGTAATTTCGGTGAGAACCAGCTGGGTGGTGGTACGTGATGAGTTTGCAATTGTAAAGACATGTCTCATCTGAGCATCATATGGCCTGAATGAGAGAACCATGGTTTTACTGCCGCCTTTCATTGCTCTTCCACCTTTCTGGGCAAAAAGATCGAACGGGTTAAGTATAGTGGCTGCAGCTGTCAGCAGACCGGCTGTTTTGAGAAAATCTCTTCTGTTTGTCACTTCTTTCATTTTAATTTGCTTGTTTAGGAAAATACCAAGGGTGGTTCTTTATGGATATTATATCATTGTCAACATCAACTTTTGTAAGAATTCTACGGGCACGAACAAGACGTTTTGAACCCGTATAATAATTTGCTGCCTCTGGAATAAGCGAGTTTATCCCCACACAATTTGATGAATGGATGAATTCTCCCCCTCCTATGTATATTCCAACATGAGAAATACGTTCTTTCTTCTCTGCAGTTGCTTTTGATCCAAAGAAAATAAGATCCGCAGGTCTTAGACTATCAAGTCCGTTTTCTATGTTTACACTATCGCCTGTGAGACCTTGTTGAGAAGCATCTCTCTCCAATATAATTCCGTTAAGATAATATACTGTCTTTGTAAAACCGGAGCAATCCACGGCCTTGATTGATGTACCACCCCACATATAAGGGAATCCCATGAATTTCTTTGCAGTTGCAATAATGTTTTCAGGAGTAGGGTTACGGCTTTCTATCCATTTGCCAAAGTCCTCGGCAGCTGACTTAAGAAGAAACGCACTTTTACCATTTGGTAGTAAAACCTTGTAATAGTTGCCTTCAGTTCCGTTGGCACGAACAATGTTTCCCATCACTCCATCCATTACCACACCTGAATTTTCAGATGCTCCATCGCGGAAAAGAGTATAGTGAACGTTAATAATCAGCTTAGGTGCAGCAATCCATTCATTGTATTCCTGTTCATTCATTGGCTTGATGCTGCCTGATGTGGTCCATGAAATATACCCCTCAGGAGTCACGGCACGGGTCCATCCACTCTTCTTCTCAAGTATTCTTAAAGGCGTGCCAAGTAATGTCTGCGTTGCAGACTCACTCGAATAGTCAGAGCCATATCTGAAATTTATGACAGACTGGTTTGTAATACCATAAACCTTACCCTGAAGTGAAGAGTCGGGCAGAACAATCATACTGTCCAGAACATCAATGTTTTTACCAGCAAGTGCCTTGATAAGAGCATCTTTAGCTGCTGCTTCTGTTGTGGATCCTCTGAGTACTATCTTTTTTAAGTCGGCAGATAAGTCCAGGGAGGCCTCATATGTCTTCACTCTTCTGTCCGGAGCATATTCCGCTTTTATCTTTTTTGACATCATGTCAAACTGTTCCTGTATCTCTTTGCTTTTGGGACCGATGTAGCAAGAGAAGACCAGTAGGGCAGCCATTGATACAATAAGAACTTTTTTCATATTGAATATATTAAGATTGTTTGATAACTATTTGAACTTAACCGGGGCACTCTCGTTAAAAAGCCTGTCAAGTGCCGTAACGTAAAAGACGTATGACGATTGTCCTGCTGATGGCATTATGAAGCACTCCTCTCCAGTGAGTGCCACAATGGAATCCCCTTTTGTAAAATCAGGTGTTTCTCCCTTCAGGAACTTATAGATTACATGATAATAGACAGATAATTTATTTCCTTTGGAATCATCTTTTGCCGGGTTATCCCAGGTGAAATACAAAACCTCTCCCTTTTTGTACATTTTCACTTTAGCCGGAGCATCGGGAGCTGAGGTGTCGAATCCTTTAAGAGGAGGAACCAGAGAAGGGTTTTTATATAATGCATTCAGAACGTTGTTGACACCTAGTCTGTTTTCCTTCATATTCTTAGCATTGAAATAGCAAACTCCTTGGTATACAGGTAATCCTCTTATAATATCTGCCTGCTTCCTTATCTCTTCAGCAGAGCGCCATGCAGGTATCTTTGAATCTTTTTCAAGACGATAGGTGCCAAGTCCTCCATAAACAGGAACTCCGGCTGAATTGTCTCTCCACCATTTTACAAGAACATTGAAATCTGCATTATCATAGCCTATGTTGAAATAGAGTTGCGGCAAAACATAGTCTATCCATCCCTTCTCCATCCACAGCAGAATATCTGCATGCAGATGGTCATAGTTTGTATATCCATAGCTTTTTGTATCTGAGCCTCTTGGATCTTCCCTCAGGTTTCTCCATACAGCGTAAGGGCTGATACCGAACTTAACATAGGGTTTCACAGACTTGATTGTATCTCTCAGCATCTTTACAACTAAATCTACATTCTCTCTCCTCCATGCCATTTTGTCCTCAGGCTTGTAACCACGTGAATGTTTGGCAAAGGATAGGGAATCGTTAAAGTCATTATTAGGATAGAAATAGTCATCAAAATGAATTCCGTCCAGATCATAACGTGTTACCAGATCTTTTATAACCCTGGTCACAAATTCCCGTGTTTCAGGATAGGCCGGGTCGAAATAGAGTTTTTTCCCATGCTTCTGAAAAATTTCAGGGTTTCTTTTGTATAGATGATTGTTGGAAAATTGGCGAATATTTGATGTATCCTGACTCACTCTGTAAGGATTCAACCAGGCATGAAGTTCCATCCCCCTTTTGTGAGCCTCCTTTATTGCAAAAGCAAGAGGATCGTAGAGAGGGTCAGGTGCCTTGGACTGGTCGCCTGTTAGATATATTGACCATGGCTCATTTTCCGATATATAGAATGCGTCGGCTGTGGGCCTTACCTGAAGTACCACGGCATTAAAGTTCATCTTCTTGAAAAGATCCAGGTATTCTGTAAGCTCTTTTTGCTGTTCCTGAGAAGTCAGTCCCGGTCTTGAGGGCCAGTCAATATTATTGACAGTGGCTATCCATACTGCCCTCCACTCATGCTTTCCGTCGTATTGTGCCTTTGCAACATTATTGTTAGCCACAAGCAATACAACCAGACATGAGAAGATTGTTATAATTCTGGTTTTCATTAGGTTATAGGTTAAGGTGCGTTATTATATACAAAGATACTATATTTGCATTAAAATTTAAAGCATGATTTTAGATTCATTAAAGGGTTTTGAGAGATATCTCAACCTTCACTCCAGATTTGAGAAGGTCTACTCATTTTTGTTAAAAAACAAGCTACATGAGATGGAACCAGGGGAGTATCCTGTAGATGGCCGCGATATTTATTGTACAATCTGGGAAGGTGAAGGAAAAGGACTGGAAATACCCCCGCTGGAGGTCCATGACACATATATTGACATTCACGTACTGCTTGAAGGAACCGAAACAATAGGAATTCGCGACCGGAGCAGGTGTAACGGCGACAATGTCCCTTATGACGAAGTAAAAGACATTGCTTTTCTGGAAGAGGTACCTGAAAATTTTGTAAGTCTCGGGCCGGATAATATTGCAGTTATTTTCCCTCATGACGCACACGCTCCACTTATAGGGGAAGGCAAGATAAAAAAGGCAGTCATTAAAATCAGAATGTAGTGTATAAACGGTACAATTCATATGTCGGATACTTCAAGGAGAAATATGGCAAAAGGCTTCAGAAGATAGTCATAGATGCAGGCTTTTCCTGTCCCAACCGTGATGGAAGCATAGCGTCCGGAGGATGTACCTATTGCGACAATTCTGCTTTTCATCCATCGTATAGCTCTCCCGACAAAACCATTTTTGACCAGATAGAGACAGGTATCGAATTTCATAAGAGGAGATACCGGACAGCAGAGCAATATCTGGCTTATTTCCAGTCATTTTCAAACACATATGCACCCCTGGAACAACTAAGGAATTTGTATGGACAGGCTCTGTCCCACCCTGCAGTTGTAGGACTCGTTATTGGGACAAGACCGGACTGTATCGATGGTGAAAAACTGGATTACCTGCAATCACTTTCGAAAAACAAGATTGTCATACTTGAATACGGTATTGAGACCACATACGACAAAACTCTTTCAAGAATCAATCGCGGACACAACTATGCTCAAGCAGTTGAGGCAGTTAATGAAACAGCAAAGAGAGGCATTCATCAGGGAGCACACTTCATTCTTGGGCTGCCGGGGGAGACACGAGAGGAGATGATGGGGATGGTAGATGAAATCAATAAATTACCACTTCAATCCATTAAGTTTCATCAGCTTCAGATAGTCAAAGGCACGGCAATGGAGAGGGAGTTTGAGCAAAATCCAGATGATTTCGTTCAGTTCAGGCTGGACGAATACATAGATTTCTTCATAGATTTCCTTGAAAAGCTGAGACCGGATATATACATAGAGCGATTTGCAGGCGAGGTGCCGCCAAGATTCGTCAACAGCACACCCTGGGGTCTGATAAGGAACGCAGGGCTACTGCATATGCTTGACAAGAGACTGGAAGAGAGAGATACATTCCAGTCCCGTCTTTATAAACCCTGAATTTAATCTTCAAGCATTGCTTTAGTTGAGATCTTCTCCCCTACTGCCTGTAACATCCATTGCTGAGGAGTCACATTTCCAATTGCATATATTCTCATTACCTCTTCTGACCATATTTTTTTCGCATAGAACTTTTCCAGCTGGTATTCAATAATATGACCCAGAGGGTAATTCGCCAGATAGAGCGGGGAATTTATCATGTGTGAGTAAATTGCAAGCAGCGGAGAGTCTTTTTCGCCCAGAACAGGTGCGTAATATTTGTTCCAGATATCTTTTGCGATAGTAATCACCGACTCCTTCAATTGTGTTGGGGTGGCTTCAGGATTTTCATACAGCCACTTCCATACATTCATGTCCACCAGTGCAACTCCCATAATCTCATATGACCCCCAGAAAATATCAAGTTCTGTCATTTTTTCCTTATCCGGATTTTTCTGATTATAGCCGAGAAGCGTCAGGTCCCTTTTTTGGAAAACAAATGCATTTGCCTCTGTGAATGCTGTGTTTGGAACTCCGTTAAGCATATAGTAATCTACATCCCGCATGCTTATAGTCTGCTCAACATTGTGCCCCATCTCATGAACAGCAATGTTAAAACCCTTATAGTCCATTCCTCCGTTAGCTAGTCTGGTGCGAAGACGCGCAAAATCGTCTCTGCTTTGTGCTCCCCAAGCATGTCCCGAACCTCTTGCCGCCTCAACAACTATTGCTCCTCCAAGCTCTTCGGCTTTTTTTGCCGGAAATCCAAATTTCACCAGCATGGCAGGGATATCTTTATCAAATGCCTCAGCTGTAGGATAAAGCGATTTAGTCTTTTTAGTGAGCATCTCCTCAGAAATTGAGCTGCGCGACTTAAATCCGTCATACCAGATATCAAACGGCTCCAATGGTCTGCCAAGTCTCTCCTTAATCATCTCTGCTACCCTTAAAACCTTTGGAGAACTGATGTACTCAATAAACATCTTCTCTATCTCCTCCTGCTTTATCTGCATGCCCCCGTCAAAAGCCCGGAGAATGGCCGTAGGATTTGCAAATGAGTATTTATCCATTGCCTTCTGTGCCTTAAACTGATCCAAAAGAACCTCATACCTTTTTTCACCTTCAGGTTTAACCTCTTCGGCTACTCCTCCTTTAGTGATTGTATTTGCATAGGGAGCCCAGTCATATTCAGGGTTATTAATAACTTGTTGCGGTATCGTCTGTTCAACTATGTGCATCATAATCTTATAGATGATTCTCTGCTTTTCCATATTGTCCGGGCCGGCTGCATAGTTCGACTTGATTTCATCCCTCAGGTTCCAGTGGCTAAGAAGCTTCATCTCCTCAGGAAAAAGTTTCACCCCTTTTTCATTAACTATATGACCCATCATTATATTGTACTCAGCAATATAACTTTCTGCTCTCATCTCAGCATCGGCAACTAATTGTTTTACTGCTGCCGGTGCCTTTGGAGTGAAAACATCACCCATTCTCGCATAAGCCCAGTCGAGACGGCTCCATTCCGGTCCCTTTTCATCTTTCTGGACAAGAGTGAAATATGGGAAATTTAATATGGTAATATATGCTAATTTATTGTTGTACAGATCCTCTGTCAGATGACTTGACGGATCATAGGCACCAAAAATATAATCTATAGCTGCAAGAGGATCCCCGTCAAGGTGCAGTGGCTTTTTTAATTCTATGCTCATCTTGTTATATCCTCCCCATACCGATTCAAATGCTATTGAGAGTTTATTGAAAAGTCCTTTCTTAGCCTCAGGTGTTGCAGCAAAATTTTCCAGACAGAAAGCGGTGAATTCCTCTGCCGATCCATCTCCGGCCCTCCATTGTTGTGCCAATTGCTCAACGCCCTTTATCATAAGTTCTTGATTTGCAACGTCCGTAAATTTCTGCTTCATTTGTTCTGTTGTACTTGTCAAAACCTTGGGAGAAATTGCCGACACATTATCTTTTTGCTCTGTTCCTGCCTGATTTGAACAGGAGATATTGCTTAAAATCATCAGAATTGCTGTAAGTGTTATTAAGTTTTTCATAGATTAAGATTTGACCTCGAATATAACCATTTTTTCTATACCTTTGCAGATTATAAAAAAAAGAGACCATGCAATCTTTAATAGACAGAATTATGCCCGAGGGATTAACATTTGACGATGTTTTATTGGTCCCTGCCAGATCGGAGGTACTTCCACGCGAGGTGAATGTCAGCTCGTGGTTCTCACGCAATATCAGAATAAGCACCCCCATTGTTTCTGCTGCCATGGATACTGTTACCGAGGCTGCACTTGCAATTGAAATGGCAAGAGAGGGAGGTATAGGTGTTATCCACAAAAACATGTCCATAGAACACCAGATGGAACATGTACGCAAGGTGAAAAGAGCAGAGAACGGAATGATTTACGATCCTGTCACAATATTCAAGGATGCGTGTGTGGGAGACGCTCTTAGTCTTATGCAGGAGAATAAAATCGGAGGTATTCCGGTTGTAGATGAACATAAACGATTAATAGGGATTGTGACAAACAGGGACCTGCGCTTCATAGACAACATGAAGATACCCGTTTGTGAAATAATGACAAAGGATAATCTTGTAACTACAGGCAGAGGGACAGACCTTCAACAGGCAAGTGCAATTCTAAAAAAACATAAAATTGAAAAACTGCCGGTTGTAGATGAGAATGGCGTTCTGATTGGGCTTCTTACATACAAGGACATTACAAAAATAAAGGATAATCCTAACGCAAGCAAAGATGAGAAGGGAAGGCTGCTTGTTGCTGCTGCTGTTGGAATAGGGTCAGATACAATTCTAAAGGTTGAAAAGCTTGTCTCTGTAGGAACAGATGCGGTTGTTATTGACACTGCCCACGGTCACTCAGTATATGTACTGGGAGTTATTAAGCAAGTTAAAGCCGCATTTCCCGGGCTTCAGGTTATTGCGGGAAACATAGCCACCGGCGAAGCCGCTCTGGCATTGGCCGAGTGTGGGGTAGATGGCATTAAAGTTGGTATTGGACCAGGCTCAATCTGCACAACACGTGTTGTTACGGGAGTTGGCGTGCCACAACTGACAGCCATTATGTTAGCTGCAAATGCTCTTAAAGGAACAGGCATTCCGGTGATAGCCGATGGCGGCATACGTTACTCGGGAGACGTGGTCAAGGCACTTGCTGCGGGTGCAAGTTCAATTATGGCAGGGTCTTTGTTTGCAGGAGTGGAGGAGTCACCAGGCGAGACCATAATATTAAACGGGAGAAAATTCAAATCATACCGAGGTATGGGTTCACTTGAGGCAATGCAGCAAGGCTCCAAAGACAGATATTTCCAGGATATGGAAGAGGACATCAAGAAGCTGGTTCCGGAAGGCATTGTTGCACAGGTACCTTATAAAGGGACTCTTAGTGAAATGGTTTATCAGCTGGTTGGAGGTTTAAGAGCAGGGATGGGTTACTGCGGAGCAGCCAATCTTGAAGAGCTTCAGAAGGCTAAATTTATCAGGGTAACAGCTGCCGGAGTAATTGAAAACCATCCACATGATGTTACAATTACCAGAGAGGCACCAAATTATAGTAGATAACAGATGAAAAAAATCTTAATTCTGGTTCTGATACCGCTGCTCTTTTCATGCAAGTATCTGAACTTTACATCCTCCGATGCTATAGTAGCAGAGGTAGGTGATAAGGTTCTTTTTGAATCGGAGGTTAAGAACCTAATTCCTCAAGGAACCTCTCCTGATGACAGCATAAAAATGGTTGAGCAGTATGTGAGCTCTTGGGCACTCAAACATCTTTTACTAAAAAAAGCAGAAAGTGAATTATCAAAATCGGAAAGTGATGTCGAACAGGAACTGGAAGATTATAAATCATCACTGCTGGTATACAAATATGAAAAGATATACCTGGAGGCCAGACTCGACACTGTTATAACAGAAGATGAATGTAAGGAGTACTTCGACAATTACTCTTCAAACTTCACACTTAATAACTCCGTTGTAAAGGCAAGAGTCATCAAGATTTCTGACAGGTCACCTAATCTGGAGAACATCCGTAGAATGTACAAGGCTAATTCCATTGAGGAGATAGACGAACTTGAGAAGCTTTGCTACAACTCAGCCGACAGGTACGACAATTTCAACAATGAATGGGTTGATATTTCGGATATAGCAAAAGAGATTCCCTATGATGTACAGATGTGCGAAAGAGAGGCGTGGTCAAAATCATATATAGAGACAAGAGACAGCCTTTATCAATACTTTGTATTCTTTCTGGATAAAATTGCTCCTGAAAGTTCTGCCCCTTATGATTTTTACAAGACAAGAATAAAAGAGATAATTATTAGCAAACGTAAACAGGAACTTATCGCCAAACTGGAAAAAAACCTTATCCAGGAAGCTCTTGAAAAGAATATTCTAAAAACCAACTTTAATAATAAAGACAAGTAATGAAACACAGGTTAAACTTATATTTCCTCGCCGTAGTTTTGTTTGGATCCGTATCTGTTCCCGCAACAGCTCAGAAATACTCCAAAGGCTTAGTAGACAAAACAATAGCTCTGATTGGAAATGATATGATCCAGCTGTCTACACTCGAGGCAGAGGTTCAGATGATGCTTTTCCGCGGGGTAACTTCCGATAAGAACCTCAGGTGTGAAGTACTTGAAAATCTGCTTGTCCAGAAACTATTCCTTACTCAGGCAAGACTAGACAGTCTTACAGTAAGTCAGGATATGGTTCAGACAAATCTTAACCAGAGGGTTCAAGAGGTTATGACACAACTTGGAGGCGAAAAAGCAACTGAGGAGTACTTTAAAAAGCCTATGTACAAGATCAGACAGGAGTGGAGTGAGACGCTGTCGGAACAATCACTTGTACAAAACATGCAGAGCAATATTGCCCAGAAGGCCCCTGCTCTTACACCTTCAGATGTTGAGAGATACTACAAAAACACTCCAAAGGACAGTCTTCCTATAATCTCAACCCAGTATCAGTACAGTCATATCCTCATTTATCCTAACAAAGAGGATGCAGTTATGGCAGTAAAGGAAAAACTGCTCTCTTTCCGTGACCGGGTTATGAAGGGAGAGAAGTTCAGCACTCTGGCAACTATATACTCCGAAGATCCAAACAGTGCTGCAAAAGGCGGTGCTCTTGGTATGGCAGCAAAACAATTCTATGTGCCTGCATTCTCAGATGCAGCAATGTCGCTTAAAGTTGGCCAGGTTTCTCAAATAGTAGAGACTCCATATGGCTTTCATATTATACAGCTGATAGCTAAGGAGGGAGATATGTTCAATGCCCGGCACATTCTTTTAAAACCTCAATATACAAGCATAGACCGTACAAAAGCTTTCTCAAAGTTGGACAGTTTGAAAAAACTTATCTTAGCCGACAGTATTAAGTTTGAGATGGCTGCCAGAAGATTTTCTCAGGATTTGAAAACCTTTGTGAATGGCGGACTGGTTGCCGATGAAAATTCCGGCTCTACATATTTTGACAAAGATCAGCTTAATCCTGCTGACTATAAAATCATTGAAAACATTAAAGTCGGCGAAATTTCAGAACCGTTCGAATCTGTTGAAAATGCAGAGAAGAGCGGAAATACTGTTTACAAGATAATCAGACTGGATAAAATAATCCCATCACACATAGCCTCTTTCAAGGAGGACTTCTCAGTGCTTCAGGATGAGTTCAAAAATCAGGCAGCACTAAAGGCAATTGATGAATTTGTAACAAAGAAACAGAAAAGTACCTTTATAATTATTGATCCTCTTTTCGCAAATTGTCCGTTCAAAAGAGAGGGCTGGATTAAATAATAATGCTTAGAAAATTATCTACACTCTTTTTTACTCTTATTCCTGTTCTGCTATTCTCTCAAGACTCACTTAAGAATCAGGAAAGCAGGTTAGTAAGGCTCATCTATGCCCAGTCGGCCGAACATAAGCAGATTGAGGGAAAAGAGTATAGAAAAGTTACCGGCCCGGCTCAGTTTCTTCACAACAATGCTCTGATATTCTGCGACACTGCAATCTGGAACGTTCTTTCCAATACGGTTGATGCTATTGGCAATGTCCGGATAATACAGAACCAGACGACTCTTTTTGGCGACAGAATCAAGTATTTTGCAGACAGATCCGTAGCCGAAATCAGGGGAAATCTCGTTGAGCTTGTAGACAAGGATAACAACAAACTAAGAACCCACTATCTCGATTACTACACAAAAGACAGTATTGCCCTTTTCTACAACGGTGGAAGCATGGTAAACAAAGATGGCAACACAATCGAAAGTCTTGACGGATTCTTTTATAGCAAGCTAAATAAATTTGTATTCCGGAATCAGGTTGAGATGATGGGAGACTCCGTTGAATTCTCAGCAGACTCTCTTGCTTACCTCACAAAAACAGACAGAGCTGTTTTTCTTGGCAGAACCAATGCATGGCAGGATGATGGCTTTTTGAAAGCAAACGGAGGATGGTACGACAGAAAAAATGAACTTTTTCATTTTACCAAAGATGCCTACATAAAGACCAAAGACACAGAAATCTGGGCAGATACTATCAATTACAACAGAAAAACTGCAGAGGCAGAGCTCTTCAACAATATACAACTTCTGGATACTGCTCAATCTGCAATACTTTTTGCCGACCATGCCTCTTTCAGGCAAAAACCATTCAAGGTTATTCTGACAAACAAACCAAGCGTTGCATCCTACACTATTGAGGATGGTGTTGCCGACACTCTCTTCTTTGTCGCCGACACAATAAGGTATCATACTTTAATGAAAAGTGAAGTAGACTCCGTTACTGTCGCCCTGTCAGAAAACCGCTATAAGGAGAGCAAAAAGGACCCTTTGGGAGAATTACTCAAAAAACAACCTGATGTAAAGAAGTCTTCCGGTAATAATGAGAGGACACTGGAGAGTCCTTTAGAGAGGAAACCCGGCAACTCTATGAATCCTCCTGACAGAAACACAATTGGGCGAAAGTCAAAAATTAAGTCAAAGCAGAAAGAACCTCCTGTCGTCGAAGAACCTGTCAAGATTGATACAGTTGTTGTCAACCCTTTTTCCGATTCAACGATTCTTAAAAGGGCCGATTCCACATTGCTGAAAAAGGTTGACTCCACTCTGCAGAAGGGTGCGGACTCTACTCTTCTCAAGAGTGCAGACACAACCTCTATCCGATTCCTTTATGCAAATAAAAACGTTAAGTTCTACAGGAACAACATGCAGGGAATGTGTGACTCTCTTTTGTTCAATTCAATTGACTCACTTATAAGGTTGTTTAAAGATCCGGTGATATGGACCGATAGCAATCAGCTGTCGTCGGACAGCATTCAGGTTGTTATTAACGGTGGCAAGATAAGGAAGGCAGAGTTTACATCGTCGGCCTTTGTTGCTATCAAAGAAGATTCAACTCATTTCCACCAGATTAAGAGCGCCGATATGGTAGCATTTTTTGAGGATGGAGAACTAATCCGTTTTGACGCTTTTGGCGGTGTTTCATCTCTGTTGTTTATTGCAGAGGACAGTATAATAACAACAATGAATGAGAAGGCGTGCAAACAGATGAGCACAAAATTTTCCGGCAAAAGCATTCAAAAAGTAACCAGTTACGATAACATTGAGAGTAATGCCTATCCAATATTTGATCTTGAAAAGGATAAACAGACATTAAAAGGATTCAGATGGCTAGATTCCTCAAGGCCAAAAACCCGCTTTGATATCTCTACCAGATTAATAAGGAGTTCTCAGGCCGAATCTGTCAAAAGTATAGAAAAGCCAACCTTTAAACAGACTGCTATCTATTTTGGCAAGAAAAAGGAGCCGGAAAAAAAGGCAGATCAACCAAATGACCTGCCTCCTGCTACTCCAGTTACTCCAGTTACTCCAGTTACTAAGAATCCCTCAGGTTCAAAGTAACTATTTCACAATATTCTATATATCCGATTGTCTACCAGATATTCAATGGTAGTCCGTGCATTTTTTTTCTGGCCTGTTCTCTTACCTCTGCTATTACCTGCTCATTTTCCGTATTAGACAATACTTTATCTATAAGGTCCACAATAAATGGCATATCCTTTTCAATGAGGCCCCTTGATGTAATAGCAGGTGTGCCCACTCTTATACCCGATGTTTGGAACGGTGACCTGGAGTCAAATGGGACCATGTTTTTGTTCACAGTAATATCTGCCGAAACCAGAACTTTCTCTGCCACTTTTCCGGTAAGATCCGGAAACTTACTCCTAAGATCAATTAGCATTAAGTGATTATCTGTACCACCTGAAATTATCTTGTATCCTTTATCTACAAAGGCAGCAGCCATTGCGGCGGCATTTTTCTTTACCTGAAGCTGGTATGTTTTGAACTCAGGCTGAAGTGCCTCGAAGAACGAGACAGCTTTTGCAGCGATACAATGTTCAAGCGGACCTCCCTGGATACCAGGAAAAACACTTGAGTTCAATACTGCAGACATCATCTTGTTCTCACCTTTTGGTGTCTTTATTCCGAAAGGATTCTCAAAATCCTTACCCATAAGTATAATTCCTCCTCGTGGACCTCTGAGGGTCTTGTGGGTAGTAGATGTAACAATATGTGCATACTTGACTGGATTATCGAGCAACCCGGCAGCAATCATTCCTGCAGGATGTGCCATGTCAACTACAAAAATTGCATTTATCTTATCTGCAATTTCTCTCATCCTTGCCCAATCCCACTCTCTAGAGTATGCCGAAGCACCTCCAACAATAAGTTTAGGTTTGAATTCAAGAGCCTTTTTCTCCATTTCGTCATAGTCTATTCTGCCTGTCTCTTCTGCAACCTGATATGCAACAGCGTTATACAATATGCCGGATACATTAACAGGAGATCCATGCGTCAGGTGTCCGCCATGTGACAGGTCAAGACCCATAAAAGTATCACCTGGTTTAAGACAAGCCATGAAAACAGCCATATTAGCCTGTGCTCCTGAGTGAGGCTGAACATTTGCATATTCAGCATCAAACAACTGGCATAAACGATCTATGGCAAGTTGTTCAACCTGATCCACCACTTCACATCCACCATAATATCTTGCACCGGGATATCCCTCTGCGTACTTATTGGTAAGAACCGAGCCAAGTGCCGACAATACTTGTGGAGTGACAAAGTTCTCGGATGCGATTAATTCTATCCCATGAAGTTGACGATTCTCTTCCTTTTTTATGAGTTCGGAAATTTGAAGATCTTGTTTCATTTTGTTATATTTTGTCTATAAAAATGCTTCGAAAAAAGTTTTCAAAGGTACAAATAAATTCCAGTTAAAAAACACACTTTAGAGGAGTTTGAATTAACATTTAATATCCGTTTTAATTGCCATTATCTATCTTATTAAAAGCCTTATGCTAATATTATCCTGGTTGTACTGTCAGGATAGTATTAGCATAAAGCTGATTTTCTTATAGTTGCCTAGGTGGCCGCTTAATAAAATTTTATTTCTGTTTAAGTGTCACTTCAATAACTCCGTTTTTTGCTTTTTCGCCATATTTCTTAACAGCTGCATCATCTTTTAAAATATTTATTGACTGGATAGTGGAGGTGTCCAACGATTTCATGTCAAAATTTTCTTTCACAACACCGTCAATGACATAAAGGGGCTCGTCTATCTCTTTTGTTCCTGTAATTTTTACTGCTTGTTTCTTATTCTCCTCAGGATTTCCCTTTTTAAGAGTTATCAAAATGACTCCGTTCTGGGCTTTGTCCCCATACAATGTAACAGCAGCGGCGATATCTTTAATAACAGTTACCGATTCTATCGATTCTATCGATTCTATAGAAATTGATTTCGCAAAAGTGCTGTCGACAACTCCGTCAATAACGTAAAGCGGTTTGTCTTTGGCAGAAATATTTGCCTCTCTCATAAGCAGCAAATTTTTATTAGATTTTTCAAATGCGTTTTTTGTAGTAATCAGAATAACTCCGTTTTTACCTTTAACACCATAATTACGAACAGCAGCTTCCCCTTTAAATACTTCTATCGACTTGATTGAATTAGGATCAAGAGAGGAATAATCCTCAGTTCCTAAACCGTCCACAATGCAAATTGGTTCAGGATCTCCCGGTTTGTGTTTCAACATAATATTCACATATTCGATTGTTGCCGGATTGTCAGATTTTGTTACAGAGACACTTTCGGTATTCTTTAATGTTATGACAAGAACACCGTTTTTGCCCTTTTCACCATATTTTTCTGCTGCACTCCTATCTTTAAGTACAGATATTGATTTTATGGCAGCGGGGTTAATTGCGTTAAATACTTCCCAGTCGGTCTCTTTTCCGTTTATTATTACTAATGGTCTGTCCTCTTTTTTATCAGACTGAACAATGATCTTCCCCGTCTCTGTTTTCATTATTCCTTTCCCATTTTCATTTATGCTGACCATTATGGTTTTCACCTCTTTTTTGATGGTGTCTTTCTGAATAAAATCTGTAATTTTGACCTCAGAAACCGGTTCTAATGCAGTGCTGACTCTCCCGGAGGCGAATGCAACTACTGCTAATACAGATAAAGGCAGCACAAACAATGCTTTAAGAGCTGCCGGACGAGTTGATTTTTTCTTTGTGATCATGGTAATTCTGCTTTTTAGTTTGCTGTGATTAAAGCTGTTGGCCATAGTGTAGAGTCTGTCGCCAACAGCTTTTTTAATTAATAATAGTTGATATTGTTTTGCATCGATGCCTTTTTGTATGACCGCCTCGTCGGCCTGATACTCATGAATATTCTGAAGTTCCTGCTTTAAGAGCCAAACTGCAGGATTGAACCAATGGATGATTTTTACCAACTCCGCCAACAACAGATCTGCTGAGTGAAATCTGGATATATGGGCAATCTCGTGGGTGATAATCTCACTTCCGTTTTCATTATAGTCCTTTTCTGAAATTGCAATGAACCGCATCCAGGAAAATGGCGCGATCGTTTTCTTGTGAATGACTAGTACAATGTTCTTCTCAATAATCATCCTCTTTGTTTCCTTAATTTTCAGCAAGATATACATTCTTGCAAAGGACCAGACTGTAATAAAAGCAGTGACAGCAACTCCGGTCATGTAGATAATCAACAGAGCAACTAACCAGTTGTCGGCACTTTTAGCAACCTCAGGGCCGACATCAACTGTTTGGGCCATTGCCAGTAAAGCATCCAGATTAAGGGCCAGACCGGAATAAGGGGTCTCCTTCTGAAGGGTAATTTCAATAAACGGAATCGCAAGAGAGAATACAAAAAGGGAGAGAAGCACAACTCTGTTGAATATGTGAAACGTCTCCTTGCTAAGCATCAGTTTGAAGAAGAGATAAAATACCGCAAGACAGATGGAGGATTTCAGGATATATACAAATACATCTCCCATGACTACTTGCTTTTTGGTGGTTTTTCAATTTTCTCAACCTTCTCAATAAGCTTTTTTAGCTCTTCCACAGAGATCCGTTCCTCCTCTATAAGTGATGACACTACACCCAGATATGAGTTTTTGAAGTACTTACTTACGACATTATTCAGGGCGCCGTTCTTATAGTCTTCTTGAGAAATGACCGAATAGTACTGATATGTATTACCATAAGACTTATGATCCAGAAAGCCCTTCTCTTCCAGACCTCTTACAATTGTAGAAAGTGTGTTGAAATGGGGTTTTGGTTCCTGATAGAACTCCAGTAATTCACGAACAAAAAGATCTCCTTTTGTCCAGAAGAAGTTCATCAACTCCTCTTCTTTTACTGTCAGTTTCTGAATATTTTTGGCTCTTTGTTGCATGCTAATATGAATTTGCAACAAATATAACTAAATATTTTAGTTACGCAACTAAAATGCTTAGTTATTCTTTTTTTGTAAAGTTTTTTTTTAGAGGTTAAGAGGTACACAAGATACGTCCCCATGTACCTCCCAATGTACCCGCTAACTGCCGGTGTTTATCACGGGCTGAGCAGCTTCGTCGGCACAAAGTACAACAAGTAGGTTCGCCACCATACGGGCCTTCTCCTCTCTGTCAAACTTTACAACCTCGTCTCTCTCCAACTTGTCAATGGCCATCTTTACCATAGTTACTGCTCCTTCTACTATTTTTTCGCGGGCTGCAATTACTGCCGATGCTTGCTGACGACGAAGCATGACTGCAGCTATCTCAGGTGCATAGGCCAGATAGTTGATTCTGGCTTCAAGAATCTCCAATCCGGACATTCCCAGTCTGTTGTTGAGTTCAAGCACGAGCTGATGGTTTATCTCTTCTCCGCCGCCTCTCAAGGTAAGAGCCTCCTTATCAGATTCATTGTCGTCATATGCATACTGACCTGCCACCTGGCGAAGTGCTGCATCGGACTGAACCTTTACGAAATTTTCAAAGGCGTTCATTCTGCTGCTTACGGTCTGGATTCCTGCACCAGCCGATCCTGCTCCGGGAGAATTAGAAGTTGCCATTGTCTGAGCATCTATTTCGAACATTGCCTTGTAGGTGTCCCTTAACTTCCATACCAGAACTAGTCCTATCATAATGGGGTTACCCACCTTGTCGTTTACTTTAATTGGTTTAACGTCCAGATTTCTGGCTCTTAGCGATAGCTTTTTCTTTGTAAGAAACGGATTTACCCAGAAAAATCCTGTCTCCTTAAATGTTCCTGAATATTTTCCAAAAAAAACCATAGCCCGCGCCTCATTAGGCTCTAGCTGAAAGAATCCTGCCCATATAAACATGCTCTTGATAAAACCTATTACAGATAAAGCAATTATCCACTCACCAAAATAGGGAATTGTAAACAACAGAGCTGCAGAGAGTATTATCAGTAAAAAATTTAGAAACAGCATTAAGAATCCATTGATTTTAATGCCTTTGAATTGAACTTCATTTGTATTCATGGCAGATTGTATTTTAATCAAAGGTATTAAAAAAAGAAACCGATAGTTGCTGTTTAAGCTTACTATCGGTCTCTACTAAATTGCGCGTTAGCGGATAATTACTAAATAGTATTAGTCAAGAATAACAACGCGGTTAAGAACTGGTTTATTGAAAGGCTCGTCCTCCTGACCTTTAGCAATTACTTCTAGTTGTGAAGGGTTTACTCCAAACTTGTTAACAAGAACGTCATAAACACGGTTTGCACGTTGTTCACTTAACTTCATGTTATATTTCTTATTGCCTGTTTCTTTATCTGCAGAACCCATAATCTTGAACTTATTGCCGGATTTCTTAATCATATCTGCAAAGTTACCAAGATTGATAAGGTCTTTGTCTGTAAGTTTAGAAACGTCTATTGGGAAGAAAATAGCCATTGGGGCTGTAATATATTCAGTTTTAGTTACAGTGACAGGTTTTCTGTTTTTCTCTACATTAAGCTCATCTGCAAGTTTCTTTGCTTTAGTATCTGCATCTGCAATTTGTTTTTCTAGCTCAGATATTTTTGATGTATAAGGCGTGTAGTCAGGAATGATTGGTTTTTCAGGACGTTTGAAGCCGCGTTGAGGGAAATTGTAAGCAAAACCTACAGTTGCTGTAAGCAGTTCTTCAATACCTTCACCAATTTCGTATCCGTCAAACCTGTCGTTAACCAGAAGAGCCTTCAATTCTAAGTTTACATCAATGGCCGGAGTTACTTTAAACTTGTTGATAAGTCCTGTTGTCATTCCAACCTCTTTAATTACCGGATTAACTGTCAGTTTCCATGATCTTGCATAACCAACACCAACAAATGGTATTACTTCCCAGAAACGGTCAGCTCTGTAACCACCTAATGTGTTTGACAGGTTCCAAAGAACATCGCCATGAAGGTTGAACATCTTGAATTGCTCCTTATAGCAGCCTGTACAGCCAGCAATACCCACTCTGTATCTTCCGTTAGCTCCTCTTATTGAGCCGTAAACATCTCCACCTGCATACTGTGCACGAACACCGAAGTTAGGAGTGATCCATTTACCAAGAGCTACATCTACAGCTGGTGCAATACGTTTTCCAGCACTGATGTCTCCGTCAAATTCTCCGTAGTAAATCTGAGCTCCACCACCGGCAGATATAAACCAGTTGTCAAAGAATCCATTTGTAAGATATGGCCCGTACTTACTTTCGGGTTTATTTGCAGTCTGTTGAGCAAATGTTGCAACAGCTGTTAACAATAATACTAGTGTTAGAAATTTCTTCATATTATTAATTATTTATAGTTAGATGATCTGTGTTTAGTTAATGTTGTGTAAATGTTGATACAGTGTGTACAAAGTTAATATGAAAAACATATATATCAAAAAAATTATGGAACATAAACAAAAAAAGGCCACCTGAACAGATGGCCTTTATTTTTTAAGGTTTAGGTTTATTCCTCTCCTACTATCTCAATCTTGATATTTGCTTTAATGTCACGATGACATTTTACAATTGCATCGTAAATACCTACCTCTTTTATATTGGCTTCACCTGTTATGGTAATGTCTCTGCGGTCAATCTCAAAGCCCTGTGCAGCAAGAACTTCTGCTACCTGAATATTGTTTACAGAACCAAAGATCTTGCCTGTTGAACTAACCTTTGTTGCTAATTTAACCTGCATTCCTTCTAGTTTGGCTGCAAGTACAACTGCTGCATCACGAATTTTGGCCTCTTTATGGGAACGTTGTCTCATGTTTTCTGCATGTACTTTTTTCGCAGATGAAGTTGCCATTATTGCAAAGCCCTGAGGAATCAGGTAATTTGAGGCATAACCATTACGTACTGTAACGATATCGTCTTTATGTCCCAAATTAAGAACGTCTTGTTTTAGTATAATTTCCATGTTATCTCTCTCCTTAGCTTATTTCAATAAATCTGTAACATATGGTAATAAAGCAAGGTGTCTGGCGCGCTTTACAGCTACGGAAACCTTCTTTTGGAATTTCAGTGAAGTTCCTGTAAGGCGACGGGGAAGAATCTTACCCTGCTCGTTAAGGAATCTCTTTAGAAACTCTGCATCTTTATAGTCTACATACTTAATACCGGACTTTTTAAAGCGACAGTATTTTTTCTTCTTAACCTCAACAGTCGGAGGATTTAAGTAGCGGATTTCGTTGTTTACCTGATTTGCCATAATTAAACCTCCTTAGTTTTTACTTCTGCTTTGATTGCACGTTTCTTTTCTGCATAAGCAACTGAATGTTTGTCCATTGCAAATGTCAGGAAGCGAATGATGCGCTCATCGCGACGATACTGAATTTCTAGTTTAGCTACAAACTGAGGGTCTGCCATAAACTCGATTAAATGATAAAAACCTGTGGTTTTCTTTTGAATAGGGTAAGCCAACTTTCTTAGGCCCCAGTCCTCCTCGTGAACGATCTCACCACCATTTTCGGTAATGATGTCACGATACTTTTTTACCGCTTCCTTTATCTGAACATCAGATAAAACGGGAGTTGCAATGAAAACGGTTTCGTACTGTTTTAACATACTCGTTTTTTGATTAATAATTTATTTAAAAAGGGCTGCAAAGATAGATAATATTTCCAAGTGGACAAATTATTTTTTTACAGGGACCTGTTTTAACACTTCAACAACATAATTCCACCATTTGTCAACGGTTTTGATGTTTACTCTTTCGTCCGGTGAGTGAGGAGATCTTATTGTAGGTCCGCATGAAATCATATCCCAGTTAGAGTATGTGCCACCAAGGATACCACACTCCAGACCTGCGTGAATTGCCTTAACCTCAGGCTCTTTTCCATACATGTTCTTGTATACTTCCTTCATGGTAGACAATATAGCTGAGTCCATGTCTGGTTTCCATCCAGGATATCCTCCTGTTAGTTTTACTTCTGCTCCTGCCAGTTCAAACACTGCGGTCAGAGACGATGCAAGCATATCCTTTGCAGAGTCAACTGAACTTCTCAACAGACACTTAACTTCAATTTTTCCTGCCTCTGCCTTGACAATGGCAAGATTATTTGAGGTCTCTACAAGACCTTCCATAGCGTCACTCATTCTCTCCACTCCGTTAGGGCAGGCATAGATTGCAAGAACAGCCTTCAGTGCTGTTGCAGTATCAATGACTTCTGCCGGTGCCGCACACTCTTCTATAGTGATGCTAATTCCTGATTCCTGAGCAGCAAGTTCATTTACTATTTCGTTGAAATGCTTTTCTACAATTTCTTTAGCGACTGCTTCCTTTCCGGCTGGAACTGCCAATGTAGCGAAAGCCTCTCTTGGGATTGCATTCCTAAGGCTTCCCCCTTCGAAATACGATACCCTTGCTTCGGCCTCTTTGATAAGTGGCAATAAGATCCTTACAAGACTCTTGTTTGCGTTTCCTCTGCCTAGAACTATATCCATACCTGAGTGTCCGCCTTTCATACCTTTAATTACCAGCTTCATGCCTGTAAATCCTGCCGGTACAGCTTCACTTTTATACTTGAATGTAGCCGTGGCATCAAGACCACCGGCACAACCTACGTACAGTTCTCCTTCGTCTTCTGAGTCAAGGTTGATAAGAATATCACCCTTTAAATAACCTGGCTTAAGATTCCTTGCTCCGGTCATTCCGGTCTCTTCATCAATTGTTATGAGAACCTCAACAGGTCCGTGAACCAAATCCTTAGCTTCCAGAATTGCCATAGCAACAGCAACGCCCATTCCGTTATCTGCCCCTAAGGTTGTTCCGGTAGCATAAACCCACTCATCAACAATTCTTGGAATTATTGGGTCGGTCTCAAAGTTGTGAACCTTGTCGCTGTTCTTTTGAGGGACCATGTCTATATGGGCCTGTAATATTATACCTTTCCTGTTCTCCATTCCCGGAGTTGCCGGTTTGCGGATTATTACATTTCCAATTTCATCAATAACTGTTTCCAGTCCCAGGCCTTTTCCGAAGTTTTGCAGAAAAAGGACTGCCTTTTCCTCTTTTTTTGAGGGGCGAGGAATTTGTGTAAGGGAATAGAAGTTTTTCCAAACCCTTGTTGGATTTAAATTAGCAATACTCATTGTTTTAATTATTTAAAAATTATTGTTCTATTTTGCTGTTGCAATTTCGAGAGGAAATGAAAGTACACTTCCCAATTGATAAACCTGTATCCTCGTCTGAAGCAGAAGTGTCTGTCCATCCATGACCTTTGCGTTCATTATAGCTGGTTTTCTGTAGATTACCCTACCTTTTGATGTTGAGAGATCCATTGCTGGAGCTTCTGAAACTTTCCCTTCCTGAGACAGTTCCAGTACTATGGGTCTGCCTGAAAGGTTATTTGACGGGAGCAGCCCAAGGTTGTCCGATATTCTGAATGCTATATACATCTGCTTCTGGCTTTCTGCAGAAGGCACAAGCTCAAAGCTCATGCGTTGTGTATCAAAGCTGCTTTTTCCTATAAAGAGGCTCAGATATTCCGATTCAAGCCTGTTGATCTCATCTATGGCAGATTTAAGAGCCTCCCCACTAAAAGTGGCATCGGTCTCTCCCGTAATTATATCTATCCTTTTTGCTCTTAGTTTGAATATTAGAGCGGCTGTCTCTTCTGCTCTTTTTTCCATACTCTTCTCAACCACTTGATTCTGCTGAACAGCTACTCTTTCCAGACCGGATGTTGTCTGAACGGTTTTGTAAAGTGTGCTTTTTTCATTTGTAAGGTTGGATGTCGACAGTGAGGAGGTGAAAGCCGATTTGTCCATCGTATTTGCAAACCGCATCTTCTGCTCCTTGCCTGTATAGGAGTCGGACCATATAATAAGACCTTGATTTATGAACTCCAGAAAATTCAGTGTTGCTGTCTTTGAGTTGCCAAGATTAAGGGCAATATTTGAGGAGTTGTCGGCTTCTATGTATGGAAACATCTCTACAGACATTAGCTTGTAGAACTCCCCGCTCTCTTCCCTGGCCTGGATACCCAGATATTTTTGTGCAAATCTTGCATAGGGCCCGGCAATGAACGACTCGTGACCAGCCTCTGCAATAAATTGAAATGTTGTTATTGGCAGAGAGTATACAATGGTTCCCAACGGAAGTTTTTCTGCCGTTCTGTTTGACTGTGACTGCGCCTGTATGGTAATTATTGCGAAGATCGCAACCAGGCATATCTTTAGCGTTTTATTCATCATGTTTCTTACTTGAATTCTTTAAATCATTTAAACTTCTCTTCCACCTTTTATGTGACCACAGCCAATCGGATGGTTGCGACCTGATACCCTCTTCCAAAAGAGCCGCAAATTTGCGGGTAATTTCTCCCTCCTCTGTTTTTGAAGGATCATCCGTAATAACAGAAAGTGTAGATTTATACTTACCTCTCGACACCCTCCTGCTGTTCAAAAAGGCAACCGGGATATTAAGCTTCCCCGACAATTGCTCCGGCCCGTTCATCATAAGCGTGGGCTGGTTGAGGAAGTTCACAACAAATTTTGCACCAGGAAGAGGAGATTGGTCCGCAACCAGAAAATAACAAAGCTGCTCCTCCTTATGCTTAAACATATATTTTGCAATTTCGTTCGACTCAACAAGCTTCCCTTCCATTTGACGCATCCTTATCCATTTAATTATATTGTCCGGCGTCTTGTGCCGCATCTTCTTGTATACAATCCTAAAATCCTTTGAATCATAACCAGATGGAGAGAGATTGGCAATAAGTATGTTCTCCCAGTTTGCCTGGTGGCCAAGTACAATCATCACAGACTTGCCCTTATCATGAAACTTTTTAAGGCAATCCGGATTTTCCAACTCTGAGATTGACGAATGTTTCTCTCTGGTGGTAGATATTGAACATAGAAGTTCAATAAAAACATCAGTGAAATTTGTATAGAAGTTTTTTATAATCTCCTCTATTTTATCATACTTGTAATCTGGAAATGACCTGGCAACATTTATCCGGACAACACCCTGTCTGTACCTGATAATTTTCCTCAGAAAAAAAGCTGAAAAATCAGAAATACAGTAGAGGATTTTGCCGGGCAGAAGTGATATTATGTAAAGAGGAGCTAAAATTAAATAAAATCCGATTTTTGCCATTGAGCATTTCACTTTTTAACAAAGTTATCTAAATTTTACTACTTTTGTATAGATGTAGCCAATTTTTTAACTAAATAATATTACAAACTATGTTCAAAAAACATCCAAAAGGACTTCTTTCAGCTGCTCTCGCAAATATGGGTGAGCGCTTTGGGTTCTACACAATGATGGCGATACTTGTACTGTTCCTTCAGGCGAAATTCGGTCTGGACGGAAAGAGTGCAGGGATTATCTATTCCATCTTTTATGCATCAATTTACATCTTAGCTTTGGTTGGAGGTATAATTGCTGACAGGACCAGAAACTACAAGGGGACAATCATGATTGGTATCATTGTGATGGCAGTGGGATACTTTCTCATGGCTATTCCTACACCTACACCGGTGCCTAACAAAACCCTCTATCTTACACTGGCTTGCTTAGGTCTGTTTGTCATTGCGTTTGGTAATGGTCTGTTCAAAGGTAACCTTCAGGCTTTGGTAGGGAAAATGTACGACAACCCTAAGTATGGCCCGATGAGAGACTCAGGATTCTCCCTTTTCTACATGTTTATAAATGTGGGTGCCATTTTTGCTCCGCTTTTTGCAATCGGCATGCGTAACTGGTGGCTTAACGGTCATGGTTTCCAATACAATGCAGACCTTCCTTCTCTTTGTCACGGTCAACTTGGCGGAACCCTTACAACTGAGGCTGCTACCCGTTTCGGCCAACTGGCAAATGAAGTAAGTGCCACTCCTGTTGCAGATCTTACAACATTCGCAAACAGTTATCTTGACGTATTTACAACCGGATATCACTATGCTTTTGGTATAGCGATTATTGCAATGGTTATTTCATTGACTATCTACATCACTCACAAGAAAAACTTCCCTGGAGTTGAAAAAATTCAAACTAAAGATGGTGTGAAGATTATTGACCCTACCGAGATTCAAATGTCGGTTCAGGAGGTTCGTCAACGTATATATGCTCTTTTTGCAGTATTCGGTGTTGTTATCTTCTTCTGGTTCTCTTTCCATCAAAACGGACTTACTCTTACAATGTTCGCAAAAGAGTTCACCGACCTGAGCGGAATCAAGATTAACCTTGGATTTGTAACCCTGCAGGGTGCAGAAATCTTCCAGTCAATCAATCCATTCTTTGTAGTGTTCCTTACACCTATAATAATGGGTATCTTCGGCTGGTTCAGAGCAAGGGGCATGGAGCCTTCTACTCCTAAGAAAATTGCAATTGGTATGGCCATTGCTGCTCTAGGTTTTGTTGTAATGTCATTAGGTTCTTATCTTTCAAACCTTCCTTTGCACAACGAGGTTGTTGCCATGGGCGGTCTTCCTGACGCACAAAGGGTAACACCGTTCCTGCTTATCGGAACATATTTTATCCTTACTGTTGCGGAATTGTTCATCAGTCCTCTGGGAATATCATTTGTTTCTAAAGTTGCCCCTCCAAAATATCAGGGTGTAATGCAGGGCGGATGGCTTGGTGCTACAGCTGTTGGTAATCAACTGCTTTTCATCGGAGCTATTTTCTACGAAAGTATTCCAATCTGGCTGACATGGACAATATTTGTGGTTGCTTGTCTTATCTCAATGACTACAATGCTTGTTATGCTTAAGTGGCTCGAAAGGGTTTCCAAGTAAACACCTCCAGTTAATATAACCCGTAAAGGGTTCTTCTAACTTATACAAATACATCCCTCTTCTCAGCTTTCCAGTTTTCTTCGAAAACCTGAGGCTGTTCAGAGGGATGTTTTGTATTTATAAGTGTTTATACTGAAAGCTTTCTCGCAAGCTGTGTCACTTTAGCGTGATTTTCAGTAAAACTCTGTTATCTTCCGGAGTTATTTTCTCTAATACCTCCGGATTTTTTATGAGTCGCTTAAAACTATCTGTCATAGTATCGAAATGGAGAGGATATACCAGACAATAAAATTTATCGCCTTCCAGGAATTGAAATGAGTTTTTAAGAAAATGGTTATCCTTCTCAAAGTCGAACCACCTGATTATTCCTGATTTTTTGTTTTTAGCAGCATATAAAAATTTATGGTCTGTGATATTTCCCGTATTGTCAAAAATCTCAAAAAACAGAAATTTATCGCCTTCAAAATATTTATATATGGATGCAGAAGGTTGCTTAAAGTATATTACCATGTCTTTATCACTCCCTTCTGATTCAACATATTCTTTTTTGGGAACCGATTTTTCAGCAAAATCTAACACGAGACTGGGCACAACCCCATGTTCAGTATTATACGTATAAACTGTGTCATTGTAAAACTCTCTGATTGCCACCTCGTCATTGTGCTTCATAGTAAGACAATTGTTTTCAAAAAACGGACAAATCTTTGCTTTGATTGGCAAATATGCTGCTGTCTCCTTCCCTTGCTCATTTACAACTACCATGCGTTCGTCTCTTATTCCATTCCTTAGATTCAAGTATAGCAAGTACTTATCCCCAAATTTAAGTGCCTGCATAAAGGTTTTACAGGGAATCGTCTTTTTTTCAATAAATTCTCCTGTAGGTTTGAATTTGTTTATAACAAAATCTGGTGATGAGAAGATGTAAATTGTGTCTTTGTAAATGCAAAAATTTTGAACATTTATATACTCCCGGGGACCTCTGCCGTTGCTTCCTATATATTGTATTAGCTTTCCGCTTGCGTCGAATTTTAATAATGTGTTTTCCGAAGGGCTTGCACCATTCAATGAGAATCTTCGATTAAATATGAAATACTCGTTATCATGTACTTCAAGTTCCGGGCTATCTGAGAGAAACGCCTCCATCTTGTTATCCAGCGGAACCAGCTCTATCTCTTTTACAAATTCGGAGAAAAAGAGATTCTGATCTCCTGCGGCTTCGGCCTTGATAACTTCAACCTTATTGACTACGGTGTTATTGCATGACACAACCAATATCAGCAATGAAAAGAGGAAAATATTTTTCATTTTAAACTAAATTTAATCTTATACAAATCGTACTGTTCAGTAATGGTGCTTAGGAATCAATGATGGTACAGAGAATAGCTTAGGTGCCATGTCATTGCATAGGTAAATTTAGGAAACGATATCTTATGTTGCAAATAAATATAGATTTTTCATTAAAGTGTACTCGCTAAATATCAGCTTCTTGCAGCTTATAAATACACTTTTAGCAGAACAATCATGCTTTGTGTTGTTCTGCATAGTTTCTTATTACACTCATAAACATAAACAGGAAGACTCTTGATAGAGAGGCAAGTAAGCGATCTTGAAGTTTTTCAGATGTCTGGCAAAATCATGTGAGAACTGCAAAGGGCACTGAATAATGCGAAATTTCGCTCAAGAAGGTATGTGTCGGCAAGATTTGTCTCCATATGGTTTTATATACAGCAGTAGATTAGGTATTTACTAACGGCTCTGCCAGAGACGTTAGTAAATGATAGGTTAGCAGACAAATACGTATTCCTCTCATCTTCAATAAAGTACTACTCACTCTGGCAGAGTCTCTGCCAGAGCGAGTAGTATATGCCTGATTTACAAGTGCTTGAAAAGCGGTCTCAAAATCAATCAAATAAACAATTCGTTGATTATCTGATAACTGCTAACAGCTCTGGCAGAGCCGTTTGTAAACAACTGATTAGCTGATGAATATGCATGCCTTTCATTTTCAATGAAGTGCCTCTATGTACCATTAAACCATTAACATATCAGCACATTAACCCATTAGCACATTAGTAAATCAAGTACTTCTTTCGTATTTCCTTGTATTGCGAAAGTGCGGGTTCCCAGCTGTCGCGGATCTCCTGTTCTGTTTTGCCGGCAATGATCTGTTCTCTTAGTTTGCTCGTGCCGGCCAGCTTGTCAAAGTAGTATGTTCCGTTTGTTCCCTTCTTGAAGAAG
Organism: Bacteroidales bacterium; assembly: GCA_041659025.1. Taxonomy (GTDB): domain Bacteria; phylum Bacteroidota; class Bacteroidia; order Bacteroidales; family UBA932; genus Bact-08. The sequence continues at coordinate 983,074 of JBAZZA010000001.1, read as the reverse complement.
TTGGCTTTGTCCGGGTAAGCATTGTATAGCTCTATAAGCCAACTTAAGTTTATTCTTCCTGTCTTGCTGAATATGTTGGTATCGTAGTTCCTCAGGTCCAGCCCGTAGCACACAGTTGTAGTTTGCTCGGCATTGTCCCGCGCCCGGTTGAAGACCTTGAAGGAGAAAGGATACTTGCCTTTGAGGTCGGGATTTCCCAGAACAGTGAAAGCTATCAGCGGCTTAGTGCCCCTGCCCTGGCTTATGACGGTCCCTTCAAACAGACATAGAGAAGGATAGAGCAGTATTGACTGTTGTGTGTTCAGGTTTGGAGATGGAGGAATAGGAATAGAGTATGGTTTCCCGTGTGCATAATTGAGCATTGTTATTATCTTGAGCTTGCATTGAATTTTGTTGGCGAGCCAACCCTCTCCGTTAATCATAAGGGCATATTCGCCGAATGTCATTCCATGCAAAATGGGAATGGGGTTAAGACCAACGAATGATTTCTGCTGCTCCTCCAGAACCGGTCCGTCTACATAGGAGTCATTGGGATTGGGTCTGTCGAGGATAATCAGTTCAATATTATTTTCTGCACATGCTTCCATAATATAGTGTAGTGTGGCTAGAAATGTATAGAACCGGGTTCCGACATCCTGCATGTCAAATATCATTATGTCCACTCCGGCAAGATCATCCTTTGTTGGCTTGTTCTTGCCCCTGTAAAGCGAGATTGTAGGCACACCTGTTTCTACATCAATTGAATCATAACTGTTACCACCTCTGAAGCCGTGTTCTGCCCCGAATCCCTTGACCACCTTAATACCAAGCGACAACAAGCTGTCGAGGCTCAACTTTGTGCCTATGGTTGAGGTTTGGTTTATTGTCATTGCTACATTCTTGCCAACAAGAGATGTAAGATATCTTTCTGTCTGGTCGGCTCCGGTTACAATATCCTGACCGTTCTGGCTATAGATGCCGGTGAAGGTTAATGCCAGCAAAATGACTGTCAGCATTGAAGATTTGAAACTTTTCATATCCTATGTTTTAATGTTTTGTCTATGCATATATTATAGTAAATTTATCAATTCTTTTCAAACTAACTATTGTCTCTTTTGAATATCTTTGCAACCTGACTTATAAATGACAAATGAAGACCGGCAAAAAATTTAACAGCAACATAAAACTAATAGCCTTTGATGCCGACGATACATTGTGGGAAAACGAACTTCATTATAGACGGGCCGAAGAGCGTTTTGGAAAGATGATGGAGAGGTACTGCAGTGCTGAGGTTGCCAACCAGATTTTGCTGGGGGTAGAGAAGGATAACCTTCCACTTCTGGGCTATGGCTCGAAGCCATTTATAATCTCACTTATAGAGTGTGGGATCGAGATTAGCGGGGGAACGCTTAGCAATGATGATATTCTGAAGCTTATTTCTATAGGAAAGGATACGATTGGACAGGAGATGACTCTCTATCCGCAGGTAGAGAGTGTGTTGGAAAAGTTGTCTGCGAAATACCAGCTCTCACTTGCCACAAAGGGTGACCTTAAGGAGCAGGAGTCAAAAATTGCCCGTTCCGGTCTTAAAAGATATTTCTCACACATAGAAATCATGAGTGAGAAGAACTCCGAAAACTATATGAAAATTGTTCGTCAGCACAGCCTGAAACCGGAACAGTTTCTGATGATAGGAAATTCATTTAAGTCGGACATTCTGCCTGTTTTGGAAATCGGGGCAAATGCAATCTATATACCCTCAGAGATAATCTGGGCCCACGAGGTTGCCGAAGAGAGTGACCATCCGAGGCTCACCAAGGCAGCCAATCTGATTGACTTGTTAAATTTAATTGAGATATGATACCATTCTTACAAAACAGAAGTTACAGGAGGTTCCATCAGGAGGTGGAGATCTCATTTGAGAACCTTAAAACCATGGTAGAAGCAGCAAGGTTGTCGCCATCGTCGAGGAACGTCCAGCCTATTAAATTCTATATCAACAACAACCGCGGAATGAACGATAAGATTTTCCCCAATCTTGGTTGGGCAGGATATCTTAAGGAGTGGGACGGCCCGTCGGAGGGAGAGAGACCTTCGGCATACATAATTCTCATTCACGATAAGAATATCTCTGCCGGTTATTCGTGCGACAACGGCATCTTTGCCCAAAGTATACTTCTTCAGGCGGTTGATCTTGGTTTTGGCGGTTGCATGATTGCGTCTTTCAAAAAGGATGGCATCTCTGAGCTGCTCCATTTACCCGAAAATCTTGACCCTATAATGGTGATTGCCCTCGGAAAACCAAAGGAAGTTATAATTGTGGACGAAATAAAGGATGGCGACGTAAAATACTGGAGGGACGAAATGCAGAATCATCATGTGCCAAAGCGCACACTTGACGAACTTCTCTACATTCCGGAAGAATAGACAGGCTCCTGCCCCATTCTTTTAAGGATTTTCCTGCCTCCCTCTTCGGACAGAAGGTATTCAATAAAGGCCTCTGCCGCAGCTCTGTTTGGCGCCTTATCCAGAATCGTAACCCCATAAACCATGGCTTCACCTTTCATGGTAAGTTTTTCACCGGGCTTTGACCCTCTCACATCTATCTGAACTTCTGCATAGTGTGGGTTCAATGTGGGGTCTCCAAGATTAATGCTACGAGGGAGAGTCAGGTATTTAAGGTTATGCTGCACCGCTACTGACCTGTATAGAAAAATATAATCTACAGTCCTTGTATCTAGAAGCGCCAGAAGATCTACCTCTTTAGGCCTCATGAACCGGTTGTCCTTTGCCATTATCTTTTCTGCCAGACCAAAGCTGCCTGTTCCTTTGGCGGCAAAGTTTTTTTCTGCCAACTTTAAGGTAAGTACCGATCTGTATCCGCAGGGGTCCGCATCGGGATCTGCCCTGCCAATTATAACATCGTCACGTAGAAGGATTCCGGCCCAGTTGTTGGTGTCTATTTTGTCTGCATGGGCCGACCGCTCCGTGTAAACTATAGCCATCTCGTTTGAGGCAAATTGGATATTCCTGGAGGCATATTGCGGAACCAGCAGCTTGTCGATTATCGAATAGTCGGCCGATGCCATAATATCACAATCCCTTTTGAGTTCAGTAATCTTTCTCGCAGCATCTATGCTCCCTGATGCCTCGCATAATACCTTTACATTGGGATGTATCTGCATAAATGAATCTGCAATTGCCTTAAACGGCATAGAGAGCGATCCTGCATGGAAGATAATCAGGTTACCGGTGAGCGTGGAATCTGTCACTGCAGTTTTTTTTCGGCCGCATGAACTGTTCATTACAACAAATATTATTAAAAGTGATACAATAAAGACTCTTTTCATGGTTGCATCAATTTTCCAAACTATTAATATAGAGTTATTTTATTCAATCCCTTGATGGACCTGTCGGCGAACATGTCACAACCGGCATAAATCGAAAATGTTTCGTGTCCCTTGTCTTTGTTTTTGTCATCTGCTTTGCTCTTGCTCATTCCAAACATCAGCAATGGGTCACGCTGGTCGTTCCTGTTTGTAAGTTCCGAAAGTGAGAATGATGCCCTGTAGCCGTCAACCCCTTCTATACAGACCAGGCCCTCTCTGAGAGATGCTTCATCTTTAGGATAATATGGCTTCATCACATCTCCGAGCAACACCCCCGTAAATACTTTTTCTCCCTTGTATCCCATACTGTGTCCGTAATAGGTTGATTCAAAGCTTACAGTCGCGAGATTTTCTGGCAATTTCTCAAGTTGTGCATATGTAGAGTCCGGTCCGATAAGTTCCAGCTTCTCTGCATAGAACTTCTCCGGTCTCCTGTTTACAACAAACTTTCCGGCAAGGGTCTTTATAACAATTTTTGTTGGCTGAGATATGTTCCTGACACTTAATCTGTCGGTCCCAACTACCAGTCTTGAATGCTGTGGAAACTTCCACATCTCCTTGGTTTTGCCCGGAATTACTCTGGTTACATTTTTGGCAATTATTATCTGGTATGTGTTTGATGAGTAAAATATTTCGCCCCAGCTGAATGTTGCAAACTCCCCCTTGTCGTTATAAACCTCAATATAAAGGTCAACCGGCGGGTAAAAGTCGTTTTTGCTGCTTTTGTCAATTTTTACTGAACTCAGTATATCGCAAAGCGCATAGCCATCGTACCTGAAGGCCCCCTCAAACCTTAGGGTGTCTCCGCTCATTCTGGCCTCCTTTACTGCAACCGAGTGCCATGGAATATTTCTGAGTGAAATTCTGACATCCTTCTCTACCTCTCCTGTTATAAGAATCTCTTCAGGTGTATCGAGTGCAGTGGCCTTTTCCTGATTAAAGTAATTGTTTGCCCCGGACTCCCACAAAAGTGTTGAACCGCTGAAGCCGTCGATATGCAGATATTTACATCCTGCCAATTCTATAGATAACGTTATAATGATAATGACACTCCTGAATTTCATTGTTAAAAAATTTTAGCGAAGATAGCAAAAAACACTACCTTTCGGTTAAATTTACAGCCTTAAGGTTAGCTATATGGACATTTTACCTCTATCCTTCCCAGATATTGAAAAGAGCAGACCACTCGTTATGGCCGGTCCTTGCAGTGCCGAGAGCGAAGAGCAGGTAATGACCACTGCCAGACAGTTGTATGCCTGCGGAGTCAGAATATTCCGGGCCGGCGTTTGGAAACCGCGGACAAAACCGGGAGGATTCGAAGGTGTTGGTGAAGAGGGTCTGAAGTGGCTGGCAAAAGTCAAAAGAGAGACTGGAATGTATACCTCTACTGAGGTTGCTAACTCCGGACATGTAAAGGCAGCCCTTAAAGCAGGAGTGGATATCCTCTGGATAGGGGCACGCACAACCGGGAACCCTTTTGCCGTTCAAGAGATTGCAGAGGCACTGAGTGGTTCAGATGTTAGGGTACTTGTAAAGAACCCTGTAAACCCAGATATTGAGCTTTGGATAGGCGCAATGGAGCGTCTTCAGAATAGTGGAATTAAACATATTGCAGCTGTTCATAGAGGTTTTGGGTCATACGAAAAGGGACTCTTCAGGAACCTGCCCCAGTGGCATATACCTATAGAGTTGAAAAGAAGGCTACCCTCTCTCACTTTGCTTTGTGACCCCAGCCATATAGGAGGAAGGTCGGAACTTATATATCCCCTTTCGCAGCAGGCGATGGACCTTGGTTTTGATGGTCTGATGATAGAAAGTCATTGTGACCCTGCTATTGCGCTGAGTGACAAGGAGCAGCAGATAACACCGGAACTCCTGCATACAATTCTCAAGGCAATAATTATCCGCGAGACCACCGATGATTCTGAATCTCTCTATGAACTTAGAAGAGAGATTGACGAGCTTGACCAAAGGCTGCTTGATTTGCTCTCAAAAAGAATGTCAATTGCCAGAGAAATAGGCCGATATAAAAAACAACACAGTATGCCGGTGTTGCAGCCTAAACGTTACGAGCATCTGGTTACCGACAGAGTCTCTCAGGCGCCGGGGCTGGAAATGGATGAGGAATTTGTAAGGCAGATACTGGAGGCTATTCACGAGGAGTCAGTAAGGCAACAGCTGGAGATTTTCAATAAGGGCTAGCCGCCGCTTACCAGATGTATAATCTTAAGGTCATCTCCCTCCTTCACAATCGTTGTAGGATAATCCTCCTTTTTAACCAGCTGGTCGTTCAGTCTTACAACCAGCATTTTGAACCTGAATGATTTCAACTCCATTATTTCTGAAACAGTCAGTTCTTGCCCTTCAAATTCTTCCTGTCTGTTGTTTAATAATATTTGCATGTTCGTGGCACGATAAATGGTATATACCTCATATTAAAACTCTTATAAAAATATTTCAATAATTTTTCAATCAAACCAACATGCTAATATGGTCATTAATAACCATATGCCACTTATCGTGCCACCAGCAGCAGTTCCAGCACCTTGTCGGCCTGCATGTTCGAGACAATGCCAACTCTGGGTGCCAGCGGAGGATTGTTTTCCGAAACTTCGCTCTCTTCGTCGCCGCAGATGTACAGATTGCCTGAATTGACGCTCTTAAGCAGTTCCAGTCTCCCCCATCCAGCCATTCCCGATCCGGCAACAAGAGGTTTATCAGGAAAATGGGTGAGCATGTAATTTATGAACATCTCCTTTTCCGAAGCATCGTCAAAAGCCTCTACAACAACATCGCAGGTAGAGTATATAAGAGAGATATTATCTTCCGTAATTTTGGTGTCATGAACCTGTACGCAGTCTTCCGGTTCTATCCTTGCCAGATTATCGGCTAGCGCGAATACCTTCTTCTGTCCTATCTGGTCACGAAAATAAAACTGCCTGTTAAGATTTGGCTCGCTTACCACGTCGTAATCTGCAATTATAAGCTTTCCTACTCCGCTTCTTAAAAGAGAAACGGCACAATTAGAGCCCAGACCACCTGCTCCGGCTATTCCTACTGTTTTTTGTGACAAAACAGATCTGATTTGGTTAAATGTTGGCATTATACAGGTTGTTTTGGTTACAATTTTTGTAAATTTACCAAATATTTGTAAAACAAAAAAACAGTCCGATGAACTATCAGGATATCAAAAACAAAAGAAAACTTATTACCTCATTTCCTTACGTATGGAAACCGATGGATAAAGGCTACAGCGACCAGAGTCTTTATGTGAATGTCGGGACAAATAAAGTGGAGATAAGAGAGATTGCCCCGGAAACCAAAGAGAAGTTCATAGGGGGAAAAGGATACGGGCTCAGAATGCTCTGGGACGCAATAACACCAGAAACAAAATGGAGGGATCCGGAAAACGAGATCGTGATTTCAGGCGGTCCATGTTGCGGAATAACTCAGTATTCAGGTTCAGGAAAATGCATTGTGGTTGCGCTTTCTCCTCAGACAGAGAGAATAATTGACAGTAATGTAGGCGGACACTTTGGCCCCCATCTTAAGATTGCAGGTTTTGACGCATTTGAACTTCAGGGAAATTCAGATAAGGATGTAATTGTCTACATAAATGCCGTAGATAATGTTGTAGAGATTTTTGAGGCACCTCAGGAGCTGAGTTACGACTCACACCTTTTAGGAGAGGAGCTTCTGGATATGTTTGCCGACAGTGAAAAAGACAAGATAAACGTATCTGTTGTTGCATCCGGCAAGGCCGCAGAGCATTCTCTTATAGGGATGCTCAACTTCACATTCTATGACCTTAAAAGAGGCAAGGTAAGGTTGAAGCAGGCAGGCCGGGGTGGACTGGGCACACTTATGCGTCACAAGAATGTACGGGCCATAGTTGCAAAAGTGCCACGGGTAACCGGTAACATAAATAATGTGGTTGACCTGCCGGCCATTCAGGAGAGGGGAAAAAGGTTCAACAAGGAGATGCGTGACCTGGATGACATTCAATGTCAGATGAGAAAAGTAGGAACCGCCCATCTTATGGGAGTTCTGGAAAAATATGATATCCTGCCGGTTATGAACTTCAAGTTTGGCGACCATAAGGACTGTCCCAAAATTGACCAGGAGGTATGGAAAAGCTACTTCACACAAGGAGTTCCCGATGGTTGCTGGATAGGATGCAATATGTCTTGTGCAAAAGGAGTGGACAACTTCGAATTGAGGACCGGCCCGTACAAGGGGTCAAAGGTTATTGTGGACGGACCTGAGTATGAGAATGCTGCGGCATTGGGTTCAAATATTGCAGTTTTTGACCCAAGGGACATTATTGAGCTAAACTTCTACTGCGACACATACGGAGTCTGTACAATAACATGGGGTAACATTGTGGGCTTTCTCATGGAGTGCTGGGACAATGGAATCCTGAATCTTGAAAGGACGGGTGGTATAGATATCAGTTGGGGAAATGCAGATTCGGCACTTGAGCTGCTACATCAGATGGCAAGGGGCGAAGGTTTCGGCCTTATCGCCGGTCTTGGAGTGCGCAAGCAAAAGGAATTGTTTGCGGCAAAGGGCTGGGGCGACATTAATTTCATGAACGATATAGGCATGGAAAACAAGGGATTGGAATACTCTATGTATCTTTCAAAAGAGTCCCTTGCACAACAGGGTGGTTACGCCATGACCAACAAGGGCCCTCAACATGACGAAGCATGGTTAATTTTCATGGACATGGTAAACAACATGATTCCTACATTTGAGAACAAGGCAGAGGCACTTCATTACTTTCCGTATTTCCGCACATGGTTCGGCCTTGCCGGTTTCTGCAAGCTCTGCTGGAACGATGTCGAGCCTGCTGATAATTCAAAACATGCCGAACCTAACAAGGTACCAGAGCATGTAGACAATTATGTTACTATATTCAAGGCTGTTACCGGAAGGGAGTTCGACAAGGAGGAGATGATCCGTCAGTCGGAAAGGGTTTATAACTTCCAGAAAATATTCAATATCCGCATGGGATTCGGTACAAGGGAACAGGACAAGCAACCGTACCGCGCCGCCGGCCCTGTGACCAAGGAGGAGTACCTAAGCCGTCAGGAGAGGTACGACAAACAATTAACGGAAATCATAGGGATGGACCCTTCAAAGATGACTCTGGAAGAGAAAATGTCCAAGGTGAGAGAGTACCGCGAAGATCAGTACGAGAAGCTCCTGGATGCTGTTTACAAACGCCGCGGTTGGAACAAAAATGGCGTGCCCACTGTGGAGCATCTGAAAAATATAGGAATGGACCTGCCTGAATTGATTGAGGTGGTGGAGAGCAGGCAATAGGTATTTATATCGGGTAATAATTAAAAATCTATTAACATGAAATTTATTAAATCTATTTTGTTTACCCTGCTTCTGTTAGCAGGCTTGAATCTCGGAGGATGCAAGGACCCTAAGAACCCTTATGGGCTCGACATTGTGAGTACCCGCGAGGCTTACCTTAAAAGCATTGCCGAGGATGAGAACAACAGGCTAGTAGATCTTGAGCAGTATATCCCTTTTGTGGTTTTGGATATCCGCTATGCCGACACCAATAACTTCACCCACAAGAAAATTTATACCCAGCCAAAGGCTTTCCTTAGAAAACCTGCGGCAGATTCACTTCTTAAGATTCAAAGACTACTCGCTGAAAAAGGTCTGGGTATAAAGATTTATGATGCTTACAGACCCTATGCAGGAACGCTCTACTTCTATGAGGTATATCCCGATACTACCTTTGTTGCGGCACCATGGAAGGGGTCAATACACAATCGAGGCTGCGCTGTTGACTTGTCGCTTATTAACCTTGCTACCGGCGAGGAGCTTCTTATGCCAACACCGTTTGATGATTTCTCCCCTGCGGCATCACATAACTACATGGAACTGGATTCTGTAAAGCTTGCCAACAGGGCAATTCTTTTCAATATCATGACAGAAAACGGATTTACATTTTACGAACATGAGTGGTGGCATTACAATATAAAAGGACGCGACAAATTTAAGCTTATGGACATATCTTTTGAAGATCTCCATGAGGAGAAGGTAAAATAAACGATTATGAAAAACAACATCTTTTTTAGAGGTATTCTGACAGCCTGTACCTTGTCATTTTTATTTTTTGCTCTGTCGGCAGGTGCCCAGAACATAAATTCATTTGAGAGCAGCAAGAACTGGAACCCGAATAAGGTATATTTTCCTCAATACAGTTCAGAGTCAAGGGAGAATCTTACTTTTCCAAAGGTTCTGGGTTACGAGGTTCTTGCTTGTGATTTCCATACACATACAGTGTTCTCGGATGGTCTGGTCTGGCCCGATTTGCGTGTTGCGGAGGCTTGGCTCGGAGGATTGGACGCAATGGCATTGACTGACCATATAGAGTACAGACCACATAAAAATTTCCTGAACAGCGACCACAACACCTCCTATGAGATTGCAAAGCCGGTAGCCGACCAGGTTGGGTTCATGCTAATTAAGGGTTGCGAAATAACCCGCAAACAAAGCACCCTGGGACATTTTAATGCCCTTTTTATTACCGATGCAAACCCGATTGCTGTGGAAGATCCTAAGCAGTCAATAGTTGAGGCTCGCAAACAGAATGCATTTATAATATGGAACCATCCGGGATGGGCCGTTGACACTACCTACATTAAGGAGTTTCAGGAGGACTTGTTCAAAAACGGGTTGATTCAGGGAATTGAGGTTTACAACAACTCTGAATTTTATCCACGTGTCCTTGCGTGGGCAATTGACAAAAAAATTGCCATAATTGCGGCAAGCGATGTTCATGGTAATGTAGAAAGTGGTGTTCTTAAGAGCAATGGAGTACTCAGACCAATGACACTTGTTCTTGCAAAGGAGCATTCTCTTTCGGGAATAAGGGAGGCTCTTGATGCCGGAAGGACAATTGCTTTGTTCCAGAACAGGTTGGCTGCAAAACAGGAAATCGCTAAAGGTTTTGTTGAGGCTTCTCTCTCAGTAAAGAGGGTCTTCCAAAATGAAAAATCTAAATTCTACACAATTACAAATTTGTCGTCTGTTCCGTTTATGATGTTTTTCAACAAAACCTTACATGAACTGCCCGCTCTCTCAACTATAACATTTTCAGTCCCTATGGATTCATCAAAAATAGGCGTTAATTTTGAGAATATTTTTATATACGAGAACCAAACTTTGGCATATGATTTGCAACTTGATTAGTAGTGAAGTTTTTCATAGTTTAAGTTTTAGGTTAAGTAGAAGAGGCATAGTTAAAAATTGACTATGCCTCTTTCTTTTTAAATATATTAGTTGTACATTTGCGGGCCTTTTCTCGAGAAGATTAGGAAGTTATATAATAAAAACTTTAAAACCAGTATTATGGCTGTAAAAATTCGTCTTGCCAGACATGGCAAAAAAAACTTCGCCTTTTTTCACATCATTGTAGCTGATAGCCGTGCACCACGTGACGGACGCTTTATTGAGCGTATCGGTACCTACAATCCAAATTCTAACCCTGCAACAATTGAGTTGAACAACGAAAAAGCCCTTGAATGGCTTTCTAATGGTGCCCAACCAACTGAAACCTGCCGCAGAATTCTATCTTACAAAGGTATTCTTCTAAAGAAACATCTTCAGGAAGGTGTTACCAAAGGGGCAATCACACAGGAAGTTGCAGATCAGAAATGGAATGCATGGATAGTAGAGAAAGAGTCTAAAGTTTCTAAAAAGAAATCTGACCTTGAACTCAATGGCCGTTCTGCAAAGAAAAATGTTGTTGAAGCTGAGGCTAAGGTAAAGGAAGAAAGAGCTGCAGAGATTGCGAAGAAGAAAGCTGCAGAGGCAAAGAAGGCAGCTGAAGCTGCTGCTGCTGAAGCAGGCGCAAGTGTTGAGGTAACTGAAGCTCCTGCAGAAGAAGTTGCTGAAACTCCAGAAGCCTAAACAATGCAAAAGTCAGCAAATATTTTGCTGCCTGTCGCAAAGGTCTTAAAATCGTTCGGCACAAAGGGCGAGATGGTTATCCGATACTCTCCCGAAACGCAAGAGGATATAGACAAGAAAAAACCGGTATTCATCTACTATGATGGATTACCGGTTCCTTTTTTTGTAGAATCCATACAAAACAGAGCTACCGATCAGGGACTGCTTAAACTGGAGGGTATATATTCCGAATCCCTTGCAAATGAAATTGTTGGAGAGCTTATCTATCTGGAAAAGAAATCTAAAAAAACCAGCTCTAAAATTACGGGACCTAAGGATCTTATTGGATATTTAATTGTTGACATTAGTGGCACGACTCTTGGAGAGGTAGTTAGCTATTATGACTACCCAAACAATCCCTGTCTGGGTGTGAAAATGACTGTCGGGGAGAGTCAGGAACAACTGCTTCCAGTGATTGATGAATTTATTTTAGATATATCTCAAAAAAACAAAACCCTTACGGTTTCTGTTGCCAAAGGGTTACTAGAACTATAATTCTTATGAAACGGATTTTAATCTTAAGTACATTGTTGTTAATGGTGTTTGTGACTATTGCAAACAGTCAGGAGAGGATCAGATATGTCGGTAAGCCGGCAGGTAAATCAATTAAAAAATCATTTCCTATTGAATTTGACTTCCGGGTAAGCCATGGGTTTCTTCCAATAACTTACGATTTTCCGGAGAATTTTCTTGGAGAACGCTATTATTGTGATGTAGCCCCTCCAACAATTGAAAACGAATATTACGGTGCCCAGCGATACGAAGGTAATTTGTACTCCACCGGTTCTCTAAATCTCTCTCACTCTGTAAGGGTGAAAAAGTGGCTTGAGGTGGGAGCAGTTATTTCATACAACGGAAGCTTCCGGAACATCTACAGCACTGTTGACCATTCTGTTGTAACATCTGACAACAGGCATAGTTTTTTCTTTACACCTACAATTAGGTTTGCATGGTTCACCAGAGAGTACATAAGGATGTATTCATCTGTTGGAGTGGGTGTAGGAGTCATGATTTATGATGATCCACAGTTCAGGAATGTAACTTTTCATGAGAAAGAGATTCAGTTTGGCCCCTCAATACAGCTAACTGGTTTTGGAATCTCAGTAGGTAAATCTGTTTATGGTTTTGCAGAGGCCGGTGCCGTTGGGACACTGGGGCTTTTCACTATAGGTATGGGATACAGGTTTAAACCCGTAACCAAATCATTCTAATCACTCCTTACTTATGAAAAAATTAATATTCAGTCTTGTTTTTGCAGTTATTGGCTTAACAATTACATCGTGTATTATTGAGGAGGGAAATATTCCTCCCAGAGAGACGCAGGCGGGGAAAGTAATTTTTAATTACTCTGAACAATTCATATCAAACAATCTGGTTTTGGCAGATATAGCAATCAAAATCAACAAATTTTCCGAGACTCCCACCGAGCAGAAAAATGCAATTGAGGACCGCTTTTTCCCTCAGTTCAAACCACGTGCAACCGGCAATACCTGGAATTTATTGAACAGTAATTATGTGGTTACTACAGATGGTAAATCTCTTGAAACTATAGGTGCCAAATGGAGAGTGAGCCAGTATGAAAATGGATTTGTGATCAATATTGAGTGTGTCGGGGACAAACAATGGAAAGTCTCCTCACTGAACAGTTCCAACTGGCAGCTTACCGGCAACTCCGATTTGCTGGTAAGGGCTATTCTTCCGGCAAAAACCGCAGGCCCTTCTCTTTATGATTACTCAATTAACGGTACCTGTAACTTTATGTCGGCACATGTTTCAAATTACGAGAATGCAATAAGGGTCACTTGTACAATAAAAGATCCAATGAAATTCATTCTTGGAAATCAGCAGTATTATTACCAGGCATCTAGCCTTTTTTATGCCGCCGGAGGGAAAATTGAGATGGTTGTCACTAATATTAATGATAATGATACAGAAAAAAGAGACCTGATTATTGCAGATCTCTCCTCTTCTGTGGGCACCAATATTGTTAACCGTATTACTTTCAAAGGGGTTACTCAGGTCTGGTAAATTCTTTATTTTACCTTTAAGGTTCCGTTCATAATAGAGTTGACAACCTGTTTGTCAATTTTTCCGAATATTGATATTACCGCAAATTCTGCTGTTGAGCTTGCCAGGAATAGTAATGCTCCTTTGTCGTTTTGTGATATATAGACCTCTAGCAGCTCATCTCCGCTATTTACCTTAACTACTCTTGTGAATTGTTCCTTTATAATAAACTTGTCCAGTTCGTCCTTAAGTATCTGGCGGAGTGGTACTCCATTTTCTATGGCGGTTGTTGGAACATTCAGGATTCTTATCTCTTTAATTTTTGACATCAGGTCCTTTGCCTCCTTATCTTCGCCGCCAATCATAAATCCCAGTAAGGATGGTGTAACTACGATTGACTCAACATGTTTTTTCTTTTCGTATTTGTCAAAGATTTCGCTTATATGTTTTGACTGTGCGTTTGCCAGCATGGGACAAATAAATGCCGCCAGCAAAATTAAAATTACCTTTTTCATATTATCATTTTTTACTAATTATCGATAGTGATTTTTCTACATTATTCAGCTTTCTGAGAGAACTTGCATTTTGGCCGACAATGCCCATCATATTACTGATTCTTGTAAGTTGTTCATCTGTTTTTGAAATGGCAAACTGTTCATTTTTAATCCTTTCGCCACCTATCATCATCTCTACTCCCTTTTGCTGGTCGGGCCAGTGAATAAAGGTGAATATGGCTATCGCCGCTGCAGCAGACAATGAAAAGGTACTGAAGAACAACTTCTTTGAAAACATGTGCTTTCTGAAACTATTTGCCGGCGCTTGTTTTCTCATAAAAGCCGTGTCTCTCGAATTAGCGTCCATCTCATTTTTTTCCTGAGAAAAGTAGTTGAATAACGGAGAGTATTGTTTAAATTCAGGATCAATATCGGACCGGGAAAAATAATTCCTCAAAGTTTCCTCCTCTTGAAGAGTAGTCTCGCCATTGAAGTATCTGTCCAAAAGTGTTCTGATACTTTCTATGTTTATTTTCTGTTTGTTTTCCATCTCACTTATCTTTTTAATTTTTCCTTAATTCCATCTGTTTTGTAATTTTTCTCTCAGCTTCTGTCTTGCCCTTGAGAGAAGTGTTCTCACATTTACTTCCGTTGTACCAATTATGTGTGCTATCTCGCTCATTTCGTACCCCATTATATCTCTTAGCCTTATTGCAATCATCTGGTCATACGGGAGCTCATCTATATAGCTTTTTAAATTTTTAAACTGATCCTTTCGTTCAAGAGTTGTTAGAGGGTCATATTCGGCAAATGTTGTGTAGTTAGGCTTTATGCTTTCATTATTGTTTTTCTTTAGTCTCAGGTAGTCTATGCAAACATTTTTAAGTATCTGTATAGTAAGTGCTTCAGGATTTCTTATTTCATCCAGGTTTTTTGAGTTCCATAGTTTTATGACTGCCTCCTGCACCATATCGTCTGCTGTGGCTGCGCCCTCCCGCACAAATCCGTTTGCGAAATTCAATAACTTAGGCCTAAGTTTTTCTACTACTATGTTAAACTCCTGGTTTGTCATTCTGCTTTGTAGACGAACAACCTCTATATTTTGTTGCAGTGAGCGGTCCATCAGCCCTATGCTTTCATGGCATATTATTGTATATCAACGATTTATGTTTATTGCCTAAAGTCTATAACACTCTGATTATGAGCACTTGGCCATGAAAGCATAGGGCTGATATTTTCTAAAAAATAAAATTGAGCCCTATATTTAATCCGCTTTTACCATCGCGTTGGTCAAATGGTTTTCCCCACTCGGCCGATATGATGAAGTTACGGTTCATTATTGCTTTTATACCCAGACCGGCAGACATATGCAAGGTCTCCTTTTCCGGTTTGTAATCCGATGAGGAAGACAATGTATGTGGTGTTAACGGTGCTGTCTCCATCTCAACTTTCTTGTAATATTGTACCACACGTCCGGCATCAAGGAATGGATTAAGGGCGAGGTACCAGTTTTGCCCCAGAAACTTGAAGTCCCAGAACCTGTATCTCAACTCCAGGTTTGTCCAAGCAACACCTGCTCCTACTACACGGTTGCGGAGAACACCTCGCAGAGAGTTTATTCCGCCCAATCCTTCGTTTGTTATCTGACTCATATAGAGACTCGACAAGTTCTGCATCATGTAAAATGGCTGATCCCCGGCTAATCCTCCCTGATATGCCAGTCGGTAGGCAAATGTCAGTTTTTCTCCTGCAACAGGAATATAGCCACGATGTACCAGAGAAAACTTAAGGTAATCTGTGGCACCAATCAGTATTGCCTCACTCCAGAATCCATGTGACGGATCTGCTTCATGATTTCTTGTATCATGAACCACTCCTAGTTTAAGCTCCACTCTGGTACCTCCTGTTGCCTCATCAGCATTAATCAAACCTGTATTTACATACTCTTCGTAAAGATTAGCATCACCAATATATTGGTCCAGCCTTACTGTTCCAATGTTGTACTTGTAATAACCGATTCCTGCAGCCCAGCCGAAGTTTCCTCCCAGTTTACCCTGAAAATCGGCAGTTGCTCTCATAAGACGTCTGTCAATTTTATAGTATGATGCGCCTTTAATTTCGTCATATATAGCATTATATCCGTTATAGCCATAGAAATCCATCATCTTGTCGGTGAGATAGCTAACGTCTACTGTGGCCCGGATACCTTTCAAAAGATACTTTGAATCATAGAAAAAATGATACACTCCGGAACCCTTTGTATAGCGAGACACCTCAACGTTGAACTTGTGTATGTATTCCGGGAACTTGCTGCCATCTCCAAAGTAGAAGATGTCGCATAAGGCACCATACTGGAAACCTTGGTCACTATTATAGGATACAGCAGGCAGCGGCCCGAAGTTCCAACCTTTCTTTGTCTTCTGTCCGGTGGCATCAAAGGCCACAATGAGCAGGAGAATCAGCAATATGCTTTTCTGGCTTTTCATAATTCTATTTATTAACTTGTTAATTTATCCAAATAAAAAAAGGAGCTTCGAAATCAAATATCCAACGTAGTTCCCTATCGCATAACCTATTATGCCGATTGTTATGCCGGGTATAATTACACTTTTATTCTTCATTGCAGTTGCAACCATTGGAACAAATGGCGCCGAGTTGATAAGAGCAACAGATGCTATCACCACAGTATCTGCGTCAAGTTTGAGAAAACGGGCCATAATCAGTTGAAGGGCAAGAGAACCAAAGATGATAAAAATCACATAAAGAAGCACATAGATTCCTCCTGTAAGGTTTAATCTGGTAATATCTGCCATTGATGCAACAACTATGCTGAAAATATATATCAGGTACATGCCGGCATCGTAGCTCATCTTTATCTCTCTCACTTGTTTGACAAAGGAGGCAGCAATACCAAGTGTTGTAATCGAAAGAATTATAACGACAGTCTGCACCGATTTTGGCAGAAGTAACGAGAGCCCGCCTGAAATGGCAAATATCAGTACCGATAGACCTATTGCTCCAATAAGTGGTATAAAGTTCCTTTTTGTAAAAAAATCTTTATATGGACTCTCTTGCTTTATCTCTGCCGGAATATCCTCTATTGTCACACTCTCCTTTGCAGGGGTTGAATGCAAAACCTTACGGAACAACTTTATGCCAATGATGAAAAGAAAAATGATATAGATAAGGCTTATTGCCATATCATATGAATTTACCATAATGTATGTCTCATTGGGTACATCGAGCATTATTTTGATCGCAGCCATGTTGGGGGTTCCACCGGTGTAGACACCCGAGAGCAACCCTGCTATATTATGAAACTGATTCCCGATAAGAGGATCTTGGCCAATCAATGGTTTAAAGATAAAATAACCTCCTATCACGACAATGATTACTGCAACAATACCGGTAATAAGAGTCAATGAGGCATTTTTAAAATCCAACTGTCTGAAGCTGCACGAAAACAACATTAATGGAATTGCTATTGGTATCATTATGGTTACCAGCACATCCTGAAGTTTGGCTGCCGTATCGGGCAAAAGACCGCTGTTTCCAAGGACTATTCCAATTAAATAGAGTAATAATATAGGTCCTATCTTATCAAGGAATGAGTATTTGGAACAAAGCCATATAACAAGAGCAGGAGTAAGAATGTAGATTAATACTAGTAGTAAGTTCATATGTTTAAGTTAAGTCAATATCTGTATCGTTTTGCGTTTCTTCAAGCACATCCTCCTCGTTGCCACGTCGCATGTTCACTTTTGGATTGTCCATGGTTCCGGTTATTGTCATAGGGATCCCCACAATTCCAAGCGGTGGAAGACCCAGTCTGAATTTTATATTGAGCTTGCCGTCAAGAGATACCTGACCCTCGAACCGCGGCCTGAACCCAAATATTTTAAGCTTTGTACGTTCAATTGTCATAATATTGTTGGCAATAGTAGTTTTTATAAGTACAGCCTTTAGATTAGGATTGTTTTTCAAGCTGTCGCGGCCGGTCGCCTTGCTTACAGCACCCAGTATTTTAAACCCTTTAACGTTTACATCTTCTAGCCTTATAAAGCCGCCCCCCTTTATGCCCGGATATACAGGTTCCATCTTACTGTTGAGTTTGCCTCTGAGATTGTATTCGGCAGATACTTTGCCCTCCATACCGGCCGCAGAGCTCATAAGTTCCCTGAAAACTGGTATCTCATTATACGCTCTCTTAATGTCGAAAGAATCTGCTTTAACCGTAAAGTTAAAATCAGCCATGTCGGCACCTAGTGGTTTATACCCGGCTGAAAAGAGGAATTTTGCACCAGCAAGCGAAATTTTTGTTTTTCTTAGTTCGGCAGCACCGTTCTTAATGGCAACCTCACCTGAGAAATCCTTTGCCTTTATGCTTTCGTAAAGAATACTTCTGACTCCTGCATTCAATGTTAGGTTCATGTGTGCTGGTATCTGAATGACTCCTTCTGACGGCTCAGTTGTGGCAGTTGTATCATACATACATGCAAAATCGTCCAGATTAATCTGTGGTGATGTTACGGTGAGTCGCCCCAGCAGGTCGCCACCTTCGAAGTAGTAACCCATATAGTTCTGGGCATATCCGTCAAGTGACAGGTTGTTTTTGTTATAGATTAAGGTTGTGTTTTTAAGCAATGCTCTCTCTTTGTCAAATGTAAGGAGAGCTTCGGGTATTGAGAAAGGATACTTGTAACTGTCGCTTTTATATTCAAAATTCTTTAGGGCAAGCGTCCCGCTGTTGTCTAGTTTGTTATACCTGCCGTTTTTTGCATC
Organism: Bacteroidales bacterium; assembly: GCA_041659025.1. GTDB lineage: Bacteria > Bacteroidota > Bacteroidia > Bacteroidales > UBA932 > Bact-08. The sequence continues at coordinate 964,443 of JBAZZA010000001.1, read as the reverse complement.
AGCCTGATTGCCGGCTAATTTAAGATTTGCCTGTAACAGCCCTTTTATTGTTGCATTTTCAAGACCGAATATCTTATAAATATTGTCCAGGTTAATGTCTCCCTGAGCTTTGATATCATACTTCAGATTTTCAAAATCTTCCAGTTTTGCTGTTAGCATGAATGGTTTCTCTTCAAAATTGAAGGAGAATTGATCTACATCTATCCTTAGACCGGAATACTTACCGTTTCCGGCAGAAACAGTAACAGAAGCATTAATGTCCTGCAACGGATATGGGTATTCCGACGAAGAAACCTTCCCCTCTGAAATCTTTAAGGAGGCATCTATCAAAGGCAGTATTTTTTTTGAGAGATCCAGAATTCCGTTGACAGATGCATTGTATTCCAGTTTTCCCCTCAAACTGAATGCCTTGATTCCCAGAGACTCAGTGAGTGTACCAAGGTCTGCCGACCCCTTCATATCTGCCTCAAAGAATGGCAGTGTAATTCCTTTATACAGCAGCTTTGCAGAGTTGTGATTTCCATTCAGGGAAAATCCGAGAGTATCCACCTTAAGCACCATTGCTTCAGGATCTAATCCCGGAAGATTGAGTGAACCTTTTAAAAATATCTTTTCAAGAGGAAAGGGAGCTTCTGCATATGAGATTTTCCCTTTAGTCACATCAAGTTTTACTTCAAGATCGGGTGCCATTCCGGAACTGTCTCTTGCCGATCCTTTGAATCCAACAGATATCTCTGCTGAACCTGCAAACTTTGTATTCTTGATCCAGAAGGTATAATCAGGAGGCAGAAGCGAAAACAGGTCGGCCAGACTGCTTTTGTAGGTTTTAAGGTTGAAATCAATATCGTATCCGTCGTCATAAATTGTCATCTCCCCAAAGAACAGAGCCTCGATATCCTGTACATTAATCTTGTTTTCCAGCAATTTGATATTAAGACTGGCTGTATTGATTCCCGTTTTGAGCCTTCCCTTTATATTCTTCTGGTTCAGGTATGCGATTCCGTCATATACTAAACTGAAATCTTCAATATCTACATTCGACACCAGATTAAAAACATCATCGGCAAATGCACCCTTTCCTTTATATTTAAGGTTATTTGCCTCTATAGTAAGGTTAAGGGAACTGTCGGAAAATTTGATACCACACTCCTTTAACCATATGAGGTTAAGGTCAAATTTGCTGCCATCCTGCCTAGCAGAATTTTTATCAACAAGAGAATCCTCTTCCGGCTCACTTTTTATAATATTATAATTTGAGGTCCCATCTTTACCTCTGATGATATTCAATTTCACACCATCGAGATAGATTGCGTCTACAATCATTCTCTTGCCAAAAACAGAAAAAATGTTTACCCCCAGACTGAACTCCCTTCCGGCTGCAAGTGTGTCCTTTTCAAAAGGAGCCGAACCGGTTAGTGAGAAGTTATAGATAGAGACCGTAAGGTTTGGAAAATGCTCAAAAAATGAAAGGCTGACTTTACGGAAATCAAGCTTTCCTGTAATTGTCTGATTTACCAACTTTTTTGCCTTTTCTGAAATGGTTTTTGGAAAAACTACAGGCAAAAGGAACATCAGAATTAACAATACTGATATTATAAGTGATATGATCTTGATGCTCTTTCTGAATTTCATTGTTAGTCTTTTTATTGCTGTTATTTGTTGGACTTTGTTCCGGAACAGTCATACAATCGTATGCCCACCCCGCTTTTTTTCACAATATTCTCAACGTTTTCTGCCCCAAGCTTTTCTGCTGCGTACAAAACAACTTTTGCACAAGCCTCAGCATCTTCTCCCGCCCTATGGTGGTTAAAATAAATACCCATCTCTTCACACAGAAAACCCAGACCATGCCGCGGGAGTTCGGACCATACCCTCCTTGAGAGCTGACAACTGCAGAAGTAGTTGAATTTAGGGTGACTGATGTTATAATGGTCAAGAGTTGCCTTTAAAACTCCTACGTCAAAAGGGGCATTATGGGCCACAAGATGTTCGTTCATAAAATATGGCTGTAGTTCACCTTCCCATAATTGATCGAATGTCAACGCATTTTCCAGCATTTCATTTGATATTCCGTGTATCTGCTGGTTCCACCAGTTCATGTAAGGAAAACAGGATGGCTTTATCAACCATGACCTGGTTTCTGTTATTTTTCCGTCTCTGACAACGCATAAACCTATTTCGCAGGGGATGTTGCTGCTTGCAGTCTCAAAGTCTATAGCCGTAAAATTCATATGTCTTAAGCCCTCCAGAAAATTTTCCGTTCGGAGAGTGAGGCAACCATTGCCATTGTGAGAAGCACCGCAATAAATGCCCGGGCAACTCCTATCCATGGATAACCCTGGGGATATGCTGCCTGATATACAACAATAAGCCCGGTGAGTTTAAATACCGGCATGAGAAGTGCCCCGAAGGCTATGTAGCTCATCAACGGGTTACTGCCTGCTCCTGAGAATATCCTGGTAAAGAAGCTGACAATGCTTTTGCCTGTATAGTACGAGACATTGTCCATCAACATTAGAAGGAAAATACTTATGGAAGTTGTAACGAAGCAATATGAAATTGTACATGGTGTTTTAGTAATTGACCCCTCTAAAGCTAGAGATATGAGCCCTGCTATCAATAGTCCGGATGCCAGATATGTCTCTTTAGTGTATACAGGAAGATGCCGTTTGATTAAAATACTTAGAATAGTTATAACAATTGCCGATACAATGAAATTTGCCAGAAGATATTCGTTGTAAAGTGCTACCAGTTGCCATACTACCAATGCAGACAATATTAAAGCTATAAGATGTTTATGTTTCGCTCCTTTGAGTGGATTATAACCCTCGGGTGCAGAAACTCTTTTCTGAAGCATATCGCCCACATAGGTTGCAGGAATAAGAATCATCAGAAAGTAGAAATACTCCAGATTGAAGAACCAGCTAGGAGAGAGAGTCTCTACAAAGTTGAAGTACATGGATGCTGCACTAAACAGAATCAACAAAGTGAATATGACGGCCCTCCCTTTTAAACTGTCGCGTGTGGCATACCATACAAGTGCCCCGAACAGATAGAGGAATGTCAACAGAAAGATTATAATGCCTCTTCTATTGAGCGATATCTCCTCGCCAAACTGAAAATGTCCAAATATAATAAGCGAAGTAATTAGTAAGACACCCCCCAGACGAAACCATTTTTTATAAGGGATAAGTGAATTCATCCATTTTGGACCTGTGTTGCTGAAGACCATATAGAGTGGAAAAAGCGAAAGAAATCCTGCCAGTGTTGCAAGTTGTGCCCCCCACCCCTCTGCCTGACTGAAGTTCAGAAATACATATAAATATGAGAATAACCAAAGCATCAGGAATCGTTCAAAGAGCTCTTTTATATATTCAGATGTCCCCTTCTCAAGACGTCTTCTGCCTGCAAATGGTATTGCTGCTCCCATGCAGAAAATGAATATCGGGAAAACCAGATCTACCCAGCTGATTCCGGATACGCTTTTGTCAAATATATGGGTGGGTGGTGGTGTCTGAATGTGGTACATCCAGGCAGGTAAAACTCCGTGTGGAACTATAGCGGAAAAGACCATTCCAAAAATTGAAATTCCCCGCAATAAGTCTAATGAGAGGTAGCGTTTCATAGTATGTAGAAATTTTATCTAAAGATATAATTTCCTGCGCAAAATCTACTCAATAAACCTCGAATATGCCCTCTCTCCCCAAAATCTGTAACCCTTCTCCTCAAGAGAAGATCCTATTAACAACGAATGAATGAATCCGTTGCGCTCGACTAAGACTGTATGGTAGATTTTCCCGGTCGGATTCTCTTTTATAAGTATCTGTACCTTTGCTCCTTTTATTTTCGTGCCACCCTTGCCAACGAATCTGCGAAAAGTGGTGTCCCGGAAGCTTCTGAGCTTTACACCCCTGCTGATGAGTGCTTCACTCATCATTTTACTTCTGTATCCGGTTCCTCCCTTGCTGCTTACTATCCGTTTTCCGTTCAGTACCACGGTTGTGTCTACATAGCTGAATACTGAAAGAGTGTTTCTTTTGGAACTTTTAATCCAGTCGGCCAGTTTGGCGGCATGAAGGGAGTCTTCGTACCCATAACTGCTGTCTATAAATACAATTCCCCTTACCTTGGAAGGAATCTTTTCCGATCCGTTTATGTAATTGAACAGAAATCTGCCTCCCCCGCTGTGACTGCTCAGAATTATCTCCTGTTTTCTTAAGGGGATGGTCCGGGCTGCAATGATTGAGCAAACAGTATCTACCAGATGGGTGTACAGCTTGGGTGACTCCGGATATTTTGTTGCATGGGATGTCCACGCCTTCATCGAAGCCTGCAGATATACAACAATGTAATTGTGTTTTGTGTCGTTTTCCCTCAGAAAGCGGGTTTGCGCCGCTATATGCTGAATGTCAAAGTGCCAGTCATCGGCCGGTGTCATAAGCTTGCCGGCTGTCTGTTCGATTGTGTTGCCATTTGGAAGGGCGAAAAATACGATTCTGGTAGGTATTCTGGAATCTATAAGTTCCTTTTTGGGGCTGTTCACCACAATCCGACTATCCGGGATAATGTCCGTCAGCTCAAATATATCCTCTTTATCAGCATATCCGCTCCTTACCTGAGCGTCTGCACAAACGCAGCCCAACGCTAACGTGGCAACTAATTGAAGGCCAACAAGATACTTGAATATTTTATTTTTCATAATATATTGATAATCAACGTTTGGCCATGAAAGCATAGGGCTAAAAACCTGCCAGCAGCTCTTTTAGCTTAGCCAACTTGCTGTCTAGAAGCTCCTTACTTGATGCTTCGGCGATAAACCTCAGATATGGCTCTGTATTTGACGGCCGGATATTGAACCACCACTCCTTGAATTCTACCCTGTAACCATCAAAATCGTACGATGCAACCGGTTGTTCCACCGATGTAAAATAATCCCTTACCTTATCCATTGCCTCTGCCTTCTTCTCTATCTTGAAGTTCATCTCTCCTGAATTCTGATATCGCTCAATGCGGGCAATAAGAGCAGATAGAGATATACCCTCTTTTTTCATTTTGGAAACCACATCCAGAATAATAAGCGATGCCATTATTCCCGAGTCGCTGTAAAAGAAATCGCGGAAATAATAGTGCCCGGCAAGTTCTCCTCCAAAGATTCCGTCAATCTCTCGCAGCTTAAGAGCAGCAAAGGCACGTCCGACCTTCCATGTATGCATCTCAGCTCCCATTGGCCCCAAATATTCTCCAACCGCCTTTGAGCTTCTTATATCCTGCAAGACAGCTCCCTTGTCACCTCTCTCCTCAAGAAAATAGTGGCCAAGCACGGCAATCATAAGGTCCGGAGAGATAAAGCGGCTGTTCTCGTCTACAAACATTACTCTGTCTGCATCCCCGTCAAATATTACTCCTATGTCGCATTTTTTCTCCTTTACAAGTTGCTTGAGCGCAACTACGTTTTCCGGGATAAGAGGGTTTGCTTCATGATTGGGAAATGTACCGTCAAGCTCGTCAAAGATGTAATGCAGAGAATCTGAACCTTCGCCCATAATATCCTTGATAAGCAGTGCTGCCATTCCGTTTGAGACATCTATTCCAATGTTTAGGTTGCTGTAATCACCTTTGTACTTCATCTGGAAATCGATATACTCCTGCCGGATATCCATAAGGTGCACTGTCCCTTTTCTTTGAGATACCTTACACTCTCTGGTTTCGATCCACTCCTTTATTGTGCCAAGTCCATTGTCGAAACCCACAGGCAGAGCATTTTCCCGTGATACCTTTAGTCCGTTGTACTCTCTTGGATTGTGCGATGCCGTAATCTGGACAGATGCCTTAAAACCATATCTGCCTGTAGCAAAATAGACCATAGGTGTTGTTGTGAGCCCAAGATCATAAACATCTGCCCCGGCATCGGTTATTCCGGCTAAAAGAGCATCGTGTATCTCCGGGGATGACTCTCTTGCATCTCTCCCGACCAGTACCTTGGGCGATCCAAGCAATTCGGGAATGAAAAAACCTACTTTATATACTATCTCTTTATTGAAATCCTTATTGTAAATTCCTCTGATATCGTACGCGTGAAAAGCTCCCATAACTATTATCTTACTGTCTTGTAAAAGGTTTTTGTCCTGCCCGATTTTATGTTGTTAAGTTTCCCCTGAATCATCTTCCTTCTTATTGGAGCAGCCCTGTCTGTGAAAAGGATACCATCCAGATGATCCATCTCGTGCTGAACCATGCGGCAGGCAAAATCATCTAAAGTCTCCTCCTTCTTTACAAAATCGGTATCATAGTAAGATACCCTGATTGTCTTTGGCCTAATAACCCCACAATGAATATCAGGGATGCTAAGGCAACCCTCGTTAAACTCGACCTCCTCCTTGCTCTCCTCAATAAGAACGGGATTGATCATTGCTCTTTTAAAATCGACCAAATGTGGATAGTCTTCCGATAACAATGAGCCATCTACTATAAGCAGCCTTATGGGACGGCCAACTTGCGGTGCTGCAAGTCCAACGCCGTCTGCTTTTGTCATAGTCTCCCACATATTGGAGACCAGAACCTTCAACTCATCCTTTAATTCCTTCCGTGTGACATCTATCTCTTTCGCCTTCTCCCTCAATATCTCTGCGCCATATACAAATATTGGTAGTATCATAAAAATTAAAACTTTGTTCTGTCTAAAAATGATTGTAAAATAATTGCTGCACTTACTTTGTCCACCATCGCCTTGTCGCGTCTGTCCATTTTTTTAACCCCGCCATCTATCATTGCACGCATTGCAAGCTGAGAGGTGAACCTTTCGTCTTCTAATTTAACAGGTATCTGAGGAAAATGTTTCTTAAGAAGATTTAAAAACTGGTCCACAAACTTTGCTGCCTCTGAGGGCTTGTTGTTTAGATTCATTGGGTAACCCACAACGAAAAGGGTGACATTCTCCTTTTGGGTATAATTTTTGAGGTATTCGACGATGTCTGCTGCATGAACAGTCTCGAGGCCGGAAGCAAAGATACCCAGAGGATCGCTAACAGCTACCCCAACTCTCTTTCTGCCATAGTCAATACCTATGATTCTGTCCATGGTGCAAAGTTAGTTTTTTTTTAGTACTTTTGGAGTTTACATTTTCATTATGCCAAGACTATTTTCATATTCAGATTTTGCACAGGGTAGCGACAAAGTGCGCATTTATGCAGACAAACACAGCCCTGTAATCATTTGTGAAAGTGAAGCAATAAGAAACAAACCTTTCAAGGTTACTGTAAGAATCGGCAAAACAATAAAGCATCCGAATGCCCCTGACCACCACTATGAATATATCCAGCTTTGGAACCTTGAGACCCTTGTTGGAGAGATAAAACTGCAGAGAGCCAGCTATGGTGACCTGCCTTTACAAATTGAGGCCGGCTTTATATTCATACCGAAAGTCAGCCTGAGACTAACTGCCTTGGCTTACTGCAACAAACACGGTCTCTGGCAAAGCGAGGAGGTTTATGTTACAATAAAGGATGAGTAGATCCAAATAACAGATAATAATGGCAAGAATAAAAAAGGAGAAGAGGAACAGACTCAGAAGCAAATACCGTTTTTCCATCTTTAACGACACATCGCACGAAGAACTTTTCGTTTTCAGGGCAAACGGACTAATGATGCTTTTAAGCCTCAGTCTGGCGGTGATATTTATAATTTCTTCTGTAACAATCCTCATATCATTTACTCCCCTGAGGGAGTTTATCCCCGGCTATCCCAATTCACAGACTAGAAGGGCAATTGTAGAGAATGCATTAAAGGCTGACTCTTTAGAACAAGCTGTAAAGCTATGGGACTTTCAACTTGCTAATATACAGAGGGTCGTTACCGGTCAGAAACCATTGGCACTGGGAAATGTATCTACAGTTGCCGACACATCCAAAACAGTTGACCTGAGGGCCACCGGTTCCAAAGAGGATTCAATGCTGAGAGAAGATGTGATTAAGCAGGAACAGTTTAACCTCGGGACAAAAAGAAATCAAATTGAGCAGATTGAGGGTCTTCACTTTTTCCCTCCTGTAAAAGGCATTGTTTCAGACGGATTCAACCTTGCAACAAACCATCCATATCTCGATATTGCAGCATCTTCAAACTCAGTTGTCTCTGCCGTGCTGGACGGTACGGTCATTATGGCAAACTGGACCGATGAAACAGGATTCACAATTCAGATTCAGCATAGCAACGATCTTATATCTATATACAAACACAATTCAAAACTGCTTAAAAAAACCGGAGACATAGTTAGAGCAGGATCGGCTATCTCGCTGGTAGGCAGCACCGGAAAGTTAAGTACAGGAGCCCACCTGCATTTTGAACTGTGGCACAAAGGCAAGGCAATTGATCCTTCTAAGTATATCAAATTCTAAGATATACCATGAAGAGAAGAATTGCCATCTTAGGTTCAACGGGTTCAATAGGCACTCAGGCTCTTGATGTTATCTCTAAACATAAGGATTTGTTTGAAGTCGATTGTATTACTGCAAATTCAAATGCAGAACTTCTGATAAAGCAGGCAAAAGAGTTCAATGTAAATACCGTAGTGATAGCCGATGAGAGCAAGTACCAAGAGGTTTTTGAAGCTCTTGACCCACTGGATATAAAAGTATTTACGGGAATAAAATCAATCTCCTCAATTGTATCGGGCGACAATATTGATATGGTTCTTACTGCTATGGTCGGGTTCAGCGGATTCGAACCTACCATTGCTGCAATCAAGGCAGGGAAGGCGATAGCACTTGCAAACAAAGAAACACTTGTAGCTGCAGGGTCAATTATCATGAAACTCGCAAAGAAATACGGAGCAGCAATCATTCCTGTAGATTCCGAACATTCAGCAATTTTCCAGTGCCTTCAGGGTGAGAAAGCGACGATTGAAAAAATTCTACTTACTGCATCCGGAGGTCCATTCTTCAGGAAAAATCATGATGAGATTGCATCTGCGACAGTTGAACAGGCACTCTGCCACCCTAAGTGGAACATGGGTGCCAAGGTTTCGATTGACTCTGCCAGCATGATGAATAAAGGATTCGAGATGATAGAGGCATGCTGGCTCTTCAATATTAATCCCAAGGAGATAGAAATTCTTATACACCCGCAGTCAATTGTACACTCAATGGTTCAGTTCACCGACGGATCTGTAAGTGCCCAGATGAGCACTCCTGATATGCGTCTCCCGATACTTTACGCACTTTCATACCCATACAGAGTAGAACTGGATACAAAAAGATTAAATTTCTCTGAGTTACATTCACTTGAGTTTTTCAAGCCGGACACAAATAAATTTCCTTGTTTACGCCTTGCCTATGAGGCTATTGAAAAAGGGGGAAACATTCCTTGTGCAATGAATGCTGCCAACGAAATTGCCGTAAAGGCCTTCCTGGCAGGAGAAATTTCCTTTGCTGCAATACCAAAAATCATCGAAGACGTAATCTCTGGAACAGAGTTTGTTGCAGAGCCGTCTATAGACGATATATATAAAACCGACCTACACTCCAGAGCTCTGGCATCACACATTAAACTAAATTATTAAAATGGATATAATTCTTAAGATTCTGCAAGTTATAATAGCATTGTCAATACTTGTACTGGTTCATGAATTCGGACACTTTTTCTTTGCTCGTCTTTTCAAGATAAGAGTAGAAAAATTCTATCTTTTCTTCGACCCCTGGTTCTCTCTGTTCAAACACAAGCCAAAGGGAAGCGATACCGAGTATGGTATCGGATGGCTTCCTCTTGGAGGTTACTGCAAGATTTCCGGAATGATTGATGAATCCATGGACAAAGAGGCACTCAAAGAGGAGCCGAAACCATGGGAATTCAGGAGCAAACCAGCCTGGCAGAGGTTTTTTGTAATGTTTGGGGGTGTGTTCTTCAACTTTATCCTCGCAATTATTATTTACTCTTCTACATTGCTTGCATGGGGAGAGGAGTATCTGATGAACAAAGATGCAGTTTACGGGGTACAGTGCAACGACCTGGCTCTGGAGATAGGCTTCAGGAACGGTGACAAGATATTGTCCGTCGATGGGACAACCATAGAAAAATTCCAGAACATACAGATAGACATAGCAAGGAATCAGGCAAAAACTGCACTGGTAGTGAGAGATGGAGACACTACCAACGTTAATATCAATCCACAATATATCCCTGCTATATTAAATACCCCCGGGATGTTTGGCCTCAGGGTTCCGTTTGAGATTCTCAGCATACCCGACAGCTCGCTTAATTACAATGCCGGTCTGATGCCTGGTGACAGAGTTGTTGGCATAGATACAATGCAGGTATCAATAATCCAGGATATCCAGCCTATACTACAATCACACAAGAACGATACTATTACTGTTGCATTAAGCAGGAGTGGTACCATTATTACAAAATCTCTTCTTGTAGACAGCCTTGGCAGACTTGGGGCTCTTCTCAATAGCGATATTAAGGCCTTTTTTAAAGTTACAGAGGTTAAATATTCTGTTTTAAATGCTATCCCGGCAGGCGCAGGCAAGACATTCTCCACAATCGGCAACTATATTAAGGAGCTGGGACTCATATTCTCTCCAAAAACAGAGGCTTACAAGTCGGTTGGCAGTTTTATTGCAATTGGCAATATCTTCCCTTCATCCTGGGACTGGCAGATTTTCTGGAACATTACAGCTTGGCTCTCAATCATGCTTGCCGTTGTGAATCTTATTCCTATACCGGCCCTTGACGGCGGACATATTTTATTCCTTCTTTACGAAATAATTACCAGAAGAAAACCTAGCGACAAATTTCTAGAATATGCCCAGTTAGTGGGAATGCTTTTTCTTTTTGCCATTATGTTCCTTGCTTTTGGAAATGATATTTACAGACTTTTTAAATAAAAAAGAATCATGAGAAATTTAATTTTGCTACTGACCATAGTTGCAGGTGCATTGATAAGTTCCTGCACAGGCGGACCTCAGCTTATGCCCAATATCAGCGGTAAAGCGGGAGAAGTGGTTATTGTTGTGAATAAAGGCAACTGGGAGAGTGATCCCGGAGCTGCTATAAGATCGGTCCTTGCTATTGAACACCCATTTCTCCCCCAGCCGGAACCTCTTTTCAATCTGATAAATATTCCGGAAAACGCATTCACAAGCATTTTCCAGTCCCACAGGAACATAATAATCATGAATATAATTCCCGACCTCCCGGAGAGCAAGATGGTATTGCAGGAAAATGTATGGGCGGCACCGCAGATAGTTATAACAATATCCGCATCAACTCCGCAGGAGTTAGCTTCTCTGATAACCAAGGAGAGCGACAAGCTTACCAACGCTCTTCTGCAGGCAGAGAGAAACAGGAACATTCAAAATGCAAAGAAATACGAGGAGAAGGCTCTAAGAGCAATTGTTACTCCTGTGTTCGGTGGTTCTCCATTTTTTCCTAAAGGCTATAACCTCAGGAAGCATTCAGAAGACACAGAAGACTTTATTTGGATCTCTTATGAAACTACCTATACAAATCAAGGAATTTTTATTTACAAATACCCCTATGCAGATACAACCGACTTAATGATCGAAAACCTGTTAGCCAGAAGAAATGAAATTCTTAAAAAGAACGTTCCCGGTCAGCTGAAAAATACATACATGACAACAAACATGCTTGAAGAGCCCGGTATGAGGTGGGTGAAGTACAACAAGAGGAATTTCATCGAAATCCGTGGCCTCTGGGAGGTTCAGAACGATTTTATGGGAGGACCTTTTGTAGACCATATTTTCCTTGACAAGGAAGGCAAGAATATTATTGTACTGGAGGCGTTTGTATATGCGCCCAGGTATGACAAGAGAAATTACCTTCGTCAGGTTGAATCAATAATTTACTCTTTTGAATTTTTTTAAGAAATTTTTGGAACTAAAAATTATATTTCTACCTTTGCACTCCCAACACCAAAACGGTGAGTTTTGATGCGGTCGGTTCGTCTAACGGTTAGGACTCAAGATTTTCATTCTTGCAATAGGGGTTCGATTCCCCTACCGACTACAAAAAATTATAAAATACAAAATGGCAAATCACGCATCAGCAGAGAAGCGCGCTCGTCAGAGTGAAAAACGCAAGGTGCATAACAAGTATTATGCAAGGACTACCCGTAATGCTATCAAGGCTTTACGTAACACTACCGACAAAACAGCGGCAGAAGCTTTATTACCTAAAGTTTCTTCAATGTTAGATAAATTAGCTAAAACTAATGTTATTCACGACAACAAAGCATCAAATTTGAAAAGCGGTATAGCTGCTTATGTTAACAAACTAGCGTAGTTTATACTTTTTGTCACACAAAATTTAAAAAGCTTCCCAATCTTTGGGAAGCTTTTTAATTAATACAATGACAAACAAATTATCTATAAAACAGTGGCAGGAGGAGGAGAGACCGCGGGAGAAACTGAAAGTTAAAGGGGCAGCGGTTCTCAGCGATGCAGAATTAATTGCTATAATACTGGGATCGGGCCATAAAGACGAAACAGCAGTGGATGTTGCCAGGAACCTTATCTCATCAAACGAAAACAGCCTGAGGGAGCTCGCAAAGCTGCCTGTCGACAAACTCATGGAAAGAAAAGGAATCGGCCCTTCTAAAGCAATTGCCATTACCGCAGTATTTGAAATTGCAAAAAGATTCTCATCTACGGAGATTAAGTCTCTTGCACAGATACAGTCGTCTGCCTATGCCGTAAAAATAATCAGTCCAATTTTGCGTGACCTTTCACACGAGGAGTGTTGGGTAATGTACCTTAACAGGGCAAACAAGCTTATATCCAAGGAGAGACTGAGCATAGGAGGGGTATCGGCCACCGTTGTGGATATCAAAATAGTAATTAAGAACGCTCTTGACAAACTTGCCAGTTCTATTATTCTTATTCACAACCACCCTTCGGGCAACCCCAAACCAGGCGAGAACGACAAGGTACAGACAAGGCTGCTTAAAGACGCTGCTGCCCTTTTCGACATCTCACTTCTCGATCATCTTATTATTGCCGGGGATGAATATTTTAGCTTTGCTGACGATGGAATAATGTGATTATTTTGTACCTTTGATTCAAATATCTCATTATCAACTAAGGATGAAAATAATAAATCTTGGAGAGAAAAATTCTGTCCTCAACAACTTCATAGCAGAAATAAGAGATCACATTATACAGAAAGACAGCATGCGTTTTCGCAACAATCTGGAGAGAATTGGTCAGGTATTCGCATATGAAATAAGCAAGGTTTTAGAGTACAGCGAAAAGAACGTTCAGACACCTCTGGGTATTGCTACATGCAGGACTTCGGATGATGATATTGTTATTGCCAGTATCATGAGAGCTGGACTGCCGGTCCACAATGGAATCCTCAACTATTTTGACAAGGCACAGAATGCTTTCATAGCTGCCTACAGAAAATACGGCAAAGACAACAAGTTTACTATTCAGATAGAGTATGCCAGCAGCCCTTCTGTTGAGAACAAGGTTCTTATCCTGGCCGACACAATGTTGGCAACTGGTTCTTCTGTTGTGCTTGCATACAATAAGATCTGCGACAATGCCAAGCCCCGGGAGACTCATCTCGTGTGTCCCATTGCAAGTGTAGACGGCATTGATTATCTATCGAAACATATTCCTCACAAAAACACTACTCTGTGGGTAGGTGCAATTGATGAAGAGCTTACCATAAAGTCTTACATTGTTCCCGGACTGGGTGATGCAGGCGATTTAGCCTATGGAGTGAAACTTTGATAATTCACTATTTGGAATAAACCATTTCTCCTCCTACAAATGTCATTGAGACCTTTGCATAAGGGACGTCAAACTCCTTTATTGTCATAATATCTCTGTCCAATACTACAAAATCGGCATATTTTCCCGGTTCAATGCTCCCCTTGACGTTCTCTTCAAAAGAGGCTTTGGCTGCCCATATGGTCATTGAACGGAGGGCATCTTCCTTAGAGAGCGAGTTCTCCATCTGGAACCCTTTATCCGGAAGAAAATCAAGATTCTTCCTGTAGACTGCTGCAAAAAATGTATAAACCGGATTCACACTTTCAATCGGAAAGTCTGTACCGCTCGGAAGCCATCCCAGCTGCTCTTTTAATTGACTATATATATATGCATCCTTTATCCTATCGCCAAGCCGTTCATCTGCCCACAGCATATCAGATGTCGCATGAGTGGGTTGTATAGATGGCACTATTGAATAGTCCCTGAAAATATCAAGATCTGCAGGTCTGACAACCTGAGCATGTTCTATTCTCCATCGCAGGTCATTTCCCTTGGGTAAGAGCTGTGAATAGACTCTTAGCGCCTCTCTGTTTGCAGCATCACCTATACAATGTGTTGCTACCTGAAATCCTTTGTCAAAAGCCCATTTGCAATTTTCTTCGAACTGCTGCTCAGTTCCTACGCGTATGCCTCTGTTACCGGGCATGTCGGAATATGGTTCCATCATTAAAGCTCCTCTTGAGCCTAGTGCACCATCTACATATAACTTCAGCGTTGAAACCCTCACTCTGCCGTTTATGTAGGGACTGGTATAATGCATTTTGTTCTCCTCGCTTGCGGTGAGCCATACATCGAGTCTTATCTTAAGATCGCCTTTGACACTCAGGCTGTCCATTAGCAAAATTACTGAAAGAGGTTCCTCCGCATCGGAAACAGATGTAAGGCCGTATTTAAAGCACTCTTTTTGTGCGTCCATCAGTATAGAGGCAGCCTCTTGGGGCTTCACTGCCGGAACTGAGGACTTGAACCTGTCGGCACTCTTTTCCAGAAATACTCCAAGGAATTTTCCGTTTTTCATAAGTGCCTCTCCCGGGGCTATCGAAGGGTCACCCGGAATGATTCCCAACCTCTTTATTGCAGCCTCATTGACAATTACTGCATGGTAATCTATTCTGGCCAGAACCACAGGAACTTCGGGGAACATTTCGTTCAGCTTTTCATTTGACGGAAAGTTTTTGTCCTCCCATAGGTTCTGATCCCAGCCCTCTCCCACAATAAATTCCGAAAGTTTACCATCATTGGACTTTTTGAGTCTCTCCAGTATCTCTTCAAAAGATAGTGCACCTCTCAGGTCCACAGTCCTGAGACCCTCTCCCATGCCATAAAAATGGCAGTGAGCATCGTTGAATCCCGGATAAAGAGGTGCTCCCTCCAGATCAACAATTGTCTCCGACCGGTATGTGTTCAGTATCTGGTCATCGCTCCCGGTGGCCAGAATCTTGCCGTCCCTTACAGCTATTGAGGTACATTTAGAGAATGTTGAATCTACGGTATAGACAATTCCGTTAATTATAATTAAATCTGCCTTATCTTTCATATTACAGGCCAGTATTAGGGAGCTCAATAAAAGCCCCGAAAGTAATTTTTTCATAGACTGATATGGTTATAGCTCTTTACGGAGCCTTGCAATCGGAATGTTGAGCTGTTCACGGTATTTTGCTACTGTCCTTCTTGCAACCCTGTAGCCCTTTTCGGTAAGGACTGCTACGAGCTCCTCATCTGTGAGAGGATGCTGTTTATCTTCTACGTCTATGCTTGCTGCAAGAATGTTTTTGATTTCGCGGGTCGACACTTCCTCTCCGTTGTCTGTCATAAGACCCTCAGAGAAAAAGTATTTGAGTGGATATATCCCGAAATGGGTCTGTATGTATTTACAGTTGACCACTCTGGAAATAGTAGATATGTCGAGTCCCGTTTTTTCCGCAATGTTTTTAAGAACCATTGGTCTGAGCTTGGTTTCATCTCCTTCAATAAAGTACTCTCTCTGAAAGTCTATTATTGCGTTCATTGTGTTCTGAAGGGTATTCTGTCGCTGTTTTATTGCCTCTATGAACCACTTTGCAGAGTCCAGTTTTTGCTTTACAAAAGTTGCCGCCTCTTTTCCTGCACGATGGCTTGTCTTTGCAGAGCTCATGAGCAAATCGGCATATCTTTTATTCACCTTGAGCTCAGGTACTGAGAACCTTGGCATAGTCATGAAGAGGTCACCATCTTTGTATTCTAGAAGAAAATCCGGAATTACCTGCTGTGCCTGATCTGTGTAAGAATCATCTATCTGCCCTCCTGGTCTTGGGTTGAGCCTTACAATCTCATCAATCGCATCTCTTAGCTGATCCTCCGTAATCGAGAGCTTTGACATTATCCTGGGATAATGCTTTTTTGTGAACTCACTAAAATAGTCGGATAGTATCTTCTCTGCTATTTTCTGTTCCGGCGAAGGTTCTGCCGCTCTTATCTGGAGCAGCAGGCACTCCTGTAATGTCCTTGCACCTATTCCTACCGGCTCGAATTCCTGAATTTTA
The DNA here is from genome assembly GCA_041659025.1 of Bacteroidales bacterium. Classification (GTDB taxonomy): domain Bacteria; phylum Bacteroidota; class Bacteroidia; order Bacteroidales; family UBA932; genus Bact-08. Next base: position 948,128 of record JBAZZA010000001.1, on the reverse strand, counting down.
AGCAGGATTCTCTCAAGTTCTTCTTCATTTGTTTCTACTCCCTGCCTGAATGCAACATCGTCAGCAAGAGAATCGAGGTCCCTTCTAAGGTAGCCATCATCGTCCAGACTGCCTATTATAAAGGCAGCAATGGTTTTTGCCCTGCTGTCTAGACTGCTGTAACCAAGCTGTGATATAAGACTTTGGTGAAAACTCTCTCTCACAGAAAATGTATTGTATTCAGGCTTAATATCCTTCCCCTGATTGTTTGAATATAGTTTATATGATGGAATCTGATCTTCCGAATTGTACTCGCTTAGAGATATGTTGCCGGCTGTTCCGTCATCTGTATCGTCCTTCTCCGTGGCCTCATCCAATACCGGATTTTCTTCCAGCTCCTTCTTGATTCTTTGTTCCAATTCCAAGGTAGGAAGTTCCAGCAGTTTGATTGTCTGAATCTGCAATGGAGATAGTTTCTGTAATAACTTCTGTTGTAAACCTTGTTTTAACATATTTGCGGAACGTTTGTGCAAAGATATGATTTTTATTTAACTTCGTACCCTTGAAATCTGCTTTACAGATGAGCGAAACTAATAATATCCGGTTGATTGATTTGAACTCAGTATTAAGGTCCAGGAGCCCTAAGTTGCTGAAAATTATTCCAAAATTCATTATAAGATGGATCGAAAAACTTATTCATCAGGATGAGCTCAATGAGATACTCACGAAGCACGGCCATCATAAAGGAGTGGACTTCGCTACCGCTTCACTAAAGCATCTTAAAGCGAGTTATGAGGTCCATGGAATCGAAAAGACAGATCGCAACCGGAGGTACGTTATTGTATCGAATCATCCGCTTGGAGGTCTTGACGGTATAATTTTGCTGGAGGCATTCGGAATATTTTTCGAAAAAAATATAAAATTCCTGGTTAATGACCTTCTGATGAATGTCGATCCCCTGCGTCCTGTTTTTATTCCTGTGAACAAATACGGACGTCAGAGTGTTGATAATGCAGTGCTTATTCATGATGCTTACAGCTCAGACTGTCAGATTCTGAATTTTCCCGCAGGACTTTGCTCCAGACTGACCAACGGAATAATTGAAGACCTTGAATGGAAAAAGAACTTTCTTAGTCAGGCAATTAAATATGGAAGAGATATCATTCCGGTATATTTCAGCGGGAGAAATTCAAATATGTTTTACAGGCTGGCCAACCTGAGAAAGGCTCTTGGAATAAAATTCAATTTTGAACTGATTCTTCTTCCTCACGAGATGTTCAGACAAAAAAAGATGAAATTTGAAGTTTTTGTAGGAGATGCAATACCGTTCGGGAAATTTACCGGCGAACACAATATAGCATTTTGGACAAATTATGTGAGGGAAAAAGTATATTCGCTAAAACCTTAATTATGGAACCAGTAATTCAACCCGTCGACCGAAAGCTAATAATAGATGAACTTACAAGCGACAAATTTATAAGGGGCACCCGAAAAGGGGACAATAAACTATACGAGATAACTGCTCACAACTCCCCACATACTATGAACGAGATTGGTCGCCTGAGGGAGATATCATTCAGATTGTCAGGAGGAGGAACGGGTAAGGCAATTGACATAGACGAGTTTGACACTCACTTAAAGACTCCATACAAGCAGCTTATCGTATGGGATCCAAAGGATCAAGAGATTATTGGCGGTTACAGATACATCCAGTGCGCAGGCCTTGAAACTGAGCAGATGGCTACTAGTGAGCTTTTCGATTTTTCTGATGTGTTTGTAAAAGAGTATCTTCCGTTTACCATAGAGTTGGGCAGGTCGTTCATTCAGCCAAATTATCAGAGCACAAACATAAGGAGGAAGGGACTATATGCGTTGGATAACCTGTGGGATGGTCTTGGCGCACTCGTCCTGAGATATCCTAAGGTGAGGTTCTTTTTCGGTAAAGTGACAATGTATACGTCGTATAATATTAGAGCCAGGAATACACTGCTTAATTTCCTCTTTAAGTTTTTCCCCGATGCCGACAATCTTGTGATACCAAAAAAGACTATCGGGTTTGAAGTGGAAAATGCATATTATCAGGAGTTGTTCAAAACGGACGATTATAAAGAGGCTTACAAGATTCTATCAAAAGAGGTTCGCTCCCTTGGCGAGAACATACCTCCGCTAATAAACTCTTATATGAATCTCTCGCCGTCCATGAAGGTGTTCGGCACTGCAATAAATGAAGGTTTCGGAGGGGTTGAGGAGACAGGTATACTAGTTAACATATCTCACATATATCCGGAGAAGATTGAACGTTACATTACACCACTTCTGAGACTTGCCACTAAATTCAGACCGACTTGGTGGAGAGCCACTAAGTCAGCAGAAAAAATTGCAAAAACCCTTAGGAAAAAGAGGACCAAATCTAAAGGGGAGGGAAATTTATAGTCTCCTTAACTAAAAATGCCGACGGGTAATCCGCTTCAATTTTCTTAAGCAGCATAATAGCTTCGGACTTAGTCCTGAAGTCACCTACCGTTACCTTAAAGTATGGGCTGGTGTGTGTTCTGTAAACAGGAACATAAGGATGGATGGCAGAGAAGTTGCCGGCAACGCTGCTTGAATGATTTCTTGCATCTTGTTTGTTGTCGAAGAAAATCCTTATTCTGTATCCGTTGATTTTTTTGTTTGACGATTGTTCAATATGGTTATTGAACGCCGACAGCACATTTTTTGATTGTTCAACATTAATTTTGTTGGAGTATGGTCCCTTTTCCTGCAGCATTGAAAAAATGTCCTTCTTGAAAAAAGTGGAATCAAGTACAGGTGCCTTTACTATGGTTGTGTCCTGGATGACTTCAGCTTCCTGGGCACTTACTTTGCCGGCGAAAGATACTAGAAGAATAGTGATTAATAAAAAATACCGCATATATCTATAGTCTGTCTGTCAGGTGGTCCAATGGTACGTTCCTGAATTTTAATACTTTTTTATAACCCGATGAAGTTTTGATTGTTATTTTAGCATCAAAGTTAAAATCCTGAACCTTCCAGCTTGATATGTTCAACCCCATTGATAATAATGAAATTGGATCCAGAAGGTCTATTTTCAGGGATATTTCGCCCGATGTAATTCTTTTAGATGGAATTGTGTCTGGTTGCATAAGTTCCATCTGAGCAAAATTTACACCTTTTTTAGTTATGAATCCCTCGGCAGAAGTGATAATTAGTGTCGAGTTTGTAGGATTGTCCACCAGATAATCAAAAGTAACATTGGCTCTTGATGTGTTTACAAGGGTAAATTTTTGAATCTTAACCTGCTTTATGTCAATTTCCTTATAGTTGACACAACTTTGAAAAAGTAAGGCAGAAAGCAGTATAGGTAATATCAGTCTCTTCATCTTTTGGTTTTGATTATCTGCAAAGGTATAAAAAAGCCTATATTTGCGGAATAATTCGTTCCATATATGACCAACAAATATTATTCCGTAAAACCCGTACTTGATAATAAGTTACCCCAGGTGTTCATAGAGACCTACGGCTGCCAGATGAATGTCAGCGACAGTGAGGTGGTCCTATCGGTGCTTCAGAAGTGCGGATACGCCCTTTGTGACAAACTTGAAAATGCAGACCTTATCCTCCTCAATACATGTTCTATCAGAGACAACGCCGAACAGAGAATCTGGGGCCGGCTGGAAAATTTCAAAATTCTGAAAAAGAAAAAACGTACCCTTATAGTGGGTATCCTTGGGTGTATGGCAGAACGGCTGAAAGAGGAGCTACTTTCTCATCAAGTTGTTGACCTTGTTGCCGGGCCCGACACATACCGTGACCTTCCCAATCTGATTTCTGCCCTCACAAGCGGAGACAAACAGATAAACACTATACTCTCACAAGAGGAGACTTATGCAGACATCTCTCCCGTCAGAATGGATAAAAACGGAGTTTCTGCATTCATCTCAATTATGAGAGGATGCAACAATATGTGTTCGTATTGTGTGGTTCCGTATGTAAGGGGAGCCGAAAGAAGCCGTGATCCCAAAAGTATTATGAGAGAGGCCCGTGAGCTTTTCGAAAATGGTTACAAGGAGATAAGCCTGCTAGGGCAGAATGTGGATTCATACCATTGGGCCAATCCGGAAAATCCTACTAATAAGGTCTCTTTTGCAGAACTTCTTGAGATGATAGCTCTTATTGATCCTAAGCTTAGGGTAAGATTCTCAACATCACATCCAAAAGACATGGCAAACTCAGTTCTCTATACAATGGCAATGTATCAGAATATCTGCAACCATATACACCTTCCTGTACAATCTGGCAGCGATGCCATTCTTGAAAGAATGAACAGAAAATATACCAGGGCAGAGTATCTTGCAAGAGTTGCTAAAATAAGGGAAATTCTGCCTGAAGCAACAATCAGCACAGATATGATTGCCGGTTTCTGCGGTGAGACTGAGGAGGATCATCTGGACTCTCTCTCTATAATGAGGGAGGTAGGATACTACACTGCTTTCATGTTCCAGTATTCGGAAAGACCTAACACAAAAGCTGCCAGACACTATCCCGATGATGTGCCCCCTGAGACAAAGACCAGAAGGCTTAATGAGATTATCGCCCTGCAAAATGAGTTGTCGTTAATAAGCAATCAGGCCGACATAGGAAAAGAGTTTGAAGTTCTGGTGGAAGGTTTCTCAAAACGTTCCAAAAGTGACCTTCTTGGACGTACATCACAGAACAAAGTCTGTATCTTCCCCGCCGGCGACCATAAAATTGGTGACTATGTAACTGTAAAGGTTCTCTCCTGCTCCTCCGCCACCCTAAAAGGCGTGGAGGCCGGAAGCACTTTTCAGTAGTTTTTAGTAACCTGCACATAGAGTGCTACTTACAAATATTTATTTTAGTTTTTAAAATTTAACCGAATTATAATCATCAGAATTTCAAACATATACTAAAAACTACTGCAAAGTATGACAAAAATCAGAACAATCTACACCGGCAACCTTATGACGGAAGCCGAACACCTGAAATCCGGCAGTAAGCTGGTAACTGAGGCTCCTGAAGACAATAACGGCAAAGGAGAACACTTCTCTCCAACCGATCTGTTTGCAACATCATTCGGCTGTTGCATGCTTACCATTATGGGTATTGCTGCACAAGCTCACGGATTTTCAATTGATGGAACCCGCATAGAGACCGAAAAGATAATGGCTGCAAATCCTCGCCGGGTTGCCGAACTAAAGCTGGATATCTATTTCCCCAGAAATGACTATACAGAAAAGCAGATGCGCTTCATAGACGTTTCCATTAAAACCTGCCCTGTAACCAACAGCATTCATCCGGACGTAATCAAGACAATCGTCTACCATTTTCCAGAGACAGAGAAATAGACGATAAACCATAAAATATTTTAGTCAGTAACCCGTTGATTGGGCCTCAGGTTCGCAGAACTGGAAAGCCCATCAACGGGTTACTGACTATAGTAGTATATGTGGATTACGTTAGAAGAAAAGGTAGCGGCAAGTACCAATTCCGGCAGTTGCTGAGTTTCGGAGTGATCCATCGGGTGCCACTACCTTTAAGACTGAGTTTGAGGTGAAACTGACCTCTGCAGTAAAAATATCACCTGTAAGGGGACTTACGCCCACTCCATAGAAATAGGTTCCCTCATACAATGTTGACACAGTCTTGGTCTGTATATTCACTTTGTAAATTGATGCTTTTTCGGGACTGTAATTTACGTCGAATGTTGTGTTGTATGTAAGGATATTGGATCCCGTAGCATCTGTGGTTATGTATCCATCCATAAAGTCTACGGGTACCGGCACAACGGCACTTACAGAAAGTGTTGCAGGGTCTATCTGCACTACTCCTTTTTCCGGAAAAGAGGCCCATATTTTCAGAGTCCGGTCGAATGTAAGATGCTTTGCAGAACCGGTTGTGCCGGCATCTCTGATTGTTGCAAGAACAGGCATATCTGTTTTTGAAATATCGAACACTTTTATTCCCTCCTTAACCGCAACGAACAGTTTGTTTCCATAGAGGAGCAACCCTTCTGCATCTGTCCCGGCGGGAACTTTCTTAACAAGAGCCTTTGTAGCAGCGTTATAAACAGCAATATAGGATTTATTGAATTCCCAGAATCCCATAGAGTTGACAATATGATCATAATCCCAGTTAGTAACATAAATGAAATCCGCTGTTACAACTACATTTCTGGGAGAGGCCAAACCCTCAGTAATTGTTGTCCCCTTATCCTTACCTGTCTTTGCGTCTATGAAAATTATCTTATCTGGATTGTTGCACACAAGAATCGCCTCCTTGTCCGCACCAATGGTTCCTGAAATAATAGTGGCCCCTATCGAAATTCCGTTTGCAGTCTCATACACTCTGTTCTGAAGTTGTTTTGTGCTCTCGTCATATAGAGAGATGCTTGCAGATTGTTCAGAATAGTTGCCCTGATTGATTACTAAAACCTTTCCATCCCGGACTACTTCGATTGTGTCGATTTTTTCTATACACGAGAAAAGAGTAGTGCTAACTAATGCAGATACTAAAAATTTCAAGAAGTTGTTTTTCATTTTTTTATATGATTTTTGTTTGATATACTAAAATTTCCACTGAAGCGAAATCTGACAATTTCTGCCGGGCATTGCATAAAATTTCACATTCTGATAGCTTACGTCAAATATGTTTTTGACTACCCCATTTGCTGTAAACTCCTCTCCAAATACCTTAAAGCTGAATATTGCACCAAAATCGGTTATGAGATAAGAGGGAAGAATATCGAAAATATCTATTGTAGTACGCTCCCCTGTAAAATATAGCCCCCCGTAAAGAGACAAAGCTCCTCTCTCCGCCTTGACAGTTGTCCGCCAGGAGTGTTTTGGCTGATAGGCAAGCTGCTGCCCCACCGCTGGATCTTCTGTCCATACCGCCTCAATCATCCTGATATTTGTGCAAGTATAACTGAAATTGAGTGAAAGGTTCCAGTCAGATATCCGCCCCGTTAATCTCGCACCAGCCTCTGCCCCCCTTGATAATACCTCAGGTATATTCTGTGGTCGCCATACAACACCTGCAGGTAGCCACCTTATCCAGTCCTTAACAGAACTCCGGTATAAGGTACCAAAAAGATCTACGCCCCAAGCTCCTGAAAACCAGCTGTAATCTATCCCTCCCTCTGTTGTAAAAGATCTCTCACTTCTCAGGTAAAGATGTTCTCCTCCCCAGTAACGATCATTCAGAGAGGGTATCTTACTATTTTGTGAGATTGAACCTCTAATGGCAACTGTATGATTTGCAGATTTGATTATCAGATACTTTGCGTCGAGAGAGGGCATGAGAGGCACTTCAAAATTTGTCACTTTAGCAAACCTGACGCCTCCGGATAAAATAAGTCTGTCAAACGGTACAAATCTTACCAGACCATAAAGATTTACCTTTACCTCCCTCACAGAGTCGGCATAGGAGTACACATCAGGCTTTATATATTCTCCCGAAGCACCACCCTTAAATGTGAGTTTATCGAGCCTGTATTCTGCATCAGCTGATGCGAAATATCTCCCGGCTGCAATAATATCTGTTTTATATTTTTGATTATCATACGCATAGGAAACCCGGGCACCATAGGACAGATGATTTTTTGATGCATTGTAACCTATGTTAAGTTTGAGGTTCTTGTCGTAAATGGACTCGTAACTCTCCGGCCTGTCATTGGAAGATACAGAAGGCTGGATCTCCCTGTCGAAGTTCTGATACATTAGGGTAGCTGACAGAAGGCTTGAGTCACTGAATTTTTTATAAACCTCCTGGAGCAAACCATAATTGTCAAAAGCAGAATTGTTAAGACGCTCTGTCGGCCTGCCTATGCTTGTGTTGTTTGTGAATGGGTAGTTGTTAAGAGCCGATGAATGGAGTATGCTGCTCCTGCTCTCTGTTGTTTTTCCTGAATATCTCAATGTAGCTCCCTGAACATAGGAGCTGAAGCTTCCTGCAGAGAGAAGGATGTCACCATGTATGCCCCTCTCCCATTTGGGTTTTGTGTTAAGCTGAATACTCCCGCCTATTGAACCGTCGCCATAAAGGGCAGAGTTGCCACCTATATGAATCTCCATTGCATCAAAAAAGTAGAGCGGAATATGAGAGAGGTCTGTCTGACCCATTGTGGGAACCGAAAGGCTTTGGCCGTTCCATGCAATAGTAGTGTGTGACGAAGATGTTCCTCTCACAGATATGTACGCCCCCATTCCACGCCCATACTCCTTTAGATATACAGCATTCTCCTGTTGGATGAATTCGGCAAGCGAACTCATCTGCATTTTAGCCAAAGCCTCTGCCGCAACTTTTATTGAATTTGTTCCCGGGGAGAATCGTCTGTTGGAGAGTGAAAATTGTTTTGATGATGATCTGACTGTAATGGAATCCAACGATCTGGAATTACGCTGCTTAACAGTATCATGAGTCTGAGCCCCGGCATTAATAACGCCAAAGTTCAATAATACAACATAGAATAATATAAATGCAAAGTATCTGTGCATCGTTCTTTTTCTCCCGAAAGCTCGATTAATAAAGTTTTGTTCCAAGCAGGTTTTCTGACTCAGCTTTTATATCTCTCGCCTTCCCACCTAATTGGCAGTGGCTTACGGAAGATAACCCTGTTGGGCAAGCTTTACAGCAGCGGGTACTGTCCTCGGATTACACGAGGTTCCCTATCTAAAGAACGGTTCAAAGGTAAATGATAAAAATCAGAAAGAAAAATTTTTTATCTTTGTTTAATACACTTAACTCAAAATCTTACGTTTATGTCTAAACTTTTAAAATCCCTCTTTTTTACCTCCCTGGCAATGGTCACCCTCTCTTGTGCACCAAAAGAACCCAAGGTGGAACTTAATTATGAACAGTATACTCTGGAGAATGGTCTTAAGGTAATCCTTCACGAAGACCATTCAGATCCATTGGTTGCCATTGCCATCCAATACCATGTTGGATCTGGCAGAGAGAAGCCCGGCAAGACAGGTTTCGCACACTTTTTCGAACACATGCTTTTCCAACGTTCAGAGAACCTGCCAAGAAACGCATTCTTCCAGAACATAGCAAAAATGGGAGGTAGCTTTAACGGATCAACAAATTCCGATGGTACAAACTATTATGAGGCAGTACCTCGCGATGCCCTGGAAAAAGTTTTATGGATGGAGTCCGACCGCATGGGATTCTTCATCAATACTGTAACTCAAGGAGGACTTGAAAGGGAGATTGACATTGTTTCCAATGAAAAGAGACAGAATTACGACAGCCAGCCTTACGGACATTCAGCAACCATCTCTGCCAACGAGATGTTCCCGGCAGGTCACCCTTACAGCTGGACAACCATAGGTGAGATAGCAGATTTGAAGGGTGCTACGCTTGACGATGTAAAAGAGTTTTACGGAACTTACTATGTTCCTAATAATGCCACTCTTGCACTGACCGGAGATTTTGACATTAAACAGACAAAGGAACTTATACAGAAGTATTTTGGTGAGATCAAAAAAGGGGCCGATGTTCCAAAACCGGCTATTCAGCCTCTTGTAATGGATTCAACAAAAAAGATTATCTGGGAAGACTCTTACGCCCGCCTGCCTCAGCTATCTGTTGCATTCCCAACAGTAGAGGCGTACAATAAAGATGCTTACGCACTCCAGTACTTTGCCTCACTGTTTGCTAACGGAAAGAACTCACCTCTTTATAAGGTGGTTGTAGAGGAGAAAAAACTGGCTCCATCTGTGAGTGCATACAATCAGGCACGTGAAGTTGCAGGTGTTGTCCAAATTAACATCAGAGCATTTGAAGGCATCAATCTTAATGAAGTTAACGCAGCTGTAGAAGAGGCTTTCGCCCGCTTCGAGAAAGATGGCGTCAACCCGCAGGAGCTTCAGAAGCTAAAGGTTATGCAGGAGGTGGGTCTTTATAACAGATTATCTGGTGTTCAGGGCAAGGCCCTTATGCTGGCCCGTGACAATGAGTTTGCAGGCAAACCTGATGCATCTTTTGACGACCTGAAAAAATATCAGGCTGTTACAAAAGAGGAGATCATGGCTGTATATGAAAAATACTTCAAGGGCAAACCATACTTTGCATTGAGCGTCGTTCCAAAAGGAAAACCTGAACTGGCACTGGCGGGTTCTATACCTGCAAAAATTGTGGTGGAAAACGTTGCCGACCAGAAGATGAAGTCTGCAGGTGGGAAAATCGCAGACGATGAATATGTACGCACTGCATCTGCTTTCGATCGTTCTGTAGAACCGGCCTATATGCCTAACACTCCGGCAATAACCGTTCCTCCTGTATGGACAGGTAAGCTTGCCAACGGAATGGGTCTATTTGGAATAACTCAGAACGAACTTCCAATAATTCAAGTTAGTATTGAACTAAAAGGGGGAATGCTTCTCGACCCTGCAAACAAAATTGGTTTGTCATTCATAAATGCAGAGCTTATGAATGAAGGAACAGCTCTCAAGACTCCTGAGGAACTAGAAAATGCTATGGGCCTTCTTGGAGCCAGAATTACAGTGTCTTCCGATGTTGAAGGGATGGGCATCTCTATTTCTTGTCTTGCCAAGAACTTCAAAGAGGTTATGGCATTGACTGAGGAGATGGTACTTCAGCCAAGGTTCGACGAGGCTGCTCTTGCCAGAATCAAAAATGAGATAAAATCTTATATCCGCCAGGCATCGGTAGATCCTGCCGAGATAGCCACTTCTGTTACAAACAAGCTTCTTTTTGGTGCCGATTCCAGACTTGCTCAGATTCCTTACGGAAACATTGAGAGTATAGATTCAATAACCATAGAAGATGTCAAATCGTTCTACAATTCATTCCTGAGCCCTACTATTGCTAACTTTAATATAGCTGGTGCCATTGACCAGGTAACTTGTGAAAAAGCAATTGCTTCGTTGGTTGAGAAGTGGGCAGCAAAAGATGTAACAGTACCTCAACCGGCAGCAGGCGTCCCTGCAAAAAGGGCACAAATCTATTTTGTTGATTATCCTAATGCTCCGCAATCTATGATAATGATAAGCAAGGTTGGTGTTCCTTACGGCAGTCCCGATTATTACCCGTCGGTTATTGCAAACTACAGGCTTGGCTCAGGTTCTCAGGGAATGTTGTTCGACGTTCTTCGTCTGCAAAAAGGTTTTACTTACGGCGCTTACTCAAGGTTTGCCGGTCAGGAGTTCCTCAATACATTTACAGCTTCGTCAAGTGTTCAGGGAAGTACTACAAAAGAAGCCGTAGAAACATTCAAGAGCCTTATAAGCAACTACGGGACAGGATATAACGAAGAGCTACTGAATACAACCAAGAACTCTATGCTAAGGGCAAAGGCTTCATCATTTGAAACAATCGGCGCCCTGGTGGAAATGTTGAGCAACATCTCCTCTTACAACCTTCCGTTCGACTATGTGAAGCAGCAGGAGGAGACAATCAACAGCATGACCGTTGAGCAGGCAAAAGCAGTCATAGCTAAGAACATAGACGCTAACGAAATGGTCTACGTAGTTGTCGGTGACGCCAAAACCCAGCTGAAACCACTTAACGGCATAGGTCTGGGCAACGTGATTTTGATTGACAAGGAAGCAAAATCTGTGCAGACAAAATAGGTATTTTACTTATTATCTTTAAATTGAATCAGCCAGCGAGGCAGCCTCAGGTTTTAGAAGAAAACTGGAAAGCTGCTGAGCGGTTGATTCAATTTTTATCAGGTTTTCGAAGAAAACTGGAAAGCTGCGGAGAGGACGATGTCCGATTTTCATATTGCCCAATAAAAATATTTACATATCTTTGCAGCCCAAGTTTACCATTTTGTTTGCCCGGATGGCGGAATCGGTAGACGCGCTGGTCTCAAACACCAGTGGCCGCAAGGCTGTGCCGGTTCGATCCCGGCTCCGGGTACTAAAAAAGCAGGTGTAAGAGCCTGCTTTTTTAGTACCGTCGCTTGCCTACCGGCAAGCTCCTTTATCTGACCCACCCCCGCCACCCCCGCCTCAGGCAGGGGTCCTGTCGCTCCAAAGGCTTAATCTAATTCTTTCAATTCCCGTTTCAATTCATTGACAAGTTGCCTTTCAGATGGAAGATAAAGTTGATATTTGCTTGCCATAATTGTGCTGTTGTTCTCCGGCAGAGTGTATTTTACCAATGTATTGTTTTTATCGGCGCACAGCAGTATTCCGATGGTGGAATTCTCTTCAGGGCTCTTCTCATTGCGGTCGTAATAGTTGACATACATCTGCAATTGCCCTATATCTTCGTGTGTGATTTTTTGCGTTTTCAACTCGATTACTACGAAACAGTGTAATAGTCTGTTGTAGAAGACCAGATCTGCAAAAAACTCGTCTTCTTCCAACAGTATCCTTTTCTGCCTTGCAACAAAAGAAAACCCGTTTCCAAGTTCCAACAAGAATGCCTGTAAATTAGTGATTAATGCACTCTCCAAATCTTTTTCATAGTAGCTTTAATCACGCTTCAACCCGAGAAACTCCAATATCATAGGATCTTTTATGATTTCTGTTGGTGATTCGGGAATGCGTTCTTTACGAGCAACTTCAAGAACCGATTTCTTATCATTACTTAACAACAACCGTTCATATAATCCTGAATTTATCTGCCTCTCTAACTCCCGGCCAGTCCAGTTGTTATTGAGTGTTTCGTGTTCGTAATACTCTCGTTTATCTTCGTTATCTATCTGCAGCAAAAGCCTATATTGTGACCAATTGAATTGTGAACGCAGTGCGTTCACAATTGGGTAAGCACGGTAAAATTGCCTGCAAAATGCTAATTGACGATACGAAAATCCGCTGCCAAACTCCGACTCAATCTTGTTGGCTAGATTATGCAACAAGTATGTTCCGGATGTCGGAAACGAATTCGTTTCTCAATTATATATTGGATTGGATTTGTAATTTCATTCCTCACATGTTTGAGTTGACAAACAAATATAGTAAACTATTTTAATCATTACCAACCATTTGAAAAGTATTTTTCTTCCTCCAAATCAACTCCATATCCCTCAAAAAAGTTCGGAAAAATGTCCCGTTCCATTGCCGGGTTCAAAACTTTCGGAATTTTTATCGTAATACTCCAACGACCCGAAAAAATTGGGAAATAATAAATGATGAAACGAAATAAACGCTGACTATGGCGGACGGAATAAAACACCTATTGCTTCATGATGCGTAATATGATAAAGAACGTTGTCTGATTCTGATATCACCTAATCCTTTACACAACGAACATAAACCCCATATGTCTTATTGTTGGAGGTTATGGTAACCGTGTTCTTATTATAAACCACGGACCAGTTAGATGCTTTGGTTGCACTGCTCTCAGTAGAGCACCACCAGAAACCACTTCCTCCAATAAGTTGGGAATCTCCATCGGTGCGCCGTGACCCGCCCGGAAGTGCAGTAAAACCTGAACTATTGTTAGTTCCCTGATCGTTACCCACATAACCGGCAGATGCATATGATGTCCATCCAGATGTGTTCGCCATAGATTTTCCTATATCGGTCCCACCATCACCCCCATAATCAAATTTATTGGTTACAAGATAGGTTGTTAAAGTTGTCCATTCGGTATAAGTAGGAACATGCCAACCTGTGGGGCAAAGGATACCTGTGTTCACTGCATACCAGTTGTATATTGCACCATAGGTAGATTTGTATGTAGCTTCATCATTATTATACCAACAATAGCTCGGTGTTGTCAGAATGCTCCATGCAGCATTATCTGTAATATTTGGAATATCTGAGCCATCGTTGTACTTGGTGGTTTTCAAGTTTTCAGCCATCCAGGTCTGAGTGCCTATCTTCAAGGTTTTATACACATTCCCTTCGATATCTGACAGGGAAATATCTTGATCTACAGCATATTTACTTCCTCTTTTAAAATTCGTTCCCAGTTTATTTATTATTGTGCGAGAACCAAATTTGTCACCGGTAATGGATATTTTAATATTATTTAACGAAAGATCTCCCGGCAAAATCATTAAATAAATACTTGGTGTACTTAATGAGCTGTTGGTAAGGTCAACACCATCTGTGATAGTAAGAGTTGCCACGTTAGTAGTGCCTGTTTTGCCTGCTATTGTATATGCCCCTCCGTCAACAGGGGGAGACTGAGTTATATCTATTGTGCCTGAAGTGAAAGCTGCACTATAGACCCCACCAGAGGCTGTTAATTGCAACTGAGTTATCTTTTCTGAGTTAGCAGAAACAAGTTTGAATTCCAGGATAGTGAAAACATGATTATATCGCAGATTGACAGATGTAGACTCACCAGTGGTGCCTTGAGCAACTGTATTTGGAGTGGCTACCAGAAAATCATATGTTCCAATATGATTACTGCTGTTGCCTGCTTGAGTCTGTGATGACGGTAATGAAACCGGTACTTCAGAAGAACCTGGACTACCTGCTGCGTATGGATAATATGCATAGAAAGTGTGATCTCCTGTGCCCCACATCATGGCACCTGTAAAAACAGAATTTGTAGTAGTGCTTGAGGCTTGATATACAACATTAACGTTCCCTCCTGTGGCTTGTGCGCAATATATTCCCACTCTGTCTGTTGTAGCAATCCATTTTGTTGTAAGACCTTCCAGAGTTGTCTTTGTTGCAACATTAGCATCTTCGCCTGTAATTTTGATAATTTGTTTATGATTTGCAGGGTTTGAATTCTCCTCCTTCTCTTTTGTGCACGAGAGGATAGAAATTATTAGAATTGATGTTAATAATGACCTCAAAGTATATTATTCAAATTTTCACAAATAAAGATATTATTTTTTTTGCAAATGTCAAAGTGAATACATAATTCTTCATCAGGCAAATACAAATTAAGCATCTCTCTTTTTAATTGGATAAAAGATAATTTCGTAACTTACAGCAATTTCTGATACTTATTTTTAAATTATGAAAAAACTCTTTATTGTCTTAATTATTACCGGATTGACGCTTCCTGTGACAGCCCAGATTCTACCATTCCTTGAAAAAGGGAAAAGTGGTGCTTCAATCAACATCGGTTCTGAAATGGGACTTGGGTTCAGCGGTTTTATTGCAGGAGCCGGAGTGTCAATTAATAGCGTAATAGATGTAGAAGCCTCATACTTTCGGACCAATTTTGACAAACAGAAACTCGGCCTTACCGGAACAAGACCCAGTTCTGATTATATTGAGGCCCATTTCACTTTGTGGCTCCTAAAATCTAGCCTTGCACCTTATCTGGACCTTTATGTAGGAGCAAATCCGGTTGTCTTCAACAGTAACTATCATGGATATGAATATCCAGACGGGACAAATACAGCGACATTCATTGGAAATACAGGAGGAGCGCTTGGTCTGGTTTCCAACCTGGTGTTCAGGACCAACAACAATTGGCTGTTCATGCCATTTTACAGAGTTCATTACATGTTTAGTAAAGACCGGATTGAGAAAAACCTTGTTGAAACATCGGAGGCATCAAATTCTTGTGGCGTTTCTTATGGAATTTCATTGGGAAAAATGTTGGGAAAAATGGGGACAGTTTACCTTTCGTTGAAAGCATACGACAACACAAATAATTCCGGATCATTTCAAGATATAACGCTCGGATATGTAGTTCCTTTCTGATATGAGCAGCAAAACAGTAAATCCCGCGATTCTTACAACAAGGCAACATTATGATCTTCTTGATGGGTTGAGAGGTATAGCTGCTTTGGCCATAGTGATCTTTCATTTTATGGAATGGATATATCCGGACCCAAGCAAAAATTTTATAGGTCATGGTTTTCTTGCCGTAGACTTTTTTTCTGCCTGTCCGGTTTTGTCATTGCTTATGCCTACGATAGCCGGATATCCGCAATGGGAGTTATCGAATTCTTTAAATCCAGGCTGATAAGACTGCATCCATTAGTGATTATGGGATCGATACTGGGGTTGGCAGGTTTCATATTTGACCCGTTTACGAGTCAATCTCAACTTTACAGTGCATGGCACCTTGTCTGGATATTTATCTGTTCAATTTTCCTGATTCCATTTCCCGCAATGGCAGAGAGAAGTTTCAATCTTTTCAGCTTTAATGCGCCTGCATGGTCACTGTTTTGGGAATACATAGCAAATATTGTCTATGCCTTTATACTTAGCAAAATACACCGACGCTATATGGTAATACTGACAATAGCAGCCGCTTGCGCTCTCTGTTTTGTGAGCTATCGTGCCGGAAATCTGTTGGGTGGATGGTCAAAGGATAATTTTTGGGATGGAGCAGCAAGGGTATCATTTTCATTTTTAGCCGGATTGTCAATATACCGGTTTAACTGGATCATTAAAAACAAGCTTGGGTTTTTAGGTTTGTCTTTTTTGCTGATTCTAGGATTTATAATGACATTTTTCAAATGGAACTGGATTACAGAATTGATGCTAGTAATTTTATACTTTCCTTTGATAGTTTCATTGGGAGCCGGTTCAACATTGACATTTGGAAGGAAACTGAGCGTTTTCTCTGGTAAGATATCGTATCCTCTCTATATGACACACTATGCAGCAATTTGGATTTTTGGCAGTTATTATACCATATACAAGCCTGCTGGTACTGAACTATTCCTGATTGTCTTCATCGGAACAATTCTACTGGTTGCCTTTGCCTACCTCATAATGTCTATTTATGACATTCCGGTTAGAAAATACCTGACAAAAAGGAGGCTTGATAATCAAAACTAATTCCGGACTACAACTAAACATCTAAACCAGTCATTGCATACATCAATTTTCGTTTACATAAATGTAGAGTTTCTCATATATTCGTTTGTTTTTATGTAAAGTATTACGTATTTTCATGATGTAATTTGCATAAGCATTTTAAAACATCGGCGAAATGAAAAGAATTGCTTACTCAGGGTTACTTGAGTGGAAGAATAAAAAGATACGTAAACCCCTCTTAATAAAGGGTGCCAGGCAAGTTGGAAAAACCTGGTTGATGAAGGAATTTGGAAAAAACGAGTATGAATCTGTAGCATATGTCAATTTTGAGAAAGTCACTCAACTAGCAAACTTATTTGAACAGGACTTTGATATACCTCGTATCTTAAGGTCAATCCAACTCGTAACTGGCATAATCCCCAAACCGGGAGAGACACTAATCATTTTTGATGAGATACAATCGGTTAAGCGGGGATTGCTGTCATTGAAATATTTTTTTGAAGATGCTCCTGAATATCATGTTATTGCTGCCGGTTCGCTCTTTGGGCTATCTATCCACAAAGACGATTCATTCCCTGTTGGGAAGGTAGATTTCCTGGAACTGTATCCTCTTTCATACGAAGAGTTTATTTTAGCAATGGGCAAAGATAATCTGCTTGAAGCTTTGCACAGTCAGGAGTGGGAGTTGATAAAAGCCTTCAAGAACAATTATATAGAGCTTTTAAAACAGTATTACTTTATTGGAGGAATGCCCGAGGTTGTAAAGTCATTTATTCAATACAATGATTACAACGAAGTCAGAGAAATTCAAAACTCAATACTTGAATCATACGACAATGATTTTTCAAAACATCCGCCATTGGATGTTGTACCCCGGATCAAAATGGTTTGGAATGCCATTCCATCTCAACTTGCAAAAGAGAATCGCAAGTTTGTCTATGGAGCAGTAAAGAGTGGCGGAAGAGCCAAGGAATTTGAACTGGCAATTATGTGGCTCGAGGATGCTGGGTTGATTCACAAAATCAGTAGAGTTTCCAATGCATCTCTGCCGCTTGGGGGATTTGTAGATATCGGCGCTTTCAAGCTATATATGGTAGATATTGGTTTGCTCGGTGCAAAATCGGGACTAGATGCCAAGACATTGATTGAGGGAAATCATATTTTTGGCCAGTATAAAGGTGCCCTTACTGAACAATATGTTCTTCAACAACTAAAATGTTCCAATGGAATTGAAACTTACTACTGGAGTCCGGAGCAGGGAATAGCAGAAATTGATTTTCTTATTCAGTCAAAAGGGAGAGTTATACCAGTAGAGGTAAAGGCCGAAGAAAACCTTAAGGCAAAATCGCTTAAGAGTTTTCGAGATAAGTTCCATCCTGATCTTTCAATAAGGACATCCATGTCTGACTTTCGTAAAGAGGAGACTATGACTAATTTGCCTCTTTATGGAATATCTTTAATTAATAATTTACATGTATAGCATTTATTATATTCGTAGTTATATTAATTCAATGTATTATGAGGCAATTCCAAAAATAGTTCGTAAAAGTTCGGCTAGGGGTTCACTTTTTATTCCTGTCTATACTTGTTATTGTATACGCGTCTTTTATAACACATTGCAATTAATTGAATGCATAACCTATATTGTTTTAAGAAAAATCATATGCATATTGCAGAAATAGCTAAGTATTTGTCTGTCTGAAAAGAAGGTGTTCTTGGTGCCGAGAAATATAAAACCTATAGGACAAAATATTTCAACCTTAAAATTGATATCTTTATAGCCAGTAAAATCAACAATACAATTCTATGAAAATTGATTTAACATCTCTCGAGATAAAGGAAATAGGACCTGATGAAATTGAACTTCTGACCAGATACAGGATGGCCTATCTAACTGAATTGCAAGGTGAGCAATCGGATGAATATCAGAAAAAACTTAGTGAAGATCTTAATCTCTATTTTACCTCAGCTTTGGCCGAAAAGCGATTCTTCGCCTTTATGGCCGTGCTTCAAGGAGAAATTCTAAGTTTTGGTGCCATGGTAATCAAGAAGATCCCCGGTGATTTCAATCAATCGTTATACCTGGAGGGAGATATTCTGAATATGTATACGATACCTCAAGCCAGAAGGCAAGGAATTTCTGCTCTGATACTTAAGCAGTTGATATACGAGGCCCGTAAACGGGGTATAAGTAAAATTTCTCTGCACACCACAAAGGATGGAGAGAAACTCTACAGGAAGTACGGGTTCAGCGAACCGGTATATCCAGTTTTAGAATTGTGTACCCCTGTTTGATGGGATGCATTTCATAAGCCCTCCGGCATATGAGGCCAGATACACGTTATCTCGCTTGTCTGTAGCTATGGGTATATAGGCACATCCTTTAACCAGCTCATCTATCCCTTCAACTTTCTTTGCCCCCTCCATACTGTAAACTTTTATACGAGTTGGGTCCTTTTCAACAGTTACAATACCCCCGTTTGACAAGAATGCAACACTTACAGGATTGCAACAGCCATGAAAGTCATTGATGGTGTTTC
The DNA here is from genome assembly GCA_041659025.1 of Bacteroidales bacterium. GTDB lineage: Bacteria > Bacteroidota > Bacteroidia > Bacteroidales > UBA932 > Bact-08. Next base: position 928,924 of record JBAZZA010000001.1, on the reverse strand, counting down.
CTCTCTGACCGAATGAGTAAAGTCGCTTTCCTGAATAGTCGTATCCATCAACCCTGAAAATGGCAAGATGCGCCACCAGTATTTCATTTTCCTTGCGGACACAGAAGTCCAATATGTTGCAACATGTATAAAGCTTTTCAATCGTCCATTTTTTCAGTCCGGTTTCCGCGTCAAACACCGCTATCAACCGTTTATCAGAATCAGCAACTATGAGATTATTCTCAAAAATCTTTGCTCCTGTTGCCTGAGTTACATCCTCCAGTCTAAGATCGCGGATTTTAGAACCTTTTGTATTGAAAATAAAACAGCTTACTGCTACCGGCACTTCAATCTCATTATTCCTTCCCCTTGATTCAACTCTCTTTTTCCCTATAATTGATCCCATCACATAAATGTTATCTGATTTGTCAACAGCAATGGCTGACGGTTTCTTGATATTAGACTTGAACTCCTTTACCATTTTCCCACAGGAATCTATAATAAGCACCCTTCCATCTTTTTTTAGCGCACAAACATTACCATTTGACAGTACAGACAGATAACCAATATTGTTGTGCTCCTTACAAACAAAACTTTCATCTACCTTGTACGATAGATTGTGTGCATCTGACAATAAAGATTCTACCTTTACCTCGATTGTCTTAATCTTCTTCATATATTCTCCCAAACTCACAACCTCTGAGTAACCGGCAAACTTCTTATCAAGCATATTAAGATATCGTTCAATCTCCACTGCATTTTTTCCTATGGACATCTGATAGACCAATTCAACAGAATAATATGCCTTAGGATGCTCCTTTATAAAATCGATCTGAAGCTGATATACCTCATCATCGTATTTGCCTAATAATCTGGTGATCTCTATATCGCGCTCTGCGGTTTTCATGTACAACTCCTTTCTCAGATCATCCACTTTATGTTTTACAGCCAGCTCTTTTACTTTCCTCCTAAATTCAGAATAAAGGGTCTGAGTCTTTCCCCCTTTTATAACAGACCTACCCATAGAGTCGGCATGTCCCTTAAGTGTCATTCTGGCGTTTTCTGCATAAAACATTACCCGGGTCCTCTTCTCAACCTGCAGATAATACATAGATGGTTTGGGGATGTTTCCGACAACAACAAATTTGCCATTTTCGATTTTGAAAGTATCCGCCGGTTGTTTAATGTTGTCTGCAGAGGAGAGAATGATAATACCATCTGTGATACCCTCTAAAGTTCCTTTCAACTTAAACCGGTTTTCAGATTCGTTATTGCAAGCTGTGAACAATGTAAATATGAACACAATAGATAACAGCCGCAATGAAAGTAATGTTTTCATATATTTTATGTTTATGTCTGCGTTTTATTGTCGACGATATTTCCCCTCACTTTCCATCAAATTGTTTGCCATACTGATATCCAGCCCTATGCTTTTATGGCTACTTGTTCATTATCAGAGTGTTGCTGCATTACCCATAATTATGTAAACGCCAGATAATCAGCCGTTAGCCATAAAAGCATAGGGCTGAATATTATTATTTATATCTTTGGGCTTTTATTTTACAAATCATATCTTAAATTTATGCGTAAGATACTTCTGCCGGTGCTTTTTGCACTGGTTTTGTTTACAGCCTGTCAGAAAGATAACATTCCTGAGATTAAGCCTGATCCCTATGTGCCGGCTGCCCTTATTCAAGGCAGGGTTGCTGTTGCATATGTGACATACTGGGGAACACTTACTCCTGACCCTACACTAATCACCCATATTAACTATGCATTCGCCGAACTCTATGTAAAGGACGGAGTCTATCAGGGGTTCAAATTACAGGGAAAAGAAGATCGTTTCAGACAGATTGTGAATCTCAAGAAGCAGAATCCACAATTGAAAATACTAATCTCTTTCACACATATTGTCGAAAATTCAGACAATTCTCAAGGAGGAGGGTTTTCTGCCATGGCAAAATCTGACGAATACCGCAAGGCATTCGCATTGGACTGCAAGCTTTTCCTAGAGAAATGGGAGATTGACGGAGTAGATATTGACTGGGAATTCCCCGGTCTCTCCTGGAGTGGTGCCGCTTGTGACCCGGCTGTTGACACACAGAACTACACACTGCTTATGAAGCAACTCAGAGAAACCCTCGGAAACCAATATCTTCTCACCTATGCCGGGTACGTAAAGGATAAGACAACAATTACAGGTGGTTACAGATATATTGATGTGGCTGCTGTTGACCCATACGTAGATTTTGTCAACCTGATGACGTACAACTTCGATTCTGCACCAAAGCACCACTCTGCGCTGAGCGACTCAAGAGCTTACTGGGATTGTGTGAGAACAGCCAGTGCTTACAGAGCTGCCGGTGTAGCATACAACAAGCTTGTTTTAGGAATTCCGTTCTACGGCCAGCACTCGTTTTCTGTAAGCCCCACATCGCTCAATTACAAGACGATCCTTACACTTGACCCCAACGTTTATAAAATTGACAACTGGGATGCCATTTCAAGCACACCGTACGTTACCAAGAACGGAGTCTTCTTCTGTGGATATGACAATGCCAGAAGTATTGACATTAAAGGAAAATGGGCCATTGGCCTGGGGATGAAAGGATTCATGTACTGGCAGTATGATGCCGACGACTATAAAGGCACCTTACGCAAAGCGGTGTGGGAAGCGGTGATGAAACCTTAAAATGTAAGTACTTTATCGCTGTCAGCCACCCAATCTGCCAGGAAAGCCATTGTCGATTTCTCTGCACCTTCAAAATATGGATGATTCTTGTATATTCCACAACGTGACATACAGGTACCACAAACCTGAACATTTACTCCTTTAGAAATCAAATCCCGTAACATTTGCGACAAATCCTGATCGTAACCTGCAGGTGGCCTGCAAACATCCCGAGCCATATCTACAGCATCATTCATTAAGAAAATCCTTACTTCATTACCCTTTTTTCGCAGTGTCTCTGCCAGACGCAACCCATTCCAGGTTATGTCAGTATTGTCATATGGTTCACGATTGAAAATGATTAATACCTTTTGCATTTTTCATTAATTATTATGAATCTGTTTGATTAAAAATTCTTTGTTTTTTACTCCTACAAAACGATTTACCTCTACTCCGTTTTTAAACAGAATTAGTGTCGGAATGCTACGCACCTTGAATTTTGCAGCAAGATTCTGGTATTCTTCTATGTTAACCTTTCCAATATGCATGTTGCCTGTTAATGTTTCTGCAACTTCGTTCAGAACAGGTGCCATCATCCTGCATGGTGCACACCAGCTTGCCCAGAAATCTACAAGAACAATTTTGTTCTTTGTCTGGTGTTCAAAATTTTTATCTGTAAGTGTTATAATCTTCTCGTTATCTGCAACCAAAGGTATATTTTTCATTTTTGCCTTTGCATAATAAACCAGAATTACAAATAATAATATCCCTAAACTTACTATTATAATTGTTGTTTGCATTATCGTCTTCCCATCATCATTTGCATAATTCCACCACCGTTCTTCACATTTGTAAATCCAAGCTGAATCAACATACGTTGTCCATACGCAGAGCGGGCTCCTGAGGCGCAATAGAGTGTGATTTCTCTGGATCTGCTGCCAAGTTTATTCAGATTTTTCTGTAAATCGTCAAGTGGAATATTGATGGCACCGGGAAATGCTCCCGAAGCAAATTCACCTTTTGTCCGCACATCAACCACCAACGGTGTTACATCTTCTACTGGCTTCACCGGCACATTCTCATTAACCTTTTTATTTGCTTTTAAATCCGGTTTTTCCTTTTCACTTGCATCTACCTTATTATCTATTTCTTCTATTGATTTCTCAACAACAGGAAGCAAGCCTATCATTATGGAATCGAAGCCAACAGCTCGTGCGTGTCTCTGAAGGGATGTATGCCCCCCTGATATGTTGACAACATCTGAGAATCCCTCGCTGAGTAGAGTACGAAGTGCCTGATGGCCCTTCTTTCCTGTTTCGTCATAAACAACAATAGAACGATCGGCAGGTATAGAATTCTTTTGTAAGACAAGCACTTCAAGGGGTATATTGATAGCTCCCAGAATATGACTTTTTTCAAAAGCAAATACGTCGCGCACATCTATAAATACCGGTTTCCTGGTCTTTGTATATGAATCTAGCTCTGCAACTGTTATTGACGGGCTGAAACCCGACAATCTGTTCTCCGCTGTATATGCAGCCATATTCACGGCATCATTTGGAGTGCCTATTGGAGGCGAGTATGCAAAATCAATATCTGCCAGGTCGTGGATTGTCAGTTTTGAAGCAGCAGCAGTGGCAATAACATCAAGCCTCTTATCTGCACCTTTGTATCCGGCAGTCTGTCCTCCAAGAATTATCCCTGTCATTCTATCGTAAACCAGCGAAACTGTAACTGTAGATGCACCAGGGTAATATGCAGTGTGATGTTCCTTATGAACAACAACAGATTCAGCATCATATCCGGCATCTCTTGCCTGCTTGAGAGATAATCCGGTTATTCCGGCAACTGCTTCAAAGACTCTAACCACAGAAGTTCCTAATGCACCCTTGTAGCTGTGAGATCCTCCAAGAACGTTCTCTGCTGCTATTCTACCCTGACGGTTTGCCGGGCCCGCAAGCGGGATTCTTACTTTCTTACCATTGACGCGATGTTCTATTTCCAACATATCGCCAGCGGCATATATATTCGGGTCGCTTGTCCTCAATTGTAAATCAACAAGTAAACCTCCAGAATCTCCCATATCAAGGCCTGCATCCTTTGCAAGCTGAATTGTAGGACGGACACCTATTGAAAGCAATACCATATCAGCATCAATCACTTTGCCGTTTCCCAGTTTTACGCTGTCGGACAATATCTCGGTGACGTTGGTTCCGGTATGAATGCCTACTCCATAAGAAAGCATCTCATTCTCTATGAATCCAGCTGTCTCTGCATCCATAATGGACATAACATGAGGCATCATCTCCACAACATTTACTTTAAGACCCCTCTTAACCAGAGCTTCAACCATCTCTAATCCTATAAATCCTCCTCCAATGACAACAGCATTCTTTGGTTTACTCTCTTCCAGATGTCTTGTAATCTTGTCCATATCTTCCAGCGTCCAAAGAGAAAAAACATGCATAAGATCTGCTCCCGGCAACGATGGAGTTATGGGACGACCTCCTTGTGCAAGAATTAATTTGGTATATTCAAACTCCTTCTGTTCGCCATTTCTTGTGTCTATAGCCTTTATCTTACACGCTCCCTTATCTATGGAAGTGACAATTGTATGCGTGTGCACATCAACACCATATTGAGCTTTGAAACTTTCCGGGCTTTGCAGGATCAGTTGCGACCTGTTTTTTATATCTCCTCCAATGAAATATGGTAATCCGCAATTTGCAAAGGAAATATCCGGCCCCGCTTCAAGCAGTGTGATCTTTGCTGTTGATGAAATACGTCTGACCTTTGCTGCAGCTGTTGCTCCCGCAGCCACCCCTCCTATGATAATAATTTTCTCCATTTCTTTTTTGTGGTTTTCAATTCTGCTGCAAAGATACACATCAATTTTTAAATTACAATAGTATCACTAATAAATTATATTAATATCACCATTAAATTTTTATATCTTTGTCCGATGATTAAAATATTGTCATATAGAATATCTGAAAACATGCTATTTAAAGAGGACATAAAACCAGAATATTTTGATGAAATTCTCAACGATAAAGAGAAGATCCTTAAATTCATATCGGATATAAAATGGGAAGATGGATTTGTCTGTAGAAACTGTGGTCATACCAACTTCTGCAAGGGGAAATCACCCTCTTCGCGACGATGCACACGCTGCAAGAAGGAAGAATCTGCCACTTCACACACAATATTCCACAATATCAAGTTTCCTGTGGACAAGGCTTTTTTTATTGCTTATAATTTATGTATCCAAGGCAAGAGTCTCTCTTCATATAAATATTCGGAATGTCTGGGCATAAACCAGATGACATGCTGGAAATTTCATAAAAGGATCCAGGAGTGCCTTAATAATCAAGGAAAAGAAAAATCCAGAATAAATATTCATAATATCATTAAAAATACTATAAATTTGAGTGATATTTAAGAGCTCCGGCATGTCAGAAAAGGATATTAAAAATTTAATCATAGAGTCTGCAACTAAGTACTTTTCAAAATATGGTTTCCACAAGACCACAATGGAAGAGGTTGCAAAGCATATCCATAAGGCAAAAGGGGTTCTTTATTACTATTTTAAAAGCAAGGAAGAGCTTTTTGAAGCGGTGTTAAAACAAGAGCTTAATACAGTAAAGACAGAATTAACCAAAATTGTAAACAAGGACTCTGACTCTATAATATTGCTTAAAGAACATACTCTTACCCGTTTTTATTTCTTAAACAAGGCAGTAAACTACCACGAAACACTCAAGGCTGATTTTTTTGAAAAATACCATTTTGTAAAAGATGTCAGAGCTGATTTTGCTGATTTTGAACGCAATCAGATCAGCTTCATCTTAAATAAAGGAAAAACAGAAGGTTATTTTGATATTAAGGATATTGAATCCAGCGTGAATATATATATGATTATTATTACCAGCCTCGAAATTCCTCTTTTTCTGCAAGATAAATATGATGAATATGAAAGCACTATTGAAGAACTTGCTTCAGTTATGTTTAATAGTTTAAGAAATCAAAAAAACATCAAATAATTTTTTTTGTTAATATTTGACCATAAAACATATTTAGTCAAATATTATTAATAACTTTATATCAAATAAAAAAGTTACATGAAAAAAATCGCGGAATTAATAATAAAGTTAAAATGGCTGATAATTATATTCGTTTCGGCGTTGACGCTATTCCTGGGGTATCAGGTAAAGGATCTTAAGATAGACTCCGATATAATGAATTCTCTTCCAGATAACGATCCTGCTGCCTCTTTATATAAGAGGATAGGAGTTCAATTTGGGGGAAATGATATTGGCATGATTGTTCTGGAAACAGATGACATCTTTAAGACAGATGTGTTAAAGCATGTAATGCAAGTAACAGATAGTCTTAAAATTACAAAGGGAGTATCTACTGTAACAAGTCTGGCAAATATTATTGACATCAAGCATTCTGAGGGTGGAATTGAGATAGGAAAACTCTTTGAGGAAAATGACCTTCCAGACACAAAAGTCGAATTGGATAGTTTAAAAACGTATGTGTTTTCTAAAGATATGTACAAAGGATCCATCGTTTCTGAAGATGGCACCGCAACTCTTATAATGTTTACGGTTTTACCCGATGCCGATAACCAATCTGTAGCAAGAGATGTAAAAAATAAAATTACGGCTCTTGGAATTCCGGAGAAGTTATATTTCGGAGGATTGCCAATGTTGATGAACGATCTGTCCGATTTAATCATTGTAGATATGGCTTGGCTTATACCTATCGCATTTTTCTTAATTGCCCTGGTGTTACTGCTTAGTTTTCGCTCGGCAAGAGGTGTTATATTGCCTTTGGTTGTAGCAGGGATTGCTGTAATCTGGACCTTGGGATTGATGGTTTTGGCGGGCTTTGAACTAAGTATGATTTCTAGTGATATTCCAATTATATTACTAGCTGTTGGCAGTGCATATACAATACATGTAGTAAACCGAATAAATCAGACATTCGAAAGCAATAGTAAGGATGCATTAATAAAAGCCTTGGCGTATATAGCATTACCGGTTTTTCTGGCAGCTATAACAACAGCAATTGGTTTTGTCTCCTTTATATTTGGCTCCTATCTTACCCTGATTCGAGATTTTGGTATGTTTACAGCCATTGGAGTCGCAATCTCATTTATCTTATCAATAACATTAGTCCCAGCGGTAATTTCTGCATTTTCAACCGGCAAGAAACTATTTACGCGTGACCAGAAACCTGTCGTTAAATTCATACTTTCTGACTATCTGTTGAAGCCACTTGTCCCCTTAGCGTTGAAGCATCCAAAATACACTATAACATTTTGGGCGTTTTTAATCCTGATAAGTATCGGTGGCTCGTTTTTTATCAACACGAGTGTCAATTTAACTGAGTATTTCAAGAAAGACAATCCAACCAGAGTTTCCGAAGGTATAATGCAGGACAAGTTTGGTGGATCGCTGCCCGTTTTCATATCCTTTAAAGGAGATGTGCAGAGTCCCGATGTTCTTAAAACAATGCTTAAGACAGAGAATTACATGAAGAAATTCCCTGACATCTCAACAACACTGTCAGTTGCAGATCTTATTGAAGAGATGAATGATGCAATGGGCGAGGGAAAGAAAATTCCTGACCAAAAAGACAAAATTGAGCAATTGTGGTTTTTACTGGACGGACAGGAGATTATGCCACAACTCGTTACTGATAACCTTGATGAAGGAATAATTCAATCAAAATTTGCTTCTATCGACAGCAAGTCTATGGATGAGTTTGAAATATATATGGACAAATTTGTGAAAGAGAATTCAACCGATGAATGCAAAATAGAGGTAACCGGATTACCGTCAATATATAATAAATTAAATTACAATTTACTTCTCAGCCAGTTTACCAGTCTGATGTTAGCAATAAGTCTGGTTATTATAATTGTTGGATTAATGTTACGGTCTTTTGCAAAAGGCATTTATGCTGTTATCCCAATTATTGCTACTATAACTTTCTTGTTTGGATTTATGGGTTTTGCCGGAATTTCGCTCGATATTGCAACCGTTCTCGTTGGCAGTATCGCACTTGGAATAGGCATCGACTACTCGATCCATGTCATTACTCATTTTAATCACGTTTTTGCAGAGAAGAGTGATATTTATCAGGCACTTGAAGAAACTATCCTGATAAGCGGTAATGCCATTATTATTAATGTATTATCTGTATCCGCAGGTTTTCTGGTATTACTATTCTCCCAATTAACAGTTCTTCAGAATTTCAGCTTATTAGTAGTCCTGAGTATGTTTGGTTCCGGGTTAGGGGCTCTTACTCTGCTGCCGGCTGTATTGATACTTGTAAATAAAAAGAAAAGATGAAAAAATTAAAACTATCGATTTTCATAATTGCATTTTCCCTTTTCACCGGAATTAATGTAACTGCACAAGATGCAACAACTATTTTGAAAAAAATGGATGATATGATGTTTTCTCCAAAAGATATAACTGCCAGAAATAAAATTATCCTTATTGATAAAACAGGAAAACAGGAGGTCCGAGAAGCTACTTTAATGCAAAAAGGAACAGATAAACGTTTGTTCCGCTTTACTTCACCGGCATCACAAGCCGGTATAGCCATTTTGTCTTTACCCGACGAGGTTATGTATTTGTATCTGCCGGCATTTGGCAAAGAGAGAAGGATTGCAACCAGTGCAAGAAACCAGAATTTTGCCGGTACCGACTTTTCTTATGACGATATGGAGTCAACTTCATATTCAAGCAAATACACTCCTAAGCTGATAAAAACAGAGGAAAATGTCTTTATTCTGGAACTAACTGCGAAAGGACAATCAGAATATTCAAAAATAGTTATGTCGGTCAATTCCACTAACTATTATCCTGAATCAATGGAATATTTTGACAAGGGTAACACTAAAATAAAGGAGGCAAAATATGCTTTCAGGAAGGTTGGTAATTACTGGAACGCTATGGAAATTGAGATGACTGATTTAAAGAAGAATCATAAATCCAAAATGCAGATGTCTGATGTTAAATATGATACTGGCCTTAAGGATGATGATTTTACGGTTAGAAAGTTAAAACAATGATTTTTATAGAAATAGCATATGAAACGAATATATTTGCTTCTGTCGGCTATTCAGCTTGTGCTCCTTCCGGGAATAGCTAAAGCACAAGATTCCATTAGTATGTTGAAATTCTCAGGTGAACTGTTAACCGACGAACGATTCTTGCTCAAGGATAAAAATTATTGGGCGTGGAACGAGAACAGGCTCACTTTGAAACTCAGCAAAAAAATAGCTGGCAAATCTAAGTTCTATGGAGAGGTTTGGTTGCGAAACATTGGTTTGCCAAAAATAACATCGTCCAGTGATTTGTATAACAAGGGAATAATTGACCCCTACAATCTTGAAATAAGGGAGGCCTATGTAGAACTGTACGGTTTGCTTTTAAAGAATCTGGATGTCACCATTGGTCGTCAAAGAGTTGTCTGGGGGACAGCAGACAAACTCAACCCTACCGACAATCTAAATCCTCCGGACATGGAAGATATTCTTGATTTTGGACGTCGTCGCGGATCCGATGCTATAAACTTGAATTACTATTTTAATTCGGATTTTTCTTTGCAAGGTATTTTTATACCATTCTTTCAACCTGCCAATTTGCCTGTCGGTATTTTTTCAAATGTCTTAAATTCCGGAATGAAATTAGAGCAGGTAATGACGTTAAAAGGATTCTCTGACACCTTGATGATGCCGAAATATAATTTAGGGGAAAGTTCCACCGCCGGGTTAAAATTTAAAGGGATGGTTAAGGGAGTTGATTTTTCGCTTAGTTATATCTGGGGTCGCGACGGCCTGCCTTTCGCTTCAAGAAATACATTCATTCCAGTTGATATGATGGGAGGAATTAAAATCAATTCTCAACTCTCTTATTCAAGGTTCCATATCATTGGTGCAGATCTGGCAACAAGTATAGGTGGTATCGGGTTTTGGGCAGAGGCTGCTGTGTACATTCCTGACAAGGACCAGATAATGACAAACGATTTGTCGGCGTTATATCCAATGTCGCCAGTTCCGATAATTCAAGATTCCATACTGCTGACCAAGAGAAATCCATACATAAAGTTTATAATAGGAGGAGATTATAATTTTAGTGACGGCTCCTACCTGAACATTCAGTATCTCCATGGGTTCATTCATGAGAGAGGCGGTAAAAACCTGAATGATTATCTCTTCATGCGATACGAAAAGAAGTTTTTTAACGACAAACTTAAAATTGCTCCTCTCGGGGGAGTATTTATTGTTACTGACTGGGGTAAAATTAAGGATAATTATGCATTTGCATATATCCCGCAGCTTTCATACAACGCAACCGATGATGTGGAAATCACACTGTCGGCATCTATTTTCGGCGGCAAAGGGGATAACATGTTTGCCAATCTTAAGGAGTACAATATGTTTATTTTTAAGGTGAAGTATAGTTTCTAAAACATATTTTTGCGAAATTTCGGAAATTTTCTGACCTAACTCTTGACTCGTCCCTTGGGTCATAGTATATATTTGCATCCGTAAACATTGCGCAAAGTTTATGAAAGAACACAAAATCAAATTTAAAATCGGAGAGTTTTCCAAGTTGAGCATGGTTACGGTTAAAACGTTACGCCATTATGAGGAGATAGGGCTTCTTGTTCCCGATGAGATTGACCAGTGGACCGGATACAGATATTACAGAGTGGATCAAATTACTAAAATGAATCAGATCATTTTTTTTAAAAAACTGGGATTTACTCTTGAGGAGATCCGGGAGGTTTTTGACGAAGAAAATCAACTGCCTGAAATTGGACAAATCAAATCTAAAATTGAACATTGTAAACAAGAAATCCTGCAACTTAAATGGAGACAGACCGAACTGTCGAGGCTTGAAAGTACTCTTCACAAAAAGAGAATCATGGAAAAAATTATTATCAAATCATTGCCGGCTGTTATAGTTGCCAGCCACAGAAGAGTCGTATCGGGATATCAGGAGTTGTTCAATCTATGCCCAAACATAATTGGGCCTGAGATGGCGAGGCTTGGGTGTATTTGCGCCAAACCGGAATATGCCTACACAATTGACCACAACAAAGAGTATAGCGACACAAATATTGATCTTGAGTATTGTGAGGCCGTTGTAGAAAAACGTGAAGATTCAGATCTTATACAATTTAAGGAGGTTCCAGGAGTAGAAAAAGCTATCTGCACAAATCACTTTGGAGCTTATGAAACATTCCCGCAAACATTTGCTCTGTTGTATGAATACATAGAGAAAAATGGATATTCAATTGCCGACCATCCAAGGTTTTGCTATATTGACGGCATCTGGAACAAAGATTCAGAAGAGGAGTGGCTGACTGAAATACAGGTTCCTGTTAAGTAACAAAGGAGACTAATTGGCAGTAGGGTTGTCGCTGACTACTTTGCTGCCAATATCTTTATGTCCGTTATCTCCAGATTATTTTTTGAATAACCATATAATGAAGAGTTAATCATTGCTGCCGACAACTCCTGTAATGTTACCATATATCGTGGGGCAATAATTCTAATCAGGGGAAATAGCCAAGCCATATATTTATACATTTTGTAGTATGTCTGCGATGGTTTCAATGGCAGAAACGGTTCTATAAGACCCGGCCGAAAATTATATACCTTTTTAAATGGCAATTTAATCAAGTCATTCTCTGTTTTTCCTTTAACCCGAGCCCACATAACCTTCCCTTTTTCCGTGCTATCTGTACCTGTTCCGGAAATGTAACAGAAGGTCATGTCGGGATTGAGTTTAGCTAGCGTTGTGGCAAAACCAAGTGTAAGATTATACGTTTGCATGGTATAGTCCGCTTCGCTTTTTCCTAAAGATGTTGTTCCAAGGCAGAAATAACAGGCGTTATACCCTTCCAGTCTGTCGCTGAGAGAAGAGATGTCAGAAAGGTTACTGTGGATTATCTCAATAAGTTTTAGATGTGAATAACCACATGGCTTACGGGATATTACCAATACCTTCTCCACTTCTGTATGTTGCAGACATTCATGAAGAAGACCTTCGCCAACCATTCCGGTTGCCCCCGTTATGACTACTCTTAGTTTATTCATTTTGGGGTTGATGGGATGCATTTAATTATACCTGCGGTCTTGGAGGCCAGATAGAGGTGATCATTGTTGTCAACTATCATTGGAATAAACCTGCAACCATCCACCAGTTCGTCTATTCCCTCAATCTTCTTTGCCCCTTCCTTGCTGAATATTTTTACACGTGTAGGATCCTTCTCCACCGTCACAATGCCGCCGTTTGACAAGAATGCAACACCAACAGGATTGCAGCAGCCGTGAAAGTCATCGAGGGAGCTTCCACGCTGGCCAAAAGTAATTAGTGGTTTCCCTGAATAATCAAAGCTCTCAACTCTGAAGGCACCCAGGTTTGCTACCAGTATCTCATTATTGTTTCGAATGCTAAAGTCCAGAATACCGCAGCATGTGCGCAATTTTTCTATTGCCGATTTTTTTTCACCTGTCTGAACATCATAAATAGCAATTAGCCGGTTTCTGTAGTCGGCAACCAAAAGGTTATTCTCAGAAATTCTGGCTCCGGTTGCTGTAATAATACCTTCAAGTTTGATCTCCCTGTTCTTAATACCTTTATTGTTAAAGACAAAACAATCTACCCTTACAGGAGTGTTAACCTGTACTGTTCTTCCTCTGGATTCAACTGCCTTCATCTCGTATGCTGTACCAAATACATAAATGTTGTCGGACTTGTCAACAGCAATAGCAGAAGGTCTAGACTTGATGTTTGATTTAAATTCTTTTATCAGAGTCCCCTTGGAATCAAATATAATTACCTTACCGTCACCCTTGATGGCACAAATATTTCCATCAGAAAAAATAGAAAGATAGCTAACATTAATGTGCTGCTTCCCGTTAAAAGTAGTATCTACCTTATAAGCTAAATTGCTGCCCGCAGAAAAGGAGTTTAGTGGTACCTCTGTTTTCTTCATCTGGTCAACTTTTTCCCTGAGTTTCACGATAGGTGCGTAGGTAAAAAGTTTTGGATCAAGTAAGTTTAGATAACTGTCTATCTCAACGGCATTTTTTGCAAAAGCCAGTTCATTTACAAGTATTGCTGAATAGTATGTTTTAGGGTTCTTTTTAATAAAATCAAGTTTAAGCTGACTATATTCCTGGGAGAATTGATCCAATAATGCATTGATTTCAACTTTACGCACTCTGGTAGCAGGGTCTGTTCCTTTTGCAGCATATAGTTCTTTTCTAAGTTCTTGTACTTTTAACCTTGCTGTAAGTTCAGAAAAACTTTTATCCATCTCGTTGGAGTAATCCTGAGTCTCACCTCCACTTATTACTGCTTTCATTAATGAATCGGCATGTCCGGTAAAAGTCATTCTGGAATTTTCTGCATAAAAATATCCCTTTTCTTCTTTACCTACTACAATAAGCTGGTATATGGCCGGCTCCGGAATGTTACCGGTAAAAACAAATTTACCGTTTTCGATTTTTACTGTATCATTTGGCAGTTCTTTGTTTTCAATAGGGACAAGAACTATACTGCCTTCTGTAATTCCCTCCAACGTACCGGTTAATTCAAAAACCTTGTTAGCATTGCATGCCGTAAACGCTATCGAAATAAGCACAATAGCTGCAAATCGATACAAAAACGTTGTTTTCATATAATATTTATTAGGGGTTAGTTTCGAAACTACCTATAAATATAATAATAATAACATAATTCATTATCACAAAAAGAGAATTATTGCTTCTGACTAATTATGTATCCAACCTCGAAAAAAACCTTTATATCTTCTATCATACCGTCAAAATTCCATCTGTCAGGTTCATAATTATCAGAAGGTTTGTGGTAATGTTCCGGTATCCATTTTTCAGATTGTGCCAGACCCCATTCCTTGCCATGCTCAAGGTCATCGACTCCTTTTGAAAGATATAGCGACGGAATTCCAATTTTTGCAAAACTAAGATGGTCCGAACGGAAGTAGCCCCCTTTTTCAGGCTTAGGGTCGGGTGATGCATATCTGCCATGTTTCTCCAGTACAGAAAGTGCATATTTGTCCAGGACTGATTTTCCCATGCCTATAATTGTCATGTCTTTGGTCCTTCCCAAGATGTTAAGACCATCCATATTAATGACTCCCACTGTTTTATCAAGCGGAAATAGTGGATGCAGAGTATAAAATTCACTCCCCAACAAGCCCTGTTCTTCACATGTTACAGCAAGAAAAAGAATAGAACGGTCCTGTTGCTTTGCTAGTTTTGTAAATGCCTCAGCTATTTCCAGAAGAGCAGCAGTTCCTGTGGCGTTGTCGACAGCTCCGTTTAAAATAGAGTCACCCTCAAATGCCGGATTTACTCCGAAATGGTCCCAATGGGCTGTATAAATCAGATATTCGTCAGCTTTTTCTTTTCCGGGCCATACGGCGGCAACATTGTTCGATTTTGAATACTCCACATTGTTTTTAAATTTCACAGAGGCTGTCATATTCATTTTAACAGGCTCGAACCCGCGTTTTGCTGCGGATGATATTGTCTTATCATAGTCCAATCCGGCAGACTCGAACAGCTTTTTTGCACACTCTGTAGTGATCCAGCTTTGCATCTGCAAATCAGTCTTTAAAAGCATATTTCCCTCCAGGTAAAGCTTGGAACCCGTCCAGCTGTTCTGGACAACACCCCAAGGATATGCGGCAGCCCCTGTTTCGTGTATGATTATCGCTGCTTTTGCTCCCTGACGGGCAGCTTCATCAAACTTGTATGTCCATCGTCCGTACATTGTCATTGACCGGCCTTCGAACAACGAGGTGTCCGATGTTGCATAACCTGGGTCATTCACAAGCATTAATACTGTTTTACCCTTAACATCTAGTCCTTCATAGTCGTTCCATTTATATTCGGGAGCGTTAATACCATAGCCGACAAATATGATTTCGGAATTGGGAACCTCAATATTATCACTTACCTGTGGTGTCCCTCCTACAAAATCTTCCGAAAAAACTAAATCGTAATCTCTCTTTCCACCGGATATTTTCATCTTCATCGATTGATCTGACGTTATTTTTATCAACGACACTTCCTGAAAATAGCTGTCGCCGTTTCCGGGTTTTAATCCAATTCGTTTAAACTGTTCTGCCAGATAGTTGATAGTCTTCTCTTCTCCAAGCGATGATGGCGCCCTTCCGAGAAACTCGTCGGAAGCCAGAACCGAGATAAAGCTTTTCATATCATCGGCATTAATACTACTAATAGCCGGTTCAAGTCTGTCCGATTCCGGATTGCAGCTTACAATAAATAAAACAATCAGTAAGTAAAGTGAATGATAATTAGTAGTCATAGCATTTCCTCCAGTATTATTTAATTTTTATTTTTCAGACATATTCTTTGAGCCAGGTCATGTGCCGATTTTAGCGCCGAGGGTAGCCCACCCCCGGGAATTGACCAGTGACTCGTATAATAGAAATTTTTCAACCCCGGGAGAGTTATGGCTACCGGCGATGCTGCAACAAGATTTTTCCCCGGGAACCACCCCTGTGCACTCCCCTTCCAGTTACCGGTATATCTGTTGTAGGTGGCTGGTGTTGCAACATCCATCTCTTCTATAAACTCCTTGACACCCCCTATTTTTTCATCAAGAATATCGATCATTGTGTTTGCAAAAGATGTCTTGTACATATTATATTCCGCTATGTCTTTCTCTCTCTGTTTTATCCAGAATTCTCCATTTCTGGTATAGAAACTCATGGCGATTATTGTTTTCCCTTCAGGAGCAATGGTTTTATCATAATTATAGATATGCATCTCTATTTGATTGTAGACAGTACCGTCCGGCGACAGATATTCGTTTTTCATGGGAAAACGGAAAAAATGAGCAAATTCATTAAAACTACGTCCTACCCCCAAAGAAATCAGCATGACAGACGGATATATTTCGAGCTTTTTTAATGCTGCCAGCTTCAGAATTTTTTTATTTACAAACTGTCCGGCAAGAGCATCGAACACTGTAAAGTTCCAATCTGCTGCCGATATTGTTATGTCTGAATAGACAGAGTTGTCATCATCAAGCAATACTCCTTTAGCCACATTGTCCTTTACTATTATCTTTTTTACTCCTTTTTTGTAGTGGATAATCCCTCCCAGCGATTCATATTTATCGGCAATCCTTTTTGCAAACTTTGCTGACCCTCCAACAGGATAACCTGCACTTTTTTGATCGTAGAAAGCGAGTGGCATGGTCATTACAAGAAGATTGACTTCATCACCGTCGAACAGCAACTCAAATGCCTCTTTAAGAAACGGGTTCCTCAGTCTGGCAGCAAAAGAATAATTTGTCACATGCCTCCATTTCAGAAACTGTATCAGAAAAGGAAAGTAAGTAATCATCTCCATTTTCTTTCTGAATGTCTGTAGTTTTGAAATATTTTCGATCATAGGAGGCATTTCGAACTTCTGGATAATCCTTATTAATCTTATCAGTTTGCATATCATTCTGCTGTCTTCTGGAGCAAGGTCGAGCAAATATGCTTCCAGTCTGTCTGTATTTGTATATAACCTGAAAACCTTGTCGCCATATTTATTGACGTTCTCTTCTAATTCGATTGAGATTCTCTCTTCATGATTGACAAATTCAATTGATTTCATGTCGAGCAGTTCCGACCAGAGCTTGTAAAAAGGACTTCCGCTGTCGGACCCCAATACCCAGTGAAGGCATCCGTCAAATGTATATCCCCCCCTTGTCCAGCTTGCACATAAACCTCCAGGCAATGAGTGCTTCTCGTAAATTTCTGTCTTAAAACCTTTCATCTGGAGATAACACCCCAGTGACAAACCAGATATCCCTGCTCCAATAATACATACTTTCATATGATCAAATTTACTTATTTTATTGGAAGAAATAGTTATCTTGTAACTTGTGAAACCAAACATCATATCAGTAGACCTTCACATAGAGAAGATAGCAAAGGGGTACCGCAGTTTTGCTCCTGCCGACTCATTGATATACCAACTAGATCTCTTTGAACGCACTTTGCAGGCAAACAGGTTTAACAAAGGGAAAAAAATTGATTTTGTCCATGGTTCAGGAAAAGGCACTCTCAGAACAGAACTTATAAAGATCCTTCAGCAGAAGTTTCCCGGATTCATTTACGAAGATGCCCCTTTTGCCTCGTATGGTTATCAAGGTGCCCTAAGAATTACAATAAAATAGACGGAAATATTAGAATTTCTGAGTTACCTTTTTTGTGCCGAACTCGTTACATTGTGCCTTAACAGTAACTTCGCAGCCACTTACTATTTGAGGGACAACAACTTCCAATAATTCTTCATCTTTGTCTGTCTGAGCTTGAGGCTTAATGGTTTTAACCTCTTTCCCGTTTACATATATAGTAATCAGATCTATATAATGCTTCTGGACATTTTTAACCGTATGTACTGCTTCAATTTTTAGAGTATGGGTTTCTGCCGTGTAACTCAACAGGATTTTTTTGGGAGGGTCTGCATTAACAATTACCGGAAGAGAAAATATTAGAACTAAAGTAAAAATAAATGTTTTCATAAAATGAGAGTTTAGGAGAAAAAATAATAGTACAACATCACAAAAGCATGGACACAAACTGCCATAAAACCGACTATACCTACACGCTTGTGTACTCTATACTTAGCTTTTATCTTTATGATCCGCATTCCTGAAAGAAAGGAAACAGTAAACAATAGAAATCCTAAAATCCCAAGATAGAGAGACACATTAAAAATTATCTGTTCCATATAATATAAATTAAAAATTAATTACTACCATCGAAACGAAAAATGAGCCGTAAGCCACATATGCGGTTGCCCTGTGGTATGGTTTCAATGAAGGATTATCCTCTACCATTCCACTTAATATGTTGGTGGCAATCATGCTGGATAGATGAACCATAACCAGATATTTGTGAAGTTTGTAGGTACTGAATCCTTTTGGCCTGTCATTTAGTCTTGGTGGAGCAAAGAGAGCAAGTCCGGCAGTTGTAAAATATCCTATGTTCACTACGCCCGCAAGACCTTCATGAAGATCCTTCAGTCCTGTATTTCCTCTATATAGCCTCTCTCCCACAATTCCCTGTGCTACCATACCTGCAAGTGTTGCATAACCTATGTAACGATGCGCCTTGAACATTTTATCACGGATTTCCTGTTCCAGGTCTCTGCTTTCTGGCGATAACTTAAAAATATTGAAGCTGCGCATCGCTCCTTTTTTGCCCCAAAGAAGTCTCTGGGTAAATAAGTATTTTTCGGGTAGTAGATTTTGACTTTCTTCTGTTATTCCGGTATTTGTTGTGTCTTTTAATACTGTTTCATTTTGAGCCAATGCATTATATGATGTAATAACCATAAGCAATAATGCAATATAAAGATATTTGAAGTGATTCATTTCCAACTTTATTTATTTAAAGTAAATGTAATTATTAATTCTCTCTTTTTATCGTTTTTTTATTTTTCAGCATTTGGTCAGCATTTGGTCAGCAAACGATGGGCAAATACATCTTTTTTTCTGAATAAATTTGCTAATTACGTCGCCAGGCCTTAATTTCAGAATAATAATGAACCAGATTTTTACCATATATTCCCTGTTTTTTCTTGTAACAGCCCTGGTGTCGTTTTTTGGTGCGTTTCTGGCGTGGTACAGGAGAAGAGTAAAAGGTGCATTGGAGATTACGTGGTTGATGATAGCTTCCGGATTTGGCGCTTTCTGTTTAATCTTCGAGACATCGGCAGTCACAATGGCAGAAAAAATATTCTGGGCAAAACTGGAATTTATAGGAGGATCTTTTACTCCTGTTCTATACTTGATTTTTGTTCTTCGCTTTACAGGAAAGGAGAAGTTTCTCTCGGCAAAAAATATCACATTACTTTATATCATGCCGCTTGTAACGCTGGCACTGGTTTTTACAAATGATTATCATAATCTCATGTGGTCGGGGTTTTCTGCAATTTCTGCTAAGACTAACCTGATGGAATACTATCATGGAACATGGTTTTGGATGGGATACATTACTTACAGCTACATAATGCTGGCAGCGGCAACCTTTAGTATCTTCAGCTTTATTTATCATCACAGGAGCTCGTTCCAGTATCACGGATGGGTAATTTTACTAGGCGGTCTGTTACCTTGGTCGGCAAGTTTGCTTTATCTTACGGAAGTAAATATTACACCCGGTCTCGACTTGGCCCCGGCTAGCATTACATTAAGCGGTATATTGCTTATATATGCCATTTTCCACAACAGGTTTCTGGATCTGGTTCCCATTGCACGGGAAACCCTGGTTGAGACATTGCCAGATGGTATTATTGCATTAGACGGCCAGAACAGGATCCAGGACATTAATGGGGCAGCTCTCTCCTATCTGGGCATAACGAATAAAAGCATACTTGGTCTTGTTGCCCAAGAGTCCGGAGCCACAGTAATCCCACTTTTAAATGCAGTTATAGATGATAATCCTGTAGATTTTATAGAAATCCCGAACGGAGCAGAATTAAAATCATTCCGAATTATCAAACAGATAATCAAAAATCAGTCCGGTAGCCGTATTATTGTTATACGCGACATTGGCGACTTTGTTGCACAACAAAATGAGCTTATAAAAGCTAAAGAGAAAGCTGAAGAGAGTGATCGCCTTAAATCTGCATTTCTCGCAAATATCAGCCATGAGATAAGAACTCCAATGAATGGAATACTCGGGTTTACAGAACTTTTACGAGAGTTAAAGCTATCTGAGGACGAACAGCAGGAGTATCTTGCCATAATTGAAAAGAGTGGTACACGAATGCTCAATATCATCAACGACATCATAAGCCTCTCATCACTTGAAGCGGGTCTCTCCAAGGTCAAAATCACAAATTTTGACATAAATGACCAGATGGGTGTCGTATTCAATTTATATGAACCTCAAGCCCGGGAGAAAGGTTTAGAGCTTATTGTTAATGGCAACATCCCTACTGATGAGGCCAAAATAAACAGCGATAAGGAAAAGGTGAAGGAAATCCTTGCAAACCTTATTAAAAACGCAATAAAATTTACAGCTAAAGGCACTATAGAAATTGGATTAAGCAAGTATTCCGACGGATTGGAGTTTTACGTTAAGGATACAGGTATAGGAATCAATTCGGAACAAAAGGAACTCATTTTCGAGAGATTCAGACAGGGGAGCGAGTCTGTTGCCAGATACTATGAGGGTGCAGGATTGGGTTTGTCAATATCAAAAGCATACGTTCTGCTACTGGGTGGCAAGATATGGGTCGAAAGCGAGGAGGGCAAAGGATCTATATTCTACTTCACAATTCCTTGTTAAAAAGCTGTCATTGTATATGAAATTATTTATTGAGTAATTTTCGTTTATTTAATAAACTTATTTATATTTGTCCAAAATTTATAAAATGGAAAGAAATTTGAATCCTCAGGAGAGTCTCAAAATAATAGAAGAGATGATCCATAGTGCAAAAGCAAATTTTAAAGAAAATAGTTTCTACTTCATTTTCTGGGGTTGGGTAATTATTATAGCAGAAGTTGCCCAACTGCTTATCTCAAGTTTTACTGATTATGCACACCCCTATTATGTCTGGTTCATAATTTTTCCGGCCATGTTTATAGCCGGATGGTATGGATACTCCAAAGGAAGAAAGATGCCGGCAATGTCTCATATTGTGAGGATAAATATAATGACTTGGTTTTCTTTTCTTGTAAGCTATCTGATTCTGGTGATTTTTTCCGGTAATCATCATTACACAGTTCCCGTTATTTTCATTCTTGCCGGAAATGCTACTTTTCTCACCGGCATTATTATAAAATTCAAACCTCTCGTATTTGGCGGTATCGTACTCTGGATAGGTGCTATTTGTATGTTTTACCTGTCGGGAATTGCTTTGGATATAGTTACTGTTCTGGCTTTGGTTTTTGGTTACTTAATACCCGGCTATATGCTTAAATATCACAAAGAAGATGCTTAAAAAACTTGATCCACTATTACATTCAGAACTGCGCCTTTCTGTCATGTCTCTTTTAATATCTTTGACAAAAGCAGATTTCACCTATTTAAAAGAACAGACCAAGGCAACTTCGGGTAACTTAAGTGTTCAGATAACCAATCTTGAGCAAGCTGGCTATATTACAGTAGAAAAAAAATTCAATGGCAAAATGCCTCAGACAATTTGTTCGATAACAAAAAAAGGGGTTATAGCTTTTGAACAATATGTGAATGATTTAAAGGAGTACCTTAAAATCTGATTTTTTTATAATTCTAGTTTATTTTTTAAACTTATTTATATTTTTACTCAAAATGAAAAAACTATTATTTACACTAAGCCTGTTGATTTGTTTTCAACTACTTAAAGCGCAAACCGAAACTATAAGCCACCTGGAAGAGAAAGCATATTATGCCTATCTTAACTCAAACATGGCACTTTGGAAAATGCTGGCGCCAAAAGCCGATAAAATTCTCGACTTTCCCTCAGACAATCAGGAGGACCTGATTAAAGCCATTAAGCTGAAATATGGACTGTTATACTCGTGCCTCGCCAGCAAGGAAAAGGACGAGGCGACTTTTAATGAATATATAGGCAAAACCTCCGATCAAATGAGTAATCTTTTAAAGCTTTTTCCAAATTCGTCGGAACTACTCTCTGTTTCTGCGGCAATTATGAGCGTCCAAATGGCATTCAGCCCTGCAAAGGCAGTTTTTCTCAGTGCTAAAAGTGGAAAAGAGATTAGTAAAGCACTTGAAATCGATTCAACCTGCGCACTTGCCTGGAGACAAGATGCCAGCTCTAAGTACTTTACTCCCAAAATGTGGGGTGGTGATATTGACGAGGCAGTAAAAGAGTACGAAAAGGCTGTAAGGCTTTTCGAGGCACAGAATGCTACAAAAGATTGGATGTACCTCGATGCCATGGTCTGGCTGGGAATTGCCTATTCTAAACTTGGGCAGGAGGCTAAAGCGAAGGAGATTTTTGAAAAAGCCCTGCTTGTCGAACCTGACTTCTGGTGGGTCAAGAAAAATCTTCTACCAGGACTATCAAAATCTTCAAAATGATGAAATGCGCTGTATTCAATTTAATTTTTACCCTGCTCTCCATAAATATGTTCTGTCAGGAGATAAATCTGAAAGGATTGATTATTGACAGGGAGACAAAAGAGCCGTTGTCAGGCGCCAATATTTTTCTAATGAACAATTGGAGAGTTAGCTCTGTCACCCTGGACGATGGCTCGTTTCTCCTTAAAATAGGAGATAATCAGAACAAGGACTCATTAATTATAAGCTTCATAGGATTCAAAGAGAAACACATAGCCGTGTCTGACATAGTAAACGATCAAATAAATATTGAGCTGGACCCTCTTGACAATATTCTTAAGGCTGCTGTAGTGAGTGCACGAAGGATTATTGCAGAAGAATTCACTATTAAACAGCTTAAACAGATGGATATTTATATGAATCCCGCAGCAAAAGGAGATCCCTTGCTTGCTGTTAACGCTATGCCCGCATCTACAACAACCGACGAATCGGCAAGCATCAGTCTTAGGGGCAGCAGGCCGGAAGAGACCGGAATATTTTTGAACGATGTTCCGGTTTATGATGCGATAAGGTTTTCTCAACTAAACGGTATTGGCACTTTCAGTATATTTAACACTGCCGTAGTTGAGAGGATGCACGTTTTTGCAGGCAATCCCCCGCTGGAATACGGAAACACGGCATCCGGGCTGGTAAGCTTACAGACCAATAACAATGTTCCAAAAGAAGATATCAATAATATAAGCTTGAGCTTTGCCAGTTTTGGAGCCCTCACATCAAGAAAAACCACTAACAATACTGCACTTACTGCATTCGCCAATTACTCACCATCGGAAATTTTAACCGGAGTTAATCAAGATGCCCTAAAAGATCTGAAAAAATTCAATTCGCTTGACCTTGGACTGCATTTCATTTACAATATCAACAGTAAAACCCAGTTTAAATTATTCAATTACAGCAATAAAGAGGGATATGAATACAATTTCAGACATCCAAGCTATACCGGTATATCAGAAATGGGTAAAAAAAGGAATTTCACTGTCGGCAATTTTATCTCACGGAAAGACAAAAGTGAATTCACAATAAACTCCGGATATAGCATAAGTACGGAAAACTACAACTCAGGGAATACCAACATATCTGTTGATAAAGAGGATCTTTACTTTTCTGCCGGCTTTCACTATTTCTTAAGCAAGGTCAGCATAAAAGCCGGTGTGTCGTTTGATTACAGACGGAGCGTTGCTGCAGGTAATAGGGCAATATTCGATTTTGGACTGAACCCGGAAAATCCTTTCATTAATTTCAAATCAGATGAATCATATTTTCTCCCGGAACTTTTTGTCTATACCAAAATCAATATCGGTAATAAATTAGTATTCGGTTCCGGAATCAGAAAAAATGTAGTTTTAAGGAACGAGCCTGATATGTTAAGTTATCAGGTAAACCTTAGGTTCGCTCCCGGCAACAAACATAGCTTTATATTGTCGGCAGGTCATTACAACCGTCTGGCTATGCCCGATGCCGAACATATGAACATTACCCGTTTCCAGAGTGACCAAATATCCTTAGACTATTCATTTACAGGTAAATGGATTGAAATCCAATCTTCTTTGTTTTTAAAATATGTCACGTATCTAAACAATTCAAATCCAATTACTGGAGGAGAGATTTACACAAAAATCCCCATAAAACCCTTTGAAATTCAGCTTTCAATAATCAGTCTGAATTCAAACATAAAAGAGGGGCAAACTACAAGGCCCTCAAAATATGACCTCGATTACTTTTTCCGGGGAGTACTAAAATGCAATATGAAAGATAATCTGCAAATCAGCGCCATGTATATTTTGAGGCAAGGTTGTTATTACAGACCGGTAACAGGAACAAATTATATTGATTCATACAACATCTATTCTCCTGTTTACGGCAACTGGAGCGAAGCAAAACGTCTGCCTGACTATGGAAAATTTGATATCACCGCGTCTAAATATTTAATAATAAATGAGAATATTTCATTTGTCATATTTGGCAGTGTGAGCAATCTGTTTAATACTCAAAATGTGAAGAGCAAGAATTATAATACCGATTACTCCGTTAGTTTTAACGAACTGTATTCTAAAAGAACGTTCTATTTTGGCGTAAATTTCATGTTTTAAGCTATAGTTACTATCTTTAGTAATAGTTTTGAAATAATATTAAAATATGGATAAGACAATTTGGACAACAGACAATATCGGAAACCTTGATGGCAAGAGAGTTATTGTAACAGGCGGGGCGAGCGGAATAGGTTTTGAGGCTGCAAGAGTACTGGCACAAAAAGGAGCTGAGGTTATTCTGGCTGTCAGGAACATGGAAAAGGGGGAGAGGGCATTGAGCAGAATATCAGCTGAATATCCGGCTGCAACGGTGAGTATAATGCACCTCGACCTCGGTGACCTTAAGAGTATCAGGAATTTTGCAGATGAGTTTCTGGCTAAATATCAGACTCTTGATATACTTATTAACAACGCCGGGGTAATGATTCCTCCATACAAGAAAACAAGTGACGGTTTCGAGCTTCAGTTCGGGACAAATCATCTTGGCCATTTTGCATTGACAGGGCATCTTCTACCAACCATTATGGCTACTCCAGGTTCCAGAATTGTTGTTGTAAGTAGTATCGCCAGCAGAGGTGCTGAGATAATGTTTGACAATCTGGATGGCACAAAGGGTTACAGCCGCATGAAGTTCTACCGGCAAAGCAAACTTGCAAACCTTCTATTTGGAGTGGAGCTTAACAACAGGCTGAAGAAAAGCGGTTCCGGAACAATTTGTGTTATCTGCCATCCCGGCATATCAGCAACAAATCTTATGTCCAGAGGTTCCGGGAAGGAGAGCGGTTCTATAATGAAGTTTCTTTTCAATGCGTATGCGCAGTCTGCCGAAAGTGGAGCACTACCTACCTTGTATGCTGCCACTAACAAGGCTCTTATAGGCGGAGAGTATATAGGCCCGGACGGAAAAGGTAACCACCGGGGGAATCCGGCAGTAAGCTCCGAGGTAAATGTTTTGTTCAAACCAACTGTGGCAGAAAAATTGTGGAAGGTATCTGAAAATCTCACAGGTACCATTTATGCTATATAATAAGTACCTTTGCTCAAATTATAGACATGGAAGAAAAGGTTCGGGATATCAAATACATAGACATTGAGAAAAGCATTCGTGAGCGGAAATCGGGAATTTTACCATTGCTACCGGGCTTCATTATCAGGATTTTAGAGAATATCGTTTGTCAGGATGGAATGAATTACATTCTTAATAAGTACTCTCACACTGTTGGAAAGGAATTCCTTGTTAAGGTTATAGAGGAGCTCAATCTCACATTGGAAATTGAGGGATTGGAGAACCTTCCTGAACACAAAAAATGTTTTTTTGCAGCAAATCACCCATTTGGGATTATTGACGGGCTGGTTCTTACGCATATAGTTTCTGCAAAATACGGCGAACTTAAAGCCATAGCAAACGATGCCTTCATGTATGTTCCTCAATTGCGCCCTTTTGTAGCTGCGGTAAATGTTTTTGACGGCTCCTCAAAGGAGTATCTGCATCAGCTGGAGGAGACATACAGGCAGGATATTCCCATCACTCACTTTCCTGCAGGTATTGTGTCGAGAAAGCTAAAAGGAAAAATCCAGGACCAGCCTTGGCAAAAAAGCTTCATATCAAAGTCTGTGTCGAGTCAGAGAGATATTGTGCCGCTTCACTTTCATGGCAGAAACTCAAGACTATTCTATTTTATCCATTCTGCCAGAACGGTTTTAGGCATTAACCTTAACCTTGAACTGGCTCTGCTTCCACGCGAAATGTTTAATAAACGGAATAAAACCATAAGGGTAACTATCGGAAAACCTATTCCATACCAGACATTTGACAAGTCTCATACACATCTGGAGTGGGCACAGAAGGTAAGGGCTCAGGTTTATGGGCTGGGGATGAACTAAGCAGAAATAATGGAATTCATAGAAAATAAAAATTTCAGGGATAAAAAATACTCTGAAAACGAGTTGGTGACTGGAGAGTACGGAGGCTGCTCTTTTACAAATTGTAACTTTTCCAACGCTAACCTCTCCGAAATAGTCTTCACAGAATGTAAGTTTGAAAATTGCGACTTAAGTATGGCCAAACTGGTCAATACTACTTTTGGTGATGTCGAATTCAGCAACTGCAAACTTTTAGGGCTCCGTTTCGACTCTTGCAACAAAATGACTCTTGCATTAAACTTTTCTTATTGCAACCTCAACTTTGCATCATTTTACAAACTTAAGTTAAAGAAGGCCCGTTTTGACAACTGCAAGATGGAAGAGGTAGAATTTGCAGAAACAGACCTTACAGGGTCAGTTTTCAATAATTGCGATCTGGTGAGGGCTGTTTTTGAAAACACAATCCTGGAGGGTTGCGACTTACGGACATCTTTCAACTTTTCCATAAACCCGGAGATCAACAGAATAGTCAAAGCAAAATTCTCGCATCAGAATATTGCCGGGCTCTTGTACAAGTACAACCTCACAATTGAATAAATGTACACAGCAACTCAAATCTGAAATATTATGCAAATTGGCGTTATCGGGGGCGGGGCAGCAGGTTTTTTCGCGGCAATTACTGCAAAGGAGAGATATCCCTCTGCCAGAGTATCAATATTTGAAAAGTCACTCACCCTGCTATCTAAAGTAAGGGTGTCCGGAGGGGGGAGATGCAATCTGACAAACGGGTGCACCAACATTGATGAGCTTTGCAAGGCTTACCCAAGAGGTGGCCGGCAACTCAAGAAGGCGCTTCACACTTTCGGCACAATTCACACAATGGAGTGGTTTGAGTCCAGAGGTGTTAAGCTTGTTATTCAGGAAGATAACTGCGTGTTTCCGGTTTCACAGAATTCGTTGAGCATTGTTGATTGTCTGATTTTGGAGGCAAAGCGTCTGGGAGTGGAGATTCATACCGGTATGGGCGTGAAGGCTCTGAGAAGTGTAGATGAAAATTCTGACGGCAAAGATGAGAACAAGCTTGAAATGTCATTTTTTGACTATGATCTGGCACCCCTGATTTTTGACAAAGTAATTGTGACCACAGGCGGCTCCCCAAGAAGAGAGGGGCTCGACTGGCTCGAAGATCTTGGCCACAGGATTGAATATCCGGTACCATCACTCTTTACTTTCAACATGCCGGCCGAACCTATAACAGAATTAATGGGTGTTGTGGTCGAGAATGTTGTTGTTGGTATTCAGGGAACAAAAATCAAGGCAAGTGGCCCCCTGCTTGTAACACACTGGGGCATGAGCGGGCCGGCCATACTTAAGCTGTCGTCCTTTGGCGCCCGGATCCTCAACGAGGCCTCATACAACTTTCGCATACAGATTAACTGGGCCAACGAACAGAACAACGACATTGTTTCCGCCGCGCTGCAAGGAATGGCAGAAGAACATCCGCATAAATTGTTGTCGAACATAAGACCCTACTCTCTCCCGTCACGATTATGGCTTTACCTTCTGGAAAAGAGCGACCTCTCTCCCGACAAGAAATGGATTGAGGTTGGCAAGAAGGGGATAAACCGACTTACCACAACACTCACCAACGATGAATATACGGTAAAGGGCAAATCTGCATTCAGAGAAGAGTTTGTTACCTGTGGGGGCGTCAGTCTTCAAAGTGTAGATATGGGCACCATGCAGAGCAAGGTCTGTAAAAACCTCTACTTTGCCGGCGAGGTGCTGGATATCGACGCCATAACCGGCGGATACAACCTGCAATGCGCCTGGACCACAGGGTATGTTTCGGGGTTGCTGCAAGGCTCGGATGTTAATAACCTAAAATGAAAATAATTCAAGAAAAATTTGTTATTGATGTTATTTATTTCTAACATTGTGTTAGATTTATTTAACTAATAATTTATCATATGAAAAAGTCGTTAATTGTTTTCATCGTATCAGGACTTGTTTTAATATCTGCAGGTCTCTGGTTTTTTACATCTGCTAATAAGTTTAGTCCGGTTGATTTATTACAATTCGGAGTTATTTTGCTGATTGTTGGTTTTGCTATTTTTGTTGGATTTAAAAGATTAAGTAATGTTAAACGTGGTGAACCGGTCGAAGATGAATTATCAAGAAAAATTCTCCAAAAGACAGCAGCTACTTCTTATTACGTCTCCCTTTACATTTGGGTATTTTTAATTTTTCTTAAAGACAGAGTTAAAATTGATTCCGAAGAATTACTTGGATTTGGCATTTTAGCTATGGCCGTAACCTTTGGAATCTCGTGGTTGATATTAAATTTTAAAGGCATAAAGAATGACTAATAAAATTAAGGAATTTAGGGCCCGATATAATTTAACTCAAGATGATCTCGCGAAAAAAGTCAATGTTCGAAGAGAAACAATAGTGTTTTTAGAAAAAAACAAATATAATCCCTCTTTAAAACTTGCTTATGATTTAGCGAATGTTTTCTCGGTAACAATCGAAGAAATTTTTATTTTTGAGTAATTCATAGATCATTCCGCTTTGATTATCCTTCTTGCCTCCCATTCGCGTTCTGCTCCGTTGGCAAGCAAATACAATCAAAAACTCTTGGTTTTGACGTACATAATTTCTATATTTGTACGTAAATACTATGCCATGGAAACGAAATTAACATTACGACTAAACAAACGTATTATAGATAAGGCTAAGGATTATGCACGTAATCATAACATTAGTCTTTCTAAAATGGTTGAATCTTATCTCGAATCAATAACTAAACAGAAAGCAGGAGCAACAGAAATTTCACCTCTTGTGGAAAGTCTTAGCGGAGTAATCAAGCTAGATGACAACTTTGACAACAGAAAGGATTATTCAAATTACCTGGCAGAAAAGTATAAATGAAAAAAATATTTATAGATACAAACATCATTATTGACCTTCTTGCTAAAAGGGAGCCTTTCTATGATGAAGCGGCAATTCTGTTCACTCTGGCAGATAAACAAAAAATTGAGTTAAGCGTTTCTGCTCTTACGTTTGCTAATACAAACTATATTCTTTTACAATCAAAAAAACCGGATGATGCTAAACTAATTCTTCGAAAACTAAAACTAATTGTACAAGTTTTAAGTCTTGATGAGAAAATTGTAGGACTATCGCTCAATGACAATGAATTTAAGGATTACGAAGACGCTTTGCAATACTTCACTGCATTAGAAAATGGAGTTGATGCCATTATAACCAGAAACCTGAAGGACTTTCAAAAGGCAAAGTTGCCAGTAATGACAGCAGCTCAATTCTTGAAGACTATCAAATAGAGGGAAGATTCATACCATTTATATAAATGAATACAACTACTGAGCCCCAAACATCAAAAATTATCCGTAATATTTTGTTGATCTGCGGAATAGTATCTTCACTGCTTTTTATCTTTACCGATATATTTGCTGTTTTAATGTGGGAAGCATATAGCTATTCTTCCCAAACAGTCAGTGAGCTGATTGCATTCAGCACCCCTACAAGACACATACCTGCATTAAATCTTACAGGACCATGCTAGATCTATTGATTGAAAAAATAAAGACTGATAAGGAATACGATGATAACTTTCAGAAGATTTTCGTGGAAACAGAAATCACTTCCAAAACGACTCTGCTGAATGAGGGTGAAATTGCCAATCACATCTATTTTATAAAAAAAGGGTGTTTACGGCTTTGGTTCAATAAAGATGGGAAGGACATAACTTTGCAATTCTTTTTTGAGAACCAGGCGGTTGCTTCTATTGATAGCTTTTTAAGTGACAAACCCAGCATGTTTACCATTGAAAGCATAGAACCCACAATAATTCTTTCACTTCACAAGGATAATTTTGCCAGGCTCCTTCAGCATTTTCCTGATCTTAAAGATGGTTTTCAAGAGATAATGTATCGGCGTTTTAGTAACTATGCCGCTCTTTTCCTTTCCCGAATCAAGGATACGCCACAGGAACGGTATAATGATTTAATTTTGAATCACCCGGAAATAATTAAAAGGGTGCCTCAACATTACATAGCATCCTATCTTGGTATCACACCCATTTCGTTAAGCAGGATAAGAAACAGGAGATAGCTGCTTTTCTTAACAATTGTTATCTTTCCAATGCTTCCCTGCTAAGCATCTTTGTATAAAAAATTATACAATGAAAGTACAACTTGACACAAGAAAATGTAAAGCATGCTGGAAATGCATAGACGAATGTCCCAATATGGTAATTAAAAAAGTCGATTTGCCCTGGCACAAGCATGCGATAATTGCTGACCCTGGCAAATGCAGCTCTTGTCTGAAATGTATAAAAGCATGCCAATATGGAGCCCTGTCCAAAGCTGATAAAACTACACATAATCGTTCACTCGTCATTTATTTATTGCTGTTTTTTGGTATAGCAATGATTATTTCTGGGTTGGTCCTGCAACTGGGGTTTCATATGGGTAGTTCAGCTGGACAACATGAACATACCAGAGGATTTGAAACATCGAAAGCTATTTGGGGAATAATCTATAACGACTGGTCAACAATTCATAAGATTGTTGTTGTCCTGTTTTCTTTACTTATGATCTTTCACATAAAAAACAAACAGGTTATAACATTATCAATTCTCTTTTTATTAGTTGCAATAACAGGTTTTGTTCCATGGTTTATTGATTTATCTGGAAACTCCGTTACCTCAAGACTTATTTTTATAGAAATCCACGATAAAATTGCTTTAATTTTAGTTATTTATCTTATTTTGCATATTATTAAAAGAAGAAAATGGTTTACGCAATAATATTCGATATGGATGGTGTGGTGATTGACAGCAACCCATATCACAAAATCGGATGGACACGTTTTTTTAATAAAAAAGGGGTAGAAGTCAATGATGAAATCTTTAAAAACTTAATTTTTGGTACAACAGGAGATGAGGCATTAAAAATACTTCTGCAAAAGGATCTTACTCAGGAAGAGATAGATAATTATAGTTATGAGATAGATGAAGAGTATCGGAACATTATAAGGCAATTGAGTTGTGTCAGTCCCGTGACAGGGTTAGTTGATTTTCTGAAATCTATAAAACTATCGGGGCACAAAATTGCATTAGCAACCTCTGCACCTTCAGAAAATGTAGATCTAATATTGAAAAAACTAGGCATATACGAGTTTTTCGACTTGATAGTTGATAAAACCCAAATATTGAGAGGTAAACCCAATCCGGAAATTTACAATACCACCGTAAGTAAATTATCTGTAGATAAGGGGAATTGTGTTGTTTTCGAAGATTCTATATCGGGAATCATGTCGGCAAGTGGGGCAGGAATAACAGTAATTGGAGTTGAAACAAGTCATAGCAGCGATGAACTGATTCAGGCAGGAGCTTCGTTGACAATATGCGATTTTTCCGGAATGACAATTGCCTTAATGACAGAACTAATTATGGGTAAATCAATTAAAAAATAATGGTAATCCTCAGAAATCCCAATACAGAAAACGAATACAAGTCAAGAATCAATAGGGCTCTTGATTATATCGAGGCGAACCTTGAGAAACAGTTTACTTTAGATGAACTTGCATCGGTTGCCAATTTCTCAAAGTTTCATTTTCATCGTATTTTTCTCGCCCTCATCGGTGAAACTCCCTTTCAGTTCATACTTCGTCTGCGTCTGGAAAAAGCAGCGTCATTGCTTATCCTTAACCCTGTTAAGAGCATCACGGAAATTGCTTTTGAAGTAGGTTTTATGGACGTTTCTGTTTTTTCCAGAAATTTCAAGAATAATTTTCACATATCTGCATCTCTTTACAAAAGCGAAAAACACGAAAAAAGCAATTTAAGTCAACTGGAAAGCAACAGGCAACAAGAGGGAGAAAGTTCCTTCATTTACCTTTGTCGCAGTTCAAACACACTTAAATGGAGGACAGATATGAAACAAAACAAAAGTCTGGAAGTCAAGGAACTTCCAACAATGACAGTTGCCTACGTCAGGCATACCGGCCCATACAAGGGCGACAATAAATTATTCGAAATCCTGTGGGGTAAAATCTGCGCCTGGGCAGGAGCCAGAGGATTAATGCAACAACCCAATCTTCAGTTTCTGACAGTTTATCACGATGACCCGAATATAACGATCGAAGATAAACTAAGAATGAGCGTCTGTATCACTGTTCCTGCCGAGACAAAAGTAAGCGGAGAAATAGGAAAAATGGAGATTGAAAGCGGGAAATACGTTGTTGCTCGTTTTGATATTGCTGCAAATGAATTTACCGATGCATGGCAGTGGGTTTACGGCCAATGGTTTCCGGCAAGCGGATTTCAGCCTGGAGATGGTCCGTGTATGGAAATATACCCTGAAGAGCCTAAGGATGGCAGATTCATTGTAGATATCTGTGTACCGGTAAAACCTATTTAAAAGATCCTCAAATAATTCATTATGGAACAAATTCTCTCTCTTGACAAAATCAGTTTTGATACAATATTTGAAGCTTTTAACCTGGCATTTGGTGATTACGAAATACAGATTGACAAAGACGAACTCAAGACAATGTTAACCCGCAGAGGATTTGTTCCTGAATTATCTTTTGGTGCATTTGTTAACGACAGGCTTGTCTCCTTCACTCTTAACGGCATTGGCACACACAAAGGTGTGAAGACAGCTTATGACACAGGTACCGGCACAATCAATGAGTACCAGGGAAAAGGCCTGGCTTCCAGGATATTCACATATTCGTTACCGTTTCTTAAAAATGCAGGTATTTCACAATATCTTTTAGAGGTTCTGCAACATAACGACAAGGCTGTTTCGGTATACAGAAAGCTTGGATTTGAGACAACAAGGGAGTTCAATTACTTCAAGCAAAATAATGTAGAAATATCGTTAGCCAGCAAAGTGTTAAAACCAGAATATTTCATAAAACAAACAGAACTGAGTAGCCAAAACCAAATGGCCGGTTTTATGGATTTTGAACCATCATGGCAAAATAGTTTCGAGGCCATCTACAGGTGCCTGAATGATTTTGTGATACTGGGTGCTTATGACGCAGGTGCCTTGGTCGGTTATTGCATTTTTGAACCTGAGTCGGGTGATCTGACCCAGATAGCGGTTTGCAAAAGTCACCGAAGAGAGGGTATAGCATCAGCCTTGCTGGAAGAGGCTCTTAAATACAACAAACACGACTCTGTCAAAGTAATCAATACGGAAATCTCGTGTGGGGCAATTACTTCGTTTATTGAGTCAAATGGCATTCCTTTGAGGGGAAAACAATTTGAAATGATCAAACTATTCTAGTACTTCATGAATACCGTTGTAGATGTGTGGCCGCCAAACCCAAATGTATTGTTTATCGCAACCCTCACCTCGATTTTGTTAGCTTTTAATGGTGTAAGGTCAAGCAGAGGATTTATCTGAGGGTCAATATCATTTAGATTGATTGTTGGAGGAATAACATTGTTTTCAATTGCCTTAATGCAGGCAATAGCCTCAATTGCTCCCGCTGCCCCCAACAGATGGCCGGTCATTGATTTTGTTCCGCTTATATGAATTTTATCCAGACAATGGCCAAAAACTTCCTCAATAGCCTTGCACTCGCTTATATCTCCAAGTGGCGTTGCTGTAGCATGGGCATTGATGTAATCAACATCATCCGGTGTCAAACCGGCATCTGTCAAAGCACTCTCCATCGCCAGAATTGCCCCGAGACCATCGGGATGGGTTGCGGTAATATGATATGCATCCGAGGCAGCTCCATATCCGACAAGTTCGCAATAGATTTTGGCTCCTCTCTTTAAGGCATGTTCAAGCTCCTCTACCATAAGTACTCCGGCCCCCTCTCCAGCCACAAAACCGTCACGACTCTTGTCAAATGGACGGGAGGCAGTTTCAGGGGAGTCATTTAAAGTAGACAAGGCTTTAATAGAATTAAACCCGCCAATAGCAGAATGAGCTATAGAAGCCTCGGCACCTCCGGCAAGTATTATATCGGCCCGCCCCATCCTTATCAAATCCATAGCATTTCCTATCGCATTATTGGACGATGCACAAGCAGAGGACATAGAAAAACTGATACCATGGAGCCCGTACCTGATTGATATCTGGCCGGCGGCAATATTGGATATCATCTTTGTTATAAAGAAAGGACTGAACCTCGGAATCATTTTATTTTCTGCAAAATTCAGTATCTCCTCCTCGAAGGTCATCAACCCTCCTATTCCGGTTGCCAAAATCACACCTGTTTTATTGAGGTTGCATTTGGTAAGGTCCAGACCTGAATCCTTCATACACTCTTCTGCTGCAGCTATAGCATACTGAGTATATAGATCCATTTTTCTGACCTCCTGCTTTTCCATACAAAGAAATGGATCGAACCCCTTGACCTCGCATGCAAATTTTGTCTTATGGTTAGTTGTATCAAATTTTGTTATAGCAGCTGATCCACTTTTTCCATTTACCAAATTACTCCAAAAATCTGTTACATTATTCCCAATTGGTGTAACAGCACCTAATCCGGTTATTACTACTCTTCTCATATTGTTTATTTTAAACTGATTATAGTTTGACACAAGTTTTTATAGTCCATTTTGTCCATCATTCTTGATACCTGCAGGCTCGCTACCATGCCAGATAAAATAATAAATGCCTTGCTCTGCGGATCCTCGTCAAAAACAAAGAGTTTCTTCTCTTTGCCTGTGACAAGAATATCAGTCAGCCACTTCAGGATTATTTCTGTCATCCTTTTTAGCTCTGTTTTTGTCGTTTCATTTAAGGTGTAAAAATCGGAAGCAAGAGAGCCAATTATGCAGAGTTTCTGTTCTCTGTGGCTCTTCAGATATATTTTTACAAACGTATCGATTTGTTGCCTTTCATTAAAACCATGACTGTGCATATTCTCTACCATCTCCTCAAAACGTTGGATATTTGTCTTGACTATGCTCGTCCCCAGATTTTCCTTTGTAGGAAAATAATAGTGTACAGCCGCGTTTTTTATTCCTAACTCCGTGGAGATATCCTGGTAGCTAAACGCATTATACCCTTTTGAGCGGATTAGATTTTCTCCTAATTCTATTATTTTTTCGCGAGTTACAGACATTTTATCATGATTTTGTGTCGGCACAAATATACTTACTAATAAGTAAGTTCCAAAAATAAAAAAAAGTTTGTACTTTTAATGCTATATAAATTTAACCTATGTTGATTAAAGATATTAAAAACTGTGACGAGTTCGTAGCCGGTGACGATACTGTTCTACGGGTACTTTTGCAGCCCCATAAAGAGAGTCTGGATATCAGATACAGTCTTGCCCATGCTGTTGTAAAGCCGGGAAAGACCACACTTGAACACAAACTTACTACGTCTGAAGTCTATTATATACTAAATGGCAAGGGTGTAATGCACATCGACGATGAGTCAGAGCCAGTAGGTCCCGGCCAGGCTATATACATTCCTCCATTTGCAAAGCAGTGCATTACCAATTCAGGAAATATCGATCTTTTGTTTATTTGCATTGTTGATCCTGCCTGGCGTGCAGAAAATGAGGTAATTACAGACAAATCTGCTTCATTATGAGAATACCATTACTAATTTTATTGCTTTTCTGTGGATTATCCTCATCCGCTCAGAAAAAACAGGTTTGTTTTACTTTTGATGACCTGCCGGTTGTAAGTTATGGAAAAAACGATACTTGTTATCAAAAAAATCTGACTGATAAATTAATACGGACATTAAAAAAGTACAGTATACCAGCTATAGGTTTTGTAAATGAGCGAAAATTATATGATAACGGTAAACGGAACCCGTTTCAGGTTAACATGCTTAAGAGCTGGTTAGATAACGGTCTGGAAATTGGCAACCATACATTTTCTCACCCTGATTACAATTCAGTCTCTTTTGAGAAGTATTCGGCCGATATTTTAAGGGGCGAAATTATCACAAAAGAGTTACTGGCATACAATGGTCGGACAATCAAATATTTCCGGCATCCGTTCTTGCATGTTGGCAATACAAAGGCAAAAGCAGACTCACTGAATACTTTTCTTTTAGAACATACATACATTGTTGCTCCAGTTACAATAGACAACGATGACTATCTTTTCGCATTAGCGTACAAGAGGGCGCAGGACAAAAATGACGTTAAAATGATGCAGCAGATTGGTTTTGACTATATTGACTACATGGAAAAGAAGTTGAAATATTACGAAAAACAGTCAAATGCCTTGTTTGGAAGAGATATATCCCAAATATTGCTGTTGCATGCCAACCTCCTTAATTCTGACCATGTAGCTCTTCTTGCTGAGATGTTCCTTAGGAACAATTATGAGTTTGTAAGTTTGGACAGGGTACTGGAGGATAAAGCCTACGAATCTGCAATTACAGTATATGGTAACTGGGGAATTTCATGGATAGACAAGTGGGCCCTCTCCAGAGGTGAAAAAGGTGTTTTTTTTAAAGATGAGCCTACCACACCTGAATATATAAAGAAATTATCGGAATAAATTAAATGCAATTATATGACAACAACGACCAAAAGGAAAAATGAGACCAAGAGTTAAGATCTGCTGCATAAGTTCTATTGAGGAGGCAAAAATGGCCGTTGATTTTGGTGCATCGGCTCTGGGTCTGGTAGCTAAAATGCCAAGCGGGCCGGGAGTTATCTCTGACGAACTTATTCTGGCAATTTCCAAAACCGTCCCTCCTCCTATTGCTACATTTATGCTCACATGTGAAACATCGGCAGAGCAAATTATTGCACATCACAGACGGACACTTACTAATACGATTCAGATTGTTGACGAACTGAAGGAGGGTAGTTATGATCTCATTAAAAACGCATTGCCTGCCATTAAAATAGTCCAGGTGATACATGTTGCCGGTGAAGAGACAATTGAAGAGGCTGTAAAAATCTCAGGCCTCGTAGATGCCATATTGCTAGATAGCGGGAATCCGAATCTGAGAATAAAGGAACTTGGAGGAACCGGACGTGTCCATAATTGGGAAATCAGCCGAAAAATAGTTGAGCAATGTAAAGTACCCGTTTTTCTTGCCGGCGGCCTTACTCCGGAAAACGTAAGACAGGCCATTGATCAGGTGCAACCATTCGGTCTTGATCTGTGTAGCGGAGTAAGAACAAATGGACAACTTGACCCTTACAAGCTGGAGAAATTTTTTAATAATTTGTGACAATTAATTTTATTATTTATGAAAAGGCCCTATTGTTTTTTGTTAGCAGTTTTTCTTTCTGGGATTACTGTGTCATGCATTACCAAAATGGAAGAGGTACCAGATACAAATGCTAAATTGGTTGTTTTAGACAATATATTATATACCAAGACCATCACAAATAATTATACAATAAAGAGTGCCGCAGTTGTTGGTGACAGCCTTGTTGTGGAAGTAACCTCTAGTGGGTGCAGTGGCAGCAGCTGGGTTTTAAAGGCGATTGATTCCGAAGTAATTGCTGAGTCTTATCCAATTCAGAGATTTATGAAAATTTCTCTGGATAACAAGGAGTTATGTCTGGCTGTTATAACCAAGAGGGTCTCTTTTGATCTTAAACCCATAAGAACCACAGGTAATAAAAACATCGTTATAAATCTCGATAAATGGGCAGCACAACTGCTCTATAGTTACTAAATAAAATGTAACTTTACTACCATTATGAGAATAGAATACGACATTAAACTCGGTTTTAAAGATGTAATGTTCCGGCCAAAGCGTTCTACCTTAAAGAGCAGGTCGCAGGTAAAGCTTGAGCGCACCTTTAAACTGCTTCACACCAGAAGTGATTGGACAGGAATACCAATAATGGCAGCCAACATGGACACCGTGGGAACTTTCGAGATGGCCTTGGTTCTGCAAAAACAGAAGCTGTTTACAGCAATTCACAAGCATTATACTGTAGAAGAGTGGAATAAGTTCTTAACGAATGCCCCAAAAGGGATTGAAAACTTTATTGCTGTCAGTACCGGCACAAGCCCTGCTGACTTTGAAAAGTTGTCTCATATTTTCAATGCCAACCCTCAGTTACGATTTATTTGCATAGATGTGGCCAATGGTTACTCCGAGCATTTTGTTGCATATGTAAAACAAACCCGCAAGAAATTCACGGACAGGGTAATAATTGCAGGAAACGTTGTTACCGGCGAGATGGTTGAGGAACTTTTGCTTGCCGGCGCAGATATCATTAAGGTAGGTATCGGCCCCGGTTCTGTTTGCACAACACGTATAAAAACAGGAGTCGGCTATCCTCAACTCTCTGCCATAATTGAATGCGCCGACGCTGCTCATGGATTGGGCGGTCAGATTATCAGTGATGGAGGTTGTTCCACCCCCGGCGATGTGGCAAAGGCATTTGGTGCAGGTGCAGATTTTGTCATGCTGGGAGGTATGCTTGCCGGACATGATGAAAGTGGTGGTGAACTGATTGAAAAAAATGGCGAGAAGGTCAAGCTGTTCTATGGCATGAGCTCTTCAACTGCAATGGAGAAACATTCGGGAGGTGTTGCTGAGTATCGGGCCAGTGAGGGAAAGACCGTTACTGTGCCTTATCGTGGGAAAGTAGAGGAGACACTTCTCGACATCCTTGGAGGAATTCGCAGCACTTGTACTTACGTGGGAGCTTCTCAACTGAAGGAACTTACAAAACGTACAACATTTATAAGGGTGGCCGAACAGGAAAATCAAGTGTATAATGGTAATAAACAATAAAAACATCCCCTTCCAAACCATCGATTGGACAAGTGTTCCAAAGACGGAACACAAGGGCGAAACAGGTGTTGCTTACTGGCAAACCTGCCAATATGAAGGGCTGAGAATACGGATTGTAGAATATTCAAAAGGCTACGTGGCCGACCACTGGTGCAAGAAAGGACACATTGTTCATTGTCTGTGGGGGACCTTTGTGAGTGAGATGGAAGACGGTGAGAAATTTATTCTTACAGAAGGTATGACTTACGTCGTTTCTGACGACCTTAGTTCTCATCGCTCTACCACAGAAAACGGGGTGAAGTTGTTGATTATTGATGGAGACTTTCTGAAATTTACTTAATAACTACTTATATCATCTGTTCATCCAGTTCTTAAACTCTGCTGACCTGTCTATACTTACAATTGTATCCATTTCGTTTTCTGCTGTGGGGTTCAGTACAATTTTTATCCTGCTCCTGGACCAGGCAGTCATGCTTGTAATTGATTGCAGAGAGATTAGATATTGTCTGTTAATCCTGAAAAACCGCATTGGGTCCACTGTGTTTTCAATTGTATCAAGAGGCAAATCTACAGGGTATGTGTGTCCGTCAAAGGTTTTCAACGACACAAATCCGTCAGATACAAAGAAGTATGCAATATTCTCTACTTCTATTTTTCTGAATTTGTCTCCTATTTGTATAAGAAACCGCTTTCTGTATTCCGGCGTTGTTCCTCTGATTTCTGCCAGCAGTGCGTCAAAGTCGTAGTTATGGGTTATCTTGTTCTGTCTGTACTTGATTAAGCTCTCTTCAAGTTCACTTTTTTTCACAGGTTTTAAAAGATAGGAGATGCTGTTCAGTTTGAACGCCTTTATAGCGTATTGGTCATAGGCAGTTGTAAATATAATCGGTGTGTTTACCTTTACTTGGTCAAAAATGGAGAAGCTTAATCCGTCCGACAACTGAATGTCAAGAAATATAAGGTCTACACTATTGGAAGAGAGCCATTTAACTGACTCCTTAATCGATCCCGTTTTGGCAACTATCTGAATGTTGCTGTCAATTTCCTTCAGGATTTTTTCCAGCCTTTCTGCGGCGATTATCTCGTCCTCAATTATCAGGGCCCTCATCATATTCACTTTCAATTAAAGGTAATTTTGCAATATAGCTGTCGGCTCCAAACATAAAATCAGGAACTCTTTCACTTATCATCGAATATCTTTTTATCATGTTTTGCTGGCCTATGCCTGTTGATCTTCCGGCAGAAATTTTCGGCTGAATGTTGTTTTTAACATATAACCAGCTATCCTTTGCATAAATCTCTATATTCAATGGTTGTGAATCGTTTACTATATTATGCTTGATTGCATTCTCCAAAACAGTCTGTAACGATAAAGGAGGCAAGAGTTTTTGAAGATAAAGAGAGGGAATGTCAACAACCAGCCGGAGTGATTCTCCATATCTGATTTGTTGCAGAAATATATATGATCGTACAAACCCCAACTCTTCACTAAGGGAAACAACCGGCTTTTCTATTGTCTCAAGAACATATCGGTATATTTGTGAAAATTCGTCTATAAACTTCTGGGCCCTCTTTACATCATTCTCAATGAGCCCCGAGAGTACATTAAGGCTGTTGAACATAAAATGAGGGTTTATCTGACTTTTCAGTACTTCAAAACGTACCTGTGACAACTCTCTCTCCAGTTTCTCTGCTCTTATCCTTGCTTTGGTGCTCTCCATAGAGAATTGCCACCCCTCCATTATAGCCATAAGAATAATGTTTGCAACTGAAAAAATGAGGGCGTTATAGACAAGTATTATTCCTAAGCCCTCTTTGTATATGCTTATTGAGTTAGATAGAAATGTTATAATTGTCGATGATATGACTGCTGCAAGAATAGTCAGCAACAACTGTAAAGCAACTCTGGGTAATGTTTTTCTGTGCCAGCTAAAAGATTTGTTAAGATAGCCTATTATCAACAGATCCGGAATTGCTACAAGGTAAGCTGCAATTAGCCCTAATGCCGTTCCAACACCAAGCCTTATAAAAAAGTGGGAAATATTGTCGAGTTTATAAAATCCGCTAAAGTGGTTGTAAGTAATAATTACAAACTGTATGGATATCACAAGTATAAGGAGCAGTCTGAAAAGCCTGCCCCATGGAAATATCTTGTTTGCCCTATTTAGTAAATCTGATTTCACAGACAAATATATATATTATGAAGTTAAAATTTCCAAATTATACCCACCCTTAGCGAAATGTATTTATGCTTCAATTCTGTTGTAACATTTTCTATTGTAACATCTCTCTTTAGGGAGTTGTATTTTATCCCGGGAGCTATACACCAGTTACCACCTAAAGGCAAACAGATGCCGGCTGCAGCCTGCCATCCGAGACCATGTCCAGAATCTGCAATAATATCTCCCTCCTCATCTTCTATCTCTATATGGTTGTAAAGCCCTCCTGCCCTTACAAAGAACGAGACCGGTGATTTCGCAACAGAATGTCTGAATTGAAGTCCGAATACATACCCTGTCTCTTCAAAATCCATATCTGCTCCCGCAAATGACTCTTCTGCAGAAAACTTGTTCCAACCCCACCCGGCATATAAACCAGTATGTTTCAATATTCTGAAATGGAACGTCCCTTCTAATCCCACTCCAGTATTCAAATTGGCACCGGCTAATTTTCTTGTTGAGAAAGATGTTCCTCCGTTGATTTCAAATCCGAATCTATGTTCACCATCCTTAGCATAGGATGTCATAGATAACAGTGCCAGCAAGGCACATAACATTAATTCTTTTGTTTTCATTTTCTTTTTACTGCATTCAATTTTTTCGGGGTACAAAAGTATTCCGTTATAATGCCAAACATAAATGAATGTTTGTCAAGGTGTCAAAAAGAGGGATGAAGGTGCTTTGCAGAGGATTAAGATTGAATAAAAAAAATATCTAAAAAAGTTTTTGCAAATTAAAAAATAATTTTTAATCTTTGCATCATACCAGTACAGCACAGTGCATGACTAATACTTTTAACAGACAAATTTCAAAAGTAAGACAATTGGCGGACTCTCTAAGTCTTTCAATCTCCACTCATGAATATAAAGAGGGATGTCCCTTGCCCTCAATTAATCAATTAAGCATAAACCACAATGTTTCGCGTGATACAGTATTTAAAGCTTTTAAAGAACTGAAACAAAAAGGAATTGTCGACTCTACTCCAACGAAAGGTTATTTTGTTTGCAACGCTGTTAATAAAGTGCTCCTTTTACTGGACACTAACAGTCCTTTTAAGTATGAACTTCATAAAGCACTGTCTAAAAGTATGGATTTGAGTGTGAAAATTGATCTTTATTTTCATAATTATAATGAGGAGCTGTTCAATAAGATCATCCTTGATAGTGTAGGACGATATAACCT
The DNA here is from genome assembly GCA_041659025.1 of Bacteroidales bacterium. GTDB lineage: Bacteria > Bacteroidota > Bacteroidia > Bacteroidales > UBA932 > Bact-08. The sequence goes on along the minus strand of JBAZZA010000001.1, from coordinate 886,086 downwards.
ATATCTGATAATGAACTATCAGAATGACAAATACTCGCAGATTTTAGACAAACTTGACCATAATAAAGTATTGCTTCTTGATTTTGGAAAATTTGAGAAAGATAAGTTCTCTTATGTATGTCAGGGATTTGATTCAACATTATATGACTGCCTAAATGAAGGAATACAATATTTTAAAAAGTATAAAAAAATTGTATTTGTATTCCCTAATTCTTCTGAGCATCCAAAAAGCTGTATCCCTTACTTTGAACAATTCTGCGAAGACAATGAAATACCGTATGAACTAATACCGGAAATTAATGAAGATGTAATTATAAAAGGGGTAGCATATCTTATTGTCAGTCATTCAGATCTAGTAGAAGTTTTAAAGATTACCCGGAAGAAAAAACTAGCTCTTGCAAAAGATGTAGGTATTGTTGTATTTAACGATGAACCTGTTTTTGAGATCCTTGACAATGGCATTACTGCAATTTCTACCGACTTCAAGAAAATGGGCGAAGTAGCCGCAGAATACATAAGAACTCGTAACAAAGTTCAGGTATATATTCCTACAAAACTTATTGTACGAGAGTCTCTTTAATATAAAAAAATAATCACTATTTCAGCACAGCATAGCACAGAAAACTAAATAATTAAACGAAATATAGATGAGTAATATGAGATTAATTGGAGGTCACCCAAAAATTGGTATCCGGCCTATTATAGATGGAAGGCTTGGTGGAATTCGGGAATCACTTGAAGAAATGACAATGCAGATGGCTATAAATGTAGCTAATTTTTACCATGACAATCTGCGTTATAGCGATGGTTCACCTGTTGAGTGCGTAATTGCCGACAGTTGTATTGGCGGAGTAGCCGAGGCAGCAAAGGCAACAGAAAAGTTCGGAAGAATGGATGTAAAAGCCGTTCTTTCTGTGACTCCCTGCTGGTGTTATGGAAGTGAGACAATCGATATGGATCCGGTCATGCCAAAGGCTATCTGGGGTTACAATAAAACAGAACGTCCGGGAGCAGTCTATTTAGCAGCAGCATTGGCGGGACATAATCAGAAAGGGTTGCCGGCATTCAGCATTTATGGGAAAGACGTTCAGAAAATGGATGACATGAGTATTCCTGCCGACGTTCAGGAGTCCCTTCTTCGCTTTGGAAGAGCTGCAATTGCTGTAACCACAATGAGGAACAAGTCATACCTGTCTATTGGTTCAGTGTCAATGGGTATAGCCGGTTCAATAGTAAATGCCGACTTTTTTCAGGATTATCTGGGGATGCGAAATGAATATGTCGATTCTTGTGAAGTAGATAGAAGAATCTCACTTGAAATCTTTGATAAGGAAGAGTTTGAAAGAGCAATTAAGTGGACGAGGGACAATTGTAAAGAAGGAGAAGATTATAATCCCCCTCATTTGGTTTACAATCATACGGAAAAAGATGAAATTTGGAAATACGTAGTTAAAATGACCTTGGTTATCCGCGACCTTATGATAGGAAACGCCAAGCTTAAGGAGATGGGATTTGGAGAAGAGGCAATGGGGCACAATGCAATTGTATCAGGATTTCAAGGTCAGCGTCAATGGACCGATTACAAACCCAATGGTGATTTCTCTGAAGCTATTCTAAACTCTTCATTTGACTGGAACGGTTTGAGGGAGGCCTTTCTTGTCGCTACTGAGAATGACTCACTTAATGGAGTCTCTATGTTATTTGGCCATTTGCTTACAAATACAGCACAAATGTTTGCCGATGTTCGTACTTACTGGAGTCCTGAAGCGGTTGAAAAAGAAACAGGTCTTAAACTCAGTGGCAAGGCAATGAATGGAATTATCCACTTAATCAATTCCGGATCTTGTACTCTTGATGGAACAGGTCGTCAGACCAAAAATGGAAAGCCAACAATGAAACCATTCTGGGAAATTTCAGATGGAGAGGTTTCTAAATGTCTTAATGCTGTTACATGGTATCCCGGATCAAGAGAGTATTTTCGTGGGGGCGGATTTTCTTCTTGTTTTACTACTCAGTCAGAAATGGAAGTTACAATGTTCCGGTTGAACCTGATCAAAGGAGAAGGGCCTGTATTACATATTGCAGAAGGATGGGTTGTAGACGTGGATCCAAAAATTCATGATATGATAAATAAACGGACTGACAAAACATGGCCAACCACTTGGTTTGCTCCTCGTTTAACAGGAACGGGCGGATTCAAGGATGTTTATTCAGTTATGGCCCGTTGGGGAGCTAATCATGCAGCTATAAGCTACGGACATATTGGCGCTGACCTTATAACGCTCGCATCAATGCTTAGAATACCTGTTTGCATGCATAATGTTGCTGAAGAGAAAATTTTCCGACCATCTGTATGGCCATCATTCGGTATGGATAATGAGGGCGCAGACTATCGTGCGTGTACTAATTACGGGCCACTATACAGATAAGAAATCTACCTAATAAAAACATACCATGTATCAATTCAAAAATTATTTCGCTGTTTCATTAACAATCTTGTTAATGGTTTCTTGCGCAGGACAAAAACAAAAAATTAATATGGGAACTTATGGATACGATAAGGCTTTTCTAACAAAGCAAAATATCACATTTGTAGAATTGGAGCAGAGCGGTGCTAAGATTATTATCGTACCTGAATATCAGGCTCGAGTAATGACTTCGACTGCTGGCGGTGATACAAGTGACAGTTATGGTTGGATAAATTATAAACTGATAGAATCAGGCAAAAAAAACAATCAATTTAATCCGGTCGGAGGAGAGGAACGGTTCTGGCTTGGGCCAGAAGGTGGTCCGTTTTCTCTATACTTCCAGGAGGGCAAGGAACAGGTGTATGAAAACTGGATAGTTCCACCTGTGATTGATACAGAACCATTCATACTGAAAAATAAAGGGATAAATAATGTCTCTTATGAGAAATCGGCAACCCTGACAAATGCCTCCGGAACTGTTTTCAATGTGGGAATTGAGCGGACAATAACTTTGCTTTCCAAAGATTCTGTATCGTCATTACTAAACGCTAGTATACCGGATGACATGAAGTTTGTTGCTTTCAGAACTGACAACGTATTGAAAAATACGGGGATTGATCCATGGACAAAGGATGGTGGATTGATTTCAATATGGCTTCTGGGAATGTTTAACCCTACTTCGGAAACAACTGTCTTTATTCCTTTTAATAAAGAAGCCAATGGTGTTATTGTCAATGACGAATATTTTGGCAAGGTCCCCTCAGATAGGTTGATTGTTGAAGATAATATCTTATATTTTAAAATTGACGGCCAATACAGAAGTAAAATAGGGATTCCTGTTTCTCGTGCAAAGCATTTATGCGGTAGTTATGATTCCGGCCGGAATCTATTAACTCTGGTGTGGTATTCTTTACCAGATGAACGTAACATTTATGCAAATGGGAAATGGGGAAAACAAGAAGATCCTTTCTGTGGTGATGTTGTAAATGCCTACAACGACGGACCTGTTGAAGATGGAACCATAATGGGACCCTTTTATGAGATTGAAACATCTTCTCCGGTGGCAGAACTAAAACCAGGTGAGTCAATTTGCCATTCACAATGTATTATACACATTCAGGGCGATGAGGAAAAACTTAGTCAGTTAGTATTAAAATTATTTAATACAGACCTTAATAAAATAAAAACAAGATTCTAAGAATCCTAATACAACTAAAATATTATGGAAAAACAACGCATCATTCCCAGGGGTATAATACTACCGTTTATTCTTCTAACTACTTTGTTTTTCGCTTGGGCCGTCCCCAACAACCTAACCGACACCATGCTGGCTGCCTTTAAAAGGATTATGAGTATATCCGACTCCAAGACTGCATGGATTCAGGTAGTTTGCTATCTTCTGGGGTATGGGTGTTTTGCCATTCCCAGCGCATTATTTATAAAGCGATACACATATAAATCGGGAGTAATGCTAGGATTAGGACTGTATGCGGTTGGTGCCCTTATGTTTTACCCGGCATTGTCATTTTCAGAGGTTAATATAAGTCTTAGCTTCTACATGTTTCTACTGGCTATTTTCATACTTTTTACCGGCCTATCCTTTCTGGAAACATCTACAAACTCATATGTGTGTGCGCTAGGACCAGAAGAGACTGCAACGCAGAGACTTAATTTTGCACAATCATTTAATCCTTTTGGTGCTATTTTCGGGGTAGTCATAAGTCAGATTTTCATTTTATCCCAATTAAACACTATGAGCTCCACCGAAAGAGCAATGATTCCCGTGGAAGATCTTGCAAAAATTCAAAACACAGAATTGACAGCCGTAAGTTTCACATATATAATTATTGGAGTTGCTATGGCATTGCTATTATTGGTTTTTCTTTTTACCAAAATGCCAAATTTAAAAGAGAATGATAAAACTATAGATTTCAAAGGAACCTTTAAAAGATTAACAAGTAATAAAAATTATGTTTGGGGTGTTATAGCTCAATTTTTTTATGTGGGAGCTCAAATTGCTGTATGGTCGTTTGTAATAAGATATGCCATGCAACAGCTTAATCTGGACGCAATAATAGTGCAGTTGGGAGAAAATGCTACTTCTGACCAGATTATGAGTGCTTTGAGAAATGTCGAACCTGTTGCAGCAGCATTTTATAACTTCTGTGACTGGATAGGTCTGGACTCTTTGCTCCCTAGAACATCGGAGCAAGCTGGGGCAACTTATTACATAATGTCACTTATCTTATTTGTAATCGCCCGCTTTTTTTGCACTGCCCTAATGAGATTTATATCACCTCGTAAAATGCTTACCGCACTCTCCGTTCTTGCAATTATATTTTGTCTGGTAACAATATATGGTAAGGGTAATATTGGAGTTTATGCTTTAATGGGAATAACCGGATGTATGTCGCTTATGTTTCCTACTATATATGGATTGGGTATAAAAGGATTGGGGAATGATACAAAGATAGGTGGTGCAGGTATGGTCATGGCCATTGCGGGTGCTGCCTTATTGACTCAAATACAGGGTATAGTTTCTGACCAAACAGGAAGTATTGAACTTGCCTATTGGGTTCCTACAATTGCGTTTTCGGTTATAGCTTACTATAGCGCTTTTATAAGCAAAAATCAATATCATAAACATAAGTCAGTACAACAATAATGCAATATAATAATATAGATAAATATGTAATCGGGGTCGATTTTGGTACTGACTCATGCAGGGCAATAATCGTAAATGCCTGCACAGGTGTTGAAGTTGCTCAAACAGTAAGTCATTATACAAGATGGGACGGCGGTAATAAAAATGCACTTTATTGTGATGCATCTAAGTGCCAGTATCGTCAACACCCGCTTGATTACATAGAATCAATGGAGAATGCGGTTACAAATTTAGTTAAGGGTGTCAGTCAGGGTGTACGTTCTTGTATTAAAGGACTTTCTTTTGATACAACAAGCAGTACCCCTGTCCTGACTGACATAAATGGGACACCTTTGGCATTATCACCTGAATTTCAAGACAATCCTAATGCTATGTTTATATTATGGAAAGATCATAGTGCCATAAAGGAAGCCGATGAGATTAACAAACTTGCCAGAATCTCTCCAATCGATTACACATCTTATTCCGGAGGTATCTATTCGTCCGAATGGGTATGGGCAAAAGTACTTCATGTTGTACGAGAAGACAACGACATCCAAAGAAAAGCATATAGCTGGGTAGAGCATTGTGACTGGATAACAGGTCTTGTTGTTGGCAACACAAATCCATACCTAATGAAAAGAAGTCGGTGTGCCGCTGCTCATAAAGCTATGTGGCATGAATCCTGGGGAGGACTCCCATCTGAAGAGTTTCTGAGTCAGCTGGATCCTTCTCTTGCCCGATTTAGGAGAAGTATCAATGAACAAACCTATACCGGCGACAACAAAGCAGGAAACCTTAGTAAAGAATGGGCAGAGAAATTTGGTCTTAGTACAGAGGTCTCTGTATCTGTTGGGTTGGTTGATGCTCATGCGGGTGCTGTTGGTGCAGGAATTGAACCCTATACTCTGACTCGCATAATTGGCACATCAACTTGCGATATCCTCATTGCATCAAAAGAGGAGATTGGCGATATGCTTATTCCAGGCATTTGCGGACAGGCAGATGGGTCAGTCATCCCTGGTTATATAGGTCTTGAAGCAGGACAGTCTGCCTTCGGTGATATTTATGCCTGGTATAAAAACACACTTCTTTGGCCAGCAGAAAGAATAATTGCAAAAACAAAACACCTTGATAAGAATCAAAAAGAGTTATTAGTCAACTCATTTAATGAGAGTATCATTGCTGAACTATCCGAGGCTGCGGTTTCTTTAACTCCGGGAGCAGGGTCTCTTATAGCTCTCGATTGGTTGAATGGAAGAAGGTCTCCTGATGCAGATTTTTCCGTTCAAGGGGCAATAATTGGCATGAATCTCAGTACAACCGCTCCTATGATATTCAGGGCACTTGTAGAGGCTACTGCATTTGGATCTAAAGCAATTGTAGATCATTTCATCAATAGCGGTATCGCAATAAAATCGGTTCTTGCAATAGGTGGCATTCCTCTTAAATCGCCGTTGGTTATGCAAATAATGGCAGATGTTCTGAATGTAACAATAAAAGTCACAAAATCCGATCAGACCTGTGCTCTTGGGGCAGCTATGTTTGCTGCTGTAGCCTCAGGTATTTGTGAGGATGTAGAAAAGGCACAAAAGGCAATGACACAGGAATATTTAACGGAGTATATTCCAAACACTAAGAATGTTGCCGTATATGATTCTCTGTATAAGGAATATCAAAGGCTTGGAAGCTTTATAAATGATAGATCTGAATTGTAATATTATTAAACAATAACCTTAAAACAACTTAACACACATGAAGGACTTTAAACATATTTACATTCTTACTGCTCTTTTACTATTTTTTAGCAGCAGTATATATGCACAAAAAACGATATCTATTGAGACCCTGCTAAATGAGATGACAAGCCGCGATGAGAAGGCCCGCTTTCCCTCACCTGAATTTACGACTAAACAATTTAGCAGTTACGATCGTGCAACAGTTGCCAAGGATTCAGCAGGATGGTTTGCCAACTGGGACAGAACTATGTTTATTCGTGTAGAGAAAGATAGGGGAAGAACTGAATATGTTATGATGGATGCAGAAGGACCAGGTGCAATCACACGTTTCTGGATGACTTTTGCCGGTAATAATTCAGGCCGTGGAACAATGAGAATCTATATCGATGATATGAACACTCCTGCAATTGAGGGTGCAGCATTCGATATATTAAGCGGAAAAATGATTACCGATTATCCTTTGGCTTCATCTGTATCGGAATTGACACGTTATGAGCAAAGAGGTCACAATTTGTATTTTCCAATTCCTTATTCAAAACGTTGCAAAGTTACTTATGAGAGTGTAAACGTCAAAGAGGATGATTTTGGTGCAAAGAAACGAACAGAGTGTGTTTACTATAATATCAATTACCGTACATATAGTGCAGAAACAAAGGTTATTGCATTTTCTTCTTCTCAGATGAAAAAAAATTCTGCATTAATTCAAAAAGTACTTAAGCAACTTAATGTGAAAAACATAGAAAATCGCGCGATGAATGTCTCGCAGATTGATCTGTGCACTACTTTGGCTCCGTCAGAAAGTAAATCTTTTGTAATAAAAGGCACAAATGCAGTACGTCATTTAAAGATGCGGCTTGAGGCAAAAAACAGGCAACAGGCCCTCAGATCTCTTGTTATTGAAATATGCTTTGACGGAGAGAGAACAGTCTGGGTGCCAGCTGGTGATTTCTTTGGAATTGGATACAATCCATTATACACAAATACCTGGTATACAAAGGCTGATATCAATGGGAATATGGAAGCCTGGTGGGTAATGCCGTTTAAAAAAGAGTGTGTGATTACATTAAACAATTTTGGCAGTGAGTCCATTGTTGTATCAAATGCATCTGCCGGATATGGTAACTGGAAATGGGACCAAAGATCTATGTATTTTGGAGCTTCTTGGCATCAGTACAGCAAAATCAATACAGGTGAACACAAAACAATGAATGGTGATTCGGGTGGTATGGTCGATATAAATTACGTTACACTAAAAGGGAAAGGGGTATACGTTGGCGATGGCATTTCTCTGTTTAACACCACATACGGATGGTGGGGAGAGGGAGATGAAAAGGTATATGTAGATGGAGAGAGTTTCCCTTCACATATTGGAACCGGTACCGAAGATTACTATGGTTATGCATGGTGTCGCCCTGAGAGGTTTACAGACCACCCTTTCATTGCACAACCGGAAGGTAAAGGCAGCTTTTTACCTGCATATACAACAAATACCCGTTTAAGAGCTCTGGATGTGATTCCATTTAACAACTCACTTGTGTTTGACATGGAGTTGTGGCATTGGGGAAAAGGTTTAATAAATTATGCACCTGTCACTTTCTGGTATATCTTTCCGGGAGGGAAGTCAACAATTGAACCAGACTTGTCTGGTGTTAAAATGAAAGTCGCCCTAAAAAGATCGGACATTATATCTGATAAGGTAAAATTATCCCTTGAAGCCGAGAATATGAATGTGATATCTTTTAATTCAGGGAAATTTGAGTATCAGTCCGTCTATTCAAAAATGTGGAGTGAAGGAATGCAGATCTACTGGAAAGAGGCAAAGCCCGGAAGTAAACTAACAATGAATTTCCATAGCGACGTCGATATGAATTGCAATATCACGGCCTTGTGTACCACAGCAAAGGATTATGCATCAATCAATGTTTACCTGAATGGGAAACTCATCAAATCTGATTTGAATCTTAATTCAGACGAACTACTAGTTAAATCTTTTATACTAGGACGTGGATATCTTGTTAAAGGTGAAAACTTTTTTGAATTTGAGATTAAGAGATTAAAAGTTGGCCTCGAAAATGGTTGCATTGGAATTGACCAGCTTCAATTTTCAAAATCCGAAGATTCTAATTTTCAAGAATTTGGGTCTTTCCCGGAAATGGATAGTGTTATTAAAGCGTTTATGATTAAATATGATGTACCCGGAGCATCGGTTGCTGTTATAAAAAATGAAAAGATTGTATTTCTTAAGGGGTATGGATATCAGGATATAGAGGCAAAGCTACCTGTTACCCCTGTCAGCCAATTCAGGATTGCCAGTGTTTCTAAGCCGATAACACTTTTGGGAATTCTTACTCTTGTAAACCGTGGACTAATCTCTCTCAATGATGTTGTCTTTGGAGATAAAGGAATTCTGGGAAATGATTATGGTAAAGTTCCGGTAGGAAGCGGAAAAGAAAAAATTACTATTAAAAACTTGCTGGAACACAAGGCTGGATGGCAAAACATCCCTAACGACCCTATGTTTGCTTATCCCCAGATGGATCAGGATGGACTTATCCGGGAGGTACTCACAAACCGTCCATTGGTTACCACTCCTGGAGAAAATTATTATTACTCTAATATCAGTTACTGTATTCTAGGTCGTGTAATTGAAAAGCTTACTGGTGAGAATTACGTAGATTTTATTCAGAATAACGTGCTTAATAAAGCAGGTATTACAAATATGCACATTGGAGGCAATACCCTCTCTCAACGCTTCCCAAATGAGGTGAAATATTACGACAACAATACAGGCAATGATTTCAATTGTTACAATATGGATATTACACGTATGGACTCCCACGGAGCATGGATTGCATCTCCGCTGGAGCTGGCACGTCTGATGGTTCATATTGACCGAAACGAGAATGTAAGAGACATTCTGCCTGCAAATATCCTTTCTCAAACTTACATGAAGGATACAACATGGCAACATGGAGGTTCATTACCGGGAACAGCAGCAGTATTTCGTCGTATGAACGATACATTTTCTTATGTGATTCTTTGTAACAGCCGATCCGTTAAAAAGGATTTCTGGAAAAGTCTCTCGGAGTGTGGGTCCATCTCAATTACTATGAAAAAAGACTGGCCATATGAAAGATGTTTTTGATGTCTCATTGTCTGATTCTCAGGCAACCGTAGTTAGCCCGATCACCCCCGCCCGTTTTGACTTTGAAAAATACAAAGCGTATGAGCAGGAACTCTCTGCCAGGTGTGAGAAGTTTTGGAAGGCCGAGAGTGGAGTGCTGGTATACAGGAGAATGAGAGTTAAAGAGGTTTTTTCGGCAGAGTGCAGCAATATGCAAAATTCTCTCTGTCTGCAACTTGGCGCCCTAAACAAAAGCATGGAATATATGGCTGACATTCCTAACTTTCTTGAGCCATGGTATGGATTGGGAACAATAGCATCTGCCTTCGGATTTGGATATGTATGGAACAAGGGACAGGCTCCGGCTGTATCAGGTCATTTTAGCTCTGTAAAAGAGATGCTTGAATCAGGTATATTACCGGTAAAGGATACAACCATTGGCAGGCATACATTAGATATGATTGATTTTTTCCTTTCTACCACCAAAGGACAGCTTCCTGTCTCATTTTCCGATGTTCAATCGCCACTTAATATTGTTGCAAATATTGTGGATTCTAATCAGTTCTATATGGATTTACTACTTGAACCAGATCTTGCCAGAGATGCATTTAATGTTGTGGCAGACCTGTTTGTCGATTACATGAGAATCCAGAAAGATATGATTGGCAACGCCCTGGCAAAACCGGGGCATGGGTTTGCCTCAAGCAGATGGTTTGATGGAATTGGAATGAGTGACGATAATGCTGTAATGATATCTAACGAAATGTACAATGAGTTAGCTGCCCCACCATTTATTAAATCGACAATTCCATTTGGCGGTGGTGCGTTTCACTCCTGTGGCAACTGGTCGGGGCTTAAGAGAGATATTGTGAAGATGAAAGGCATGTGCATGTCCGATGGGGCCTTTTCAAAAGCCACAGACCCAGGTGCAAACGACACTACAGGATTTGCCGACACATTTGCAGGAACCGGTATCGTTCTTAATGCTCGGATAGTAGGAAGCAATGATCTGGTTGAGCAGAAGGTTAAGGAATTGTGGAAACCAGGCATGAAACTCATTGTGGTCACATATTGTGATGACCCGAATCAGCAAAAAGAAATTTACACTAAAATACACGAAATATGTCAATAATCCCTGCTGTAAAAATTGGAAATTATCGCTGGAGGGTTGTTGCACTACTCTTTTTTGCCACCACTATCAATTATATTGACAGGCAGATTCTGGGGATGTTAAAGCCTTTTATTGAAAATGACTTTGCGATGTCTGAGGCCGGTTATGGGTATATTGTCTCTGCTTTTCAGGCAGCTTATGCAATCGGTCTTCTTATGTCCGGAAGACTTATAGACAAGTTCGGAACACGAATTAGCTATGCATTGGCTGTGGTTGTGTGGAGCCTTGCCGGTTGCTTTCATGCAGCTGCCAGAAGTGCTTTCGGATTTGGAATTGCTCGTTTCTTTCTTGGAATTGGTGAATCTGCAAATTTCCCTGCTGCCATAAAGGCTACCGCTGAGTGGTTTCCTAAAAAGGAGAGAGCCCTGGCAACTGGTATATTTAACGCTGGCTCAAACATGGGAGCCCTTATTGCTCCTGTAATTGTATCTGTAATAACTATAAAATTCGGATGGCGGTGGGCTTTTATCATTACAGGACTATTTGGATTTGTATGGGTATTATTATGGTTGCTATTCTATAAGCTTCCAACATTATCTCCCAAACTTGGCAAATCAGAGTTGGATTATATAACAGATGGAGAACAGGAAGATAGTAATATATGCGGGTCCTCGTGGAAGACTCTGTTTAAACAGAGATCGACTATTGGTATATGCGCAGCTCGTTTCTTTTCTGACTGGGTTTGGTGGTTCTTCCTGTTCTGGACTCCTGATTTTTTAAATAAAATGTATAACGTCGATATTAAACAGATGGTTCTCCCGCTAATAATAATATATCTGCTTGCATCTGTAGGAGGTATTGTCGGAGGCACAATATCCTCAACTCTTATCAAAAGGGGGTTCAGTTTAAGCTTCTCTAGAAAAGCTGCAATGCTAATTCTGGCAGTTTGTGTCATGCCGATAATAATAATTCCCGGATTATCTTCTTTATGGCTTTCTGTTGGTCTCATAGGGTTGGCAGCATTTGCGCATCAGGGTTGGGCATCAAATGTCTTTACTCTAGTTTCTGATTTCTACCCAAAAAATTCTATTGGAAGCATGACTGGATTAGCAGGTTTTGTAGGATCTGTCGGTGGCATACTGGCAGCAATTTTTATTGGACAAGTTCTGGATCTAACGGGCAGCTATTTTCTGATTTTCGCTGTTGCCAGTATGGCATACCTTCTTGCCTGGACAATGCTTCAATTAACCTTACCTAATAATAAATATAAATAAACCAATTTAAACTATATATAATGGATAAACAACGACTTCACAATCTGAGAGAAGAAGTATCGCAATTAAAACGAGGGGGCCTAATTGTCGTTTTATTTGTTGCAATGCAAGTATTCTCAATGGCGTTGACGAAAGTGAGCGCATCCGAACTGAATGATATTCAGCAAATGACGGAAAAACTGAATGGTAAAGTATTAGATACACAGGGCGTTCCAATAATTGGAGCATCTGTTGTAATCAAAGACAAAACTACAAGAAAAATTCTTGGAGGAACAATGACAGACGCCAATGGTAACTACGTTATAAACAAAGTAGTAGCCAAGGGAAGCATAATCGAAATCAGTTTTATTGGTTTTGTCACTGTTAATAAAACAGTTGGAGACGATTTGGTTATGAATGCCGTCTTGATTGAAGATAGCCAAACACTGGAAGGTGTAGAGGTTGTTGCATTTGGCACACAGAAAAAAGAGAGTGTAATTGGTGCAGTAAGTACCATTGCTCCAGGACAATTAAAAGTATCAAGCAGCAACCTTACATTATCACTTGCCGGAAAATTATCGGGCGTGATATCCTATCAACGTAGTGGCGAACCAGGCAGCGATGATGCTGCATTTTTCATTAGAGGTATAACCACATTCGGATCCAATACAAAACCGCTTATCCTTATTGACGGTATTGAGCTCTCTACAACAGATCTGGCACGTCTTCAACCCGATGATATTGAAAGATTTTCGATTATGAAGGATGCTACAGCGACTGCGCTGTATGGTGCAAGGGGTGCCAATGGTGTTATTTTAGTGACAACAAAACAAGGGCAAAAAGGAGTCGCAAGGTTCTCTGTTCGCATAGAAAACTCTTATTCTTCTCCCACACAGTCTGTTGATCTGGCCGATCCTATTACATATATGCGAAAACACAATGAAGCAATTCGTACAAGAGATAATTTAGCACCGCTTATTTATTCAGATGAAAAGATTGACAATACGGTTTTGGGTTCCGGTTCCTATATATTTCCAGCTACTGACTGGAGCAAGGAACTTATGAAAAAAGGAACAACTAATCAGCGTGTGAATATGAGCGTTAGTGGTGGTGGCGACGTTGCTCAGTATTATGTTGCCGCATCCTTCAATAACGACAATGGTAATCTGAGAGTGGACAAAAACAATAATTTCAATAACAACATTAACCAGAAAGCATACACTCTGCGTTCAAATGTTAATATTGACGTTACCAAAACCACAAAACTAATGACACGGATCAGTGGTACTTTTGATGATTATACCGGGCCAATATATAGTGGGACATCGGTTTATAACATGATCACACAAAGTAACCCTGTTCTTTTCCCTGCGGTTTATCCAGATAGCGCGTCACCTTTCTATGTGACCCATACTATGTTTGGAAATGCTCTTGATGGTGATTACTTGAATCCATATGCAGAGATGGTAAAGGGATACCGGGAGAGCAGCAGAGCAAATATTTCTGCCCAACTTGAACTTAAACAAGACCTGCGTTTTATTACAAAAGGACTTGATATAAGAGTTTTATACAGCACGGGTCGTATTGCATCTCATTCATTAGTGAGAGCATATAAGCCCTTCTATTATAAAATGACTGACTACAACTTAGCAGATAAAACCTACTCAATTGCTGCTATCAATAAATTGGCAGGTCCAAGCGGCGGCGATGAGAATCTTAGTTATGAGCCGGGAAGTAAGTCTATTGTTGCAAACACATATCTGGAGGGAGCTGTTAATTATGCCCGAACATTTGGGTCTCATTCTGTAAGCGGTCTTCTTGTATACCAGCAAAGAAATAATTTTCAGCCAAATGCAGAGACACTCCTGGGTTCTTTACCCTACAGGAACGTAGGCCTGTCGGGACGTGCCACATACGGTTACCAAAGCAGATATTTCTTCGAATTCAATTTTGGTTATAATGGATCTGAACGATTTGACAAGAAACACCGATTCGGATTTTTCCCATCGGCTGGGCTTGCATGGATGATATCAAACGAGAAATTCTTCAAACCAATGAAGGAGTTGATTTCAACTCTAAAATTTAGAGCGTCATATGGTATTGTGGGGAACGATGCCATTGGGTCACGTTTTTTGTACATGTCCGATATTAACATGGATAATGCCAGCTATAGGGGGGTTTTCGGAATAAATAATCAATATATCCTTAATGGCATATCTGTTAACCGATACGGAGATCCAACAATCACGTGGGAGAAAGCGTATAAAACCAATTTCGCACTTGAATTGTCGATTAAGGAAAAACTCAATGTTATAGCAGAATATTACACCGAGTATCGTACAAATATTCTGCAGGATCGTAAGTCAATTCCTTCATCTATGGGTCTGTGGGAGATTCCGCAAGCCAATGTTGGAGAGGCAAAAGGACATGGCGTAGATATATCAACAGATTACAGTGTTGTTTTTCCAAATAAATCGTGGTTGCAGTTCCGCGGAAACTTTACATATGCAACAAATAAATATGTAAAGCTTGAAGAATATGACTATCCGGAAGGATCATATAAATCAAAGGTTGGATACCCTATCTCCGTAAAATGGGGATTAATCGCAGAACGCTTGTTTATTGATGATAATGAGGTGTCTAACTCTCCAAAGCAATACGGAGATTACTCAGCGGGTGATATCAAATATCGTGACATTGATGGGAATGGAATAATAAACGATGAGGATTATGTTCCAATCGGATATCCTCAAACTCCAGAGATAATCTATGGTTTTGGTGCCTCCTATGGTTATAAGGGTTTTGATATATCGGTGTTCTTCCAGGGCCTTGCAAATGAATCTTTCTATCTTAGCTATAATGCTATGAATCCATTTATAAACAATGTAGATAATGCTACATTCCCTGGTAAACGTGGAACAAATGCAATGCTTAAGGCAATATCCGATAGTCATTGGTCTGAGGATAATCGTGATTTATATGCCATGTGGCCAAGACTATCAACATATAATGTATCAAATAATAACAGATCAAGTACCTGGTTTATGCGGGACGGATCATTCCTTCGTCTTAAGAGCGCAGAATTCGGTTATACAATTCCGCAAAGAGTTACAACCCGTATTGGAGTTCAAAACCTGCGTATTTACTTATCGGGAACAAATCTATTATGCTTCTCCAAATTTAAGGAGTGGGATGTAGAAATGGGCTCAAATGGCTTGGGTTATCCTATCCAACGTATTTATAATATTGGAATTAATGTAACTTTCTAAATTCTAGATTAGATGAAAAAAACAATCATATATTTATTGGCTGCACTAATGTCAGTGAGTTCGTGCGATAAGTTTCTGGATATAGTTCCAGATAGAATTGCCACCATAGAGAGTGCTTTTACCATGGAAGTCAAGGCAAAACAATTTCTTTTTACCTGCTACAGCTATTTACCCGATGCTGCAAGTCTGTCTAATAATCCGGCATGGTTTGCGGGAGACGAACTGGTTGCAATAACAGAGACTGCTGTTGAGTATGGACTTCAGGGATGGAACATAGCCCGTCAGAATCAAAGTTCCGGTAAAGTATATAATAATTACTGGGATGGACTGAATGGAGCAAAAGATTTATATCAGGGAATAAGTGACTGTAATATTTTTCTTGAAAATATAGATAAAGTTCCGGATATGACAACAGAAGAAAAATCAAGATGGTCATCGGAGGTAAAATTTCTGAAAGCATACTATCACTTCTGGCTTGTTCGTATGTATGGACCAATTCCAATAAAGGATAAAAATATCCCTGTCTCCTCTCCTACAGAAGCATTACGCGTTTACCGTAATACTCTTGATGAGTGTTATGAATACATCGTAACATTACTCGACGAAGTTATCGCCGATCCTAACCTGCCCGATAATATTGAAAATGTAGCTGAAGAGTTGGGACGTATTACAAAACCTATAGCGATGTCCATTAAAGCAGAGGTAATGGTAACATTTGCAAGTGACCTCTTTTGCGGTAATAGTGAATATATTGGAGTAGTTGATAACAGAGGAATCGAGATATTCTCTCCAAATAAAAGTGATGCAGAAAGAAAGACAAGGTGGCAGGCAGCAGCAACCGCATGTAAAGAAGCGATTGATCTTTGTCACTCTTTGGGCATAACTCTATATAAATATGATCAATCACCCGAATTTTCAATTTATCATGAGAACTACGCCAAACAAATGAGCCATCGGTGTGCTGTAACAAAAAAATGGAACAGCGAAATTATATGGGCAAATACAAATTCTTCTACTCTGGCTCTTCAAACTTACTCAATGGTAAGAGGAATAACTGCACAGCATGCGGGTAGTATGGCGGTTCGTGGCTGGTTGGCAGCCCCTTTAAAAATTGCCAATAAGTTTTATACAAAAAACGGCGTCCCAATTGACGAAGATGCAAGTTGGACAGGTTATAATGATAACTATGGGCAGGTAAATGCCACTGCAGAACATACTGGACTTGTACACCTTGGATACCAGACTGCAAAAATAAATCTGGACAGGGAAATCCGTTATTATGCTAATCTCGCTTTCGATGGTACTGAATGGTTTGGGAATGGTGCAACCATCAATCCGACAACAAAAGCCTCAAACTGGTGGGTTCAAAGTAAAAAGGGTGGACCCGCTCAAAATGGTTCTTCCAATTCGTTCAATGCAACAAATATGTGGATCAAAAAGTTAGTAAATTGGGAGTCCTCTCTGTCAACCACAAGTTTCACTGCTACTTACTACCCATGGCCGTATATGCGTCTTGGAAACCTATATCTTCTTTATGCAGAAGCACTTAATGAATGGGATGACCTACAGGGTAATGAGGCAATATATTGGGTTGACAAGATACGCGAAAGGGCAAGCCTGAAAGGTGTTGTCGAATCTTGGTCAAATTTCTCAAATAATCCCTCAAAACCTCAGACAAAGGATGGCCGCAGGGAGATAATACGCAGAGAAAGAACTATTGAGCTGGCTTTTGAAGCACAACGTTTCTGGGATGTTCGCCGCTGGAAGATTGCTCATGTTGAGTTTAATCAGGACATTACCGGTTGGTCTTATCAATATAAGACAGGAGCAGATTATTATCAGGAATCACTCGTATTCTCTCAAAAATTCCTCATGAGAGACTATTGGTGGCCTATCTTCACAGAAGAAATCCTAACAAATAGAAATACACTACAGAATCCCGGATGGGAATAGTTTTGAAAAAATAAAATAAAAAAAGAGATGAAAACCAGATATAAACTTTCAATCCTTTTTATTACAATCATAGCAATTGTATCCTTTGGTTGTAAAAAGTCGGACATAATCAGACCTTATGGATCCGACAAAACCATCCCTAAGCAGGTTCTTAACCTGTCTCAGGAAGGTATATACGGTGGAGCTATTATCCGTTACGATTTGCCGGATGACAAAAATCTCTCTTATGTAAAGGCCGTTTATACTTTGTCAAACGGCAAAACATCTGAGGTAAAAGCTTCTTTTTATACAGACTCGCTAATATTACAAGGCTTTGGAGAAACCGGAAGTTATCCTGTTAAGGTATATTCTGTAAGTACTTCCGAGGTCATGTCTGAGCCACTCACGATTAACGTACAGCCCCTTACCCCAGCAAACCAAGCTGTTATAGACCAGCTGACTGTAATCCCAACTTATGGGGGTATAAAGGTAGATGTGAACAACCCTACAAAAGCGCAACTTGCTGTATCAATAATGAAAAAAGTTAGTGGTATATGGCAGTTAGTTAAGGTAGAATATGTAAAACTGGCAAATTACTCTTTTTACATAAGGGGTCAGGAATCTATTGAGAGCACATATGGATTCATAGCAAAGGATCGTTGGGAGAACTCTTCTGAGATGCGCGAGGTAACACTTACTCCAATTCTCGAGATTCAATGCGATGCTACAAAGTTTAAAGCATATACTCTTCCAACAGATAACATCCTCTATCACACATCTTTTGGCGTTATGTCAGCATTATGGGATAATGTCTTTGAGGCAACAAATAGAAAGGGGTTGTTTGTCACACGACCTGGAGAAGGTATGGATGAAGATGGAGCTTTGTGGATTACATTTGACCTTGGCTTAACCTATAAACTCAATCGCTATGTTTGGAGGCCTAGGGTTGCTGCTAATGAACAGTATAAAGCCGGAGATCCTAAACGATGGGAGATATATGGTAGTAATGCCCCAAATCCTAATGGCTCCTTTGACAGTAGTTGGACACTTATGGGTCTCTTTGAGAATATGCCACCTTCCGGAGAAGTTGTTGCAACAGCAGAAGATAGAGCTTATGCTATTAAGGGAATTGACTATATGTTCCCTGAGTCTCTTCCTCCTTTTAGGTATATCCGCATCAAATTCCTGGAAAATCATGGGGGGTCTAATATTTATACTATGGAAGAGACATACTGGTATGGCTCTATTGCTAACTGAGAAGACTATAAACTACTAGAAAAAAAATTAGTATGAAATCAATGATAAAATATATATTCATATTATTCACCTTATCACTATCCTTTGGATGTGCCGGTATGGATGAGTATTATAAAGAACATATTGCCAATGGACCTATTCTATATATTGGCAAGGTAGACTCTGCAGTTGCTTTCGCAGGAAGGGATCGTCTTATGATCAGATGGATGAGAATGCAGGACCCAAGAGCAGAAAAAGCGGTTATTTCCTGGGCAAACAGAACAGACAGCTTAGTTGTCAACCTTGGTGGAACCGACCGATATACATCGGTAATTATTAATAATCTTGAATCTGGTGTGTACTCATTCAGGATTGTAACTTACGACAAAAATCGCAATTCATCAGTACCGGTAGAAATTCTGGGAAATGTATATGGCGATGATTTTGAAAAATATCTTAAACCACGACCTCATACCTTTTACTCTAAAACTACAAAATTGATACAATTCAAGAAAGTGACAGGGATTCCATCGTTTGTTGAAACAGAGATCAGTTATACAAAAACCGGTATGACTACCCCTACAATTGTTAAACTGAGTGGCCAGGAGACAGATATCATTCTTACAGATTGTGATGTCACAAAGGTAATCTCCTACAGGGGTGTTCACCTTCCGGAGCCTGGCTGTATAGATAAATTCTACTCCAAAATTTTAACAATAGAACCAATTTAACATAATGGCGATGTCAGAATATAAAAGCAAGCTTAAATGTGCTTTTATATTCTGGCAATCACCGTTTCATAAAAACCGAGTATGCAAAAATTCTTTTTAATTTTATCCTTAATTTTGTCTGTGTTCCAGACAAATTTATATGGCATGTCGGTAAATATCACTCAGTTTGGAGCAATTGGAGATGGAAAGACAATTAACACAACAATGATCCAAAATGCAGTTGACAAGTGTGCCGATACTGGAGGAGGAGATGTTATTGTACCTGAAGGCCTGTTTATGACAGGAACCATTCAATTGAAAAGCAACGTTTGTCTCTATCTTTCTCGCGGAGCGGTATTAAAGGGGTCTCCCGATGTTGAAGATTATTTACCTATAAATCTGATCAGAGCAGAAAGGGTTAATAACGTTGGGATTGCCGGACCGGGTGTGATTAATGGAAACGGGTGGAGTTTTTGGGAAAGAAAGGCTGGTTTCACCAATCCGAAATATGGATGGTACCCTGCCAAACAATATATCAGGAAGCATAAAGCTCCGGATGTTGAATCCCGAAGACCACGGGAAATGATTAAGTTTATAGATTGCACCAATATTAGAATTGAAGGTACTACATTTACTGATGCTCCTTATTGGACATTTCATATTTTGGGTTGTGATGAAGTTATTATTAACGGTATACGGATTCTCAACTATATGATTGGACCGAATACAGATGGCATTGATATGGAGGCTACACAAAATGTAATTATCTCTAATTGTTATATTTACACAGGTGATGATGCTGTTACAATGAAAAATCAAATTGTTGGTTATTCTCACCGTCCTGTCCGAAATATTGTTGTAACTAACTGTATAATAAAAACTACATGCAATGGATTTAAAATTGGCAGTGGCAGTAATGGCGATTTTGAAAACATCACTTTTAGCAATTCTGTTATTTCTGCTGGCAGAATTGGCGATGAATGGACAAAAGATTGCGAAAAAACTTATGGCCCGGAACATTATGGTAATCCTTTGGCTCCTTTTGCCGGAATTGCTTTTGAGTGTGTCGACGGAGGAAATATAAGAGGGATTACTGTGACTAATATTGTAATGGATGATGTACGTACCCCTGTTTTTATCCGCTTAGGCAATCGTGGAGGCATGTATGATAAAGAGAAAATCATGGAGCCAAAACCCGGAACAATAACGGATATTCAGATAAGTAATATTGTCGCCAGAAATGCAAGTACAGCTTCATCTATTACAGCAGTACCGGGTGCTTATATAGAGAATGTACTCCTGCGCGACATTATAATAAGAACTCGGGGAGGAGGAGATGAGGAACTTGCAAAAAAAAATATACCGGAAAGAGAGTCAGCATACCCGGAAGCCAGTATGTTTGGTATAATACCTGTTTCTGGATTGTTTGCAAGACATGTAAAGGGACTGGTGGCTGACAATTTAAAAATATACTTATCAGAAACAGACAAGCGTCCGTTGATACATTTTGATGATGTACTGGATTTCTCTGTCAACAATTTTAATACCGACAACCTCAATATGGGTAAATCCATAGTATTGATGGAAAACTCAGCCGGATGCATACATAATGCTTCACAGTACATTCCAAAAAATGTTCCTTGGTTCGTGATACGGGGAGATTTACGCCGTGTCCAAATTGAAAATAAAAATAAAAACATAATACGATATGAGTAAAAATTCAAAAATTTGTTTTTTGATGACATTGATGATATTTTTGACCATCCATGCATCCGCAATAATAGTAGACGTCGTTTCAATGGGCGCAAAAGGTGATGGCAAGACAGTAAACACGGTTGCTATTCAAAAAGCTATTGATAAATGTCACAAGGCAGGTGGAGGAAAGGTGCTTTTTGCAAATGGCCATTTTGTAACAGGAACTATATATCTTAAAGACAATGTATCTCTTCTTATTGAAAGAGGAGCAAGAATACTTGGGTCAAAAAATATCAACGATTATCCTTCCAACTCTCTTAATTTTCGTTTTCGTCATGAAGACTGGATAAAACAGGCTCTTGTTTTTGCATATAAATGCAAAAACATTGGAATCGAAGGTGACGGAACAATAGATGGTCAGGGAGAGTTTTTCCAAATTGACCGAAAATCTGAGCCTAAACCGCATCCTTGGAAAAACAGGCCATTCATTATTTGGTTTTCTGAGTGTCAAAACGTGTCAGTAACGGGTGTAGAATTAAGAAATTCTGCAATGTGGATGCAGCTTTATCTTGGTTGTGATTATCTGAAAATAGATGGGATAAGAGTATTCAATCATGTAAATGAGAACAATGATATGATGGATATAACAGGTTGTAGTAACGTAGTTGTAAACAATGTCATTGGCAGTTCAGACGATGATGGCATTACTCTGAAAGGATTTTCTAATCACATCTCAGAAAACATTACTATCACAAACTGCGTCTTGAGCAGCCATTGTAATGGTATAAAGATTGGAACCGAGACAAATTCACCTTTTCGAAATATTACAATAAGTAATTGTGTTATAAAAAAATCTATTTTTTCAAAACCAATTCTTGGTCGAGCAGAGGGTATAACCGGAATATCGCTGGAATCTGTTGACGGATCTGTTGTAGATGGCGTTACAATAAACAATATAATCATTGACGGAGCCCAGGTTCCAATATTTATCCGCCTAGGTCAGAGAGGATACAAAACTTGTGCAAATTGTCCCGACACACCCGCACCCGGAGTTGGAGCAATGAGAAATATAATCATTTCCAACATAATTGCCCGCGCCGGAGCAATGTTTGGGAATTGCATTTCAGGAATTCCAGGGGCAAATATTGAGAAGGTTACACTTAATAATATTAGGTTTATTTGTAAAGGAAATGGCACAGTCAAACATGCCGAAGCTATTGTTCCGGAAAAGATAAACAGCTATCCAGAAGGGTGGATGTTTGGGATACTTCCTTCATACGGACTTTATCTGCGACATGTTAATAATATATACATGTCCGACATAATATTTGATCTTGAGAACAGTGATGCCCGTCCGGCAATGGTATTTGACGACGTTACAAGTGCAAGAGTAAACGGAGTGTATTTAGAGGGTGTTCCTTCAAAATTATATACAGAAATTGGATGTTCCGACATCAAGGTTGTCGGGAATAATTAGATTATTGTCATGAATACAAAAGCCTTTTCTTCTGTCCTATCTGTTATAATTTTATTCTCTTTAACTAGTTCCGTATTTTGTCAAAAAAAAAACAATGGTTTTACTCTTACTGCAGATACCCCCTGGATAATTTCCGAAGTGCAACCTGAGCCAGTACAAAGAGCCTTAGAAGATGTTCAGAAAGATTGGTACAAGGTATTCGGACAACGACCGCTTATTCTGCAATCACTTCCTGCAGATTGGAAAAAAGGAGCAATTTATTTGGGACTGAAAGGATCATGGAGAGAAAGACTGATAAAGACATCCCTCTCAGAACTAGAAAGTTTTATTCTGGAACTAAATAGAGATGGCAATGGGAATCCAGTTTTTATATGCACCGGATCAGATATCCGAGGATCAATATTCGCTGCTTATACTTTTTCGCAGGAGATTCTTGGTGTGGACCCCTGGTACTACTGGACGGATAATGAGCCAAAACCACAAATCTCTATTATTATTGGTGAGGGATATTCCAAAAAATCAGTTAAACCTACCTTCCGTTTTCGAGGGTGGTTTATCAATGATGAGGATCAACTTTCATACAATAATCCAGATCCTCTTAAAGAAAATATCATCTCGCTGTCCATGTATGACAAGATTTACGAAACCATTCTACGACTTAAGGGTAACATGGTTTGCCCCGGGACATTCATAATGCCGGATGAACGTTGTCAGGAACTCGCGTCACGCAGGGGGCTCATTCTTAACATGCACCATATTAATACATTGGGCCTCAACACCTTCCGGTGGCCCAAAGGTTTGACATATTCCTACAATAAAAATCCCGAAGTTTTCGAAAAGCTATGGCAAACCTGTATTGATGCATATAAGAACTATGAAGTAGTCTGGACAGTGGGCTACAGGGGGAAGCACGATCGTCCGTTTTGGATTGATGAACCTGAATTAAATACGTCTGAAGCACGCGGTGAAATTATCTCCCGCGCAATTGCCAAACAGGTACAGATGATCCGTCAGAAACGTCCACACGACATGATTATTGCAAATATGTGGATGGAGGGTGCAACGCTATACCTTTCCGGCCATATTAAAATTCCAGAAGGTGTAACTCTGGTATGGCCCGACAATGGAGCAGGAATAATACGGGATAACGGTAGTGTAAAGAAAGGTGAAGGGGTATATTATCACACTGCAATGATTGATCGTTACTCAAATCAGCTAACTGAGATGGTCAATCCTAACCGTGCCAGACGCGAGATTGGTCGTTTTATTAATGCTGACGCTACTGAGTTTTTTATGCTTAACGTAAGTGATATCAGGTCGGTCCCACTGACAACTGATTTTCTAATGAAGATGGTATGGGACGCAAAACCCTACATGGCGCGTGATTCCAAAGAGAATATGGATGATCATATTCTAAATTGGGCAATAGCGCAGTATGGAGAAACGATAGCAAGAGAGGTTGCTCCACTTTATAATTCATATTTCAATATCTCATATATGCAAGATGGTGTATTTCATGGTGAAGCGTCTCTTTTCTATAAAATTTATGGTATCTATAATCAGATTAAAAATCTTATCCCTAATGAGAAACCTCTATCCAGTAAAGTTGTACAAGAATGTGAGTCTTTATTCAAACTAGCCACTGATAATATCCCTTATGTGAAAAAACTTTTGGCCAAAGCAGATGAATTGTTAAATCAAATCCCTGAGAAGAGGAAAGATTTTTATAAAGGACACCTTCTTACCCAGTTACGAATACATTATTATGGTCTGGTTATGGATAAGGAATATTGCAGTGCATTATTGGCATATAACAGAGGAGACAAAGCGTCTGCATTAAGTTGTGCAGAAAAAGGCCTTTCCTCTGTAAAGACATTATACCGATTAATGCACGAGGCCGAATATGGCAAATGGGCAGGATGGTATGGAGGGAACAACTTCATTTATATGGAACAGTCTGCAGATCTTTTTCTGGTGCTTATGGGTAACATTAAGGGTGAAGCCACACTGCCTGTTCGTGCGTTTCGGGGTTATGGCGATATTTATAATTATCAAGAGTCTCATTTAAAGAATTTTCCATTATTTTATCCCACTTTATTATGAAAACTCTTACAAGAGGTAAAGCAAAGTCCCCCGAAAGGATAATCCAGTTTGGAGAAGGAAATTTTTTGAGAGCCTTCGTTGATTGGATTATCTATAGAATGAATGAGAAAGTATCCTTTAACAGCAGTGTTGTTGTTGTACAACCCATTGAAACTGGTATGTCGCAGATCCTAAATAACCAGGATGGCCTGTACCATTTAAACATGCAAGGGATACATGATGGTGCAGAGATAGACACAATAGAGATGATTGATGTAATCAGCAGGGCGATAAATCCATATTCTCATTTTGAAGATTACTCATTGCTTGCTCTTAATCCCGACATCCGTTTTATAATATCGAATACGACTGAGGCTGGAATTGTTTTTGATAAAGATTGTAAAATCAACGATACTCCCCCAAGATCTTATCCTGGCAAACTTACTCAACTGCTTTATAATAGGTTTGTTGCTTTTAATGGATCCGATGACAAAGGGTTAATAATTTTCCCTTGTGAATTGATATTCAGGAATGGAGATCAATTAAGAAAATGCATCTATCAATATGCCGAATTATGGAATCTGGGCAGCAAATTCACTGAGTGGTTCAACGTATCCTGTGGAGTATACAATACTCTTGTTGACCGTATTGTTCCAGGATATCCTAAAGAGACAATTAATACAATTCTTTCCCGCATAGGATACGATGACAAACTTGTTGTAAAGAGTGAAATATTCCTTAATTGGGTGATAGAGGCACCAACATCGGTAGCATCAGAATTCCCTGCTGATAAAATTGGGCTCAATGTACGTTTTGTAGAAGATGAGAATCCATATCATGAGCTTAAAGTCAGACTATTAAATGGGTCACACACTCTTCTTTCTCCTGTAGGGTTCCTTGCCGGGAAAAATACAGTAAAAGATTGCATGGACGATGAGTTAATATGTAAATATGTACGAAAGGTTATGTTTGATGAGTTATCAATAACTATTGACCTGCCAGAAAAACATATAAATGAGTTTGCAAATAATGTAATAGAGCGTTTTCAGAATCCTTACATTAAACATTTGGTTACCAGCATTATGCTTAATTCATTTTCGAAGTTTAAAACAAGAGACCTGCCTGGCTTATTGATTTATGCCGATTGTAAAAAGGAACTGCCTAAAGGAATTGTATTAGGACTTGCTGCTATTATAACCTATTACAAAGGGGGAAAAAGAGGAGATTCACACATAGTACTCAATGATGATAGAAATGTAATTGATTTGCTGAAAAAACTTTGGTCTACAAATAATTTAGGTCTGGTAGCAGAAGGTGTGCTTGAAGCCGAATTTATTTGGGGCCTTAATCTGAACACTGTAGAAGGATTGACGGAAACACTACATGGTTACCTACAGAAAATTCAATCTGCAGGAATGAGAGAAGTTATTAATAGTATTGTTTAAGAATTCAAAAAACACAGAATGATAAAGTATGTAATCATTAATTCTGATGACAATGTTGCTGTGGCGATTGAAACACTTAATGCCGGTGATGTAGTTGCAATAAAAGGAGATATTATTAATATTGTTTCCAATGTGCCAGCAGGTCATAAATTTGCTCTTAATGACATCAAGAATGGGAGTCACATAATCAAATACGGCTATTCAATAGGACACGCAAGAAGTAATATTTATAAGGGCTCTTTGGTCAATGGATTTAATACAGAAACTAATCTTGGAGAACTGTTGGAGTATTCCTATAGACCAATACCGGAAATAATATCCAGCACTACTGAAAAACGCGAATTTATGGGATATCTCCGAGCAGATGGAAGAGTGGGTATTCGCAACGAAATTTGGATAGTGCCGACAGTAGGTTGTGTTAATGGTGTCGCCGGTAAATTAGCAGCAATGCTAAATAAGGAAAATGAAGATACAAGTATTGATTCATTTTTTTCTGTTACTCACAATCATGGATGCTCCCAGCTTGGAGATGATCTCGAAAACACACGTAAGATCTTGCGTAATCTTGTGAAGCATCCCAATGCTGGTGGTGTGTTGGTTATAGGGTTGGGTTGTGAAAACAATCAACTCGATTCTTTCCAAAAATTTATTGGGGAGTACGATTCTTCCCGAATAAAATTTATGGAGTGCCAGCGTGTACCTGGAGATGAATTGATTGAGGGAATGAACCTTCTGCGCGAGATTTGTAAGGTTGTTAAAAATGACAGAAGAGAGAAACTTCCTCTATCTAAATTGAATGTAGGTCTTAAATGCGGTGGGTCAGACGGATTCTCAGGCATTACAGCCAATCCACTACTTGGTTTATTCTCCGATTTCCTTGTTTCTCAGGGAGGAACATCTGTGCTGACGGAGGTGCCTGAAATGTTTGGTGCAGAAACCATATTGATGAATAGGTGTCAAGACATTGCAACCTTCAATAAAACCGTCAGTCTGATAAATGACTTTAAGAAATATTTTATTGACAACGGACAATCGGTATATGAAAATCCATCTCCCGGTAATATTGCAGGTGGAATTTCCACCCTGGAAGAGAAATCATTGGGATGCACCCAGAAATCCGGGAAGTCAAAAGTGAGAGATGTTCTCAGCTATGGTGATGTCCTAAAGGTAAATGGGCTTAATCTGCTTTCTGCTCCCGGAAATGACATAGTTGCTTCCACTGCATTGGCCGCTGCCGGTTGTCAGTTGATATTATTCACGACCGGCAGAGGAACTCCTCTTGGTTCTTGTGTGCCAACCATTAAAATATCATCCAACACATCTCTGTTCATCAAGAAACCTAACTGGATTGATTTTAATGCAGGTGGTATTGTTGAGGGCGAAGAGATTAGTGTTACTTGTAAGAAACTTATTGATATGGTAATAGATGTCGCAAGCGGGAGAAGAGTTAAAAATGAAGATAACGAATTTCGTGATATTGCAATTTTTAAAACAGGTGTTACACTATAAAACAGATATATCTAATGAAAAGAATTGTTTCTCTGCTTATACTGACATGTTTTTCATTCATTGCCAACGGTCAGGTCTGGGATAATAAATCATCAGGTGACTGGCCGGTTGAATGCAAGGATGTTTCAATCATCTCCTCATCGGATGGTAAAAGTCAGAGGGCAATGTTTTATCCAACTGAGAAATCTTCTCCTCAACCGTTGATTGTCTCATTACATACATGGAGTGGCAATTACAGGCAGATAGACCCTCTGGTCGTAGAGATAATCAGAAAGGGATATAATTATATACATCCCGATTTCAGGGGCCCCAACACAAATCCTGATGCATGTTGCAGCGATTTGACTATAAGTGATATATTGGATGCAATTATATATTCGATAAATACCGCAAATGTAGAACCAACTGAGGTTCACATTATTGGATGCTCCGGTGGTGGGTACCTTACTCTAATGCTCTATATGCGTCTTAATTATCCGGTTAAAAGTTTCTCTGCCTGGGTTCCTGTTTCGGATTTGGAGGAGTGGTACTGGCAATGCAAAGGAAGAAACTTGCATTACTCAAGGCAAATTATGAATGCTACAAGTTCAAAAGAGGAGCTAAACGCTTCTGAAGCAAGGAAAAGATCGCCAATATTTCAACAATTTAATGAAAAATTAAGGAAGGAAGTCCCTTTATATATTTATGCCGGTATACATGATGGATACACCGGAGCCGTACCTGTTTCTCAGTCTGTAAACATGTATAATATGCTCGCTTACGAAATCTCAAAAAAAAGAGCTGTGCTAATTTCTGATAAGGAACAATTGAACCTGATAACTAACCGAAGTGTAGCCGGATATGATAAAAAGCCGTTAATAGGAGAAAGAGAGATACTTCTTCATAAAAAAAATGGTCCAGTAGAAATAATAATATTTGAGGGAACTCATGAGTTGCTTACTGACTGTGCTTTGTCACTTATTCCAATAAAAAAATAATTGATAACGAACCAACTGATATATATGAATGGATTTATTAATGAAGACTTTTTGCTTATAAGTGATGTGGCAAAAGAACTATATCATTCCAGTGCAGAGAAAATGCCAATTATCGACTATCACTGTCACCTGATTCCAAAAATGATTTCCCACAACCATATGTTCAACAATCTTTCAGAAATATGGATTAGCGGAGATCATTACAAGTGGAGGGCAATGCGTGGGAATGGAATATCAGAGTCTTACATAACAGGCAATAAACCTGCCAGTGAAAAATTTGAGAAATGGGCAGAGACTATTCCTTACACAATGAGGAATCCCCTTTACCATTGGTCACACCTGGAGTTATTTAGAATATTTGGAATCGACAAGCTACTATCTCCTGCAACTGCAAAAGAGATTTATGAAGAGTGCTCTGCCAAATTGCAGACAGAAGACTTTCGAGTACTTTCAATAATGGATCGTTGCCGGGTAGAAGTTGTCTGTACGACAGACGATCCTGTCGACTCACTGGAATATCACCGAGAAATGAAAGGCAAAAACACCAACCTTAGAATGTTACCAACATGGCGACCCGATAAGGCTATGAATGTGGATAATCCTCTCGAGTATAAAAAATATATTGAGTGTCTTGAAAATGTTTCAGGGATATCTATCAGAAGTTATGCAGGGTTATTGGATGCCCTTAAAAAACGTCATGACTACTTTTCAGATATGGGATGTAAAATATCGGACCATGGTCTGGAAACATTCTATTCTCAGGATTTTACTGAATCCGAAATAACCGGAATCTTTAATAAAATTATCAATAACCGAAGTATTTCACTCGAAGAGGTTCAAAAATTCAAGAGTGGGATTTTGTACGATCTGGCAGTTATGGATTACGAAAAAGGATGGACGCAGCAATTTCACATTGGAGCCATTCGTAACAATAATACAAGAATGTACAACATATTGGGAGCTGATACAGGTTATGATGCAATTCACGATATCCCATGTGCATTAGCGGGACACAGATTTTTCGACCGCCTTTCCATGGCTGGGAGTCTTGCCAAAACAATCATTTATAATCTCAATCCTAAAGATTACGAGGTGCTCGCGACTATGGCCTATACTTTTAATGATGGAACATTGGCCGGGAAAATGCAGTTAGGGTCCGGATGGTGGTTTCTGGATCAGGAAGAGGGTATACGAAGACAGCTTAACACTCTGTCAAATTTTGGATTATTGAGCCGATTCGTTGGAATGCTTACAGATTCGAGAAGCTTCATGTCCTTTCCCAGACATGAGTATTTTAGACGAATACTCTGCAACTTATTAGGAGAAGATATTGAATCGGGAAAACTCCCCAAAAGCGAAATGGAGTTCATAAAAAAAATTGTAAGTGATATATCGTACAATAACGCTAAGAAATATTTTGATTTTTAAAGATGAAAAAAGTTGTAACCTTTGGTGAGATCATGTTAAGATTAGCTGCGCCGGCATACCTGAAATTCTCTCAGACTAAAGTTTTAGAGGCAACGTTTGGAGGAGGTGAAGCCAATGTAGCTGTATCATTGTCAAATTTTGGCATTCCAGTTGAATTCATTTCGCGTTTGCCCAAAAATGACATAGCAGAATCGTGTATGGGCGAATTACGCAGATATGGTGTGGATATCTCTAACATGATTTTCGGTGGCGATCGCATGGGTATCTACTTTCTTGAGACAGGTGCAGTTGCCCGTCCTAGTAAAGTAATATATGATAGATGTAACAGCTCAATGGCAGAGATTAAGCCTGGCATGATAAACTGGGAAGAGGTTTTTAAAGATGCTCAGTGGTTCCACTGGACAGGAATAACACCGGCAATTTCGCAAGGGGCTGCTGACGTTTGTTTAGAAGCTATCAAATTAGCCAACAAAATGGGTATTACTGTATCTACCGATCTTAATTTCAGAAAGAACCTGTGGAAATACGGAAAGAGTGCCTCAGAGGTCATGCCTGAACTGGTAGATGGTTGTGACATAATCCTGGGTAACGAAGAAGATGCAGATAAGATCTTTGGCATTAAACCCGGGAAATTTGATGTAACCAAATCTGACGGTAATATTAATGCAGAAGTGTTTAAAACTGTATGTGACGGGATTTCAGAGAAATTTCCACGTGCCAGAAAGATTTCAATAACTCTTCGTGGGTCAATAAACGCCAGCCATAATACGTGGGGAGGTGTTTTAAGTAGTGACAACAAATTCCACATATCTCCGATGTATGATATTACACATATTGTAGATAGAGTTGGAGGAGGAGATTCATTTATGGGAGGCCTTATCTATGGACTCATTACATATCCCGATGATGACAACAGAGCATTAAACTTTGCGGTTGCAGCATCGTGTCTCAAGCAAACAATTCATGGTGATTTTAATCTTGCAACTATCTCAGAAATTGAAGCACTTATGAATGGTGATGGTTCGGGAAGAGTAAACAGGTAAAAATAATAATTACAGGATGGCAAGATTTTCAAAAATAGAGGTATTAGAGACAATGAAATCAACCGGAGTGGTTCCTGTATTTAATCATTCTGACTTACAAGTGGCAAAAGAAGTTTTATCTGCATGCTACAAAGGAGGAATCCGTGTTTTTGAATTTACAAACAGGAATGATTTTGCTTATGAGATTTTTCGTAATCTTATAATGTATTCCAAAGAAAAGTGCCCCGAAATGATTCTTGGTGTAGGATCTGTCGTTGATCCAGGCACTGCATCGCAATACATACAAATGGGAGCTGCTTTTGTTGTAGGTCCATTATTTAATCCTGATATAGCAAAGGTATGTAACCGCCGTCTTGTGCCTTATATTCCGGGTTGTAGCTCTGCTACAGAAATCGGTTTTTCTCAAGAAGCAGGTTGTGATTTGTGCAAAATATTTCCCGCAGGTTGTGTTGGTGGTCCGGCATTTATAAAAAGCATAATGGAACCTATGCCCTGGTCTATGCTTATGGTGACAGGAGGGGTAGATACAGATGAGGATAGCCTGCGCGGATGGTTTAAGTCAGGTGTCGTATGTGTTGGTATTGGCTCAAAACTATTCTCACAAGATGTGATTTTATCTAATGAATGGGATAGTATCTCATTATTTTGCGAAAATATATTAACAATAATTAAAAAAAACAAACGTGGTTGATTTAAATAAATTATATACAGCAATTGTAACCGGTAGTCTTGAGCAGGCAGTTAGTTTTACACGAGCGGCAATTGAAGAGGGAATTGACCCTCAGGATATTATTACAAATTATTTAACTAAAGCAATGGAAGAAGTGGGGGCTCAGTTTGAATCAGGAAAGGCATTTGTCCCAAATCTTCTTATGAGTGGAAGAGCAATGAAGGGTTCATTAGAGATTCTAAAACCTCTCCTCAAAACAAATTGTAGCACAACCTATGGAAAAGTCGTAATAGGAACAGTTCTTGGTGACATGCATGATATTGGCAAGAATCTGGTTGCATCAATGTTAGAAGGTTGTGGCTTTGAAGTAATTAATCTTGGTGTCGATGTCTCTTCAGAGAGATTTGTAAGCGCCCTGAAAGAGCATAATCCAGACATTCTGTGTATGTCCGCCCTTCTCACAACAACTATGGGTTACATGAAAGTTGTTATTGAATCTATTGCAGATGCAAGACTAAGAGAAGATGTAAAAATAATGGTTGGTGGTGCGCCACTAACAGATGTTTTCGCAAAACAAATTGGTGCAGATGGTTATAGCGCAAATGCAAATTCTGCTGTGACACTTGCAAGAGAACTGATGTATATCTAGCAATATGCGAACTTCTCAAATTCCATTAAGTGAAATTCATCTTGATACTGGCAATATCTTCTGCTCAATGGGTTCTGTCAGATATTTGCCGGATGACCAGACAAAAGAAAGTGTAGAAAAGATGATACAATCTGCAATGGTGAGTAATCCGCTTTTTGGTTACAAGATTTACCCGAAAGAACGGATTACCCACAACCAGATAATACTGCAAGGAAAGACTCTTGAAACAGGAAATATTATAACTGATTGTTTGTCTGATTCCGATTTTTTTGCAGTTTTTGTAGTGACTGCCGGATATGATTTTGAGCAATGGTATGAAAAAATAAAAGAACCCGGAGATCTGCTGAGTGTTTACATCGCCGATGCAGTTGGAACAGAAATTACTGAAGCTACATCAAGAATAATGATTGACGAGTTGAAATTTTTTGCAGACAGCCAAAACATGAAAATAAGCAAATCATATAGTCCGGGATATTGTGGATGGGATGTTGGTAATCAGAAAACTCTTTTCTCACTGTTACCTCCAGATCCCTGCAATATCACTTTAAATACTTCATGTCTGATGTCTCCCTTAAAATCAATTAGCGGAATTATTGGAATTGGAGAAAGAGTAACTAATAAACCATATGGCTGCTCTATTTGTAATAAAAAAGATTGTTATAAAAATAAATTATTATGAAAGGAAAAGAGTTAATTAAGAAAGCATTTAATATGGAGGTAGTGGATCAGACGCCCTGGGTTCCTTTTGTTGGAGTGCATGCTGCATATCTTTTAGGGTTAGATTCAAGTGAATATCTTAAGTCAAAGGCGTTGATTGTCAAGGGAGTTTCTAATGCAATTGATAAATATGGTCCTGATGGCATACCGATTGTTTTTGACCTTCAGCTTGAAGCAGAGGTTCTTGGATGTGAGTTATTATGGGCAAAAGAGAATCCTCCCTCAGTAAAATCACATCCACTGGCAAACGGTATTGCTTTAAATGAACTAAAGGTTCCAGAGAGTAATCAGGGGCGAATAGGTGTTGTTATGGAAGCAACAAGAGAACTTAGAAAATTACACCCTGATATTGCTTTATATGGTTTAATAACAGGCCCTTTTACTCTTGCCCTTCATTTGTTAGGTACAGACATATTCATGCAAATGTTTATGGATCAAGATAATGTGCATAAAATTATGAGGTTTTGCACCGATGTTTCAAAAGCGATGAGCAGCTACTATATCGAATCTGGTTGTGATGTAATTGCTGTGGTAGACCCTATGACCAGTCAGATAGGTCCCGATCAGTTTAATAGTTTTGTAAAAGAATATGTAACAGAGATATTCACATTCATCAAAGAGAAAAAATCTCTTTCTTCATTCTTCGTCTGCGGACACGCTCAGCACAATATTGAAGTAATGTGCGAGTGTAATCCGGATAATATCTCAATTGACGAAAATATCCCATTAGAATATGTTAAGGATATTTGTCTGGAGAGAGGTATCAGCTTTGGAGGAAACCTTAAACTGACAGTTACCCTATTGATGGGAGATGTCAATGATTGTGAAATTGATGCTGTTTATTGTATGGATACCGGAGGGAATAAGGGTTTTATATTATCTCCCGGTTGTGATTTACCATACTCAGCAAAAGAGGAAAATATGTTGGCTATAAGCAGATTAATAACAGACACATATCGTAAGGATATTACACGTACTATTAAATCAAAAAGTTTTGATTTTGTTCCAATAAATCTGGAAGAGTACGGATCTGGTCCAAAAATAAAGATAGATCTCATAACGTTAGATTCCTCGTCGTGTGCACCATGTCAATATATGGTTAATGCTGTAAATCGGGCAGCAGAGCCTTTTAAAGATTTGGTTGAAATTAGAGAATACAAGATAAAAGAAAAAGAAGGAGTTGATATGATGTGCAAACTAGGAGTTAAAAACATTCCTACTATCTGTATTGACGGAGAGGTTAAATTCATTTCCAATATACCTCCAGTTGAATCTATAAGAGAAGTTATTTTATCACGAATTGAAAAGAAAGCCAAATGAGTGATAAAAAACCAGGAATAGTTTTGATAAGCGGGTTTCTTGGTAGTGGTAAAACATCTCTGCTTAAGAAAATATTGTCACAATACTCCCAAAACTATAAAATTGCTGTTGTTCAGAATGAATTTTCTGACTCTTCTGTAGATTCTTCCGATATATCTTCAAATACCTGGAAATTTGAACTATTAGATATAAATAAAGGATCCATTTTTTGTATTTGCCTGTTTGCAGACTTTCGGGAAAAACTAGAAAAGTTAGTTATTGAGAAAAAGCCGGATATCATCATAATAGAGGCAACAGGGCTTGCCGATCCAATATCTGTAGGGGTGTTACTGAACAAAAGCGAACATTTCTATCTGAAGCAGGTTATTACTGTTATTGACTCCCATAATTTCTGCAAGTTGCGTAATGTCCTTAAATGTATCGACAATCAGATTAGAGTTGCGGATATCGTTATAATTAACAAGATAGACAAAGTTTCACAAGAGGAATTTGATTTTGTCAGTAAAGAAATTACTGTTATTAATCCGAATGCTATCAAAATACCTGCAAGATATTCGGTAGTGGAGAATATTCTGGATATTGATTTTGTAAATAATAATCCAATATCAGTCAATAAGAAGAGCTCTCTGAGCACTCCTATGAGGGAGATATATTCCGACATATTCCGAACAACAAAGAGGATAGATCTGGAAAAATTTAATCAGATGATGGGTTCAATTCCTGAAGATATTATCCGGTTAAAGGGGTTTATCCGTTGCACAGATGGTAATAATTACTTAGTTCAATATGTGCATGGAGAAACGGTTATTGTCAAATATGGAGAGATAACCTGCACAGAGTTGTCTTATACAGGATTTAAGACATTTGATATAAATTTTTAAAAAATATAATAATGAATCTTTTTAATATTAAAGACAAAGTGGTCCTGATTACAGGAGCAGCCGGGGTGTTAGGATCAAAAATGGTTGAGTATTTTGCCGACCAATCCTGTAGAGTAATAATTCTTGACAAAAACAGAGTTGCAGGGATGCAACTTGAAAGTTCTGTAAGAGAAAAAAACGGAGATGCCTGGTTCCTGGAAACAGATGTTCTGAATAAAGAGATACTGGAGAAAAACTATGAGGAGATAATGGTAAAATATGGCACAATCGATATTCTGATTAATGCTGCAGGTGGTAACGTTGCAGGAGCAACTATTCCTATAGATAAAACATTTTTCGACCTCGAAATTGATGCTTTTAAGTTTGTTGTAGATCTTAACCTGATTGGGACAGTTCTTCCGACAATGGTGTTTTCTAAAATAATGGCCTCCAATAAAAAGGGAGTAATTATAAACATCTCATCTGAAGCAGCTTTAAGACCAATAACCCGAGTTGCTGGCTATGGAGCGGCAAAAGCTGCTGTTACTAATTTTACAAAATATATGGCATGTGAATTATCTGTTAAATTTGGCCCTTTAATTCGGGTCAATGCCATTGCACCGGGATTTTTTATTACTGAACAAAACCGAACCCTTTTGTTAAATCCAGATGGAACATACACAGAACGAGCCAACAGAGTTATAGCCCACACACCTTTCGGCAGACTTGGAGAACCTGAGGAACTTTTAGGAACCCTTCACTGGCTTAGCAGTGATGCATCATCTTTTGTAAATGGTGCAGTTATTGTCATAGATGGAGGGTTTGATGCATATTCTGTTTAAATAATTAAAACTAAATTATTATGTACTTGTGTGAACAAACCTGGAGATGGTTTGGACCAAAAGATCCTGTATCATTATGGGATATCAGACAAGCTGGTATTAAGGGAGTTGTGACGGCATTGCACCATATACCCACCGGCGATGTCTGGACAATAGGAGAAATTGAAAGAAGAAAAAGTGAGTTGCAAACAGCCGATTTGTATTGGAGCGTTGTTGAGAGTCTGCCAGTTCATGAGGAGATAAAAACTCAATGCGGAAATTTCATGGAACACATAGAGAATTATAAGCAATCCTTAAAGAATCTTGCATCATGCGGGATTAAAACGGTTACATATAACTTTATGCCTGTTTTGGACTGGGTAAGGACAGATTTGTCATACCGCCTCAATGATGGAGCCATAGCGTTGCGTTTCGAAAAAGCTGCGCTTATAGCATACGATCTGTTTATACTAAGACGAGCAGGAGCTAACGCTGACTATAACGAAGATGAGATTTCAATCGCTACTTCAAGGTTTAAAGCGATGAGTGATGAGGAGAAAGAAATCCTTAGCAAAACTATCATGAATGGACTTCCAGGTTCCGATGATAATTTTACAACTACACAAATACTAGAGGCTCTGGATACCTATTCAGATATTGACGCTAAAAAGTTAAGGTCAAATCTAATATTTTTTCTTAAAGCGATCACTCCTGTAGCCTATGAATCGGGCATTAAACTGGTTATCCACCCAGATGATCCTCCTTATCAGCTCTTTGGGTTACCCAGAATATTAAGTACAGCAAAGGATTTTAGAATGCTAGTAGAAGAAGTTCCAAATATTTCTAACGGGTTGTGTTTATGTACTGGTTCCTTTGGAGTGAGGTCCGATAATGACCTTGTTAAAATAATGCATGATTTTTACGAAAGAATCAACTTTGTGCATTTAAGAAGTACTAAACGTGATAATTACGGCAATTTCCATGAAGCAAGCCATCTCGAAGGAGATGTCGATATGTATGAGGTAATGAAGGCTCTTCTTGAAATTCAACAAAAAAGAAGGATATCAATCCCCATGCGGCCTGACCATGGTCACAAGATATGCGATGATCATAATAAAAACACTTATCCTGGGTACTCATGTATTGGACGTCTCAAGGGTATTGCCGAACTTAGAGGGTTAGAAATCGGAATAGCAAAATCGCTTTTTAAATAATTATTATGAAAACAATAGTACTGATAATCGGAATTTTAATTTTCTCATCTTTTGCTACCGCTCAAAACAATGCAAATAACTGGTATAGAGGCAATACCCACACCCACACAAATTTTAGTGACGGGGATACACCCTTAAGTAATGTGGTAGCTTTTTATAATGATCAAGGATATAACTTTTTATTTATAACAGATCATAACCTTACCTCGTATGGAAGTGTCTATGAAACTCAAAAATTAAGAAGTGATTTTATTCTGATTCCTGGTAATGAAATTACAGGTAAAGTGCACTTTACTGCTTTAAATATCAGTTTACCTTTATCTTATAAAGAGATAATAAAAGAAGACATCAAACATAATTCGGAAATTATACAATTGGTTTCCAGGGCCATAACATCTTCGGGAGGTATAGCCGTTGTTAATCACCCAAATTTTTCCACCGGAGTTCAGCCCCAAGATATTTATGGAGATAACGAAATAACTCATATAGAGCTTTTTAACGGGCATCCTGCATGTGCAAACTGGGGAAAACCGGGCCACGCATCAATGGATTCAAAGTGGGACTCGATTCTTTCTCAGGGTAAGTTGGTATACGGAATAGCATCCGATGATGCACATAATTTTAATATCACCGATCGGAAAAAAGCAAATCCTGGGCGAGGATGGATTATGGTAAATGCAAAATCTCTACAAATTCCAGATATTATGGAAGCTATAGCAGAGGGGAAATTTTATTCTTCTAATGGAGTTTTCCTGAAAAAATGCATAATTCATAACGGAAAACTTAAAGTTCAAGTTGATAGAGTTCTTTCACAAAAAGAAATAGAGAAGGGCCTTGCATATGAAAACATTGATACAACTGGCGTTGATGGCTTTACTATAGATGTTATTGGAGAAAACGGTAAAATATTAAAATCAAGAAATAATATCTCTTTATCCTATAAAATGACAAAGAAAGATAAGTATGCAAGGATAAGAGTTACGTATTGTGTTAGTAAAGGGACTGTTTTTAGAAAATACTATGCATGGACACAGCCATGTATGACTAGTATACAATATAAATAGCTGGATATTATAATCAAGAATAATTCTAGCGTGCTCTCATTATTACAATATTTTCTATGAATAATGTATTTAGGTAAAGTAATTATTTATACCTTTATCAATAATTATAACCAAATTACCATGAGAACATTAGGATTATTTATCATGTTGGTAATTTCCCTTATCGGATTCACCTCATGTGAAAAAAATGCAATCGAAGAGACAGACGGTGCCAATGTGGAGCGATTTATAGGACTGCTTAAATCAAACAGCTTCGACTCTTTATACCTGCCTTCATTTTCTGTAAATGATATTCCTGCCCTGCTCGAATACAGAAATGAAACTCAGGTTATCTCTGATTTTCCAACCAACTTCATCTCCTCTTTTTATCTCAATGAATGTGCGCTTGGTGTGTATGTGCTATGGACAATTGAGTCTGTAAGAGCAAAAGCAATAGACAGCAAATATCTTTTTGCCGGGTTCCCTTCTCAAAACCCTATTTTGTCAGTACGAAACGCTCTTGATTTGAGGGTGGGTTATGACCGCAGCAATGGACACGAAGTTGCGGCCAGAGCATATTATGACTGGTGGCAAAACAATAGAAGCAAGGGTGTGCGCAGGATGATGGAGATTGACCCTCTGGCAAATACTTCATATCAATGGCATTGAAGAAAATGAATCATAAAGAAGTTATCAGTAAAATCCGCGAGGATCTTGCAACAAATGCTGACGAAAAAACCAAAAAGAGCGGAGAGAGGTTTTTCAAAGAGGAGGTACATCTATACGGGGTGAAGTCGGCAGTTGTAGGCAACATTGCAAAGGAAAATTTCAAAATGGTAAAAGATCTGCCAAAAGCAGAGATATTTGAATTGTGTGAAGAGCTCTGGAGGTCAGGGTTAATGGAAGAGTCCTTCATAGCATGTAACTGGTCATACTTCATAAACAAAAAATTCGCCCCGGAAGACTTCTATCTTCTTGAAAGATGGGTTGGCACCTATCTGAACAACTGGGCTTCCTGCGACACACTCTGTAACCATACGGTTGGCTCTTTTCTGGAGATGTACCCTGAATTCCTTCCCGAACTAAAAAGATGGGCAAAATCACCAAACCGATGGATGAGACGGGCAGCAGCAGTATCTCTTATTGTTCCTGCAAGAAGAGGAAAGTTTCTAAACGAGATATTTG
This sequence comes from Bacteroidales bacterium, assembly GCA_041659025.1. Lineage (GTDB taxonomy): Bacteria > Bacteroidota > Bacteroidia > Bacteroidales > UBA932 > Bact-08. The sequence goes on along the minus strand of JBAZZA010000001.1, from coordinate 846,465 downwards.
AATTTGCCGATATCATGCTGATGGATGGTGACGATATGGTTCAGAAAGGTTATGGCTGGATGTTAAAGGTTGCCAGTCAGTCATATCAGAAAGAGGTCTTTGAATATGTAATGAAGAATAAGACAACAATGCCCCGTACTGCCTTAAGGTATGCCATTGAAAAAATGCCACCTGAACTCCGATCGATGGCAATGGCAAAATAGTAAGGTTCAATAATTTTTCTTAAATTTGACCCGTCTGCAACTCAGCAGACAGTTTTGTGCGATAAGTATGAGCAGTGCAATTTATAGTGTTATAACAGGGACAGGGAGTTACATTCCAACAGAGTGTATAAGAAACGAGAATTTTCTGACAAAGGAATTTTACGAAAACAATAAAAAAATCGAAAAACCCAATCAGGAGATAATCGACAAGTTTCTGGAAATAACGACTATAGCAGAAAGAAGGCATGTTACAGACAATCTGGTTACTTCCGATATCGCATATTTTGCAGCAGTTGAAGCAATAAAATCATCCGGCATAGATCAGGAGGAGCTTGATTATGTAATAGTTGCACACAATTTTGGAGATGTTAAAAGTGATAACCGCCGTACCGATATTGTACCAAGTCTGGCAGCCCGTGTAAAACATAAATTAGGGATAGTCAGTCCGAATGCAATTGCATACGACCTGCCCTTTGGATGTCCCGGCTGGCTCCAGGCTGTAATTCAGGCCGACTACTATATAAAATCGGGAGATGCAAAAAAAATTCTTGTAATTGGGGCAGATGTGCTGTCGAGGATCTCTGACCCGCACGACAGAGATAGCATGCTCTATGCCGACGGCGCCGGTGCAGTGGTACTGGAAGCCAGGGTGAGCGAGACACCTGTCGGAATCCTGGCTCACAAAACCCGTTCAGATACTTTCACTCATTCAGACATGCTCAACATGGGTCTTTCGTTCAAGTGCGATGATGAGACAAAGGACAATTTGTACCTGAAAATGAATGGCCGGAAGCTTTACCAGTATGCACTCGAAACAGTACCCCAGGCAATTAAAGATTGTCTTGAAAAGAGCAACATAAATATTGAAGATATAAGCAAGGTGCTTATCCATCAGGCTAACGGAAAGATGGATGACGCCATATTAAAGAGGCTTTACTCACTTTATAAAATAACAGATTCTCCAAAAGACATAATGCCTATGACAATTTCCAAATTGGGGAATTCTTCTGTTGCAACATTACCAACATTACTTGACCTGATATTAAAGGGAAATCTTGAGCCACACCAAATTAATAAAGGAGACATTATTGTCTTTGCATCTGTTGGGGCCGGAATGAACATCAATTCTCTTATTTACAGAACCATATAGACCCTAAAACTAACACTGCCCAATATGAAAAAAATTATTTTTACAGTAACTCTTTTGTTTTTTACAGTTATGTCGGTCTGCCAGGTGAAGCCTCCGGTTCCTTACAATTACTTTAAACAATGGGCAGGTCGGATTCAGATTCCGGGGTACTCTCTTTTTGAATGCAAAATTGACGGAGCCGTAAACACCGCCAAATTTGGTAGCAGCCCTACACAGTTTATACAGATATTGGTAATGCCTCAGCGAAACTTTAACGATTACAAGACGGGGTACGCAACTGCTCAACCATATACATGGAATGGCTATAACGCGGTTTATTACGGCAGTGCACACATTACGTTCTTTGCAATAGAGGTTCCTCAGGCAAAGCTATCAGTAAAAATCAGCACATCGGGGAAGGTTTCACAGACAGAAATGGAGGAAATTGCAAAAGAAGCAAATATTCAAAGTTTAGCTGCGGGTGAATTTGTTTCGGGTCTTGAATGGCCGGAAGAGATACCGGCTGACATGAGAATCAGTCTTGCAAAATCTATAAAGGCCCTTGGTCCGGAAGGAAAATACAAAGAGGTATATGAGGTGAAAGCCGTTATGGGGCCACAGCTTGTAGAATCGGTAAGGGTGATAATTCAGAAATACAAGGGAGAGGTAAATCTGATATCTACTGAAAAGCTGGATTTAATCTGCTCAGGAGCTGATGATCTTCCTCAATTGAAGGTTTTCTTTATGACAGGTGAGACCGTAATCTTCACATACAATATCAAATAACAAATTACCAAAAAGGCACTTATTAATGTCTGAGTTATCAGGAAGCTGAAGTTATCTGATATGCTCAACATACCTAATGCCGGAGCTCCCGTTTCTCCCTTCAACAGTATCTGGAAGGAGAGGAAACAAATTTTATAGAAGAATATCCCAATACTAATTGACGCAAAGTTCAACAACATGTTGTATGTCATCTTGTTAAACAATCTTTTGCGTAAAAGAGTAATTGGAAATACCAGCACTGCTCCTTCCAGAAGAATAGCAACCACAGGATTGACTACCAGATAGAAACTACTGACAGGAACAATGAGAATGGTAAGCAGTTTCATGGTTGCTGCTATTACCGATGTAAGCACCATTGCTCTCCTGCTTCCCGTTTTCATATAGACACTCATCATGCATATTATGCCAACCGGCATAAGCAGCGAGCCGGTGAGCGGAGCCTTAAGCATGTGCAGGAAGTATCCCAGTACAAGTTCGGATGCTCCCCAGGTGAGACCCATGTATATAACAGGGGTATTAATTTTTATCGCTTTCCACATATGAATATGCACTTTTTAGTATTTTCTCTTTGGTTGCCGGCAAATCCAGCTTGAAAGCATTTTTGTTGAAATATGTTACTGCGTTTTTTATTGCCAGCCAAACAGACAAACCGTATATGAATGGTGGCTCTCCTACTGCCCTGCTTTTTAAAATACCGGCATTGAAAGGGTTCTTTTCATATAAATTTACCCTGAAATCCTGAGGAATGTCCGCTATACCTGGAATCTTATAACTATCCGGACTGGCAGTCAACAGTGCCCCTCTGCTGTTATAAACCAACTCCTCCATTGTTGCCCAACCTGCACATTGTACAAATGCTCCCTCAATCTGCCCTTTATCTATCAGCTTATCAAGCGATTCTCCCGCATCGTGAAGAATATCTGTTCTAATAATCTTATGGGCCCCTGTCAGCATGTCAACCTCAACTTCGCTTACCGATAGGCCAAAAACATAATAGTAGAAAGGATTTCCTCTTGCAACCACTCTGTCGAAATGGATTCCGGGAGTTTTATAATAGGCTTGCTCACTGAGACTTATTTGTGCCAGATATGCCTTAATTATTATTTCTGATATCGGATATCTGATTTCAGGATTTTTTTTGCTGAATATAAAAGAGTTCTTCCATTCGATATCCTCCTTGTTCCATGAATAGTTTAAGGATATATAATCGTTCAGTCTGCTTTTCAACCTGTCAATCGCCAGCTTTATTGCATGTCCGTTAATGTCCGATCCTGTTGAGGCAGCAGTAGCTGAAGTGTTTGGGATAACAGATGTGTTTGTAGAACATATTCTCACAGATTCTTTTGTGATACCAAACTCCCTTGAGGCCACATTCATCATTTTATCGTACAAACCCTGACCCATTTCAATGCCACCCTGATGTACTACAATTGAACCATCCTTGTACATATTCACCAATGCAGCCCCCTGATTAAGGAAACTTGTCGTGAACGAAATCCCGAACTTGACAGGTACCATGGAAATTCCTCTCTTTTTCCATTTTGAACTCCTGTTGAACTCTTTCAATAATTTAACTCTATATGAATAATCGGAAGTTGCAATAAGCTCTTTATAAAGGTCTCCAATAATATTATCTCTGATTTTCTGCCCGTAGGGGGCAGTGTTTCTAACATTTTTGCAATAGAAGTTCCTGTTCCTTACAACGGCAGCATCTAAACCGGTAACTCCGGAGATCTCCTCCATTATATACTCAATTGCTGCAATTGACTGAGGTGCGCCAAATCCTCTGAAGGCTGTGTTGGATGGCTTGTTGGTCCTGCATGGATAGAAATCGCATTTGACTGCCGGAATATAGTATGAGTTATCCAGATGAAGCAACGACCTTTCGATTATTGATCTGGAAAGATCTGCGCTGAATCCAATGTCAAACAGGAATTTTGCGCTATATGCATTTAGTTTCCCATTCTTGTTGAAACCTGCTTTATACGTGATCTTTACAGGATGGCGCTTGCCTGTGATTAGCATATCTTCCCTCCTGTCCAAAACCATAATTACCGGTCTGGCGCAATGGTTAGCCAGAAGTGCACTCCATACGGCACACCAGTTGCTTTGGGTCTCCTTGCCTCCGAATCCTCCCCCTATTATATCTGTAAAAACCTCAATTTTTGAGCTTTCCAACTTAAGTGCATGAGATATTATAAGCTGGTTCTCCGATGGGTTCTGCGTTGAGGTCTTTACCAAAATTGTACCATCTGGTCTTGGTTCCGACATTGCTCCCTGTGTCTCAAGATAGAAGTGCTCCTGCCCTCCGGTGTTAATGCATCCTTCAATGACATAATCAGATTTTGCAAAACCCTCCTGTACATCGCCATTTACAATATGCAGAGGGTCAAATGGGAAGCTGCCTCTTTGGTATGAATCTTCTACATCCAGAACTGGCTCAAGCTCCTTAATGTCTACTTTTATCTTTTTAATTGCCTCATATGCAGCAGTTTTATTCTTTGCTGCTATAAGCAATATTGCCTGCCCTATAAACTCTACATACTCCTCAGCCAAAATAGGTTCGTCGTCAAAGACTGCACCCATGAAGTTTTTGCCGGGAATATCCTCATAGCTTAGAATAGCTAAAACATCTTTTACTCTCTTTGCCTCCTCAATGTCAATTTTTTCAATTTTTCCGTAAGCAACATTGCTTCTGTAAATAAAGCCGTAGAGAACATTGTTTGGCTTATCCAGATCGTCTATATATCTGGTCTCTCCCGTAAGATGTGATGCCGTTCTTTTTAATGACTGATCCATCTCTTTCTATATTAGATCATGATAGCACTTGATAAGCAGATTCTCTGCTACAAGCAATCTATATTCTGCGGAGCCTCTTATATCAGATATTGTACTGAACTCCTGCCTTACAAGTGGTTTTGCCTTAATAAAAGTATCTTCAGTAAATGGCCTGCCTGTCAGAAATTCCTCAATCTTGCCGGAGGCACATGGAACAGCAGCCATACCTCCGAAACCTGTAGATACATCCTTAATTAGTCCATTATCAATAGTAAGACTAATACAGAAGGTCATCGAAGATATGTCCATATCCTTTCTTTTAGACTGCTTGCTGCAGAATAATTTCTGATTAATTGTAGGTAAAGGAAAAACAAACTTCTCAATAACCTCATCATCGGCCATAATATGTTTACGATATGCAGTGTTGAAATCACGACTCTCAATTGTGCGGCTGGATTTATCTGACGTAAGTACTATCCCGGCCCTTAGTGCAAGCAAAAGAGGCATAATGTCTCCAACCGGAGATGCTCCGGCAACACTTCCGGCCATAGATGCCTTGTTCCTGATTTGAAGAGATGCAAATGTAGAGAGGTATTCCGACACTTGCGGATAATAGACAGACAGAGCCTCTTTTGCCGATTCGATTGAGGCGTTGGCCCCTATTGTCAGACTATCTTTGTTTATAGTGACCCCTTTCAACTCCTCAATATCAGAAATGTCTATAAGTGACACATTTTCTGGATGTTCCGTTTTATACTTAACACTAAGATCACTGGCACCAGAGACTAATGTGTATTGCGGATACCATCTCTTATATTTAAGAAGAGACCTTAAGTCAATTGGTTTAATATAGACACAGCCCTCTTTCTCAATAAAGAGCTCCTCCTTTGAATTATCGGGCAACTCTATTTTATCATCATTCCTCTCATATCTTTCTATATCCATAAGTGCCTGAAAAATACTTTCATACCCTGTACATCTGCACAGATTCCCGGAGAGTGAACTTTCGATTGATGATCTGGTAAAAGGTTTATTGTTGAGGTAATGGGCATAGGCCGACATTACCATGCCCGGAGAACAGAATCCACACTGAGCCCCCCTTTTTTCTACCAGGCTCTGCTGAACCGGATGTAACTTTCCGTTTTTTGCAACCCCCTCAATTGTAATCAGGTGCTTGTTCTCCAACATTCCGAGCATAATGAGGCATCCGTTTACTGACGATATTACAGTGTTTCCGAAAACATCTCTCTCTGCAAGGCATACAGTACATGCTCCACAATCTCCAATCCCGCACCCCTCCTTGGTCCCGGTAAGATGGGCATGTTCACGTAGGTAATCCATGACTGTCATATGAGGGAAAAGCCGCTTTTCCTTTATAAAATCAATTTCTACCGGAGTGCCGTTCAATATAAATTTCACTGACGTTTTCACAGGCTATGGTGGGATTTTGTATTAAAGGTAATACTTTTGTCAATTAGTTTGGTATTTTTGACATAGATAATATTCTCATCCTCTTACATGACACTTAAGGACATCTTCTCTTCGCTCCACTCACGAAACTACAGACTCTATTTTACAGGTCAGGGTATCTCTATGATTGGTACGTGGATGCAGAATATTGCACTGAGCTGGCTGGTTTACAGGCTTACAGGATCGGTCTTTCTGCTCGGACTCGTCGGATTTACAAACCAGATTCCCACCTTTATTCTCTCTACTTTTACCGGGGTACTTACAGACAGGTACAACCGCCTCAGGATAATGATTCTTGCCCAGGTGGCTTTTATGATTCAGGCATTTGTCATGGCCGGATTGGTTTTATTCAACATGATTGAGGTATGGCACATTGTTGTCTTAAGCATTTTGGCCGGAGTTATAAGTGCCTTCGATGCACCAGCAAGGCAGTCACTTGTTGTTGACCTGATAGACAAGAAAGAGGATCTGGGAAATGCAATTGCCCTCAACTCTGCAATTTTCAACGGAGCTCGTCTTGTTGGCCCTGCCATTGCTGGTATTACTATTGCAGCTGTAGGTGAGGGTATCTGCTTTCTTTTCAATGCCCTTAGCTTTGTGGCTGTAATTATTGCCCTCATGATGATAAGGATTCCTTATAAAACGCCTGTAGTTATTGCGGACAAGTTCATCAAAAGCATGAAGAATGGTATAAATTATACATTTCAGTCGATGCCAATCCGCACCATGATTTTGCTTCTTGCCATCCTTAGTCTGGCAGGTTTCCCGTTCATCGTCCTTCTGCCTGCTTATGCAAAAGAGGTACTGGGAGAAGGAGCCGGGACACTGGGTTTCCTTATGTCTGCCCTTGGTGGTGGGGCACTTACAGGTGCAATATATATGGCCGCCCGTAAGTCGGTTCTAGGTCTTGGTAAAATTATCTCTATAAACACATTCTTGTTGGGTATTACAATTGTATTATCATCTTTTTCCACCAATACAACCTTTTCGCTGTTCGTTCTGTTTGCAGGAGGACTCTCTATGATTCTTACACTGGCTGGTGTCAATACCCTTCTCCAGACAATTGCAGAAGAGGAGATGCGAGGCAGGGTAATGAGTTTTTACGCGATGGCCCTCATGGGCACACACCCTATAGGCAGCCTTATTGCCGGGAGTATTGCGAGTGGTATCGGAATTCCTTACACTCTTCTGATTGGTGGTATAATTACAGTTTGTGCCGGAATATGGTTTGAGGTCCGTCGCAAATCAATGAGGAAGTACATCAGACCTATATATATTAGCAAGGGAATACTGCCGGGACTTCCTGACGATCTGACCTGATTAAATTTTCTTTGCCAGCAAACTAAGAATTCCATTGATAAATGTGAGCGGGTGCACAGGATTACCCGAAATATAGAGGTCAATATGATGTTTATCAATAAATTCCCTGTTTAATTCCAGACTGTCGGCAAAAATACCCCCACTTATAGCATCGGTTCCTGCAAGAATTATAATCTTGGGGTTTGGAATTGCATTATAGCAAATTTTCAGAGCTTCAGCCATATTTATTGTAATGGGACCGGTAATGACAATGCCGTCGGCATGACGTGGCGAAGCAACAAAATCAATCCCGAACCGGCTCATGTCGAACTGAACATTGTTTGCTGCATTAAGCTCAAGTTCACAGCTGTTGTCACCCCCTGCCGAAACCTGCCTGAGCTTAAGAGAGCCTCCAAACATCCGGTGTATCTCCTTACGGACAGTCGCAGGATTCACAATAATGGGATTCTCCTCCCCCTCTCTTATAATCAACCGCTCACGCTCGTTGGTGGATAATTTATAATCGTCTGTAAATTTTATCTTTTCCGGAAACTGAACTGCACACTCACCGCAGAAGGTACACTTGCCTAAATCTATACTGACACCTGTTCCAATTCCGGCACCTGCTCCTGATGCTATTGCCCTTGTCGGACACAAATCAGTCAACTGCACAACATCTACACTGGCATTTGAGATGACGGGCCTTCCCCGGAAAATACCCGGAACCTTTGCAGTTGTTACATCGGGAATGAATTGCTTTCCCTGGTGCCACATTATTTTGAAGTTGTCTAACATACCTTTTAATATGCGAATATGCGAATGTAGTGTTTTTCCTCAAATATTGGAGAACAGCCCTATGCTTTCATGGCCAAACGCTGAATATCAGTTATTTAGACAAAATAGCCATTGCTGCCAATGCCCTGATAGTTAGGCACATGCCATGAAAGCATAGGGCTGATGTTCTTCAAAATGCAATTTATATCTAAAATATTTCTCTTTTGACTAACGATTTTTATGGTAATCGGTGTTATTTATTATAAAGAGCTAAGAAAACAATTAATTGTCATAAATTTTTAATAATCAATAAGGAGGAGAGAATATAGATTTAAGTTTCTAATTAAAAAACAAATGCCGATGAAAAAATTAAAATTATTATTATTCGTATTTATATGTTCTTTGGGAAGCGCATATGCACAATTTCCGGGATCGCGGGCGGTTCCTATAGAGGAAACAGCAAAGAGAAATATAGTAAATTCTCTAAAAACTGTAGAGGGCTTAACGGAAGCACAGATTGATAAGTTGGTAGAAATAGACCTTAAGATAGATAAGGAGCTCCCTTTTCTTACTATCCTCTTTGCTGACAATAAAAAATGGAGAGATAGGATGGATAAGGTTGGAATAATGAAGGAAACGCTCTATAAAGATGTATTAACCCCTAAACAGATGGAGGAGATTTCCAGGCTTGTAAAAAAAGGGAGGGAGATACGAGAATCTAAATCAAAAAAATAAACTTAAAACAAAATTGTTATGAAAAAAATTATAATTTTTAGTTTTGCAGCAATATCTGCATTGCTTATTATGTCAAGCGCCACGACTCAATCTCCATATCCAAAATATATCCATAAATTTGATCCTGAAACAGGAAAATTGTTAACAAAAATTGAATACGGGGAAGTGGTGCCCATTACTGATACTACTTTTACGATAAACTACTACTATTGTCCGCTGGGAACCGAATTTTCCTGCGATGTAGAGGAATGTGTTTCGCCACTCAGTGATGAAGCTTGTGATTGCGTAGTGGAAGAATAATTTCTATATCTCTCCTCCTTTTTTTAAAAATAACAGTTGCAGCGATGAGAAGGTTTATAACTATAGTTTTGTGTTTTTTCGTAACGTTTCCCGCTCTTGCACAGAGGCAGAATGAGGGCCGGAATTCAATCAGGATGATTCTGATCGATAGTATTGACAATCAGCCGGTCAATAATGCTGTCGTTAAGGTCTTTGTCAATGGCAACACTGAGTCGCCATATTACGGGATCTCCGACAGCAAAGGTTATGTTGAGATAACCAGGCTGAATAAAGGTAAATATGCGATAATTGTCGAACATATGGGCTATTCTCCTCTGTTAATTGATATTCTGGACGGACAGAACCGCAATATCGATCTTGGCAAAGTAATATTAAAACAAAAAATCATTGCCATAAACGAGGCCGTTGTCGAAGCGGAGGGTTCAATTGTCCAGAAAGGCGATACGACTGAATATAATGCGAAGTTTTTTAATCCCGCACCCAACGACTACCTCAAGGATTTGCTCAGGAAAATGCCAGGATTGGAGTTGTCTGGAGGAGATGTTTATTTTAAGGGGGAACGAGTTCAGTTTCTGACGGTAGAAAACCGGCCTTTCTTCGCATCTGATAAAACTATAGCACTGGACAACCTGCCTGCATATGCCGTAAAAAAAGTAAGTGTTTTCAAACGAAAAAAACAGTTCCTAGATGGGGTAGAAGATAATATCAACGCTCCCATCCAGTTGAATATCATTCTTAAAGATGACATGAAAGTTGGCTGGATCGGCAACGTGACGCCAGGTTACGGTAACAAAGACCGATATCTGGTCAAGGGTTTTGTCGGACGATTTGATAAAAAAGCCACAACGGCAGTCATAGGCTCTGCAAATAACACATCCAGGGATGCAGGCCCGGGGACAACATACAACATGGGCATGCCTCAGTCACCACAGAGTCCGGGAGAATATGACGGAGAGATAGAGACAATATTGGCAGGTGTCGATTATGCCAAATCAAGCACCGAGTCTATGAACAGTTTTTACGCAAATTCGACCTACCGCTACTCAAATACCTTATTAGAGAAGTCCATAAAACGCGAAACAACATTGCCGGAAGGTTTCAGTACATACATTTCTGATAATCTGTCAAACACCAGAAGCGATGCTTTTACCTCCACCTTTTCTCAAATCCACTATACTCAACGAGGTGCAGACAAAGCAAATCTCAGTATACGATTCAATCCTGTGATTTCTTATAACTCAGCTAAATCTCTCTCCCGGATGACTTCTGCCTCATACATGTCCGACAACGAACAAAATCATACCAGCAGCGAATCATCGAATAATGGCGAAAACAGAAATCTTATGATTAACGCCCCACTGACAATCGAAAGGCTTAAAAGAGGTAAAACAAAATTCCGCTTCACAAAAGCAACCTTCTCCTTTAACAATAACAGCACAAATTCCGATAATTTCATCAAGTCATCAACCATACTGTCGAACAACGAGGTGTTGAACTACGACCAAAAAAGGCACGTAAATAATAATCGTATGAATATCAACACCGGGCTCCATTTCGCATTTTCGGTGAAAGATCTAAGTTTGTATTATAACTTCAGTTATCTAACTTCTACCTCCGATATCCAGACGTTTAATTACGACAGCAATCTTGGCAAGTATGTCAATCAGGATGAAGGCAGTAGCGGAAATATAGAAAATCAGATTATCGATAACAGTATTACCCTGGAATATAGATTACATCTGAAAAAAAAACGGAGTGAATATTTATTGATTTCTGCCGAATTGAAACCAACACTAAACCGTGTCGACACAAAACAATTCTCAGATCAGTATTTAAAATGGGACATTATTCCCACAATCTGCTATTCTCATGTCAATTTTCAGGCAATTTATTCTGCAAGAAGTAATTACCCGTCGCTCATGCAGTTGCATCAGATAGTGAACAATAATAATCCGTTATATATCAGGACCGGAAACCCAAACCTGCTTTCTGAATATATCCACACACTAAGCGTAGGCAAGCGTGGCGGAGTGGGGTACTATGATATTCAACTCTCATTGACGCAAAACAAGATTATTGAAAAAAACACCATTGACGAGCTCGGTATAACATACACTGTGCCCGTAAACAAAGGACCTACATTTAACGCGAACTCAAGATTTTCCCTTATGCAGGTTAAATTATCAAGAAGGATAGGTTTCTCCGGGAACCTTGGCGCTGCATACAACAGAGGTTTCGGGTACATAAATAATGAGGAATATACGTCAAACAGCATCACTCCGAACGGATCTTTGGTGCTTAGGTATAAATCCACTTTTTTCGAAACGGAATTACGCGCAAATGCCAGATATTCCAACTCCTGGTTTTCAGTAAATAGAGTTAAGGATCGCTCTACGTGGATAAACATATTGGCAGCAAATATTAAATGGGCCGTACCTTATGGATTTAATCTGATTTCTGACTACTCTCACTATTTTTATAGCGGTTTCAGTTACAACAACGATCCGGCAATTATATGGAATGCTGAGATTTGTAAATCAATACTAAATAACAGGGTTATTTTGAGTGTGAAAGGATATGATCTGTTGGATCAAACTAAGAATAAGAAGATCATTTATGCTGATAGCTTTGTTCAGGAGGAGAGTTACAATATAATAGGCAGATACATAATGTTCAGTCTAAGCACCAAGTTCGGAAAATTTGGAAAATAACTGAGACAAGAGTTGAGTTACCATTTTATTTATGCAAATATCTCATTAAATATCATGTCCTGAGTACGACAAATTAAAGCTCTTGTTACAAACAGGAAAATCTGATATCTCGTTGTTTCTGACTGCCTGCGCAAGTGCCATCCAGTTGTGGTGCGAAGGGTCCTTTATTTTGTAGAGCATCAGATTGCCTGAGCTGTCCGTTATAGCACAGTGACAAATCTCTCCCCGCCATCCCTCTACAAGAGAGAGAACAAACTTTCCGCCGGCCGGGGTCAATAAAACATTTTCGGGTTTTTTAAAATCAGGAACATCTGAGATAAGCTTCTTAATATAGGTTATTGATTGCTTTATCTCCTCCTTTCTTATCTGTACCCGCGAATATACGTCGCCATGCCGTTTATGCACCGGCTTATGTTCAATTACAGAACCATACAGACAAAACGGGTGTGATGTACGTATATCCCTGTTCAGACCGCTCATTCTCGCAGACATGCCCACTGTTCCTATCTCAACCACCTCCTCGTAACTTACGATTCCTGTTTTCTCCATGCGGGAGAGGGCACTTGGCAGCTTAAAGAGTTTTTCTGATATCTCATCGAAATCGGGCTCATACAGCCGAAGTACCTCGGACAAACTTGCTGCAAGCTCCTTTGTGAAGGGATAGTTGATTTTTCCTGCTCTTATAAGTCCTTTAGCAAGACGGTTACCTCCCCACTCCTGCAGGAAGTTGATTATAGGGGTACGTAACCTGCCGTATACTGAGTTGCCCAATTGATAGGCAATATCTCCGCAAATGGCAGCCATATCGCCGGTGTGAATGGCTATCCGCTCCAGCTCAAGGGCCAGCGTCCTGGAAAAATCAAGAGAGGTGTCCGGAGTATATCCGCAAAGACTCTCCCACAGATTCACAAATGCAGTGGTATGGCCCACTGTGGTATCTCCGGCAATGTTTTCTGCAAGAGTTGTACGTTCCAGTAATTTTTTCTTCTGCAGGAACAACTGTTCTATTCCCCGATGCTGGTAACCTAGTTGAATTTCGAGATGCATAATCTGCTCCCCGTTACAAATGAACCTGAAGTGTCCGGGCTCAATGATTCCTGCATGTATTGGCCCCACACCCACCTCGTGCAACTCCTCGCTTTCAGACCTCAGAAAAGGATAGTTCCCCACTTTTCTGTATGGTTTCAGCCATGGATGGTCGGAGTATTGAGTGCCAAAATTCTCATGAATCTCCCGCTCAAATTTTTCAAAATTGTGGTTTTGCGCAGTAAATGACGGCAGACTTGAATGAGGTTCAATGATGGAAGATGAGAGATATATTTGATGTGTAGTATCATCTGCAATGCAGCATAATAACCTTACAACCTCTCCTTTTTTATATCCGAAGAAATTTACACAGTGCCTCTGAGGATTTTCTGACAAAATACTGCAATTGCCATTCAGAAACTCAGAATACCCAAGTTCCGGGATATCGTTCAAGGATATTGACTGATTGTTATATATGGAAATGTATCTCATCTCTTACTGTATTAGTTTTACCGCGTCCTGTATAAGTTCGACAAATCTTTGAGGCGGATTGTATGCCATGTAGACAGCTGCCGCAAGCAAAACATACTGACTGAATGATTCCCATGGGCTTATCTCGGGAATTGCACTTCTATCCATTGCCTCCGGAGAAGGGTAAAAGAGTAATTTAAACGTGTTTGAGCCGAAGCCCCATAATATTAATGTCAACAATATCAGTACGGTTATTAGTATAAGTATGTAATGAGACTGGAAAAGAGACTGGAAAATGAGGAACTCGCTCACAAACAATCCGGAAGGAGGCATTGCAGTAGCAGAAATGAAGGCAAGTAAAACAACAATCGCTCCTGTCTTGTTATATTTGAAATAGTTACCCACATCATAAATGCTTTTGCTTTGGTAAACCCAGTAAATCTGGTTGTACTGAAGAAAGAGTGCCGGTTTTACCAGTGTATGCAGGATAATATGCAGGATTGCCGCATAGACACCTACTCCTCCGGCAGCAAGACCCAGCATTACCAGCCCCATGTGTTCTATTCCTGAATATGCAAGCATCCGTTTAATATTTCTGATTCGGGTCATGTAGACAGCAGATACAAAAACAGACAACAAGGCAGCAATTATGATGACGGTATTTGCCCAGGTATGCAACGGAGTATGAGCCATGATTGCATACACCCTGTATATCCCAACAAATCCAAGGTTCATAAGTATACTCGCAAGCAGTGCTCCTGCCGGTGCCGGAGCCTTGTCCTTTGCATCTACACCGGCAGTGAACATCGGGACAAGTCCCAGCTTGGCAGTGAATCCGGTGAAAATGAAGAGAAACGATAGCTTCAGCCAAAAAAGGTTAAGCTTGTCATAATTAGCCCTTATGGAATCGAAGGACATATCGTCAATCCCGGCCTGTTTTAGCGAAAGGCTAAGGAAAAGAATGCCTACGTATATAAATGTAATGCTTATGGCACAGATAAACACATACTTCCAGACACCTTCTAAGGCCCGGATGTTCCTGTGATGATAGATAAGAACCGAAGCACTCAGAGTTGTCAGCTCCACAAATATCCAGGTTACTGCTATGTGGTTTGAAATATAAGCCACGCCACATGCAGAGATTAGCAGAACCATTGCCGCAAAGAATAGACCCCGTGAACGCGGCGTCTCGTCCGGATTGAATTTCTCTATGTACCTGTAACTGTGAAAAAGGACAGGTACAGATATAAAACAGAGTACCAGTAAAAGCAGAATACCCAAAGAGTCAGGTTTGAAAAAGGAGAGTTGTATTGTGTTTATATGATTGTACTGATATGCTCCAAATAACAGAAGCATAATACCAAAGAGAACAACCAGAAGATAGTTGACAAATTTATTACGGTTGAATATCAGACAACCGCATATTAATAAAACTCCCGCCAAAAATTCTCCTATTATCATAATTATCAATCTCTCAGGTTATTCAAAAGGTTAACATCGGGGTTTTTAATTACGTCTCCAATTTTATTAAAGAAGATTCCGAGTATAAGTACACTAGCAAATATGTCCAGCATTATTCCGAGGTTTACAAGCATAGGCATCTCGTTGCCGACTGCAAGAGAGAGTACAAAGACACCGTTTTCGATAACCAGATAACCTATTACATGTGTAATAATCTTCTTTCTGGAGACAATGAGGTACAATCCTGTAAACATTGTAGATAGCGCAACAACAAAATATGTCTTGTCCAGATTCGGGTCCTTTATGGAGCTCGATAATATTATTGCAAGCACAATAATGATTGTGACAATAAGAAGCGACACAAAATAGGGAAGATATGGTTCAGCTGCACGTGAAATCTTGTTGCGTTTTATAATGTAATTCATGAACCATGGCACTGCAATAGATTTGAAAACAATGGTTTCCAGCATTATAAGCAAGAGATTGACTGTATTGACATCTGTAAGAGTAAGATATGTGGCTCCAAAAAGAATGAATCCCTGAAACACCAGAATCCTCAGATATGTATGCAGCCGGTTGGCGATGCTCATGTAAAGCAGCGTCATTGCCAATGCTATCAATAGAATATCAATCATAAAGTAACCTGTTACATAAATTTCCCTAATACTAAAAGTACTCCAAAGAATATCAGCATCGATACCGAGGTCAGAATGAAAATAAACTGCGGATTGTGCCCCATTCTGAAGCGTGCCATAAACGATTCAATCACGCCAACCGCAACCGCAAAGCCAAACTGTACAACCAGAAACATAGGAATTGATATCCAAAAAGGGAGAACTCCTATGAAAAAGTTGGAGATTATGGCTCCATACATAGCAAATTTAAGATAAGAGGTATACTGTATAAGCCCTAAGTCAAATCCACTGTTGTCCAAAACCATAACTTCGTGTATCATAGTGAGTTCAAGGTGAGTTTTAGGATCATCCACAGGCATACGGCTATTCTCAATCATTGCAATAAGTACAAATACGAAAGTGGCCAATGCTCCTAGCATGTATGAGATATATGACCCATAGTGCAGTGTGCTAAAAATGGTGAAAAAGGATGTATGACCTGTATATAATGCAAAGGATCCCATAAGAATAAAAAAGGCCGGCTCCACAAGCATAGAATAGAGAGCCTCCCGGCTTGCCCCCATTCCTTCAAAGCTGCTTCCTGTGTCCAGAGCAGAGATAATTATCATGAATTTCCCAAAAGCCAGCACATATGCAAACATTACAAAATCACCGTCGAAAGAGATGAATCCGGGATTGTTTCCGTGAGGAACCATAAGTATTGCCATCAACACCGATGACAGATATGCTACAGGAGCCAGTTTGAATATGAGGGTTGTTGTTTTGCTGTACACCGACTCTTTTTTCAGCAGTCTTAAGATATCTTTCATCGGCTGAAAAATCCCCGGACCTCTTCTTCCGGATGCAATGCTTTTTGTCCTTACAACAAATCCCATGAAGAGAAAGCTTGCCAGTATTATCAGTAGAAAGCTAATCATTTCAAAGTAGGTTTAGAAAGTTAAAAAGCACAACAATTTTCTCAATGATGACAGGAACCAGAATCACAAGTCCAATAAATATAAACCCGTAAAGAATGTAAGCCTGAATATTGCCATTCTGTAGGAATACGAATCTGTTCAAAAATTCTCTTGTCAAATGCAACGGTTTGTCAATAAACCAGTTTTCGACGCTATCATAGGGATGGGTCTCCTGATTTATATATTCTGGATACAAACCCGACGCTTCCTGCTTCTCTTTTTTAATCATTAGAAACGATCCTGCAAGTTTTCGGTATGAGCGTATGAAAGAAGAGGCAGTGTATTGCATTTTTGATGCATCTCCTTTATAACCACACCCCCAGGTGGGTTCAATGGCACGGGTACGACTGGAAGTTATTATATATCTTACCAAATATAGCAAAACTGTCAATACAATGAATCCCAGAGAGTACCAGCCCACAGAAGTCAGGTTGCCCAGAATTGATTTAAAAGCAGGAGTTGCCGGTACAACTGAGGCAGGCATATACAACTGAGTGATTTTTAAAAGTGCCGGAGCAAGAATAACAGGGAACAGGCCAATGATAAGAATAGCAAGGGCTATAATATACAAAGGCAAAAAATTCACGGGTTTTTCTTTGGAAAAACTCCTTTTCTCCTGATCTCTTGAGGTACCTAAAAAAATAATCCCGAATGCTTTTGTAAAGCAGATTAGTGCGAGTCCCCCGATAACCACTAACCCCAGAATTGCAAAGAGGAGTGCCATAATGAATAGAAAATCATTCGACTGCAGGCCTTTGAACAATCCTGTATAAATAAAGAACTCCGATACAAATCCGTTGAAGGGAGGCAATCCGCAGATTGCAAGAGAGCCAATGAGAAAGAGATAACCGGTGCGAGGAATGTGTTTTAAGAGGCCCCCCATCTTTTCAATATCCATTGTATGAGTTTTCTGATAGATATAGCCTGCACAATAAAAAAGCAGAGACTTGAATAGTGAATGGTTAAGAGTGTGTAGCAGTGCTCCGCCAAAACCACATACAACAAGAATCTGGCTATTGTATCCCAGACCAAGGCATCCCAAACCAATGCCTATTCCAATTATTCCGATATTCTCTATGCTATGGTATGCCAGCAGCCTTTTTAGATTGTGTTGAACAATGGCCAGCATCACACCATATACACCGGTAACTACGGAAATGGCCAGAATAAAGTATCCCAGTGAAACCATGTCAGTCTTTACAAGTAACAACATCCTCAGTATACCGTAAATTCCAATTTTTATTATCACCCCGCTCATTATGCCCGAAATGTGTGCCGGAGCCGCTGGATGGGCCAGTGGGAGCCATGTATGGAAAGGGACAAAGCCCGCTTTTATAGCAAAACCAAAAAAGAAAAATAGAAATAGCCCTATACCGGTGATTGCCGGTTCCGCAGAAGTATACGCAGAAATAGCTGAAAAATCGAAGGATCCTGTTTTTACCTTGACCCACATAAAGGCAACTGTAAGGAAAAGAATACAGACATGGGACTGGATCAAAAAGTTGATACCAGCTTTTAATGTCTCTTTTTTATTATGTTCAAAAATTATAACAATAAAAGAGCTGAGCGCCATAATCTCCCATACAACCAATAGTGCCAGTCCGTTCTGAACCAAGCAGATATCAATTATAGATGTATAAAGCAGAATAAAAGCAGTCATGTGCAAAGCCAGATTGTCTGTCTGGTCCTTGTATTTTTTCATGTAATGGAGACCGTACCAGGCTCCCGTTAGAAATGTAAAGTTTAAGATAAGCATGAACCACGCCGACAGGTAGTCTATCCTCACGGGAATCTGGCCGGTAACGAACGAACCGGGATATGTGAAAAGCACCACACCATTTACAAAAACAGAATATGCAACAAATGAACTTA
Organism: Bacteroidales bacterium; assembly: GCA_041659025.1. Classification (GTDB taxonomy): domain Bacteria; phylum Bacteroidota; class Bacteroidia; order Bacteroidales; family UBA932; genus Bact-08. The sequence continues at coordinate 827,859 of JBAZZA010000001.1, read as the reverse complement.
TTATAACTTGAACGGTTATTACTCCAAGTGTTATTAAACCCCTACCCTTTGTCTTAACAAAAGGGAAAAGGACAATGGCTACAATGCCAATAATGTTAAAATACTCTAAAAAAGATTTTTCCATTTGAGTCTTAAAGTTACGGGATAATCCTTATAACACAAAAATTAATAACTTTATAGTATTATGTTTGAAACACAACTCAAATCTAAAATAATATGAACCATTATTTTAACCTTTTGCTTGCCGGAACTGTTGCTTTTGCACTTTCTGCCTGCAATCTAAACCCCTCAAAGATTTTGAAAGAGAGTGATTTTCCCTCACCACCTGTGGCCGAGGTTATGCCAAAAACGTTTTTGGAATTCAACAACACCCGTGTAGACAACTATTTCTGGCTCCGCGACAAGGAGAACCCTAAGGTTTTAGAGTATCTGAAAGCAGAGAACAGCTATACCGATGCTGTAATGAAAAAATCAAAGAAGCTTCAGGAGAAGATTTACAATGAGATTATTGGAAGGATTAAAGATGTTGACGAAAGCTACCCCCAGTTTGAGAATGGATACTATTACTACAGCCGTACGGAAGCAGGCAAGCAGTACCGCGTCTATTGCAGAAAACTTGAAACCCTTGATGCAGCTGAAGAGGTAATGTTTGATGTGAACAAGATGGCAGAGGGTAAGAAAGCTATGATATTTGCAGGATTTGAGATAAGTCCCGACAATAAACATGCAGTATACATTTATAACGAAACAGGCTCCTATGCCGAATTCATATTAAAGATACGCGATCTCACAACAGGTTCAGATCTGGATATTTCAATACCGGGAGTATCTTCTGTTGCATGGGCAAATGACAGCAAAACCTTATTCTTCACCTCCATAGACAATACACTTAGACCTTACCGCGTTTACAAGCATATAATGGATAGCAAAGTGGCTGATGAACTGGTTTATGAGGAGAATGACCAGAAGTTTAACATAGGAGTAAGTAAAAGCAAACCAAAAGATTATATATTCATCAGTAGCTCCAGTTCAACAACTTCGGAATATCTTTACACCTCTGCAGACAGACCATCCGAACCATTCAAGGTATTCATGCCAAGGGTTCAGGGAGTAGACTATAGCGTAATTCAACACAAGGAGAAGTTTTACATACGATACAAAGACAAGAACAATCTGAACGGAATGGTTTACGAGGCTCCTCTTACTGGTTTCCGGAACCGAGCCACATGGAAGGAGTTTATCGCTCACGACAGCCTTGTACGAATAGAATCTATAGATATACTGAAAGACTATATGGCTCTGGAACTAAGAAAGGACGGACTTAATCATATAAGTGTGATCCCTCTTAAAGGCGGAGAGATTCAGGACATAAACTTTCCTGAACCTGTCTACTCTGCTACCCTCACAGGCAACCCTGAATACAACGCAACAACAATCCGGTATGTCTACACCTCTTTAAAAAGACCAAATACAATCTATGCATATGATATTTTGAAAAAGGTAAGCATTGTCCTTAAGGAGCAGGAGATTCCATCGGGGTTCAATCCCGACGACTATGAGGTAGAAAGGTTGTGGGCAAAGGCTCCTGACGGTGCAAGTGTTCCCATGGCCATTGTCTATAAAAAGGGACTTAAGATGGACGGCAAGAATCCTACGCTTTTAAACTCTTACGGCAGCTACGGATCAAGTTCCGATGTATACTTCAGCCCTTCGGCTTATAGCCTCATTGACAGAGGATTTATATATGCCGTGGCACAAGTGCGGGGAGGAAGCGACATGGGAGAGCAGTGGTATGAAGATGGCAAACTGATGAAGAAGAAAAACACATTCACAGACTTTATCGCTTGTGCAGAGAAGCTGGTAACAGACAAGTATACCGAACCTTCCAAACTCGCAGCAACCGGTGGCAGCGCAGGAGGTCTGCTGATGGGAGCCGTAACAAACATGCGCCCCGACCTTTTCCAGACAATTGTGGCTCAGGTTCCATTTGTAGATGTAATAAACACTATGACGGACAGCTCATTACCTCTTACAACACAGGAATATGAGGAGTGGGGAAACCCTAACGAAGAGGATGCTTACAACTACATGCTTTCATACTCACCATACGATAATGTCAAGGCTCAGAGCTATCCTAATATTTTAGCTACCGGAGGAATAAACGACTCTCAGGTTCTTTTCCACGAACCTGCAAAATGGGTGGCCAAGCTTCGGAAATTCAAAACCGATGACAATATTGTACTTCTTTATATGAATATGGAGTCGGGACACGGTGGTGCCACAGGAAGGTACGACAGCATAAAGGAGACTGCATTTGAGTGGGCATTCATCCTTAACAGGGTTGGTATCTCCAAATAAGCGATCCTTATGTATATTCCAGACCTCCCGGGTAAAAAGGCACACCTTAAGATGGCTCCTGTGCACAGAGTGTCCACGCTTGATAGTGAAGATACACCACCCGGCCATGCAAGGGAATCTGCTGTACTTGTACTGCTCTTTCCTGCACCTTCTGACAATATATTGGACTGGGAGGTACTTTTAATCAGGAGGAATACTTATGACGGGGTCCATTCGGGACAGATAGCTTTCCCCGGTGGGAAGTGCGAAGAGAATGACAAGGACTATGTAGATACTGCATGTCGTGAATCTTATGAAGAACTCTCTCTTGGCAGGGACAAAATTGAGATTGTAGGTCTTTTAAGCCGTTTATATGTCCCGCCCAGCAATTTTACAATTTATCCGGTACTGGCTTATGCTAGTTGTGAAATGGAGCTTATTCCCGACCATAGAGAGGTGGTTGAATACCGAAAGATACCATTAAGGCTGTTCAATCCATCTTTGGCTGAAATCTTCAAAGTTCCGATTAACAGAAATGAATTTGTAAGCGCCCCCGGATATACCATTGGCGAATATTTCATTTGGGGAGCAACGGCAATGATACTATCAGAACTTTACCAGGTTGTGGCAGAGGCGAGGTTGACAATATCTCGTAATAATCCGTAGAGTTCATCGTCAAATCCGGTTATATAAGATCTTGAATTGCAAAGAATGACACCGTTGATTCTATTGTCACCCATTACCCACATTACAGCAGTACCCGAAAGGTTGCCTGTATGGTAGTAATCCCCCGGAAAGTATGTGTGGTTGCACATCCATCCCAAAGCATATCTGTTGTAATTTGGAGAGGGCGTCAGCATCATACTTCTGGTTTGCGCGGTTATTATATCCGGAACCTTCGTGAACCCGTCTATGTGAAACATCAGCTTCATCATCTCCTCAGTGGAGGCAATAACCCCTCCTGCGGCAGCAATAACCGGCATCTCGTTTGCATAACCGTTGGTACCGCTTTGTGAATAGTATACCACCTCGTTTGACCTTCTTTGCGGTTTATCTCCTCCTACATGCACATCGTTAACACCGGCAAGTGCAAGCACCTCCTTCATATAGACTTCAAAGTTCTTACCGGTTATCTTTTCAATAACCTTCCCCAAAACCCCGAATCCCATATTGTAATAGGCATAAGAGACCCCGGGCGTAGTCTGGGGGCCATTAAGCATACGCACTATCCGCTGGTCAAGTGTCTGTCCGTAGTAGGGAGAGTCGAACATAAGGTCGGGACTCTTTGGCCACCCGCTGTTGTGTTCCAGCAGGTTTTTTATTGTCACTGTAGATGCAAGTTGTGTTACGTTCGTAAATTCACTTTCGAGTACTCCTCCGGGACCAAATACGTTTCTGTTCAGAGACAATCTTCCGTCCTCTATCAGCTTCATTATACATATAGTAGTGAACTGCTTTGATATGCTTGCAAGCCTGAAGAGATGGTCGGGTCTTGTCCGCTCCCATGTCTCCTGAACTGCAAAGCCGGCCCCTTTTTTATAGACTATCTGCTCATCTTTTGTTAATGCGAAGGATATTCCCGGGATAGAAAATTTATCCATGAAAGCATATATCAGATTATCGATATTGCTCCTTCCTTCCTGGACCAGTAGCTTATAAGTACTTGACCTGCCGGATTCAGACGTGACAACTATATCCATGGTATTGGAGTAATCTATCAGACTAACTCCGCTCTCCTGAGGTGCACCACCAATTTTAACTGTTGCTTTTGGGGAGATGGTAAATCTGCCCTTCAATGAAGAGATATTGGCTCCCTGTGTGACAGTAAGATAATATGTATTTGCCGATTTAAAACCATAGCAATCCTGAGTCAGCGACGGATTGTCGCTTCTAAGAAAACTGAACGTGATGAGTTCGTTAAGATTTGACTTTGTTGAAGGCGGTTCAGGCAAAGGGTCCTTGGAGCACGATACGGCTACCATTGCTACAATAGTCACAATGGCAAGAAACCTGTAGAGATATCTTATCATTTGCACTATGCCATCTCTCTTTCTACATCTTCCACTGTAATTGGGAGACGTTTTGAACCAAGCAGCCTGCAAGACTTTTCTGTAACCAGAACATCGTCCTCAAGCCTTATACCCCCAAAATTATAGTAATCCTTTAATTTGCCAAAGTTTATGAACTCTTTGTTTGTCCCCTCTTTTTCCCATTTCTCTATGAGTGCCGGAATAAAGTAACAGCCAGGTTCTACAGTAATCACATGTCCCGGTTTTAGCATTTTTCCCATTCTGAGCGAACGTAGTCCAAATTGGGTGGACCTTACATAATTATCGTCATAGCCAACATAATTCTCCCCTAAATCTTCCATGTCGTGAACGTCAAGACCCATCTGGTGACCGAGTCCGTGAGGCATGAAGAGGGCGTGTGCCCCTGCAGCAACAGCCTCATCTACATCGCCCTTCATAAGACCAATGTTAATAAGACCCTGTGCCAGTACTCGGACTGCAGCAAGATGTACCTCCCTGTAAGATATACCCGGCTTTATCATACTGAAAGCAAGATTATTTGCTGTTGCCACAATGGTGTAGATCTCCTTTTGTCTCTCTGTAAACTTGCCGCCCGACGGTAAAGTGCGGGTGAAGTCCGATGCATAATGGGCATTGTTCTCTGCACCTGCGTCAATAACAAGCAACCTTCCATCTGTTAGTATTTGATGATGCATGTGGTTGTGCAGGGTTTCACCATTCTGGGAGAGAATTATAGGGAACGACGGCATAGTGCCGCTTGATATGGAAATCCCCTCCATTATTCCTACAAGCTCCTGCTCCACCATTCCAGCTTTGGCCATCTTCATAGCAGTATAATGCATGGCGTAGCCAATATTTGCGGCAATGTCAAGTTCCTCAATCTCGCACTTCTCCTTAATCTCCCTCAATGCCACAACTCCTTTTATAAATTCAACCGAAGCCTTCTCTTTCAGCTTGCCAAACTCTATTCCCAGCAGACTATTCAACAAGATTTTATTTGAATCTCTGTAAGGTGGCAGGTAATGGACGCTCCTTCCTGTGTTGCCTGTGTTGGCAGCCTTCTTTACATAATTTTCCAGTTCAGAAAATGGCAATACCTTTTTAATCCCAACTTCCGATGCCTTGTCCTTCATTGCCGGCTGTGGACCCATCCAGATAATGTCGTCGATATCCACATCGTTTCCGAAAATAATCTCCTCGCCACTCTCAACATCAATTATTGCTGCCAGATCCGGTTCGTCAAGACCAAAGAAGTAAAGAAAAGATGAGTCTTGCCTGTATCTGTATGTATTTGAAGGGTAATTGAACCCAACTTCTGAGTTTCCCAGGAATAGAAGGATTCCCGATTTCACACTTGCCTGCAGTTTCTGCCTGCGTCTGATGTATACCTCTTTTTCGAACATGATATTGTATTTTAATTGTTTATTCTCTGCTTATACTACAAAGATATAAAATGAAAATGTCAAAAGAGATCTTAGCCATTGTTTTTATTTGTAATAATACGCTGCTGTAAATCCTCCCATTGCTCATCGTCCGTCCTCAGTCATTACGTTCTGCTTCATTTAAAGAAATTAATTACAAGAAGGTATGTGTAGGCAAGATTTGCAGACACTTGCGAAATGGTCTGGAAAAAATGAAAATCAGAAATATTTTTTCATGCTTACAACTTACTCAATAAAATATAACAGGGCGGTCATTTTGACCGCCCTGCTTTATGTATTATTGGTAAATGAGATTACTGTTGATCAGAATCCCACCAAACAGGGATAGTCCAAACATCTTCAGCACTGTTCCAAGCACTAAGACTCATATTTGCACCCGGAACTTCTGGACCGATAGCCTGAAGATTCGCTGCGTTGTAATTAAGCTCGTGTGAGCATTGACGCCAACGACGGTATTGTTTTCCTTCAGGAATTCCTTTAAGAGCGGTAGCATTAACTGCGTGATATGCAGGAACACCCCAATTGTGGAACAAGGTAGCATCAAAGTCATAACGACGCATATCGTTCCAGATTTCAACTGAGTAGTGTAAGGCAATTCGTTTTTGAGTAAGAATCTTACCAAGAGAAAGATTGCTTGCTGTACCGATACCATTATTCAAGAAATTATCCATTTGAGATTGAGTCATCGGAGTAAATGAAGGACAATTTGCAAGAGTTTGATCACCTGCAATCCAAGAATTTAGGGTCACATTCATCTGTTCCATACTTGCCTTGATACCCTCTTTGTACGCAGTGAATGCAGCGGGAGCATTACCTTGATTAAACAAAACTTCTGCTTTGATAAAACAAGCTTCTGAATAAGTACCTAGGTATGTAGGAGAAGAGACTCTTGAATAGAAAGAGCCTGATTCCTTTGATGCATCAGTTCCGTCAGCTCTGTAAAGAAGATCTTGTTTTGCAGCGTAACCTTTAGATGAGCTTGTAGCCTCAACATAAACAGTATCTCCCAAGCGAGCAGGAGAAGAAGAATTTATCCACCAATGTTTTACTGCAGTATATCCAGCTCTTAGTGGTCCACCGCTAAGACTTGGAGAGTTATTAGAGACCATATCGACACCAAGTGAACGTCTCCAATTGCCACTCCATTTAATATTTGATGGAGTAGTTGAAGATTTACCTGACGTAGCCCAAGGGATAATTTTGTCTGCACGAGGGTCTTCAACACCGCTACCTGCAAAATTGGTAAGGTTCTTATAAAGCATTTCAGTTACCATATAACCGGCATTCATACCGCAAACAGAATATATAGGAGAGTAGTCAACAGGTTCGTTCCATCCAAGAACGTCATGTGTGGTACTATTATCATCTGTATGATAAATTATAGTGTTATCGGCATTGCTTTGAGGACCTTTTGAAAGGGCATCAAGAATGGTCGCAGCATCATATTTACCATCAAGATAGCTTCCGTCAGCTTTTTTACTTAGTTTTACCGCATAACGAGCTTTAAGCAAATTACCAAATTTTATCCATTTGGCAACATTACCATTGTTCCAAAAGTCACCTTCTGCCAATGCAGGAAGCTTTGCATCCTGAGGTTTCGCCAAAAGTTCCAAACCTTCGTTTAGCTCTTTTAAGCAGCCTAAGTAAATGGTTTTTCCGTTGTCATAAAAAGGAGTTGCGTTTTCACCGACTGCATCTGTATAAGGCATTTCACCATAGAGGTCAGTCATTAACATAAATCCATACGCACGGATTATTTTAGCTACTCCTGCATAATGCCAGGCTTCTGCTGCCATAGCTTTGTCATACATATAGGAAATATTACTTGCAGCACCTACAAACCACCATTGGTAAGGTGTAGTGACAGCACCGACTTGAGGACTCCAAAATGACATACTCCAATAGGTACTCCCATTGTAGTATCTTGTCCAATCACCTGCGGACATGCTTGTACGCCAAGCGGCAAATTGAGTTGCGTGATTGGTATAAAATTCTATATGCGCCAAACGAGTTTGATATGTAGCACTTTCTGATGAGGGATTCTCAGGGTCAGTGTTAATATCCAGCCAATCGCTGCAAGAGGCCAGTGTGAGAGTAATAAAGCATACAACACACAAAGAAATTAATGATTTAATATATTTCATATTATTAAATTTAAATATTTAAAACTTTTTAGAAAGTTAAATTTAACCCGAATGTCATACCTGAGGTTGCAGGTACTCCACAATAGTCAAATCCAACAGAAGATGAACCACCTACACCTGCACCAGATGCAGCTACTTCAGGGTCTCCCTCGTAATTGGTAAATAGAAGAAGATTGTTTGCAGAAGCAGAAATAGAAGCACGTTTAATGAATCCTGTTCTGTCGAGCCACCTCTTAGGAACTTCATACATTACAGATAGTGTACGAAGTCTTAGAAGATTAACGTCTGTAATATAATTGGCAGTTTCTCTAGGATAATAATTAGTATAATAATTTTTAATAATATTATGACCACTTGTTTCTACTCCATTAAACGTGTATGTGTTATCTGCACTCCAAGTATTAGATACAGCGTTTCCGCTTGCATCGATACCTGTTACTGTTAGTTCTTTATTACGAATATCTCCGGAGAATTTACTAACACCACTATTAGTCATAGCATATTGAGTTCCGTTGATAACATCACCACCTACTCTGAATTCCCACAACATATTAAAAGAAAAATTCTTCCATATAATAGTATTATTCAAACCACCCGAGAACTTAGCCTCACGATTACCCACTTCCGACAAAGAAGTTGTGTAGGTTGGCATTCCGTTTGCGTCAAGAATAATTTTTCCGTCTAATTCTTTTTTAGAGTTTGCATCTTCAGGATTATATTTATATCTCTTCCATTGAGTACCTGCGATAGCCATAAAGTTACCACCGTTGAATGATGCGGCTTGTGCTCCTGCATACTGAACGTCTGTAACATACATAACATCCATACCGGCAGGAAGGCCGTCCAAAGTACCACGATTACCTGCGATATTCAAACCTATATCCCATTTCATATCTTTTGTTTCTACAGGAGTACCTGAAATAGTCAACTCCATACCTTTATTATAAACGTTTCCTGCATTGATTGAACAGAAAATATAACCGGTAGATTGAGGGCCACGAGGAGACAAAATCTGGTTGTAAGAGTCGTTTGTATAATAGGCATAGTCAACACGTAAGCGATCTTTGAGGAGACTTAATTCAATCCCGACTTCTGTCGATTTTGTCATTTCCGGTTTAAGATAAGGATTACCACGAGTCCACGAGTTACCTACACCAATTTTACCACCAAGATATGTCCCGACAGGCCAAAGAGAGGTATTTGTTTCATAAGCGCCTGTATCTTTACCCACTTTTGCCCAAGATGCTCTAAGCTTACCGAAAGTAAGAATGTTACTCTTAGGAAGAAGTTCAGTAAATACGAATGAACCACTTACAGAAGGATAGAAGTAAGAGTGATTTTCGATAGGAAGGGTTGATGTCCAGTCATTACGTCCTGTAACTGTCATATATAATATATTCTTCCAAGCTACACGGAATTCTCCGAATAAACCTACCAATCTCTTTTGAGATGCAGAGTGGGCAAATTGCTTGTTTTCTGTTGAAGCATTTGCATAGGAATAGAAATCAGGAACAGAGAAATTCCAAGCCATCATACTGTTTCTGTCAGTCTGAGTATCATCTGAAGCAGCACCAAGTAACAGATTAAAGTCAAAATCTCCGAATTTCTTATTCATATTTGATATGAAATTGTGTGACATATATTTGAAACGCAAAGTGTTGTCACTCATCATACCATTCTGCCATACTTGTTTGATAACTCCGTCGGCAGCAATACGATTAGAGTTGATTTGAGTATATGAGTCAATACCCAATCTGTACTGAATAAACCACCATTTTGTAATATCTGCCTTTACTCCTAAACTGCCTGTAAAACGATCTGTATCGTCAAACATTTTATTTTTATTTACAATCCAGTATGGATTATCGCGTTCTTCCCAAGGATCAAGCCTATCACCGAACATTCTATAACGAGTACCATCTTCATTTAAATAATTTGACATATCGTCAAATGGAGACCAGTTGTAAACTCCGTAAAGAGCACCGGTTCCTTGTGAACCATAAAGAGCCGCACCGGTCAACGTCCTGTCTGTATGAGCTTGTGAGTAAGCCGCATTTGCATTGAATGTGAAAATACCGGCTCTCTGTTCACCGTTGAAACGGAAAGTGTATTTGTCATAACCTGTTTTAGGGACAATACCTTGTTGATCATAATAAGATCCGGATAAGTAGAAGTTACTGTTTTTAGTACCCCCCGCAACGCTGGCACTTTGGTCATAGATTGCTCCCCCTTGTAGAAAGTTTCCTATGTTGTCATAAGTCTTTGCTGTAGATTTTTCTCCCCATGAATTGTATGAAAAATCATTGAAAACAGTTCCGAGATAATTCCTGCTGTTGTCGTATTGATCGTCCATATATCCTCTATTGAATTCAGTTTGAACTTCAGGAAGGCTTTTCACCCAAGATGTGGAGAATTTGGAGTTGATGTTAACTTCAATTACACCTTCTTTACCTTTTTTGGTAGAAATAATGACAACGCCGTTGGCTGCGCGGGAACCATAAAGTGCAGACGCTGCAGGCCCTTTCAATATGGACATATTTTCTATATCCTCAGGATTTATATCCATAATACGGTTAGAAGTTGTGGTTGCCGATTTATAAGAACCGTCAAATGCAGAGTTACCTACAAGAGTTGAAGAGTTATCATAAATCACACCATCGACTACGAACAAAGGTTGATTGTCTTTGCCTTCAGATCCTGAAGTACCTCCACGAAGAATAATCTGCGCGCCAGAACCTGCTGCACCGGAAGATTGAGTGATGTTAACACCGGCAATCTTACCTGAAAGTGAAGAAATTGGGTTTGCAGTCTTATTCCTCATCAATTCATCGGACTTGATGTCGGATACAGCATATCCCAATGCTTTTCTTTCCTTTTTGATACCCAAAGCTGTTACGACCAGTTCATCCAGAAAAACTGATGATTCGGCCATTGTTACATTAATGATGGACCGATTGTTTACAGTAACACGTTGATTTTCCATACCAATGGCAGAAAAGAGCAAAGCTGAATTTGCAGGAGCCTCAATGGAAAAGGTCCCATCAAGATTTGTCGCAACACCAGTTTTGGTTCCTTCTACAATTACAGATACTCCAATAGCAGGCTGACCGGCTTTGTCTGTAACTTTACCGGTAATCCTGATGTTCTGTGCAACCATAGTTCCTGTAATGAGGATCAAGGTAAATACCGAAAGCGTAAATCGCTTACACCATCCGGTTAATTTTTGTGAAACATACATGAATTAAAATTTTAGGTTAATATTTATAGTTAAGTTAGCAAAATGCCGTTGTAAAATTGCATATACAAATCAAGTAACGTGTATTAATAACAAAATGTAACAAAAATTGTGATTTTGCGTTGAAAGTGTACTAAAAGCTCAATATACACTACAGTTTTACCTTGTGTAAAATTAATATAATTATTGAGACATTGTAACACTTAACAAAGAAAATAAACGAGATGTCTAAAAACCATTATGAAGCTTCTGTTTTATAACGAATATCGCCACTAATTCTGAAAAGGGGCAAGCTAAAAAACAGATGTGCTGGTGGGGAGATAGGGTTTGGGTACCCACTATGTGAACGAAGCGCAAGAAAATCGAGTGCAGACCCGCGAGCTGATCTGCAAAAGCACAATATCGGGTCTGCCTTTGATTTTCAGTGAAGAGAACATGAAGTGGGTAAACCCGGTGCAGCATCCAAAAATCCACACCTGGGCTGAAAATAATCCAGACTTTTGCCTAATTTGATCCTTATAAAAACAACGGTGCTGGTGATGAGCTTGCCCATTTGATGTATGGTGACTATATAAAAAAAGGCTGTCTAGTTTTAGACAGCCTCTTAAATGAAATATTATATTACTATTGAATAGTATCCCAGCCCGGATTCTGAGTCAAAGTATAACCCATATCCTTGTAAAGCTTAATCTGATCAAGAGGAACAGATGTGAAATACTGTCTTTCGTAGTTGATATCACCCTCTACCCAATCTCTTCTAGAACTTGACTGGAACAAATTGTAGGTAGCAACCCTTGTTGAGTCACCAGGAGTGAATATATACAACGAACCTTTGGTCTTGAATGCGTTCCTTATTGCAATAAGGTTCTTTCCATTTGCACTTGAAGGAGCATCGGCAGGTGAACCCCATTTGTAGAAGTTGAAAGCAGCGCCCATGCTTATATCTGTTGGTCCGGCTGTCTCAACTGTCTTAAGGTATTTGTATTTTTTCCACCTCTTAAGGTCAGATTTTCTGTTACCTTCGAATACCATCTCAACCATTCTTTCGCGTCTGATCTCCCAAAGGATAGGAGAAACGGTTGGGTCACGGTCAGGGTCATTGATAACAACACCATTGGCAGTGATATTTGTTCCGCTTACAACCATGTTAGGGAGTTTAGGTAAAGCGTTTCCAACATTATTGTTCTTAATGCTTCTTGCTCTTAGTTTATTGATGGTGGCATCTGCAATAGCCTGAGTGAATTGTCCCAACTCAGCCATTACCTCTGCATAAGAAACCAGAACTTCACCGTATCTGATAAGCGGAGTTGATGTAACTGCAGTACTTCCCATATAGATTAAGTTGGCAGGGTCGGCAGCGTATGGTAGGAACTTACGGCAAGCGATACCTGTTGTTGAGTATCCCATAAGTTTTGTCACACCCGATATTCTAATGCTGTCGGCAAAAGAGGCAAGGAGTCTTGGGTCACGTCCCTGAACAGCATCATTATAGTACTTGCTTGCGGAATAGTTGTACGATGGTGATTGTTTGATAGGCAGACCATCGGCAGCAAGGTAACTATTAAGAACCCTCAAGGTAGTACCTGTCTGACCCTCCTGATGTACATAAGCAACTAAACAGTGTGTTGCCTTTGCTTCAAGATATTCTCTGTAGAAGATAACCTCTTTGTTAGCAGAGAGATTGTAGTTAGTAGAGAATGTTCCTCTGTAGTCGTCTACAATCAGGTATTTTGCCCCTGCAATCAGTTGTTCAGCGGCCCATTTGGCTTTGTTCAATGCAGCAGTTGCAACAGTCTGGTCCATATTGTGATATTTCAAAAGGGTTCCGAAATACAACATTTTTCTAACCATATATGCAAGAACCACATCTTTGTTGATCTGACCTACTCCATCTGTAGTCCTTACATTTGCTGCAGCATAGTCAAAATCCTCAATCATTTTTGTAACAACTTCACCAATTGGTTGTCTGTCTTTATAAATCTCGTCAAGATCAGTTGGCAGAAGTTCTTTGTCGTAAAAAGGCATGTTTCCAAAAGATGCACAAAGATCTGAGTACTCCAGTGCCCTGAAAAAACGGGCAATACCCATCCAGTGTTTTTTTGCCTCATCGGAGATTGTTGTTGAATTTTCTACCCTGTTCAACATAAGATTGTGTCTTCTTACATAAGTGAAAGACCAGCCGTTACCGGATGTAGCAGTTGTCGATCCCCATAAGCTTGCAGCACTATACTCGTCTGCCCATGCTCCTCCTGTAAAATAGTTGCCCCAGGTGTAACCGCTGCCGTAACCCATAAAGTAGGCTGTATAGGTGCCCTGGGCAAACAAGCGAATATTGCCTTCACTTGTCCAAAAGTTAGATTCGTCAAATTGATTTAACGAAGGCTTATTGAGATAGTCCTTACAAGAGGCCAGACTCAATATTGCTATAATTATAAATAATACTTTCTTCATGATTCATTCATTTTAAAAATCCAGTTGTACACCAAAAGATAATGTCCTTCTATATGGATAGCTTCTTCCAAAAGATCTGCCATCTGCAGAAGTCTGAGTTGTCCAGTCAAGTTCAGGGTCTATGGCAACACCACCCATGTTATCCCATTCAAACAGGTTTTCACCACTAAAATAAACCCTAAGCTTTTCTATCATTATTTTTTGAGTAACTTTCTTAGGTAAAGTGTATCCAATATTCAGCGTTTTACATCTTAAATATGACAAGTTCAACAGATACCTGTCACTAACCTGATAGTTCCATTGCGAATACTGTCCATAGTCAAGAGGTCGTGGATAGAAAGCATCTGTATTCTCTTCTGTCCAATAATCAAGTGTATGTGAGAAGTTTGATTCAGACCCTGTAAATCCAGGAAGAACCATGTTACCTGTTGCCCATAAGCTTCTGCTTCCTACACCCTGGAAGAATATGTCAAAGTCGAAACCTTTCCAGTTTGCACCTACTCTGAAACCAAATTGGTGTCTTGGTTGTGTGTTACCTATAATGGTTCTGTCACCCAGGTTACTTAGTGTGTTTGTTCCATAGTTGATTATACCATCACCATTCAGATCCTTGAACTTAAGGTCACCGGGGCTGAATCTGAAGTTACCGCTTTGATAAAGCTCCTGATATGCAGGGTCCAGATTTGCAAAGACATTTACTGTTTTACCGTTGGCTAGCAGTTGTGTCTGAATTTTACCATCTGTGCCGTATACAAAGTCTTCTTTCTGGAAAAGTCTTTCAACTTTATATCCCCAAATGCTACCCAGAACCTTTCCGTTATAGTAAGTTGCTGAATACAGAGGATCTGCTGCTGTAGGATATTTCTGTACAATAGACTTGTAATCTGTATACTGTCCTGAAAGATTGATTTCCAGACCATTGCTGAATATATGATTGAAGTTCAACTCGATCTCAATACCTTTTGTAGATACCTCCCCAAAGTTTCTTTGTGGGGCACTGGCACCAATTGAACTTGGGATAACCTCTCCGGCTGTAATTGCATTTGTTGTTTTCTTATTGTACCAGTCAACTGTAAGACCAAATTTGTCTTTAAAGAATCTTGCATCAATACCAATGTCCAATGTAGAAATTGACTCCCATGTAAGGTCAGGATTGATAAGACCCGGGGCACTTGAAACATAAGGTACAAAGTTGGCACTTCTTAACCAATAGTTGCCTGTAGCAGCAGGGTTAGTCACCCCTATTGTAGGGTAATACAACGAACTTGGAACATCCTGATTCCCTATCATACCATACGATCCCCTTATCTTAAATGAGTTGACATATGGTTTGACTGCTGTCCAGAATGGTTCTTCCGACAAGCGCCATGCGGCAGAGCCTGAAGGATAAGAACCCCAACGCATTCCATCTCTGAATTTAGATGTAGCGTCACGACGGAAGTTCAACTCCAACAGATATTTGTTGTCGTAATCATAGTTCAATCTGCTGAAAAATCCAAGAACGGACCAATCTGTATGACCAGAACCAACAGTCTGGTCACCAATTGCAAGATTTAGTTCCGGAAAGTTATAATCAATCACACCCATTCTCTTGGAGCTTTCATATACATATTCCTCATCTTCAATATTGGTACCTACAATGAGCTTTGTATTATGCTTACCAAAACTTTTTTCATACTGGATGTTTGCGTTATAGGTATTCCTCATCTTCCTGCTTGTCGCCATCTGAACATAGTCATATGAAGAAGATGTATAGGTTTGATACCAATAATCCAAATCTTTACCTGCAGGATATGTATTGAATGTATTTATACCTGTAACATATCCACCTGAAGCTTTTGAAGATATAGCTGTGAGGTTATAGATATAATCAAAATTGGCGGTTAGACCCTTTGCCAGATTTAGTGTTGATCCCAGGCTTATACGGGTGTACCACGATTCTGCTATAGAAGGATTCTTTCTACTTGCAGCCATTTCTGCAGCCGGAGAACGGGTTTCATACCCTTTATATGTTCCTTCAGGATATATTGCAAACCACCTGTACATGTAATAGATAGGTTCGTATGTAGATCCTGTAAAACTGAATGGTGTATCCTGACGTAATTTTGTAAAAATAAAGTTTGAACGAAGAGTAATATATTTATTTACGTTTACACTCAGGTTTCCTGATGTATTAAGTCTTTGATATTTATCATCAAACAATTGTAATATACCTTGTTGATCCAATAGTCCGGCAGACATATTATATTTCACTTTATCTGTTCCACCAGCTACCGAAATGTTATGAGTTTGCTGAGGAGCCCATTTTCTGTAGTACATGTTTTCCAGGTCCCATCCTCTGTAGAAGTAGAAACCACCTGCTGGACGTTTCTCAAAGTCACGACCCTCTACCATTTCTCTGTCAAGTCCTTTACCAAGACCATACTGGTCGTAGTATGCCTTAACCTTAACTATCATTTCAGGATTATAATAAACAGGGCCAATCTGACCGAATTCGTTTGTAGGGGTGTTACCCAATCCTAAAGCCAGACCATTTCTCTGTTTCCATGAATAATCAAGTTCAAGGTCTGGTCTAGATGTGACAGGAACCTTGGTTTTGGTTGCCCATGAGAAGTTGCTGGAATATGACACAGTTGTCTTTCCATCTTTTGATCCTTTTTTGGTTGTAATAAGAATGGCTCCGTTTGCAGCTCTTGCTCCGTAAATGGCTGTTGAAGAAGCATCCTTAAGAGTAGTAATACTTTCGATGTCATTAGGGTTGACATATGACAAACTTGGTACCTCTACGTTATCAAGCAAAATGACAGGTGCAGCTGATCCTTGTCCTAAAGAAGCATAATTTGAACGGATCCTGATTGTTGGGTCACCACCAAGTGCGCCTGATGTTGTTGTGATTGACAATCCGGGAGTTGAACCTTGAAGGGCACGTCCAACATCCGAGATAGGTCTCGATTGAAGTGTTTTTGTAACATTTACCGATGATACCGCACCGGAAAGATTCTCTTTCTTTTGGGTACCCCAGCCTACTACAACCAGTTCATCGAGCAGCACATTGTCCAGCTCCATAACTGCGTTGATTTGTGTTTTTCCGTTAATTGGAATAGAGAGTTTCTTCATACCAATTGCAGAGAAAACCAGCGTCCCTTTGGATGGGGCTGTAATTTCGTAAGCACCATTCGCATCTGTCGATACACCGGTTCTTGTTCCCTCGATAACAACAGCGACACCAATCTGAGCCTCGCCCTTATTATCCTTAACAATTCCGGTAACCTTGATGTTCTGTGCCCACATAGATCCTGTGATTAACAGGAGGGCGAAAACCGACAGTACTTTTCGTACCATACGGTCTCTTTCTTTTGAAACATGCATGAGTTTAAAATTTTAGGTTATAAATTTAGTTTACAAAAAAGGTTTCTTGGATTACATTTTGTCTTTTAATGGTTTATTAATATTTCATTTTGCAACTAAAACCCAATATTTGGGTTACATATAAATATTAAGACATCAATAGATATTGAGGTTTTAGTCATTGTAAATATATAACAATTTTCCAATATGGAAGATATTTTGTGTTAAAAGCTGTCATTAAAATACCTCTGATTTTATTCAAACATCAAGAAATAGAGATCACATACGGGTTGTTGACTACTTAAAAAAGGTTTTGCTACTATTTTGTAACAAATTGATATCCAAAATTCCATTTAGCTTACTAAACGAAGTCTATTCCTGCATCCGGTTTATTAATTATCGAAATCTCAATTGGGATATAAAAGATTCTGGATTTTACATTTTCAGAAAGCTTGTTCTTTGCCATTAATCGCTGAGCATCTTTTTCTGTTGTATAGATTACGGCTTTGGGCCACTTGCCTGCAAGTTTGTTTATTCTTGATACTTCAGACGAAGTAAAATTGTGATGATCACGGAATTCCATCTTTGCAATTATTTTATAATTGCTCAGAAGTTGATAGATAAGTGGCCTTGGGTTGGCGATTGCTGTTATAAGAATCGCAAACCTGGAGTATATGTATCTTCTGTCAGCACCTTGAAAGATGCTTTCCGGTTCTCCATAAGAGATGTTCGAGAACAACATCCTTTGTCTTGAGTTGAGCCTGAGTCTTCTCTCCCATTCAAACCGAGCCTCCAGTGAAATCTCGTCGGGACATTTTGTAACTATTATTATATCTGCTCGTTGAATTTGTTCAGGAAGGTCCCTGAGTTTGCCTATAGGAAATAGGTACTCTTTCTCAAGCGGCAGACTATAGTCAATAAGTACAATATTGGTTGAGGGTGATATCCATCTGTGTTGAAAACCATCATCCAGAAGAATTATAGTAGGCCGCTGCTCTTCTGGTAAAGCCAGCAGGGCTTCCACTCCCTTGACTCTCTTTTCGCAGACCGCTACAATAATATCTGAAAATTTCTTTTTCATTTGTAGTGGTTCGTCTCCAACATCAGAAACTTTGTTGTCTGTATCCACAATCCGGAACCCTCGGGTTTTTCTTCCATAACCCCTCGACAAAACAGCTACTTTGTATTTCGGCAGTAATTCTCTTATTAGAAATTCTGTATGTGGCGTCTTTCCTGTTCCGCCAACCGAAATGTTTCCTATTGATATAATGGGAATGTCAAATTTTCTCGATTTGAATATTCCTTTGTCAAAAAGATAGTGTCTGAACTTGAGTGTAAAATAAAGTGGAAAAAGAAGCAGTTTGTTTACAAAGGTATACCTCATTTGTCAGTTTTTTTCTTGTGAATAAGTTTGTTCTATGTGGTCAAGTAGTTTAAGCAATTCAATGTGACTGTTTTCTGTTACCAGGTGTAATTTAATATCCTTGAAATGTGGCAATGCCTTGAAGTAATGTGAAAGATGTCTTCTCATCTCAAGTACCCCCACTCTCTCGCCTTTTACCTCCACCGATCTTATAAGGTGTCTTCTTGCCAGCTCCGTCTTTTCGCTTATCGTTAGCTCCTGCATCTCCTCTCCCGTCGCAAGATAGTGTTTTATCTCCTTAAAGAGCCATGGTCTGCCGTAAGTTGCCCTTCCAATCATTATTCCGTCCACTCCATATTTGTCAAAAGCCTCCTTTGCACCTATGGCCGATGTTATGTCGCCATTACCTATAATAGGTATATGCATCCTGAGGTTGCTCTTAACTTCTGCAATAAGCGTCCAGTCTGCCTCACCTTTATATAGCTGGGAACGTGTTCTTCCATGTATTGTTATAGCTGCAATTCCTACATCCTGTAATCTCTCTGCAAGTTCAACAATTATTTTTGAACCTTCATCCCATCCCAACCTTGTCTTAACGGTTACAGGCAGCTTTACTGCATCCACTACCCTTTTGGTTATTTCAACCATCTTGTCGGGATACCTCATCATTCCCGATCCTGCCCCTCGTTGTGCAATCTTGTTAACCGGACAACCGAAATTTATATCTATTAGTGACGGATTTGCCGACTCAGCTATCTTTGCGGCTTCAACCATAGCATCCGGCAAATGGCCATAAATCTGTACTCCAATTGGCCTTTCGTATTCAAATGTCTCAAGTTTGGCCAGTGACTTTTTTGCATCACGTATAAGTCCGTCAGAAGAGACAAATTCCGTATACATCATGTCTGCGCCAAATTCCTTACATATGTATCTGAAAGAGGCATCTGTAACATTTTCCATCGGGGCAAGAAAAAGGGGTCTGTCGCCAAGTTCTATCTCTGCAATCTTCATAATGCAAAAGTATAAATTTGTAAAAGAATAAAAAAGAGTAATTTTGCGGCTCTAAATCTGGAGAAGGAATGAGCAGAAAAAAAATTTGCAGAATTGGGGTTTTGACTTCCGGTGGAGATGCTCCCGGAATGAATGCTGCCATTAGGTCTGTCGTAAGGACAGCAATATACAATAACCTTGAGGTTGCGGGAGTTATAAGGGGATACTCAGGTCTTATAAACAAGCAGTTCATGAGTATGCAATCCCATTCAGTATCAAAAATCATATCTCAGGGAGGAACCATTCTCAAATCGTCGCGCTGTCCGGAATTCAGGGACAGGGAGATGAGAAAGGTTGCCTACGAGAATTTAAGAGAAGCTTGTATTGATGCTCTTGTTGTTATTGGCGGAGATGGTTCTTTCCGTGGTGCCAACCTGCTTTATAAAGAGTTAGGGTACCCGGTTGTGGGTATTCCCGGGACAATTGACAACGACATCTATGGTACTGACTTCACTATCGGTTTTGACACAGCTATAAATACAGCAGTTTCTGCCGTTGACAAACTGAGGGATACAGCAGATTCTCACAATATAATTTTCTTTGTTGAGGTTATGGGTAGAGATTCTGGTTTTATCGCTCTAAATACTGCAATTGCAACTGGTGCAGAGGCCACTCTTGTCCCTGAGGTTCACACAGATATTGACAAACTGTGCAGTTATATGGAGTTGGACAGACGTAAGAACAAGACTTCGGGAATAATAATTGTTGCAGAGGGCGAGGACGGAGGAGGTGCAATGGAGGTTGCAGAGAAGGTGAAAACCAGGCTTCCTAACTATGAGATGCGGGTTACTACTCTCGGACATATTCAAAGGGGTGGCTCACCAAGCTGCAACGACCGCGTATTGGCCAGTATTCTTGGTCATGAGGCTGTAAATGCAATAATTCAGGGTCGTTTTGGGGTAATGGTGGGGCAGATGCAGAACCAGACTGTCTACACTCCTTTCGACGAAGCTTGTTCGAGACACAACGAGATTAATAAAAACTGGCACGAAATAAGCCGGATTTTGTCACTTTAAAAAATAGTTATATCTTTGCAGCCCCCTATTTTATGGGGAAATCGCAACAATATTAATGTATTAATCTAAAAATCAACAAAGTGGACACATTGAGTTACAAGACCGTGTCGGCAAATGCAGCTACCGTTACCAAAGGGTGGGTAGTTATTGATGCCACCGATCAAGTATTAGGAAGACTTGCGTCGAGAGTAGCACTTATTCTCAGAGGCAAGAACAAAGCCAACTTTACCCCACACGTGGACTGCGGAGATAATGTAATTATTCTCAACGCAACAAAGGTTCGCCTGACAGGTAAGAAGTTGACTGACAAGGTGTATATCAGACACACCGGTTATCCCGGCGGGCAGAGGTTCGAGGCTCCAAGAGAGCTTTTGAAACGTAAGCCTTTAGCCGTAGTTGAGCACGCCGTAAAGGGCATGCTGCCAAAAAATAAACTTGGAGCAGATTTATTCCGCAACCTTTTTGTTTATGAAGGATCGGAACATCCGCATCAGGCACAGCAACCAAAAGAAATTAAACTAACAGAAATTTAAACAGAGCATGGAAGTAATTAACGCCCTTGGAAGACGAAAATCAGCAGTTGCTCGCGTTTATGTATTCACAGGAAAAGGTAACATTACGATTAACGACAGACCTCTTGAGGAGTACTTCAAGGAGGAGACTCTTCAGTACATCGTAAAACAGGCATTGGAGCTAACCAACACCGTTTCTCAGTTTGACATCAAGGTAAATCTTGATGGCGGCGGAATTAAAGGTCAGGCAGAAGCTCTTCGCTTAGGTATCGCTCGTGCTCTTTGCAAGATCGATGTTGAAAATTACCGTCCTATGTTAAAGTCAAATGGCCTTCTTACTCGTGACCCACGTGAGGTTGAGAGAAAGAAACCGGGTCAGCCTGGCGCACGTAAACGCTTCCAATTCAGTAAACGTTAGTATTTATATTAACGGAGAAGGCTGATGACCTTGCACAGCATGGATTATAAAACCATAGGATCTATAAACTAAAAGTATAGCTACCAGGGTTTGTCCTGCTGCGGAAAATCCGAGAGACTGGCAAATCAGAATCAATAAAGTCACTACTCCGGATTGAAATAAAGAGTAAAATAAAAATTTAGAAAAAACAAAACAATGCCAAGAACAAATTTCCAAGACCTACTTGATGCAGGTGTACATTTTGGCCACTTGAAAAGAAAGTGGAACCCAAAAATGGCTCCCTACATTTTCATGGAGAAGAATGGGATCCACATCATTGATCTGCACAAGACCGTTATCAAGATAGATGAAGCTGCAAACGTGATGAAGCAACTGGCTCGTGCCGGACGCAAAATCCTTTTTGTTGCTACAAAAAAACAGGCAAAAGATATAGTTGCCGACAATGCCAAGGCTGTGAACATGCCTTATGTAACAGAGCGCTGGCCAGGTGGAATGCTTACTAACTTCCCTACTATCCGTAAGGCTGTTAAAAAGATGAACACCATTGACAAAATGCTTACAGACGGTACTTTTGAGACTCTTGCAAAACGTGAGAGACTGCAGGTTACCCGTCAGAGGGCAAAATTAGAAAAGAATCTGGGTTCAATTGCAGACCTTAACCGTCTCCCTTCTGCCCTGTTCATTATCGACATTCAAAAAGAAATGAATGCTGTTAAAGAGGCTAATCGTCTTAATATACCAGTAATCGCGATGGTTGATACTTGTTGCGATCCAGGTCCGATTGATTACGTGATTCCTGCAAACGACGATGCAGCTAAATCTATAGCTTTGGTTATGGATATTTTATGCCAGGCAATTTCAGAGGGTCTTTCTGAGAGAAAATTGGAGAAAGACAAAGAGGGTCCTGTTGAAAGTAACGAGGCTGCTCCAGATGGCGGCAAAAAAATGCGTACCCGCAAATCTGCACAAAAACCAGAGGTTGACATAAGAGAGGCGATGGCTGCTGCAGCTCCTGCTGCTCTTGCCGCTGAGGTTGCTCCTGTTGCTGAAGTTGCCCCTATAGTAGCTGCTGCTCCAGTAGTAGAAGCCGCTCCAGTAGTAGAAGCCGCTGTTGTTGCAGAGGTTGCCCCGGTTGCAGAGGTTGCTGCTGAAGAGATAGCTCCTGAAGTAGCAGAAGATGAGGCTACTGCATAAAACAATTTATTAACGCTTTTAAATCAAATAATATGGAAATCAAAGCAACTGATGTTGCCAAATTACGCCACATGACCGGTGCCGGTATGATGGACTGTAAAAGTGCATTGATTGAAGCTAATGGTGACTTCGATATAGCAAAGGATATAATTCGTGAGAAAGGTAAACTTGTTGCAGCTAAAAGGGCTGACCGTGATACTACCGAGGGTTCTGTTATTGCCAAGGTTAGTGCCGACGGAAAAAAGGCAATTCTTACATGTCTTGGTTGTGAAACAGACTTCGTAGCAAAGAACACCGAATTCCAGAAACTTGCAAACGATATCGCTGATGTTGCACTTGCTGCTTTCCCTGAAGATCTTGATGCTCTGAAAAAATGCATACTTGATGGTCAGACTATAGAAGAGGCTGTAACTCAGCAAACCGGTAAGAGCGGTGAAAAACATGCTGTTCCTGTTTACAACAAACTGGAAGCTGCATTCATTGCGCCTTATATTCACACAAATGGTAAACTTGCCACCATAGTTGGTTTCTCAAAAGAGATCAGCCTTGAGGTAGGTAGGGAAATTGCAATGCAAATCACTGCAATGAGTCCTGTTTCTGTAAGCAAAGACAGTTGTCCTCAGTCGGTTATCGACAAGGAACTTGAAATTTACCGTATACAGATCCGTGAAGAAGGCAAACCAGAGAACATGGTTGAACAGATTGCACAGGGCAAATTGAACAAGTTCTTTAAAGAGAGCACTCTGGAAGAGCAGACTTTCGTTAAGGACGGTAAAATAACCGTAGCTGCTTACTTGAAAACTGTCGATCCTGCTGTAAAAGTAACCGGATTCTTCCGCTACTCGCTGAACGACTAAAGACTGATTCCGATCGACGATTAATCACTATTAACGGTTAATCCAGACAAATAATATTACCTAAGAAAGAGGGTGTCCAAAAAGAAACTTTTGGCCTCTCTTTTTTTATGCATATACCTCAACGGGACATAGGGCTGGTAGCTCTGTTGGCTGCGCTCGTTCATCGGTATTTTAATTTTCTTACAAATTCATAACTTACATGCAGTAAAGAAGCTATTTGCCCGTAGCTTGCTGTAGTATTGCGTATCAGTAATCGTGCAATCATCTTCAATTCCTCTCTCGATAAGTCAGATAACACTCTCTTTTTTAATAGATTACTAAATTCCGCACACAACTCACTATGGGAAATTCTTTTCCAATTATCTTCTTTCTCCCTGATCTCCTTCTCACTAACAGGATTATTACTTAACTCAAAATCAAGGTTCTCCTTAGACTCAAACATCTCTTGCACCATTGATGTATCTACTTCGATATTAGTAAATACATCAGCAATCCTTTTTTTCTTTTTGTCAATATTATTAAAATACATTTTATATGAAGACCATTTATGCTCTTCATGGGTTGAGCACATACGAGCTTTAACCGGATTTTGAAGAATATACAATATTGATGAGCGAATTTTCGCATAAGTGTTTTTTACAGCACTATTGTACGGACTCTGGCATAGCCTGTCAGATAGTTTGTATTTTCTATTATACCACATGACAAAACCTATCATAAATCCAGATACAAATTTATCAATGGCAACACATCTGACAAGTAAATGTATGTGATTGTCCATTAGCGCGTAAGCATAGATTTTTGCCCTATGTTTCACTCTTGCAATATCAATACATTTGCAGAACTGACGATAATCATCGTCCTCATAAAAAATGATAAATTTAGAATTTCCCCTAAGGTAAATATGGTAGATTCCTACCTCCGAAAGTCTTCTGATCTTTCCCACAATCTCTCCCTCCTCTTGACTTTAAATTTTATAATTTCAAAGTTAGTAAAATAATTTGAAACACATTTTTAGCCCTATGCTTTCGTGGCCATGTGCTCATTATCAAATAGTTGTGCAAATATTCAATAGTAGCTAATTTGCTGATATCCAAGCAGTGGCCATGAAAGCATAGGGCTGATGTGGCTCTGGAGGGGCGGCTGGAGGGCGAGCTGGGGGCACGGTCATGGAGCACAACAAATAAATTTGGACGGATATTTTTTTTTTATACCTTTGCGGCCACAAAATCTTCAGGGCAGGGTGTAATTCCCGATCGGCGGTATAGTCCGCGAGCCGTAAAGGCAGAACCGTTTGAAACTACGGTACCGACAGTAAAGTCTGGAAGGAAGAAGACATTATGGAAACAAAAAAAATAACCTCAACAGGCAGGGCTTTGATGCTATGCATCCCTCTGCTAATCCACACAAGTGGATCAATCTACTCAAACGATTTCCAAAGCGGACTTAACGCTGGGCAAAATGTTGCTAAAACCGGGCAATATATGACACCACAGGACAGTCTGCAGATTAACCTCAAGGAAATTGTACTCTCTGCGTCATTCGTAAACGAACGCTCATCTCCGTTAAGGCTAAAAACCATCAGCCAGACAGAAATTGCGCGAAAGTCAACAGGAGGAACAACTTATCCTGAACTTTTGAAAGACATCCCGGGAATTTATGCAACCAGCGAATCGGGAAGTTACGGAGATGCAAAAATCAACATCAGGGGATTCAAACAGGAGAACATCTCTGTCATGCTAAACGGTATTCCCATCTCGGGTCTAGTTACAGGTAACATGTTCTGGAACAACTGGATGGGCCTTTCAGACGCGACAAACTCAATTCAGGTGCAAAAGGGAATCGGTGCATCTATGCTTTCGGACAACTCCGTAGGGGGAACAATCAACATCGTTACAAACACCACAAGTCAAAAGCCATCGGTATCAACAGGTATCTATTTCACCGACTACGGCCAGAAGAAGAGCTTCGTCAACCTCAATACCGGGCAGAACAGCAAAGGCTGGGCAATGTCACTCATGGGTTCCTATGCCTGGGGAAAAGGGTATGTAGAGGGGTCAGATGTAAACTCATGGGCATACATGCTCAATGTGAGCAAAAAAATTAATGACTCTCACAGTCTTCTACTGACAGTCCTCGGTTCTCCGGAAAGGCATCAGCAGAGGTCTGTAAGGCTTAGCCAGACAGAAATTGACAAATACGGACTTAAATACAGTAAGAATTGGGGATACCTGAATGGCGAGCCTAAAAACCTCAGCGAAAATTTCTATCACAAACCCTATATAACTCTTAATCATTTCTTTAAAATAAGCGATAAACTTGACTTATCCAATACGCTATACCTTTCTGTGGGTCATGGAGGCGGAAGATGGGCCGAGTCCAAAGGAAAAAGAATCATCGATTTTCAGAAGGATGGGCACATTGATTGGGATGCAGTTGTAGCGGCAAATGAGGAAGTAACAAGATATGCTGCCCCGTTACTGGTTGAAGATGGTTCGTCGAAAAACATCCTGAGCGACTATCTTGCAGGACATACTCAGACCGGGTTCAAAAACAACCTTAGCTATCAGGTTTCGGATAAGATAAATCTACAGGGAGGTATTCATTATCAGCACTATTCAACATGGGAAAAGGAGAGAATAACAGATCTTCTAGGCGGTACATACTGGTATGAGGACTATGCACACAAATCACTTGCCGGTACAGCTGGCAGAAACCCTGTAAAGAAGGTCGGAGACTACATACGAACCGATAATGGAAAGATAATAAACCATGCTACCGTATACCTGAGCGGAAACTATAAGAGTGCCCGATGGGACATCAGAGGCGGAACTTCTCTTATGTGGAGCAGTTACAACAGATGGGATAAGTACAATTATGTAGACATCCCAGCTAGTACAGCAACCTCTGTAAACAGCCCCACTGCATCGGCATTTGGGTTCAGCGCAAAGGGAGGAGCACTTAACAAATTGTCGCAAAGAAGCTCAATTTTCATAAATGCAGCTGCATACAGTCGTCTTCCATATTCCGACGTCTTCTTTTCAAGCGGTACAAATCAGCTTACATCAAATGTGAAAAACGAAAGGAATATCCTTGCAGAGGCTGGCTACAGATACATTCACCAAAGAGGCTCTGTAGAGATTACCGGCTACTGGGCATACTGGAAGAACAAGACAATCATGTCCGACCCCTACAAGCAGCTTGACAACACTACCTACAGATACATGGTCCAGGGTCTTGATGCTCTGCATTACGGGATGGAGCTCAATATTGACCACAATTTTACTCGTTGGTTCAGTCTGAACGCCTATGCATCACTTGGCAACTGGAAATGGAAAAATGACGTAACCGCAAATATCTATGACGAATATTCCGGAGTAGTAGTTGACCAGGTGGAGGTGTACAGTAACGGCCTCCCTGTCGGAGACTCACCTCAGACACAACTGTCAATTATGGCCGAAATAGCTGTATTCCGAGGAGTCAATTTGAATGCCGGATGGAAATATAACAGCAGGCTATATGCCGACTTTGATCCAACTACAAGGAACAATCCGGCCGATAGAGAGCCATCATACAGACTTCCCGACAACAACCTCATTGATGCCGGAATCTCATGGGAAAAGAGCTGGACTGGCATAACCAGAAAAGCCGTAAACACAACACTATTCCTTACTGTAAACAATATTCTTAACGAACAGTATATTGAGAGAGGAAAGGACGGAACTGGCCACACACTAGGTAGTTTCAGGGGATACTGGGGTTTCGGCCGAAATTGCAGCCTGGGAATCAGGATTGGAATGTGATAATGGGTTAATTTGCTAATGGGTTAATGTGCTGATGTGCTAATGGGGAGGCAGAAAGAAAAAAAGAGGCGCAAAGATCTTGATGTTCTCCGGGTAGAAACAGACCGGATTGAAACATAAAAAAGGCCAGATTTTACATGTCTGGCTTTTTCCTTTTTAGAGACGCACGTGGCATGACAAGTGGTATATTACTAAAATGACTACATTAATCGATGGGCACTGAATAATGCGAAATTAACTGAACCCGTGCCGAAAATTGGTGTTTACGAGGATTCAAAGAGCTCAAGAAGGTATGTGTCGGCAAGATTAGCCGACACATGGTTTTATATTTAGCTGCAGATTAGGCATTTGCTAATGGCTCTGGCAGAGCCATTAGCAAATGATAGATTAGCAGGCGAATACGTATACCCCTCATTTTCAGTGAAGTACTACTCACTCTGGCAGAGACTCTGCCAGAGTGAGTAGTATATGTATGATTTACAGACACTTGAAAAACGGTCTGAAAATCAATTAAATATACAATACGCAAATTGTCAGTGCATTAGAGGGGTTATCAAAGTGTTAGTCCGATTAAGTTTTGCAGAAATCAGAATTAGTCGACAAAAATTGCTCCCGAGGCTAAACTCGTGTCGAAATAAGTGGTCAATTGCTAAAAATGCCGCTTATCACTTCACGAGACCTCAAATTGCACCAAAGTGTCAAAATAAAAAAAATCGAAAATTCCTTTTTACGTACGGACAATGTTGCACTTAACCATGTGGGAAACTTCTAGTAAGTTTTTTGGTTGGGAGAAAACGAATAACATTAGCAAATTAGCACATTAACCCATTAGCAAAATCCTGCAGCCTATTTCTGAGAAATCCCTCTTAGAACCCGCTCGGTTGCACCAGTGTTTTTCTCAATGTATTCCCTGCAAATTGTCCCACTTTTGGCACGAAGCTCTTCATTTGAAAGGAAGTTTTTGGCATAGGTGTTAAGCTCTTTGATTTTAGAAATTTTTTTGGCACCGCCAAGCGCGACCAGATCAACTGCCTCTTTGAATTTATGGTATTTTGGTCCGAAGATTACTGGCCTGCCATAAGTGGCAACTTCAAGAATATTGTGGATTCCGGTGCCAAAGCCACCACCGACATAGGCAAACGAGCCATATTTGTAGACCTTTGACAGAATTCCGATTGAATCAATGACAAGCACCCTGGCCTCTCTCAATCTTGACTCAATTCTGGCATCTATTTTAACATCCTTGATCTGGCTGTATTTGATAACCTTATAGTCGGAAAAATAGGCACATATGCGCGCGATTTGCTTGTGGGTCACTTCATGAGGAGCAATAATCAGTTTGTTGTATGGCAGGTTGTGGAAGATAGCAGCAATCATCTCCTCATCTATTGGCCAGGTACTTCCGGCAACCCAACATGGAGAGTCCTGAGAAAATATCCTGATATGCTCAACGTCACCATTAGCAATTGTTATCTGATTTACCCTGTCAAATCTTGTATCTCCGCTCACAGAAACATTGTCGATTCCAATAGTATGAAGGAGTGCAGCCGAGGCCTCATCCTGAACAAATATATGAGTGAAGTTGCTCAGCATCTTTCTGAACAATCCCCCATACCAGCGGAAAAACCTCTGCCCCGGAAGAAATATTGCAGATGCCACATACGTTGGTATACCCCTCTTATGCAGTTGGTCAAGGTAATTGAACCAGAACTCATACTTTATGAAAACGGCCAATGCCGGTTTGACAATATCCAGAAATTCACCAGCATTACGCTTGCTATCCATTGGAAGATAAAACACCCAGTCTGCCAGAGGATAGTTTTTCCTCAGCTCATAACCCGAAGGAGAGAAGAAAGTCAGTAAAACCTTATGCGAAGGGTTAAGTAACCTGTAAGATTCAATCAAAGGTCTACCCTGTTCGAATTCACCGACTGAAGAGCAATGTACCCAAAACACAGGATCATTAGTATTTACCTGTGAGCGTATGAGTTCCAGCAGCCCTTTCCTGCCACGGCAGAATAAATAAGCTTTTCTGTTGAAAAGCCCCAATATACAGGATATTGAGTAGTAAAGCTTTAAGACAATATGATATATAATTTTCAATCCCTTAGTTAAAATTTGTCGCGAATATAGTCAAAAAACGGTATTTTTGTGTAGATTCAATATTAAATGAAAAATTCACTCGAACTATTAGGCAGATACTTTCTTCTTATGAAGATAGTTTTCAGCAGGCCGGAGAAAGGGAAGCTTTTTTGGAAGCAGTTCTTCATAGACACAGAAAAGCTTGTAATCAGCTCCATCCCTATAATTGCTGTCATATCTGTATTCATTGGAGCGGTTATCGTGATACAGACAGCAAGCAACATAGAGAGTCCGTTCATATCTAAGATGTACGTAGGCTACATGGCAAGAGAGAGCCTCGCACTTGAATTCTGTTCAACAATGATAGCCCTCATACTTGCAGGCAAGGTAGGTTCCAACATCTCATCGGAGATTGGAAGTATGAGAATAACAGAACAGATAGACGCAATGGAGATGATGGGCATAAATTCAGCCAGCTATCTTATACTGCCAAAAATTGCAGCAGCAACCATCTTCAACCCTTTGCTCATGGTTATGAGTTTCATCCTGGGGTTGCTTGGGGGAGCAATAATAGTAATGATAACAGGAATAGTGACACTTAGCCAGTACTCAGAAGGACTTCACTACGCATTCCGCTCATACTATATTTTCTACAGTATGGTAAAGATGTCAGCCTTCAGCTTTGTTATAACAAGCGTGTCGTCGTTTTACGGATACAACGCCTCTGGAGGGTCACTTGGAGTTGGAAGTTCAAGCACCAAGGCCATAGTAGTAAGCAGTGTAACTATACTGCTTGTCAATCTGATTATTACACAGCTCATGCTCAATTAAAGCCGGACAAAAAAGATGATAAGAGTAGTAAAATTAAATAAGTTCTTTGGTGAGAAGCAGGTATTGAAAGATATCTCGATAAATTACCAGCCCGGCGAATGTTCATTGATAATTGGAGCCAGCGGTTCAGGAAAGACGGTCCTTCTAAAATCACTTGTGGGGCTTTTTGAACCGGACAGTGGAGAGGTTTGGTACGAAAACATACTCTTCAATAAGCTTGATTTTAAAGATAAAAAGAACATCCGCAAGGAGATAGGGATGCTTTTTCAGGGCAGTGCCCTTTTTGACTTTGCGTCAGTAGAAGAGAACGTACGCTTTCCTATGGATTTCTTTACCGACTGGAGCAATGAGGAGAAACTGGAACGGGTAAATTTTTGCCTTAAAAGAGTTAATCTTCAAAATGTAAACAAGCTTTTTCCCAACGAGCTCAGCGGAGGGATGCAAAAAAGAGTAGGGATAGCAAGAGCCATTGCCCTCAATCCCAAATACCTTTTCTGCGACGAGCCCAACTCAGGGCTTGACCCCCATACCTCAATTCTTATTGATCAGCTGATTGCAGAGATAACAAAAGAGTACAACATGACCACGGTAATCAATACCCACGACATGAACTCCGTAATGGAAATCGGGGACAGCGTAGGTTTTATCTACAATGGAGAGCTGGTATGGGAGGGCGATAAAAACAATATACTCACTTCCAGCCATAAGGAGCTTAACGAATTCGTTTTTGCATCCAATATGGCCAAGAAGATAAAAGAGATGATGAAATAACCTATTTTGCAGGTGTAGCCTGAATAACCGGAGTAACCGAAATAATTTTTACATCTTTCAACGGCCTGTCCGAATGATTGGTAGGCGTAGCAGCTATAACGTCGATTGTTTCAATTCCGTAAATGGTCTCACCAAAAATAGTATAATCACCGTCTAGTTGCGCACAATTAGCAGCATCCTCAACAAGATAAAACTGGGACCCTGACGATTCTCTCTTGGGATTACCTGCGTCACCCCTGCGGGCAGCAGCCAAAGCGCCTTTCTTATGTTTGAACTGCGGGAGGATTTCAGCCGGAATTGTGTATCCCGGTCCACCTGTACCATATCTTGCAACATTTGCAGAATCTTTGGTAAGAGGGTCACCTGTCTGAATCATGAATCCTTTGATGACCCTGTGAAACAGAATTCCATCAAAAAAACGTTCCGAAGCAAGTTTGACAAAATTGTCTCTGTGAAGAGGTGTCTCCTTGTAAAGCTTTATCCTTATTGTTCCTATAGTTGTCAGGATGTCAAAAACCGGTTCTTCCGGAAGCTCTGCCGGGTTAAATGCTAATGTTGTCGCCATTTTTACTGTATCTTCTTTTTTTGCTTGTTCCTCCTGCTGTTGCGACG
Organism: Bacteroidales bacterium; assembly: GCA_041659025.1. Taxonomy (GTDB): domain Bacteria; phylum Bacteroidota; class Bacteroidia; order Bacteroidales; family UBA932; genus Bact-08. Next base: position 796,363 of record JBAZZA010000001.1, on the reverse strand, counting down.
CTTTGTTTCCCTTACAAGAATAAACGATTAACGGCAAGATAATCAATAGTTTAAAAATATTAAATTTCATTTTGTTTAAAGTTGGATTAAGATTTTTTTAATACCTTTGTCATACAGGGCAAAAATACCTCAATTACCACTATTATGCAAATCAAAAAATTTGTCATATCAGCAATAGTCGCTTTACTTCCGTTGATGCTGCAGGCACAGAGCGTCGGTGTGGTGTTAAGCGGAGGAGGAGCAAAGGGTTTGTCACATATTGGAGTTTTGAAGGCACTAGAAGAGAATCACATACCTATAGATTACATAGCAGGTACATCAATGGGAGCAATAGTGGGGGGCCTCTATTCTATAGGGCTCACGACAGATGAAATGCTGACTCTCTTCCGTTCAAAAGAGTTCGAGTCGTGGTACAACGGTATGCAGGAACAAGGATTTGCCACATACTTCTACCGACGGGAGACAACAGCAGAGATGCTCGGAGTTACATTTTCCAAAGACGAAAAAAACAAATACTCGCTTAACCTGCCCACAAGTCTTATCTCTCCTTTTCCGATGGATCTTGCAGTCATGCAGCTTTTTGCATCACCTGCGGCAGCCAGCGGATATAATTTCAACAATCTTATGGTGCCCTTTCGTTGTGTTGCAGCAGATATTGCAAATAAAAAACCTGTGACAATAAGAAGGGGTGATATGGGGTCGGCTATAAGGGCATCAATGACCTTCCCATTTTTTTTCAAACCAATAATGGTTGACTCTGTACTGCTTTTCGACGGTGGCTTCTACAACAACTTCCCCTGGGACGTCATGCTTGAGGATTTCAACCCGGCTTATATAATTGGAGTAAAATGCGCAGGAAAATATCCTGAACTTGAGTCCGACAATCTTCTTTCACAGATAGAAAACATGCTGACGGTTGAGACCAACTATAATCTACCCGAGACAAAAGGCATCCTTATAGACAGCAAGTTTGAGGCAATCAATCTCCTCGATTTCAATAAAATTGATAAGCTGGTAGAGGCAGGATACCAGAACGCCCTCAAGTATATCCCGGCCATAAAAGCGAAAATTAAAAGAGAAGAGAGCGATGCAAACCTGCTAAAGAAAAGGCTTGCTTTCAGAACCCGATGTATTCCACTGTCATTTGAAAATGTAATAATATCCGATAGCCTTAGACAATCACAAAAAGAGTTCATCGACAGAACATTCCGTGAGAATAGAAAAAGATATTTTGATTTTGAACAGTTAAAACGAGGATACTACCGGGTAATTGCAAGCGGGAATGTAAAAAACTTTTATCCAGTAGCCAGGTTAACCAAGGACTCCGTCTTTGATATCCACCTCAGAGTATCAAGTGCTCCTTCTCTAAGGTTGTCAATAGGCGGAAACATATCGTCTTCGTCTCTTAATCAGGGTTTCATAGGAGCCGAATACAGAAAATTCTCGTCAAACCCTTGGAAGGCAGCTGTTGACATTAACCTTGGCCGCTTTTACTCCGGATTGAACGCATACTGGCGGCAGGATTTTTCAATCAGGCCCCTGGCATTCTACGAGCTTCAGTTTACCCTGCATCGTTTTGATTACTTCGGAGGCAGTCAGACACAGTTTTTTACAAACAGGGTATTAAGCAGCAATGTGCAGGAGAGTGAAATGTTCGCAAAATTCAGCATAGCAACCCCCGTTAACTTATACAAGAACCTTCTGCTAAAAGTATCGGCAGACATCGGGCGAACCTTCTATGAATATTACCAGACGGACAAGTTTACAACATACGATATACCTGACGAGACTAATTTCACATTTTTTTCACCTTCTATATACCTTGAGCGAAATACAACGAACTACAAGATATACCCGACTGTTGGAGACAAGGAGAAGGTCACTCTCAGGTATACTTATCTTACTGAGGATTATACTCCAGGAAGCACATCGCTGGGTGCTACACCGTTGAAAAACGTGGTTCACGGTACATTTTCTCTAAGATTGTATAAGGAGTCCTATTCTGAGATAAGCAAGAACTTCACACTCGGATGGCTTACAGACATTACAATAACCAACAGGACAGCAATGGGTGACCGTATATCAACCCTGTTATTTCTGCCCGCCTTTCAGCCAAACCCGCACAGCAGAACTCTTCTGCTTAACGAAAACAGGGCACCTTCATTTATGGGGATTGCCCTTATGCCAATTGTCCGGTTTACAAAAAACCTCTCTCTTCACTTGACAGGAGCCTATTTCCAGCCGTATAAGCAGTTGATGGTTACAACCGACGGATCCACACAGTTCACAGGATTGTTTCCGCGAGGGGCATTTTCGGCAGACATTGCAGCAGTCTGGCAATCCCCCGTAGGACCTGTCACACTTTCTGCATCATATTATGAAAAGGCAGACGTCAAATGGTTTCCTCAACTTAATATAGGCTTCCTGGTATATAAACCAAAAGCATTGTCATACTGAACATGAGCGCACACCCGTTAAAAATACTTGCAGGAGAGACTGCAATATATGGTCTGAGCACTATACTGGCCAGAGTAGTAAACTTCCTTTTCATACCGATATACACACGTATACTATCGACATCCAGCTATGGCACATACACCGAATTTTCGGCCTATATTGCCATATTGCTTGTATTGCTCACTCTTGGACTTGAAACCGGTTGCTTCCGGTTTGCCAACACCCATAACTCACCAAAAGCCGTGTTCTCTAATGCCTTGCTTACTGTAACAATCTTTTCTGTTTTGGCATTTACGGTTCTCACACTCTTCGCAGAACCCATATCCACTTTCATGGATTATAAAGGCTATCCGGAAGTTATAGTGTACATAGGAAGTATTCTGGCGATAGACTCTTTTACTGCTATACTATTTGCAAAACTTCGCTTTGAGCGCAAGGCAGTAAAATTTGCTGTGTTAAAAACAATCAAGATATTTTCAGAAACAGCATTCAATCTGATTTTATTCTTCATAGTACCAGCATACCTGTTAAGTCACCCACAGACCCTACTTCTGAGCTTTATTTCTGCCACACCAGACTTCACATATATATTGTTTGCGACATTTCTCAGTGGGGTAGTTTCTCTGATTATCTTCATTCCGGACATACTTAAAGTGAGATTCGCCTTTAACAAACAGTTGTGGAAAATGATGATGATCTACTCACTTCCTCTTATGGTTGCCCAGTTACCCGGAGCGCTTAATGATTCAATAGACCGGCTTTTGTTCAGGTTTTTTTCTCCGGAAGGAAACATATGGAGGTCCGATCTCGGAATTTTTCAGGCAGGCGTAAAGATTGCAACCCTTATGATGCTTTGTGTGCAAATGTTCAGGTTTGCTGCAGAGCCATTTTTCTTTTCAAGAGCAAAAGAAGAGGGATCAAAAGACCTGTACGCAAGCATAATGGAACATTTCACCGCCTTTTCTATGCTAGTCTTTCTGGGTATAATGTTGTACATGGATCTGCTGGAATATGTTGTTGGATCGGATTTCAGAAAAGGAATTGATATTGTACCGGTAATGCTCATGGCTTATGTGATCCTTGGAATGAACTTTAATGTATCCATGTGGTACAAGCTCTCGGGAAAGACCAATATTGCCATATACATAACACTTGCAGGCCTTCTTGCAACTCTTGCAATAAATATCGGATTCATGCCACTTTACTCTTATCATGCAGCAGCTTGGGGACACTTTGTAAGCTACTCAATAATGCTGATTCTTAGCGTTATTCTTGGCAACAAGTACTATCATATCCCATACAAATGGAAGAAAATCCTCGGTTTTGTTGCACTTGGCCTTGCAATTTACGCAGTTTCACTGCTTCTACCTGAGATGAACCTCGTACTTAAGCTTGGCATCCATACTATCCTGATTTTTATTTACATAACCGCATATCTGCATATTGAGAAAATATCCTTATGGAAGTTAAAATTTTAAACAAATCGGCATATAATCTGCCGGAATATGCCACCCTTCATTCGGCAGGCATGGATCTTAAGGCAAATATACAAGAGAGCATTACCATAGAACCACTCAGGAGGGTCCTTGTACCAACGGGAATTCATATCGAGCTTCCGGAAGGGTATGAGGCACAGATCCGTCCCAGAAGTGGACTTGCAATAAAACACGGCATCGGTATTGTAAACAGCCCGGGAACAATTGATGCAGATTATCGCGGGGAGATAAAGATAATACTGGTTAACCTCTCGGAAGAGCCATTTGTACTTGTTCCCGGAGAGAGGGTGGCACAGATGATTGTTGCAAAATTTGAACGAGTAGATTGGGTGCTATCTGATGAACTTGGAGAAAGTGAACGCGGAGAAGGAGGATTTGGCTCAACCGGCAAAAAATAGAATAAGAAACAGACATGCAAACACAAGAATTATACAAATTATTTCTGGAATCGTCCGGAGTGTGTACAGACAGCAGGGCAATAAAACCTGGTTCAATCTTTTTTGCCCTAAAGGGAGATAATTTTGATGGTAACAGTTTTGCCATTGCGGCACTTGAAGCAGGCGCAAAATATTCCATTGTTGACGATGTGTCACTTCCGCCACACAGCAATCTAATTTTGACAGAAGATGTTCTTCTCGCACTGCAGGATCTTGCTCGCTTTCACAGAACGAGCCTTGGCATACCTGTTGTGGGACTCACAGGCACAAACGGCAAAACAACTACAAAAGAGCTAATCACTACTGTTTTATCTACAAAATACAAGGTTACATCTACACAGGGCAACCTTAACAACCATATAGGAGTTCCGCTTACAATACTAAAAATGACTTCGGAAACTCAGGTTGGAGTAATTGAGATGGGAGCAAGTGCACCTGGCGAGATTGCTACGCTAGTATCAATTTCTCATCCTAAATACGGACTTGTAACCAATGTGGGTAAAGCACACCTGTTGGGTTTTGGTTCTTTCGAAGGTGTAAAGGCGACCAAGGGTGAACTTTACGACTATCTACTTAAAACAGGAGGCTCGGCTATCTATAATGCTGACAATCCGCATCTCTGCGAAATGATTGAACTGCGTCCGGGAATCAAAACCTCACTGTACGGACTTGATTATCAAGGCTGCAAAATTTTGCCTACATCTTCGGCCGAGCCATTCCTTAGAATGAGGCTACACTCTGGCGAAATTATAAACACACACCTGATAGGGACATATAACTCCGACAATGTACTTGCAGCTCTTGCAACAGGAAAGCTCTTCAATACGAACCTTACAGATTCAATAAGGGCCATAGAGAATTATATTCCGTCCAACAACAGGTCTCAGCTGGTACAAGGCATGGCAAATACTCTTATAGTAGATGCATACAACGCAAATCCCACTAGTATGAGGGCAGCACTGGAAAACTTCAGCAAGATGGAAAAAAGTGAAACATCGCTAATTATTGGAGATATGCTGGAACTTGGAACAGAATCGCAGAAAGAACACAAGGCTATTCTTGAAATAATCAAAGAGATGCGGACAGATAATCTCTTTTTTGTGGGATCGGAATTTGAGGCTGCATCTCAGGGTGACCAGATGCTATTAGATAAGGCTATGTTCTTTAAAACATCCCTTGAACTTAGAGAATACCTTCTCGAAAATCCGGTAACTGAAAATACCTTTATGATAAAGGGATCGAGAGGAATGCGCCTTGAGAGGATTCTTGATGTTCTCTAAAAGGAGGACTAAGTTATATCCGGACCTATATCCATATATCTCAGCTTCTTTCCCGACCAGAAAAAAGAGAAGACAATGCTGCCTTTGTAAATACCTGAAATTTTCCGGTTTAAAGGGACCTCACTTTTCTTTATCTTGCTCCTCATCCTATAGAAGTGAGTGTGGGCCTTGAAGACAGATGCAACATATGAGGCTTTGCCCTGTAGTAAGTAAGCAATAGCGGAAATACCGTCAAGGATGAGTCTGGTAAGAATAACCAGGGTGCGTCTGCCTGTCGGGAGATTCTTGTATAGCATCAGAAGGTTGTTCCGGTAATTAAGATAGAGTTTATGCGGAGAGTTGTTCGGCAATGTCCCACCCCCTACGTGGTAGACAAACGACTCCGGATATACCCATACCTGCCATCCGGCAAGTTTGGCTCTCCAGCAAAGGTCTATCTCCTCCATATGAGCAAAAAAAAGTTCATCAAAACCCCCTAATGACCTGTACAACTCAGAACGGATCATCATTGCAGCTCCTGAGGCCCAGAAAACCTCAATTGCCTGATTGTACTGCATCCTGTCCTTCTCAATATTTGAAAGAATCCTGCCCCTGCAAAAGGGGAACCCAAGAACATCCAGAAAACCTCCGCATGCTCCTGCGTATTCGAAGAAGTCATGATCATATGCAGATCTTATCGTTGGCATGCAAATACCAACCGAAGGAGAGGAATCCATGTTTTTTATCAGAGGCTGCAGCCATCCGTTGGTCACCTCAACATCTGAATTCAGCAGCAGAAAGTAGTCGGCTTCAACCTGAGAAAGGGCTCTGTTGTAACCTCCGGTAAAGCCAAGGTTAGTTTCGAATTCAATAATACGGATATTGGGATGCTCCTTTTTAATGTAATCTACAGATTCATCCGTAGAACCATTATCGGCAATAACTATAGATACACCGGGTATTTCTGACCTTAACTCCAAAAGACGAAGAAAACGCTCAAGAAAGTGTTTTCCGTTCCAGTTAAGTATGACAATTGCAGTAGTAGACAACTCTTTTTTTTGTAAAGTTAGCAAAAAAAGAGCTTACAAGTGGAAACGCATTCCAAGTTCGAATTTGTATTGCAGTGGTTGAGCAGTTCTGATATTTTCCGGCTGATCGCAGTTGAAGTAATATGCAAGAGACGGATCGAAGTAAACACCAACCTCCTTGTTCATCTTGAACTCTGCACCTAAACCGGCAGCAAGAGAAAACTGAACACCTGAAATTGCAACGCTCTCGAACCTCTTGATTCCGTTGTCGGTAGTTCTGTAGGCTGCTATAAGCCCCTTCTCCAGCATGAACCCGCCGGAAATGTAAACTTTGAATTTGTTGTTTTGAAGCAGGCTGTAATATGCGTTTACAGGTATGCCCAGATAGTGAAGACTCTGCTGAATGTCAAGCCTGCGGTTATATGAGAATTGCTGATAATGCGATACAAGAAGCGAATAGCTGAGGCCCGCTCCAACTGATAGGTTTGCGTTTACAGGATATTGTGCCTGAACACCAAACGACAGTGGCATTGCATACTTTGTATCTGATACAACAGACTGAGGCTGGATTGTCTCCATAAGATTTATTGGGACAAAGTCATTCTGATACCCAAGCGCCACTGAAAGCATGTTTATGGATTTACTGTACATAGATGGAGAGAGGTTTGTAGACAACGAGTAGAACAAATCCTTTGTAAACCTCTTTACCGGAGTCTCCTCCTCAAATTCATATTGCTTGTATTTCCTGTTGTCGGCAGATGATGGCTGAACGGCTTTTTCTTCAGCCGGTTTTGTGGCGTTAATAACCTCTTCCTTAATGACTCTGTTGTCTGCAACAAGTGTTTCAACTGGAACGTCATTACCTGACGTCTCTTTAACCGCTAAAGCTATTTTTTTGTGTTTTTTAACTATTCTGACGTTGGTAATATGTTTTTCAGGCGCATTGTCTGCAATCACATTTTGTTTGACAGGATTATCAATTATAGCAGGAACCGGTGATTCTTTGCCAAGTACAAGAAGCAAAAGAAGAGAGGCAGCAACTGCTATGGAAGCATATGTCGCACGCCTGAAATAGAGCACCTTTGCCCTTTTTCTCTTGTTGAGGGAAAGAAGAAGATTGTCCCACGACCCCTCACCGGGCATCTCGAGATGCTCATCCATCAACTCCTTAATCCTTTTATCAAACTCTTTATCCTGCATACTAATATCTATCTCCTATTCTTTCCTGGAGCCAGATTCTTGCCCTACTGAGCTGCGACCTGGAACTTCCTTCGCTTATATTCATCTCTTTTGCAATCTCCTGGTGCGAAAAACCCTCTATTGCATACATGTTGAAAACCGCTCTGAATCCTGCCGGCATTGTCGCTATCAGTTTCAACAGCTCCTTTGACGAAATGTTTCCCAGCACCGAACTGTCAACTGTAACCTCCCTCTCAACCGTTGTCAAATCCTCTGAATACTTTAGAACATCTCCTTTTCTCAATGACATCAGAGCCGTATTGACAAAAATCCTTCTTAACCAACCTTCAAAAGAGCCACTTGCGTTATAACTGCCAATTTTTTCAAACACCGTAATAAACCCATCGTGCAGAACATCCCTTGCCTTCTCCCTCTCTCCAACATACCGGATACAGAGAGTCAGCATACGGGGAGAATATAACTCATAGAGTGTCCTCTGTGCCCTTTGATCCTGATTTACACAGGCTTCCAGTAACTCTATTTCTGTTGAATATTCTCTTGAAGTGGCGTTCATCACTTGTATTTATAAGATGCAAAATAGTAATAATTCGTTGCACAACAAATAAAAATTTTATCAATGGAGTGATATTTGCAAAGCTTGGAAATTAATTAACTTTGCAGTATAAATATAATAACCAGAATCTCATAACCAGATGTCCAGATATCCATCCATCCACAGAATCATCTTCTTCTCCATAATTGTACCACTCTTAACTATTAGCCTATTTCCAAAAGAACTCGCTGCTCAGACAAAAGAGGGTTCAGAGCAGTTTTACTATCTTGAAGGTTTAAGACAGTATAATATTGGAAGTCTGGACGAGGCTCAGAAAATTTTTGACGAACTCTTAAAAAGAGGCACACAAAACGATGCGGTTTATTATTATTCTGCAAACCTTTGTTTACAAAAGGGGAATTTTGCAAAAGCCCTTGTACTTATGGAAACAGCAGTAAAGATGGATCCTCAGAACTACTGGTACAGTGTACAGCTGGCAAAAATAATGGCCGCTCAAAATATGCTCGATAAGTCAATAGAGATATACGAAGGGCTCCTTGAGAAGTATCCACAGAAAACAGAGCTTTACGACGACATGATTGACATATATATCCAGCAAAAGAATATTGGCAAGGCTTGGATCGTTCTGGATAAGATAGAGAAAGTTGTGGGCAAGAATGAGGCAACCGGCCTGACCCGTTACAATCTGTTGGTATATGAGAACAAAAAGGAGGAGGCGTACAAATATCTGGAAGAGTTTGATAAAGATTTTGGCTCTCCCCGGACAGCCACACTCCTCGGAGACATTTATTCCGGCAAACAAAAGGATACTTTGGCTCTTGATTACTACAGTAAGGCTCTCACAATGGATCCCACATATATCCCTGCAAGCTTTGGAATGGCAGAGGTATTCCGGATAAGAGGTCAGTTCGACCTTTACTTTGAGAGAGTGTTCCCATTTCTTGCAAATCCGGAGATAGACTCAAAGATGAAGGTAAGCTACATGACAGAGATATTATCGAGCCAGAAGTTTGTACAGACATTCACTCCCCAGGTAGACACCATGATGTCAAACCTCTACCTTGCACATCCCGGTGACACTTCCGTTGCATATACTTATGCATTATATCTTGTTCAGACAAGCAGAACTGACCCGGCAATAAGGGTACTCGACAAAAATCTTAAGGAACACTACAACACCAAAGAGGCTCACAAACAATATCTGTCTATGCTCTACTACATGGAGCGATGGGATAAACTTGTAGTTTGCAGCGATTCTGCTCTGATGGTACTTCCGAAGGACCGCGATTTTATGGAACTTAAGGGAATAGGTCTTCTGCAATCGAAAATGATACCGGAATCTATTGTGATATTTAAAGAATTACTCACTTTGTCAAAAGGCGACAGTGCATCAACCGTACGGAACCTCTCTATACTAGGCGACCTTTACTACCAGATAGGCAACAAGAAAGAGTCCTTCAGCTATTACCGGAAGACTCTTGGCAAAGAGCCAAAACACATTGCAACCCTAAATAACTATGCTTATTATCTGAGCCTGGAGAAAAAGGACCTTAAACGGGCATACGAGATGAGCAAAAAGACCATAGAGGCAGAACCTAACAATCCAACATACCTAGACACATATGCCTGGATATTGCATCTGATGGACAAGAACATTGAAGCCCGGGCCATTTTTAAACATGCAATGATATACGGAGGCAACGAAAATGCAGCAATACTCGACCATTATGCAGAGGTGCTTTACTCTCTCAAAGAGTACGACCTCGCCGACATCTACTGGGGTCAGGCCGACAAGCTGGACCCAAGTATGGGCATAGCGGCCAAGATGGCAAAAAAAAGAGGAGCGGTTAAATAATGTTACGGTACACCCTTATATCTCTTTTCTTACTTATCGCTGTGACACTCAGTTCCCAGAGTGTTACAGAACAGACAAAAAGGAAGCAGCAGATAGAAGAGGAGATTGCATTTCTTGACAAACAGCTTGCTGCAACAAAGTCGAGTCAGCAGGCAAACACAAAAGAGCTCAGCTTTATCCAGAGAAAAATAACCAACAGGAAGAAACTGCTCAAGGAACTTGATCAAGAGATAAAACAGATAAGCAATCAGGTTGTGAGTAAGGAGCAGGAGATAGTAAAACTGAACAACAATCTGCAGGAGCTTAAAAAAAGATACTCGCAGCTTATATATTTCTCTTACAAAAAAAGGGACCAGAAGATGTGGCTGATGTATATTCTTGCAAGTGATAACATTGAGCAGGGATACCGCCGGTGGATATATATAAGGAACTACACTCGTGCCATTAAGGAGCTGACTAATAATATCCGCAGCAACAGCGAAAAAATAAGCAGTGAGCGGGAGACTCTTGCCCAGATAAGAGAAAAATCTATAAGTACACAGGCAAAAAAGCAGCAGGAGTTCAAGAAACTATCGCAGGAAGAGACCAGCGCAAAACGTGCAATAACCCAGCTCACAAAGAAGGAGAAGGAGGTGCTTAAACAGCTGAACGAGAAGAGAAAGGAGGTAGAAAAGCTTAATCGCGAAATTGAAAGGATACTAGCAGCTGCCGTCAAGGAGCAAAAGAGTCCCGAATATAAGGAGGGCGTTGCAGACAGGGCACTTTCCGGCAAGTTTGAGAACAACAGGGGCAGATTGCCCTGGCCGGTTAAGAAAGGTGTGATAACAGAACAGTTCGGTCAGCACTATCATCCCGTATTCAAATCTGTAAAATTGCCTTTTAACAACGGAGTAAACATCTCAACTGATGCAAATGCCAATGTACATTGTATTTTTGACGGCGAAGTAAAACAGATTCTTGTCATGCCCGGCTACAATCAGTGCATTCTGATTCAGCATGGCAGCTATTATACATTCTATACAAAACTAGACAAGATATCTGTTGGAACAGGTGATAAGGTTTCTACCGGTCAGGTATTGGGATCACTTACCGAGTCGGACGGCGTTTCAGTGATTCACTTCCAGCTCTGGAAGGGAACTGAGAAACAGAATCCTGAATTCTGGATATCGCGATAAGAAATCTAATATCTGAAACTACTGCCTCCAATAAACTCTCTCATTACAGAAGTAGGCGGAACAAGCGCAATCTCCGATGGCTGAAGCTCCTGAATATAAGATAAAAACTTAAGGAGCCTGATACTCTCTGTTGAGGCAGGCGAGTTGGGAGCAATTCTTCTTAACGAAGGTTCGGCATAGTACTTAAGCAAAGGAAGCTCATAAATAAGAGCAGAGTTGAACATTATATCTGCATTTTCCTGATGTGGGAAAATGTTGTTGATTTCGCCCCGTCTCACACTTGGCCATCTCATTATAGTGCTCTCAGGAGACACTCCCCTGAAAAAACCATCCCTTACTATCCTGCGAATGAGCCTGTTATCTGAAGAAGATATATTGTTGTTCTCGTCCAGTGAGAGCGACGTGAGGGCAGATGCATATATCTTGAACATTGTATCACGGGGAAGATGTTTTGTAAGGTTTGGGTTTAATGCATGAATTCCCTCCATTATAAGAATATCCTTCTCTCCCATTGTAAGTGTCTCTCCCAGAAAGGTCCTTTTACCCAAAGCAAAATCAAATCTTGGCAGATTGATTGTTTTTCCTTGAATCAACTCGTTGAGCTGGCTATTAAGAAATTCTATGTCAAGAGCCTCAAGAATTTCAAAATCATAATTTCCATCACTGTCCTTGGGGGTGAAGTCCCTGTCAATAAAATAGTTGTCCAGTTCTATTATAATAGGGTTCAACCCAAGCACCCTTGTCTGAAGAGCCACCCTTTTAGAGGTGGTTGTCTTTCCGCTGCTGCTTGGCCCCGCTATCAACACAAGCTTTACTTTTTCTCTTCTCTTGAATATCTCGTCTGCAATTGCAGCATATTTTCTCTCATGCAGCCCCTCTGCTATTTGTATCAGTGCCCTGGCTTTATCTTCCAGTATTGCCTGATTCAGTGATGCGACACCCTTCACTCCAAGTATGGAACACCAGTCGGAGTACTCCTTGAATACATCAAAAAGTTTGTACTGGTATGGCGTTTTTACAATTTCGTATGGTTTGGTGATTGGTGGAGATATTATAAGAAAGCCCCTGCTGAATGACTCAAAGTCGAACGTGGTTAACTTTCCGGTGCTCTCAAGCAAGGGACCATAAAAATGGTCCGCATATCCATCGAGGTAATAGACTGTTGTAAAAAATTTACCTCTCTGTTCATGGAGGAAGGCCTTCTCGGGCTTATTCTGCGATTTGAATATTGCCACAGCCTCGTCTGTACGTACCTTCTGTCGGGTAAACGGGAGATCTTTAGCTATAACCAGCTGCATTCTTTTCTTGATTTCCAGAATCTCCTCTTCACTTAGAGAAACAACTTTGGGAGAGTTGTCTTCATCGGGTTCCAGTTCCCTAACCTCTCCGTACATTCCATTCTGTAGGTTGTAGTCAATAACGAGGGAATATTGGGGGTAAATCTCTGCAACTACTTTTTGGAGTATAAAGTTCAAAGAACGTATATAAGTTCTGTAACCGTCGGGATGGGAGTAATCTATGAATTTTACAGTATGTGATATATAAATATTAAACCCAAGTTCTTTCAATTGATTGTCCACAACTGCTGCCAATACTGGCCATTCAAGGGTGAGGCCTGTCTGTTTTAGTAGTTCACTGAGGGTTGTTCCCGGTACACACTCAAATGACTTTTTGAGATTTTCGCAATAAACACTTATCATGGTTACTTATTCATTTATTGTTGTTAATGTATTGGATATATCACAAATAGTGCCCTGTAACAGATTCTTTATTTAGCCTGAGCTCCTCAGGCGTGCCTTGAGCAACAATCCGGCCTCCCTTTGCTCCTCCGTCCGGTCCCAGATCAAAAATATAATCAACAGAACGAAGTACATCCAGGTTGTGCTCTATTATCATAACTGTGTTTCCTTGATCTACAAGCCTTTGCAGCACTCCCAACAAAACTCTTATATCTTCGAAATGCAGACCGGTTGTTGGTTCATCCAGAAGAAATAGTGAGTTGCCTGTATCTTTTTTCGAAAGTTCAGTGGCTAGTTTCACCCTCTGGCTTTCGCCCCCGCTCAAAGTTGTAGATGATTGTCCAAGTTTCACATAGCCCAGACCTACCTCCTCCAGGGCCCTCAGTCTTTGCATGATTGAAGGAATGTGCTCAAAAAACTGGACAGCCTGCGAGATGGTCATCTCCAGAACATCATTTATGGACTTCCCTTTATATTTGACAGCCAGAGTATCGGGTTTGTACCTCTTTCCGTTGCACTCCTTGCAGTGAACGTGCACAGAAGGCAAAAAGTTCATCTCAATAATCTGTACTCCGGCTCCCTTACACTCTTCACATCTGCCCCCTTTTACATTAAAGGAGAATCTGCCTGCCTTGAAACCTCTTATCTTTGCATCAGGGGTCTCCTCAAACAACTTCCTGATATCAGAAAAGACTGTTGTATAAGTGGCAGGGTTGCTTCTGGGAGTTCTGCCAATAGCCGACTGGTCAACTTCTATAAGTTTATCAATATTGTCAATACCAATAATTTGGCTATATGGAAGTGGCGTGTAGAGCGAACGGAAGAAGTAATTGCTAAGTATTGGCATAAGGGTTTCGTTAATGAGAGACGACTTTCCGCTGCCGCTCACACCACTCACCCCTATAAAACAACCCAAAGGAATCTTTATGTCAACCCCCTTGAGATTATTTCCTGTAGCACCCTTCAATTCCAAAAATTTTCCGTTGCCCCTTCTTCTTTGTTGTGGCACCTCTATTTTCCTGAACCCACGGAGATATTCCAGACTTAGACTGTTCATTTTCATTATCTCCTCTTCTGGTATTTCAAAAATCTCTGAAGGTGTCCCCGAAAACAGAACCTTCCCTCCCTTGTCGCCGGCACCCGGGCCAAGGTCTATGAGATAATCGGCATTCAGAATCATCTCCTCGTCGTGTTCCACAACCATTACTGAGTTTCCCTCGTCCCTCAACTTCCTCAGAGATTCAATAAGCTTTATGTTATCTCTCTGATGCAGTCCTATGCTCGGTTCGTCCAGAATATAGAGGACGTTCACCAGTTTGGACCCTATCTGTGTTGCAAGACGAATTCTCTGACTCTCGCCTCCGCTCAGCGATCTTGTACTTCTGTCCAACGAAAGGTAGTCAAGACCAACATCTATTAGAAAACCTACCCTGTCCAGCAGCTCCTTTATGACATCCCTGGCAATTATTTTCTGTCTGGGGTTAAGCTTCAGGTCTAGAGTTGCAATCCATTGAGCCAGTATATCTATGTCCAGAGCCGACACCTCTGAGATATTCTTATTGTCTATCCTGAAACTAAGTGCCTCCTCCTTGAGCCTGGTTCCATTGCATTTGGGACACACAATCTCCTCTATGAACCTTTCCTTTCTCACAAGAATATCATCGTTGTCGGCACTTGTCTGCTCAATGCGGGCTATTACCCCATTGAAACTCATCATTTGAGAATATGCCCCGGTGCCCCCTACCCTGAAAAGTTCATCCGAACCATAAATTATGGTATCAAGTGCGTCTTCGGGAATATCTCTGATAGGGTCATGGAGCGAAAATTCATATTTTTTTGCAATACCCTCCAGTTGTCTGAACAGCAGATTGTCTCTCATGTGACCCAAGGGCACTATACCTCCTTTGGCAATAGATATTGCGTCGTCGGGAATAATTTTCTTGAGATCGGCCTTTGTAATCATTCCCAGACCTTTGCAATGCGGACATGCTCCCTGGGGTGAGTTGAACGAGAACGAGTGAGGGGCCGGCTCGGGATAAGAGATTCCTGTTTCCGGACACATCAGATGCTTGCTGAAATGTCTCAGTTTGTCTTCCTTCATATCCAGAACCGCAAGCGACCCCTTGCCATGATGCAAGGCAGAGAGAACTGATTCTATTATTCTTTTCTCACTCCCGGGCTCAGGAAGTAACTTATCTACAACAAGTTCTATAAAGTGTGACTTATACCTGTCCAGGGGTTTGACTGCGGCCAGGTCAAAAACCTTTCCGTCTACCCTTACCTGAGTGAAACCTCGTCTGATAAGAAGTTCAAACAATTCTTTGTAATGCCCCTTTCTCCCCTTGACAAGAGGTGCCAGAAGCAACGATTTTTTCCCTTCGTACTCCCTGATTATAAGGGTTACAATCTGATCGTCGGAATACTTGATCATCTCCAGCCCTGTAACAGGTGAATATGCAATGGCAGCCCTGGCATAAAGTAGCCTCAAAAAGTCATATATCTCTGTAATTGTCCCTACTGTCGACCTTGGATTGCGGCCGGTTGTCTTCTGTTCTATAGCTATAATAGGGCTTAGTCCTGTAATGCTGTCCACATCTGGTCTCTCCAATGCTCCCATAAACTGACGGGCATATGCCGACAATGTGTCCATGTACCGCCGCTGTCCCTCTGCATATATTGTGTCAAACGCAAGAGAAGACTTGCCACTCCCGCTCAATCCGGTAATTACAACCAGTTTATGACGCGGAATGGTAACATCAATATTTTTTAAATTGTGCTCCCTGGCCCCTATTACTTCTATACTCATCTATTAGCAAATTACCTCCCGGTGGGAATCTTAACAATAAAAGTTCTCCTCGCTTTGTTCTGCAACGAGTGCGACCGTATCCACTGATTATAAATCTTCAGTAACTTAAAATTCGTTTTGTGCCTTGCCGCAAACTCAGGCCAGCTTTCTACAGGGCCATCTACCTTTACCTCTTTATATTCAAACGGAGGATAAAGCTGTTCCTTGTCTATTACGAAACCGTATGCCTGAGGATTGGACATTATTGTCTTAAATGCCAGAGCCCTGAAGAGGTATCTCGATGTCTCCTCCGGAAAATGTGTGTCATAATAATTCTTCTGCGACTGCAGCTCCATCCGGTTTCTCACATTACTCAAACCAATGTTGAATGAGGCTGCCGCCATGGTCCATGTTCCAAACTCCGCATATGCCTTTTTGAAGTATGCGGCAGCGGCCCGTGTAGACTTCTCAATGTTGTAACGCTCGTCCACCTCATCGTCAACAACCAGGCCGTACTCCTTTGCTGTTGTTTCCAGAAACTGCCAGTATCCACATGCCCCAGCCGGTGAAACAACCGGTTGAAGGCCACTCTCGGCTATACACAGATAATAAAAATCGGCCGGAAGACTCTCCTCCATTATCACTTTTCTGATTGTTGCCTCGTACCTGTTGTTGAGTTGCAGAATATACGCGAGACTGGCATGCCAGTATGTTATCACCATCATCTCCCTCTGCAGCGACTCCTTTACATCCATGTATTTAAGTGGTACCGGTTCATTTGCAAAGTTGAGTATCCTGGGTATTTGCGGAATTTTTACCACTTGATCTATCCCGGCAGGATTTTCCACATCTGTCTTCATCTCTAAACCCGGCACCTGCCCAAAAGCAGTTGAGCATATCGTTAATAAAGCTAAACCAAAAACAAATTTCATCTTCAAAAAATTTCACGATTTATAACTAACACATTAATTGCTAAATACCATTAACTGCGGCGGAGATTTACTCGTACCTCAAGAACGGATTTGTTGCAAGTTCATGCCCGATAGTTGTCTCCGGTCCATGACCGGGAAGTATTCGGTAATCGTCTCCCAGCTTACATAACTTGCCCAGCAGACTGTGCATAAGATCTTCATAATCACCTCCTGGTAAGTCGGTACGTCCTATGCTCCCTGCAAAAAGACAATCACCTACAACAGCAAATCTGTTCCCCACCTCCTCGCAATAGAAGCTAACTCCTCCTCTGGTGTGTCCGGGGGTATGGAGAACCTTTATTGTCGAGTGACCGAATCCGATGGTTTCGCCATCTTCAATATCAATCGTATCTAAAGGTGGTTCGTCAATTTTATAGCCAAACATATCGCTGTAGTAGCTTGTCCTCTCCAGATGTGGCTTGTCCTGCGAATGAATGTAAGTTTTAACGTTCCATGTTTCTGCCACAAACGCGTTACCCATGATATGGTCGAAATGACCATGAGTGTTCAACAGTTTTTCAGGAACCAGCTCATTGCTCTCTATAAACTTTTTCAGTCGCTCCTTCTCGCTTTGGTTGTAACAACCCGGATCAATTATCACGCACTTCTTGGTTTCGTCCCAAAGAATATAGCAGCACTCACGTAAATCGTTGAAATAAAATGTTTTAGTCTGTATCATAAATCATTAATGAATAATTACCCCTCAACTCCCTCCAACATAGGAACAAACTTGTAGTCACCATGTTCAGTTTTTACAAAATCATTTTCACCAACCCTCTCAACCACAACCATGGTTTGTACTTCAGTTCCTACAGGAATAACCATCCTGCCCCCGATAACAAGTTGTTTTAGCAAGGTATGCGGAATTTCCGGAGCTCCGCATGTTATCAGAATACCCTTAAAGGGGGCAAATTGCGGGAGTCCTGCAAAACCGTCCCCGTAAAAAAGCACAGGAGAATCGTACTCAAGACGCGCAAGGTTTTTCTGCGAAAGCAGATATAACGACCTTTGGCGCTCTATACTGAAGACCCTTAACCCCATCTCAACCAGAACAGCAGTCTGATACGCACATCCGGTACCAATCTCCAGAACCTTGTCATATTTATTGAGCCCCAGAAGATGACTCTGCATTGCAACAGTATAAGGTTGAGAAATTGTCTGTTTGGCACCTATAGGTAGTGGTTTATCCATATATGCAAGATGGTCAAGTCCATACTCAAGAAACATGTGTCTGGGTACCCTGTTCATCGCCTCAATCACCCTGTTGTCAAAATTGTATTTTTTTGATAATTGCTGCAATAGCTGTTTTCTTCTCCCTTTATGCTGTAGTGTGTCTAACATACTGCAAAATTACAAAAATCTTTTCGTAATTTTGTCTTTGTCAAATCTAAAGCTACAACTATGCATATAGCAATCGCAGGAAATATCGGAAGTGGTAAAACCACATTAACAAGATTATTATCAAAACATTACGGTTGGGAACCAAAATACGAGGAGGTAGACAACAACCCCTACCTTGCAGATTTCTACAACGATATGCAGCGATGGTCTTTCAATCTTCAGATCTATTTTCTCAACCAGCGTTTCAACGGCATCGTGAACATTCAGAACACCCCTCTCCCGGTTGTGCAGGACAGGACAATTTATGAGGATGCCCGCATCTTTGCACCCAACCTTCACTCAATGGGGCTGATGAGTTCCCGCGACTTTGAGAACTATACTTCACTTTTCGACCTGATGCTCTCGCTGGTAAAAGCACCGGACTTGCTCATTTACCTCCGTTCATCCATTCCAAACCTTGTTTCACAAATCCAGAAGAGGGGACGTGACTACGAAAGCGGAATCCGCATCGATTATCTTTCCGGCCTTAATGAGCGATACGAAGCATGGATATCTGGTTATAAGGACGGAAGAATACTTATAATTGATGTCGACGAAAACAAGTTCGAAGATAAACAGGAAGATCTGAGCACCGTCATCGACCGGATAGACGCGCAGCTCAACGGACTTTTTTAATACTGTACCAAGTTGCCTATTTGCAGCAGTTTCTTTGTATAATCTGCCATGAACAAAGGAATATTCAGCAAACCATCGGTAAGCTGCAGGTTCCGTAAAGAATAGCGGACAGATACTTCAGGATTATATTTCTGACGATAGACCGACAAGCTCCTGCTCTTAACATTTTCATCCGATTTGACCTCAACCGGAATAACAGAGTTTTTATATTGCACCAGAAAATCAACCTCTGCCGTGTTTCCCGACTTCCAATATCTTGGGAAACCCTCAAACTGTTGTACAAGAGATTCCAATACAAAATTTTCTGTAAGCGCTCCTTTAAACTCTGTAAAAAGTCTGTGTCCTTCTAAGATTGCAACAGGGTCCAACAACGACAACCTTCTTAGCAGTCCAACATCAGGCATATAAATTTTAAACGCCGACAAGTCGTCATAAGTAGAAAGCGGCAAAGATGGCTTCTCAGAAAGATAAATTCTATATGCCAATCCTGCATTCACCAGCCACTGCAGAGCCTCTTCGTAATCCCTGGCTCTGGCGCCTGATTTTACAGTCTGATAAAGAAATTTTTTGTTTTCTCTGGCAAGCTGAGAAGGAAGTGATTCCCATATATAATTGATTTTCTGAATGTCTTTATTATCTACATGTTTAGAAAAATCAAGAGTATAGGCGTTAAGTATGTTTTGCAGAATCTCCTGAGTTGACGCAATGTTCCGGCTCTCCAGCAAAGATACTATCGCTTCCGGCATACCTCCCGAAATATAGTACCTCTTCAAGGTTTCAGTAAGAGGAGTAAAAAATATGTCCGGGATATTTTCTATTTTGTCTAAATGATCTAAGTATTCCCACAATTTAAGATCGGCCTCGGCAAGGAATTCATTAAATGAAACAGGATATATCTGCATAAAATCCGTTTTCCCAACCGGAAAGGATTTACCTCTGCTCATTGCTACTCCAAGTAAAGATCCGGCACAAGCAATCGGATATTCCGGCGCCTCTTCACAAAAATATTTCAGAGAGTTAAGAGCATCGTTGCACTCCTGAATTTCATCTAAAATTATAAGGGTTTTCTCAGGTATGATAGCCCTACCATGAACTAAAGCAAGATTCTGAATAATTCTATCCGGGTCCTTTGAGGTTTCAAAGAACTGCTTTAACTCAGATTGTCTATCAAAGTTAAAATATGCAACATCATCAAAATATGTTTTTCCAAAATGCTTTAAAAGCCAGGTCTTGCCTACCTGTCTGGCACCCTGCAAAACCAAAGGCTTACGATTTGCACTGTTCTTCCATTCAATTAAATCGGAGAGTGCTTTTCTTTTAATCTTCATATTTCACACTTTAACTATGATAAATGTGAAATAAATCACATTATTCATATTTATTATTGGTAAAGATAGAAAAAATCTGAATATTATTTCATACCTATAGTTTCAGTTTTACTCCCAATCTGCCCAGAAGCGCAGTGAAGCCGATGATAAAGAAAGTGAACGCTATACATTTTATCACCCCCAACATGCCGTCATAGAAGGGATCCGGCAGGAATGGGCCGGTCATATTTCTAATACTGTAATAGATATACGGCAACATGTAACATGTGAGCGTGGCAGTGCCGGCTGGCTTAATGATATTAAACCACTTCTCCTTACCATGTACGTCAACTACAAAATAGACAGCCAGAAACAGAAGTGTTGATATGCCAATGCACAGGAACATCCAGCCCGGGGTGCCGGCAATCTTTGATATTATCCAGAAGTTGTGAGAAATCAATCCGACAAGAATCATTCCCAATCCTACCCCTCCTAAAATATAGAATATGTTTTGTCTGTAACGTTTTAGAATCATCGAAGCAGCAACCCCGGAAATTGTAAATGCATATGCCACCGAGCTTCCCGCAACAACTTTGAACACCTGACCGGTAAACGGGATAACTCTTTCTGTATTAAGAATTGTCAGCAGATAATAGAGAAGACAAAATCCTATAACAATCAGAAGATATTTCCTGCTTATCAGATAAGCCGAGGCACAAAAAAGGTAACTCCATCCAATCATTCCCAAAATACCCCAGCTGGGTTTGATGTATCCGACACTCTCCCCTGCCGACCTGAAGGTAAGAACAATGAAAACAAGGGTTAGTATACCTATCCACCTGAAAATCGTGAACATCAGATTGTCTTTGCAATACGCCATTACTTTGAACTCTTCTCTCACTTCGCCCATAATTCTCTTTTTTGGATATATGTTCCATATCAGGAAAAAGGCCGCCATTATTATCAGCGAATAAACATTGATGTCAAAGCCTGTCATATCTGCATTGATGAGCCTTCTGTTTGCAATCAGTACCCCGATGGTAATGAGGGCGAAACTGCGGACAAGAATGTGAAGGAAAATCTTACCATCGCCATCGCCCTTTGCTCTTCTGTTCTCAAATGCAAAAGGGATGGACATGCCGACTATAAAAAGAAATGCTGGAAAAACAATATCTGCCAGCCCAAGCATATCCTCTCCCGGAAGAGCATGCTCCAGCCAATGAGGAAAATTTTTGGACCACGGCAAATCATTAACGAAAATCATGATTGTCATGATTATTGCCCGGAAAACATCGATACTGGCCACACGCCCGTGTACTGACCAAGTCATTTCAGTAGCCCAGTCAGCTCCCGTATCTCCTGCTTCGCAAGCTTCCAGCGCGGGATGTCGATCTTTGGACCGATCACCTCAACCACCTTGGCAGCCACGATTGAACCAACATCACCACAATCCTTCAACGACAAGCCGTGAGCGTGAGCAAACAGGAAACCTGCTGCGTACATGTCACCGGCTCCGGTTGCATCAATGGTGTCGGCGGGCCATGCCTCAATGTAATGGTACTCTTCGCCACTTTTGACCATCGAACCATCCTTGCCAATCTTTACAATGGCAATATCACATATTTTTGCAATCTCATCCAATGCCTCGCGAGGTTCCTTTTTGGCAAAGGCCTGAGCCTCTGTTTCATTGGCAAAGACAATATTCACGTAATTCTCAATAATATCATGCAGAAAAGCATCGTTACTCTCAACCACATTGTAGCTTGCCATGTCGATTGAGATTATTAGCCCTGCCTCCCTTGCCAACTCAACAGCTTTACGAACAAGATCCTGATTCTGAACAAGGTATCCCTCTATATGAAAATAGTCGTGGCCAAGAAACATTCCCAGATGAAGATCCTCGGGAACAAGCTCTATTGCCGCACCCAGATAAACAGCAAAGGTCCTTTCTGCGTTGGGAGCAGTAATAAATACCATCGCCCTTCCGGAAGCCGCCGTTCCCTTAAAAAGAATTGACTTTATTCCATTACGAGACTGGTCGGATTTGAAAAGCGAGCCAAGTTCATCGTCACCCACTTTTCCTATAAAGGTAGAAGGCATGCCCAGTACGGCGGTCCCGGTAATTGTGTTGGCAGAAGACCCGCCTGCCACATACTGGACACCCAGGGGTTTTAGTGTTTGCCAGATTTTCTCGCCTGTTTCCCTATCCACATGCTGCATACTGCCCTTAGGCAGATGATAATGCGTAAGAAGTGAGTCATCCGGCATAACCGCCAGGATATCCGTCAAGGCGTTGCCTATTCCCAGTATTGATTTCATAGTTAATAAAGTTTGTAGAGTGCAAAGTTCTTATTTTTCCTATTTTTGCAAAAATTTTTAATCAAATGAACATCTGTTACTCCTTGGCCGATTTTCAGGAAGCGTTGGAATTATTGCCTAAAGATAGAAAAATCGCCTTTGTTCCAACAATGGGAGCGCTTCACGAAGGACACATATCACTTATAAATACAGCACTCAAGCACTCTAAATATGTAGTAGTAAGCATATTCGTAAATCCCACACAATTCAACAATCCTGAAGACCTCGCCCACTATCCGCGAACAGTTGAAGAAGATTGCAGAAAACTGGAAGATGCCGGTGCTTCTCTTGTTTTTGTACCGACGGTGGAAGATATATATCCAAAGAGTGAAAACAAGTCCGAACAATTCGATTCTCTTATTTTTGACCTTGGCCAACTTGACAAGACAGGCGAAGGACCACGAAGACCCGGCCACTTCAATGGGGTAGCACAGGTTGTAACCCGCTTGTTCGACATTGTAAAACCAGCATACGCAATTTTTGGAGAGAAGGACTTTCAGCAATTGGCTATTATAAGGTACTTCACAAAAAAACTGGGATATCCCGTTGAAATAATTGCTTCACCTACATTGCGGGGGGCCGACGGACTGGCACTAAGTTCCCGGAATATGCTGCTTACGCCGGAACACCGCGCATCGGCACCAAAGATATTTAAGACACTAAAAAAAGCAGAAAAAAAAATAGTGTCTGCAAGTCCCGCAGAGCTTACACAATGGGTGACTGAAACAATAAATAGTGACCCACTTTTGAAAGTAGAATATGCAGAGATTGTAAATTCATTAACTTTGCAGATTGTTAACAGCTGGGAAGAAGCAGAAAGCATACAGCTTTGTACTGCAGTTTTTGCAGGAACAGTAAGGTTAATAGACAATATAAAATTGAAATGACATGCAACTCCAGATACTAAAATCCAAAATCCACAGAGCAAAGGTTACTGAAGCAAATCTCAATTACATTGGCAGCATTACATTAGACCAGGATCTCATAGATGCAGCCGGTCTGTATGAAAATGAGAAGGTTGCCATTGTAAACATCAATAACGGAGAGAGGATAGAGACCTATGTCATAAAAGGCGAAAGAGGGAGCGGAAAGATAGGGATAAACGGTGCCGCAGCACATAAATTCTCTCCCGGCGACCTTATAATCCTTATGGCATATGCAATAATGACCCCGGAAGAGGCACTAGGCTTCAAGCCGAAGCTGGTTTTCCCCGATTCTGACACAAACAAACTGGTGTTGTAAATTTCAAACCACCCACACAACTATGTAACAAAAAATGAAAAAGATCTCCTCCGCTATAAAATATATCCTTTTGTTAGCTTTAGCCGGAGTATTTCTATGGGCAACATTCAAAGGAGTAAAGTGGGAAGATTTTATAGCAGGGTTAAGCAGCGCAAATTATTACTGGATAACACTTTCTATGTCTATCAGTGTTTTTGCATTTCTTGTAAGGGCACTTCGCTGGCGCCTTTTAATGCAACCCCTGGGCAAAAAAATAAAGATTCGCGACTCATGGGATGGGATAAACATAGGCTATCTTACAAACTTTGCAATACCCCGGGCAGGAGAGCTGGCCAGATGCGGAGTCATAACACGTAAAACAGGTATCCCTTTCGAAACAGTGGCAGGAACAGTTGTTCTGGAAAGAAGCATAGACCTGCTCACTCTTATATTGGTTTTCTTCTCTATACTCATATTTTCATGGGATACTTTCGGAGCTTTTATAAACATAGAAATCATAGATGTGCTTGAGAGAAAATTCTCAGTCAGTCTGGTTTGGATGCTTGCAGCAGCTATTCTTGCATTTTTCGTGTTCGTATACATTGTTTACAAATACCGGAAAAAGCACCCCATTTTCATAAAGATTACAGATATTGTAAGAGGTCTCATAAAAGGAATTATGTCTGGCTTCCGTATGCCCCAGAAATGGTTATTTCTCATATATACTGTTTTATTGTGGGTTTGCTACTGGCTGATGAGCTGGACCACAATCCTGGCTTTTCCGGCAGTTTACGGATTGGGAGCAGGAGACGCACTATTTTTGATGATGATCGGTGGACTTGGATGGGTAATTCCAGTACAGGGAGGAATAGGTGCCTACCACTTCATTTTATCACTGGCTCTTGCATCGGTATACGGAATAACACTGACAACAGGTGTTATTTTTGCTACCATCTCTCACGAATCACAAGCCTTAACGATGATAATCTGCGGATCAATATCGCTGATCAGTTTCACTCTTAGCAAGAGGAGAGATATGAACAACCAAAAAAGCTCTTCAGCAATATGAAACAATTAATCACTGCAGCTCTTCTCTCATTGCTGATTCTTTCTCCAGGTAATGCAGAAGCACACGATTCAAAAACCCACTCCGGAGACACATATCTTATAATCGCCTCCTACAACCCCGACACTAAAAGAATGTCGGACTTCATTAATTCTTTTGGAGAGAGTCTTCTCAAAAATGGAGATAAATCGGATGTTCTTATTGAAGACCTGGGGACCAAGAATTTTACATTAGAAGCACACATCTGGAAGGGTCAGGTAGCTGAACTTCTTAAGAAGCACGAAAAAAGCAGAATAAGAGCAATCGTACTTTTAGGACAAGAGGCATGGGCAGCCTTCCTTCAACTTGCAGAATCTGATTCACTGGCACTCATTCCTTTCAGGGAAGTACCTGTATTCTGCTCCTTTACAAGCGAAAATGGTATAACACTTCCTTCTGAGATCCAGGACAAAAAATGGAGGCCGACATGGATAAACATGGCAGAACATGCAACCGGTAAATTCAGATGCGGTGGTTTTCTGAATGTTTATGATGTTGCTGCCAACATAAAGCTGATAAAGGATTTCTACCCAAATGTCACAAGGATTGCCTTACTTACCGACAACACTTACGGGGGTGCCTCTCTAATAGCTTTGTTCAGAAAAGAGATTGCAAATTTTCCCGAAATATTTCCCATTTACATAGACGGAAGAAAAGTTTCAGGAGAGCAGGCCAAAGAGATGGTGAGTAAACTGTCGGCTGGCACCGCGCTGCTGATTGGAACATGGAGAGTAAACAAAGAGGGGCAATATTTTCTGAGAAACTCTCTTGAAGAACTGGTATCGGAGCGTCAGGATTTGCCAATCTTTTCCCTTACCGGATCGGGAATAGGTACTTTGGCTATCGGTGGCTTTATACCTAAATACGGAGCAAATGCAAATATAATTGTTCAACAGATCATTAACTTCAACCATGGCAAACCCGACTCTTTAAGATTTATAAGGGGCGAAGGAATGTACAATTTCGACAGCCGAAAGCTTAAAGTACTTGGTGTAAGGTCGGACCAACTTCCAGCCAATAGCGTACTCATCAGTAGTGAAGACCCCCGTATAGATTTGTATAAGAATTATATAACTATCATATCTGTAATTACCATTATATCGGTGTTGTTACTTGTCACTATGTTTGTATTGTATAACAGAAACAGAAAGCTCAGAAAAAACCTGGAGATAAGGGAAACTGAACTTATTGCCGCCAAAGACAAGGCAGAGGAGTCAGACAAACTAAAGTCGGCGTTCCTTGCAAACATGAGCCACGAGATTCGTACCCCATTAAATGCAATAGTCGGTTTCTCCGACATACTCTGTACCGAAACCCTAACTGACGAAGAAAAAACAAATTACAACACTCTTATTTCACAGAACTCAGACATACTTCTCACTCTTATAAACGACATACTTGATATTTCTCGTCTCGAAACCGGTATAACCAAATTCTCATTTCAACAAGTAGAGCTAAACGAATTGTTCAACAATGTCTTAAGCACAACCAAACACCTCCGTAAACCTGGCATTCAATATATCTTCAACCCCGGGAAGGAGAGTTTCTATTTGAAAACCGACCCAAAAAGACTGATACAGGTTCTCCTGAACCTTATTACCAATGCAAATAAGTTCACAGAAAAAGGGACAATAACCCTTTCGTACGAACTGGATTCGAGTCTCTCTTTCATTCTCTTCACAATCACCGACACCGGCTGCGGGGTTCCTGCCGGAAAAACCAAAAATATTTTCAAACGCTTCGAAAAGCTGGATGAATACAAACAAGGCACCGGACTCGGCCTTGCAATCTGCAAACAAATCGTAACCAAATTAGGTGGCGACATCTGGATTGATCCGAGTTACACCTCAGGAGCTCGTTTCTGTTTTACACACCCCACCTCTCATGACCAAGTCATTTGAGGTATCACTCTGCAAATCAATTATTTACAATACAAACAAAAGTACACCAAGTGTCTGAATAACTGTTTATTACCTTAAATAACTTGGTTGGATCATGGAACATATTCCTGCAATTTTTTAAAAAAAAATTAGGGTAAAAGCTTTTTCAATTGTATATATTGTAGAAACAGGCTGAAGAGTTTCTGATATTTAGATTAAAATTAGTTTAG
Source organism: Bacteroidales bacterium (assembly GCA_041659025.1). Taxonomy (GTDB): domain Bacteria; phylum Bacteroidota; class Bacteroidia; order Bacteroidales; family UBA932; genus Bact-08. Next base: position 769,291 of record JBAZZA010000001.1, on the reverse strand, counting down.
GTAAAATGCGTTCAAGAAGACGTCCATTTTGGGAAATCCCCCAAAATGGACGTTTTTGATTTAAATATCCGGAAAAATCTTACATTTGAGCACCAATTAGCCACGAAAAAAAATAAACAGACATGTCATTTTTAAGAGTCCTCATCTGCATATTTTTCCCACCCCTGGCCGTAATCGACTACGGATGCGGGTCGGTACTTATTGTATTCCTTCTTACTCTTGCCGGATGGGTTCCAGGCGTAATAGCTGCACTAATAATCGTAAACAGAGGCAGATATTAATATAATCCATAAAACAACAATTACATATCGTGCTAAACAACATCAAGCATACAATCATCGCAAGAAAATCCTGCAGAACATTTAATCAGGAATATCTTAAACATTCCCATAAAAAAGCACTTGAAGAATTTATTGAGCTGAATAAAAAGGTTATAACAGGAGACAACATCAATCTGACTATTCTGGAGAAGGGTACAGGCGAGCAAAAGATGAAGCTCGCATACGGTGCAATCAGAGGAAATAATACATATCTTCTTGGTTTCACAAAAGACGATCCCATCGCCAGACTGAATTATGGATACCTTATGGAGAAAGTTGTCCTCAAGGCAACGGAGCTTGGAGTTGCTTCTTGCTGGATAGGATATTTCGATCACGATTATTTCAACGACATTGTACTGGAAAAAGGGTCTGTGATTCCCGGTCTGGTTGTGATAGGATATGCTGCTGAAAAAAAGACAATTCCTGAAAAATTCATGCGCTATGCAGTTGGAGCATCGCAAAGAATGCTATGGGAAAAACTATTTTTCAACTACCATACACAGGTTCCTGTCAACCGCAGTCAGATAGACTCTAACCGCGACAGCACGCTGTATAAATATTCCGAATCACTGGAAATGCTCCGGCTTGCCCCATCGGCCAGCAACACTCAGCCATGGAGGATATTTTTTGACGAAAAGAGCGACACGTTCCATTTCTACAAAAAGCCCAAGAACAGAATCTACGAATCAATGGGAATGCATGAACTCGACATAGGAATTGCAATGGCACATTTTGAACTTACTTCACTCTGCAATAATTTAAACGGCTCCTGGACAATTTATTCTGACCCCGGAAAATTACAACTGCCAGATGATTTACAATACGTTATCAGCTGGAAGTGTGAAAATCAAAGCAACTAAGATTTGCTATTCTCTGCGTTAATATTTACATTAGAGGAAATATAAAGAGATGAAAAAACTATTTCTATTCATACTTATGATATCGCTTGTAAGCATATCATTTGCTCAGAAAGCAAAAAACCCCGACAAGCAACCTATCGGCAACCAGAAGGTTTATTACAAATCTGAAGATCGCAGCATATTTGACAAGTACACAGCCTACATATACAACAAGACAAATCTGCCTGATAATCAACTTATTATTGAAACAGCAAAATTTTTCCTGAATGTTCCTTATGTTGCCAACACCCTTGAAATAGAGCCAGAGGGCCTGGTGGTAAACCTGAGGGCACTGGATTGCACCACATTTTTAGAAACAGTATATGCCTTAGCAATGACCGCTAAAACAAAAGTACTCACCTTCGAAAATTTCTGCAGCAAACTGAGGCTGATCCGCTACAGAGATGGGGTGATAAACAACTACACCGACAGGCTGCACTATACATCAGACTGGATTTACCAAAATCAGGAAAAGAAAATTGTGAAGAATGTATCCAAAATGGCAGGATCGAAGCCTCTCATTCTAAACCTATACATAATGTCTTCAAATACTGACAAGTATAAACAGCTAAACGGAAAAGAAGATCTGATTGGTAAAATAAAAGCCAAGGAGAGTGAAATAAATTCCAGAGAGCATTATTATCTGCCAGCCGAAGAAATTGATAAAAGAGCATCACAAATCAAGAGTGGTGACATGGTGGGTTTGGTAACCACAATTCCCGGAATAGACATATCACATGTAGGAATAATCTATAAAGACGGAAAAAAACTGACCTTTATACATGCATCATCAAAGCATAAAAAAGTGGTAATCAATAAAGAACCTCTGTCGGAATATGTAAAGAGCACCGGACGGAACACAGGGATAGTTCTGGCAAGAGCGCGGTTTTAACAATTACACCAATAAGAAACAAACCACAAGCAATGGAAAAGCTCACATTCACAATAGAACCTGCTCTTTTTGATCAAATAGTTGCAGGAGAAGAAAAAAAATTCAGGACAAGTATAAAACCATCTGATATACAAGAATACTTTTACCTTACAGATTCAGGATCGATAGATATTAAAGATTTCAACATTGTAGAGTTCAAGACAACACTTCATGATGGAACAGAGAAGAGTTGTCTGTTCAAAACCGGTAATGAGGAGATTGATTTCCTTATACCTAATGATCTACTGGACAAAGGCTCTCTGGATATAAACTCATTCTACGATTCCGACAACATGCCTCCGGCAGAGATTGAATTTGAACTGCGTAAACAATTAGGTTAGTAGAAATGATAATAAGAGCCGATAAAAAACCAGAATGGTTAAAAATAAAACTAGATACGTCCGGAGGATATTCAGAAGTAGACAAAATAGTTAAAGAACATGCCCTTCATACAATCTGCAGCAGTGGCATGTGTCCTAACAAAACAGAGTGCTGGAGCAGAGGAACGGCAACATTCATGATACTTGGAGATATCTGCACCCGTTCTTGCAGATTTTGTGCAACAACCACAGGCAAACCACTCTCTCCAAACCAAAAGGAACCTGCAGAACTCGCAGAGTCTGTTTCGCTCATGAAGCTTAAACACTGTGTTATAACATCGGTTACGCGAGATGATTTGCCCGACGGGGGGGCGGCTCACTGGGCCGATGTCATTTCTGAATGTCTAAAAGTAAACCCATCAACAACCATAGAGGTACTAATTCCTGATTTTGATGCCAGAGAGGAACTGATAGATATTGTACTTGATGCACGGCCCCATATTGTGGCACACAATATTGAAACAGTGAAAAGACTTACACCGTCTGTACGGTCAAGAGCAAAGTACGAGGTTTCACTAAAGACAATCAACTACATCTCACGGAAAGGCTTTATAGCCAAAAGCGGCCTTATGCTTGGCCTTGGCGAGAGCGAGGAAGAGGTTATGGAGGCACTATCCGATCTGCATGAAAACGGATGCAGTGTTGTAACCATAGGTCAGTATCTGCGCCCATCCCTAAACCATCTGCCTGTTATAGAATACATTAATCCTATCCAATTTGACAAATACAAGGAGTTTGCACTTAAAACAGGTTTCACCTATGCAGAGAGTGGCCCGTTGGTTAGATCGTCATATATGGCGGAAAAAGCAATGGGCAGTAGACAATAAATATTCGTTGATTATATGATAATTACCACAAACCGCGGCGCAGAGATTCTTGTTCAGGAGCTTGGTCTTATAGACTATCAAGAGGCATGGGATATGCAAAAAGATCTTTTCAACAAGCTAATAGAGGCAAAGTCGAAAGGCGAGAAAGGCGAAATGTATCTTCTTCTGCTGGAACATCCTCATGTATACACAATGGGTATGCACGGAAATGTAAACAACATGTTGTTTAACCAAGATTTCCTAAAACGGATAGGAGCAAAATACTACAAAATAGAGCGAGGAGGAGACGTAACCTATCATGGCTACGGGCAACTTGTCGGATACCCTATCTTTGACCTGGAAGAGCTCGGTTTGGGAATCAAGAAATATATGTGGTGCCTGGAAGAGGCAATCATTATGACAGTAGCAGAATACGGCATAACCGCTGCAAGGATGGATGGGGCCGTGGGAGTATGGATTGATGCCCAGACGCCACGGGCACGTAAAATTGCTGCACTAGGTGTAAAGGCATCGCGTTTTGTAACTATGCACGGATTCGCCCTGAACTTGACAACTGACCTCAGTTACTTCAACCATATAAATCCATGTGGGTTTGTAGATAAAGGGGTCACTTCAATAGAAAAAGAGACCGGCCTCAAGCCCTCACTCAAGGAGGTAGGGGAGAAATTCACACACCATTTGCGTTTGGTTATATAGGATTGTATTTTATTCCAAAATAGAAATAACTTCCTTTTCCGGGCTCCGACTCAACACCTATACTCCCACCCAGCATCTCTACATACTCCTTTACAATGGCAAGACCAATGCCGGTACCTTCGTAAGAGCGGGTTATATTCTGATCTACTTGCATAAAAGCGTCGAAAATAACCTCTTGCCTATCCAGTGGAATGCCTATGCCACTGTCCCTTACAAAAAAGATCAATCTGTCGTGGTCTAGCATATATCCAAACTCTACAAAACCCACTTGTGTGAATTTAATTGCATTCTTAATAAGATTTATAAGAATTGCCTCCAACTTAACCTTGTCAATATTAACAAAAGCCGCCCTGTCTACAAGACCTTTGATTGCCGATATTCTTAATCCCTTACCCTCTGCCTCAGTCTTGAATGTGGCACAGAGAATGTCAATTGTCTCGTTAAGACTGATGCTACCCTCGCTCAATCTGGTATGACCCGCCTCAATTTTTGAAATCTCAATTATATCGTTTAGGGTACTGAGTATTCTTTCGCTACTCTTCTTTAGAAGGTCGGAATATAGTATCTGTTCCTCTGCACTTATTTCTGTCGTTTGAAACAGATCCAGAAAACCGGTTATTGCATTCAGAGGAGTGCGAATCTCATGGCTAAGGTTGGAAAGAAAAGCAGACTTAAGTCTGTCGCTCTCCTCCGCTCTCTCCTTTGCCACTATAAGTTCCTCCTGATTTAACTTTCTGAGATAGGCGGCACCTATTGTGTTTGCTGCAGCAGAAAGAAGTATCTCCTCAACCACCGACCACTCCCGTTCATTCATACAGTCGTCAAAACCAATGAATCCCCAAAGTTTTTTGTCTACAAAAATGGGAGTTGCCAAAATAGACTTGATTCCCTGACTTTCAAGATCTGCTTTCTCCATATCCGGAAACTCGCTCACTATCCCCGTTATGGTTCCTCCGGAAAGAAAGGTTGTAAACCAACGAGGACAAACATTTTCATAAGGAAGATTCTGCAAATACTGATTATCTATCTGTTTTTCTGTAGTACCATCTGTCCATTCATACTTCTGGCTCATCAAAGGCATCTTGTAACCGGGATGGTCTGTGTTCGTAAAAATATATGCTCTGTTTGTCTCGGTTGCAATTCCAATAATTCCCAAAGCTTCCTCTATTGACTCATCGAGATTCTCTCCCTGAACCAGAATAGAATTAGCGCGGGCTATTGCATCTAAAAGTCTCTGACGCTTAACCTTCATGGTTTCGTCCCTTATAATAATCAGACGGCTGCCGGCGTGATTCGTAATCTCTTGTTTGTTTACAACATATGTAAATGTACTTTTATTGGTTGCTCCTTCACATTTTATAATTTCAACACTAGCCTGGGTATTTTTGCTCAACACCGCATTTGCAAGTTTGTCCTCCCCGGCAGCCGCCTTAAGACTAAGACCCAAAACGTCTTTCCTGGTAATTTCCAAAAACTTACGGGCTGAACTGTTTATATCCTGTATACGGTTCTCTTCGTCCAGTACAACAATTCCCTCTTCCAGTACTTCCACCAGTGTCTCTCTGGCAACAGGGGCAATCTCAAGAAAGCGTTTGTTGAATATTGACCAGGCAATGAGTGTTCCGCTCATGATAATGCTAAATGGAACAATATCGAAACCCGGTGCCGGATTGTTGTTGGTAAGATAGAGAACGCTGGCTATCCACGGACAAATAGATGCAAGAAAGATAATGCCCCCTTGAAGCTTTAATATTTCAATCTGTCTGAATATATGTCTGACTAAAAAGAAAGAGGCAGTAAAAAGTAAAATGTAGTTATAACCCAGATAGCCTATCCAGAAACCGATTCCATGAAAATACTCAGCAAGATTGGTCACCGGAGATATTGGCGAAAATCCTGTCCAGATAAGATGGTGAAAATCATTTGTCAATGCCAGCAGGAATGTTATTGCCGGAATAAACGAGATCCATATTTTCTTCTGAATATTCAGCCACTTCTCCCTGTTTATGAAGCTTATAACAAAAAAAAGATAGGCAACCGGTGTAAAAACCGCCGGTAAATATGCAATTTTTGACCAGAATATCTTTCCCTCAATAGTACCTGAAGCTGTCTCCAAAATGACGAACAAAGCCCAGATACCTGCAGAAAACATAACAATTGCGAGCTCCTCTGCAGCCTTTACCTTTCTCCCCTGCCAGGAAATATATGCAACAAAAAATGAGAGCAGTCCTGCTGCCAGAAAAACCAGTGAATATATTGTAAACCTGTAGTCCATCTCTATTATTCAGCTTCAGGCAGCGATACAAAAAATTTTGTCCCCTTCCCTTCAGTACTCTCTACAGAAATATCTCCTCCTAACTTATTTGCAAACTCTTTGCACAAGATGAGTCCCAGACCGGTACCATCCTCATTGTCTGTGCCTTTTGTACTAACCTTGCTGTCAATTCTGAACAAACGGGAGAGATTTTCCTTCTTTATCCCAACACCGTTGTCCGAAACACATATTACTATATATTTTCCCTTCCTTTCTGCCGATATCCTTATCACTCCCTTGCCATTACAATATTTGACAGCATTGCTTAGCAGGTTTCTCAAGATGGTTTTAAGTATGTTGGTGTCGGCAAACACTTTGTAATCCAAGTTGCAATCATAAAGTATCTCAATATTCTTCTTGTTTGCACCAGCAGATACAATACTTTTTGAATCATCCATTGCTACCTTAAGAGAGACCGGCTCAATATTGATTTTTATTGCGTCAAGCTGAGATCTTGCCCATTCAAGCAGGTTAACGAGCAGTTTGTAACCTTGTTCTGATAAGCCTTTAATTATTGTAGCAAACTCCTCTGCCGTTTCGTAATCCTTAGCGTGGAGATTAGAAAGTAGAATATCACTGAAACCCAGTAAGCCGGTGAAAGGATTTTTAAGATCATGTGCAATAATTGAGAAGAACCGGTCTTTTGTTGCATTAAGCTCCCTAAGTTCATTCAGATACTTAACATTAAGTTCGTCTATCCTTTGTTTTTCCCTTAGTGAGGCAATCATTTTGTTAATTGCAGCAGAGAAGTCACCTGAAAATGATACCTTCTGATCATAATCACCCTCCGAAATCTGCTTTATCTGCCAGGTCAGGTGCAGAAGATCTGCATGAAGTTGTTTGTAGGGATTTGCAAAGCTGTTTTTTGAGGGAGGGGTTGTATCGAGCTTGCCTTTTGCTATATCAAGAACAAAAGCATAATTGTCGTTATATTGTTGTGCCAGTTTAGCAATCGCTGCTTTCAGCTGCATAACCTCCTCTGTGTCAGAATCAGCAAGAGTTTCAAAATTCACATTCACTCGCTGCCCCTGAGAAAGCTTGCTTACAGCATTTGTAAGTTCAGCAATTATCTCCTTCTCCTTTTTCTCCATATTCATTTACGTTTGAATGAATCAACTCGTTTTTACATCAATTGCAAATCTACAGGTTCTCTCACCGGTGCACCAACAGTCAACCTCTTTTACAACATAATTCTTGCCTGTGTATGTGTTGAAGATCCCCTCTAAAAACCCCTCGTCATAGTCACAGACCGTGTACCCGGTTACCGGAAGGCCAGAGCAATCAAGATCTTCCGAGACAGTTACAACAAAGCTTAACGTATCGGGATTTAATTTTTCTACCTTTAATATGCCTATGGAGAACTCCAGAAGCTTCTCTGTAAGCTGGGCGATAAATTTGGTGAGTGGCAAAGAAGAATCCAACATATTTTTACAAAATTCTGTTCCTGCAAGTTTCCCGGATTTTATCAGAATTTCTTTTGTTATTTCATTTCCATACTCCTTTTCAAGTACCGCCCTCATTGTAAATTGCATCAGACGGTAAACCTCTACTCTTGTATTCATACTCAGGTTTGGACGCCCATCTTTGACATCTCCTAACTGATCCCATGTAAAATTATAATCCTCCATATAATAGCCCCTTTCCGTTTCTGATTTCATATATAAAGATATGAAAAAAAGAAATCTTTATCTAAATTTAGCATTTTTAAGATTCTTTATGATAAGAAACAAAGCAATACTGAAATTTCTCCTTCTGTTTTTTGTTTACTGTTATTCAGTAGCAATTGTAAAGGGCTCTACAGCTGATACAACCGGCGTTCACGAACTCACAATATTTGTAATAAAATCCAGTTCCCCTCTCAACTGGGAATCTCCTTCTTTGCTTTACAGGACTTCATTAGAGAGTTACACAAAGTCTCTTTTCAGCAAAAACGCATACTCTATAGGCCACCTCTTCATAGAACTGTCTACTCCCCTTTTGGATTCTGTCGTCCTTACGTCTATACGTTCTACATCGGGAGCCGAAAAACGGAGACTTGTACTAAAGGAAAAAATTGGACTGGGCATGCTTGGTGCCGTCTTGCATGGTAGGATGGAGACACGCGCTGAGCTCACAAGGAAAATGGACCACTTTTCAAAAAAGAAAAATGGCATAAGGTTCATAAAATACAGGATATGTGAAGAATCCGCCAAGAGAATCATTGAGTTCCTTGAAAGGTTCACAAAAAAATTTGACGGCCGCAACAAACCTTGCGATTTCTATGGTGGCGCTTTTTGGTCAAGATTCGAAAACGAGGGTGGTGGTTGCACCTCATTCGGAATGTCGGCAATGGAGGTTGCCGGGCTCTCTCATGACTATCCCGAATGGCGTGTAAGTGTCAACATTCCCATAAACCTTATTGGAGGAGAGTACAACAACGGACACAGGGTTAAACGGAGCGCAATACTTCGCGCTAATAGCTGGTATAATGGCAACGGGCAGGAAAATGTAGATTTTATCCCTATAACGGTCTATGACCCAAGCCTTATATTTGACTGGATAGACAGACAACGGATAACAAATTGCAATACAACTGAGAAGATCTATGATAAAAGTACGGACAATCGTATATTATCGGCTTTTACTCCGGTGTTAAAAAACGGTATACCTGGACTTTACATAGATTTACGTAAAATTATTGTTCCATCTGAGGAACCTGTCTTTAAACAAAGAAAACAGCCCTCTGTTTTTATAAATACCTTCCGAAACAAAATGTTATAATTACAATTTGTAATCAAAAGCGGCAAAACAAAGTTTGCATCTTAAAAAAGTTATTGTTAAATTTGGATAACTCCAAAATTTATTAACAATGCCACCGGAAAAACAATTACTTTTTGAAGATTTGCTGGATGAGCTTTTCAGCCACTTTGAGGACCCTATCACGGCCCGTCAGGCTCTAGAGGAAAAGGCCTCGTCCGACGAAGATTTCAAAACGAAGCTTGACCACTACATGAAGGCAAACAACATGCAGAAATGCAGCGAAGTCTTGCCGGATTACATGTTTGCACGCGAAGATTCCGATGTTGAAGAGGATTCTTGCTGGGAAGTTGCTCCATCTGGCGGAAACTAACGTCATTTCTCAATTTACCAGTATGCCGCAACACCATCGGTACAAAAAACAGACGAGCCAATTTATGGCTCGTCTGTTTTTTTTGTATCTTGGTGCAATGAAATCCGTTCATGCTTAAAAAACAGTATTGGGATAAATGCCGGAATATAAAGAACAAGCGTTTCCAAAATCAAGGGTTGCCACAATAGACGTGTGTACTATTGGCATGCAAAAGCATCATATTGCAGCTTTGATAGAAGTTGATGTTACAGAAACCAGAAAAAAGATAAAGAGATATAAAAACGAAATTGCCAGAATTTCGTTCACTGCCTGGCTCATAAAGGCTATAAGCGTTACTGTCAAAGACAATGAAAGAGCGGCTTCGTATCTTAAGGGCAAAAAGAGTGTTGTTATTTTCAACGACATAAATGTCTCTTTAATCGTTGAAAAAGAGGTTGATGGTCAAAAGGTTCCTATTCCGCTTGTTATTGAAAAGGCAAATGAACTAAGCATAGAATCTATAACCCGACTGATAAGTGATGCACGTATGGAGGTGCTTACCAAAAATGACATCGTTCTTAAGAGCAAATCTACCCGCTCCGAACAACTTTACTCTCACATGCCGGGGTTTCTCAGGAGATATTTCTGGAGATACCTTCTAAGACATCCTCATTTTGCATACAGTAAAATGGGCAATGTAGGAATTACCTCATTAGGAATGATGGGCAATGTAAACGGGTGGTTTATACCCACTTCTGTACATCCTGTATGCTTTGGAATAAGTTCAATAACAAAAAAACCGGTGGTTGTTGACGACAAAGTTGAGGTAAGGGAGGTTCTTAACATGACTATCCTTCTTGACCATGATGTTATTGATGGTGCACCAATGGCAAGGTTTATAAGTGATCTTTCGCGCAATTTGGAGCAAGGCATTGGATTGCAGAACTTTGCACCTCAGGATTAACTTTATACTTTACAAATACAAAAGATCAAGATGACAAGCTTTAAAGGAAGGGTGTTTAATTTTCTGATGAGAAACCGACATCTGTTAAACGGAAGAATAAGGAAAGAGCGGTACGACATGAATACATCCATTGCAGGTTTCAGGCATGAATGCGAAACGGGGGCGGCAAGATACGCCAGTATTCCGGAGGGCATTACCGTAAATACGCAGATTATAGAAAGCATGAATTGCGAATGGCTCATTCCGGAAGGGGCTAATGGACTGAATGTTATAATGTATGTACACGGGGGTGGCTATGTTTCCGGCTCCTGCAAAGACCACAGGGGATTTGTCTCAAAATTTGCAAAAAACACTGGAGTCACGAATCTGGTTTTCGAATACAGACTGGCGCCCGAGAACCCATATCCTGCTGCGGTGGACGATTCTGTAAAAATTTACAGGTGGCTAATTGATTATGGATACAAAGCTGAAAACATACTGATTGCGGGAGAATCTGCCGGCGGCGGCCTGTGTCTGGCAACTCTGCTTGCCCTAAAGGAACAAAATATTCCTTTGCCCGCCGCCGCCGTGGCAATTTCACCGTGGACAGATCTTACCTGTTCGAGCGACTCCTACAGGACCAAGAACAGATTTTCTCTTGCTCCCCTTGATTCCTGGTTCGTCTTCAGCAAACATTATACAGGCAATTATCCTCCCGACCTGCCGCTGATATCTCCGCTGTTTGGCAATCTTGAAGGGCTTCCTCCACTATTTATTAATTCAGGTGCCGATGACGAACTTTATGAGGACGGAGAGAAGTTTTACCTTAAAGCTAAGAGTGCCGGCATAGATGTGACATTCCGAAAAGGCGAGAATATGGTTCACTGCTACCCTCTGCTGTCCCCTATGTTCCCGGAGGCAAAGGAGGCTATGGATGAGATAGTCCGTTTCGTGAGAAAATATTCTCCGCCTCAGTAAATGGTTACAGTCGGCCGTACAGGTCTTTGAGAAATTCAAGAGTTTTTAATTCGTATTTTCTGATTTTTCTTACCGCAAAAAACGCAACGAACAGTCCAATCGGGGTTCCAACAATGAGTCCTGTCAATGATTCTCCATTCTTCAAAACATCTAGGTATGGTTCATTCTCATAGTAAACATGTATTGAGAGAATCATCAACACATAGATTATTGGTATTAAAATGACATACAATTTATTATATGCTCCGGTCAGCCATTTGGACAAAATTTTTATTCTCTCTTCCAGCCACTCCTTTAACGGTTTGTTGAATTTGTTGTCCTGCAGTTTATATATCGACCATAAGGCGGATACAAATGATATTATGGTAATTACACCAAGAGCAATGTTGTTGATCATGTAGATTTTGTCATCGGGACGGTTTAGCACCGTAACTGTCAGCCAGATGAGCAGGCCGGGACAGATAATGGCAGATATACCGGTGATTATCCGAAACTTATTGATGGTTTGCTTTGCTTTAGAGGTCAGTAACAATCGGAGCTCTTCTTTGGACTTCATATTGATTTCGCTATCTATGCTCTTCCATATCTTTTGTAACTCGTTATTTTCCATCTTATTGTTATTGTTTTTTATTGTCTTTGTTATTGTCTTTATCTTTTATTTTTACATCCTTCAATTTATCTATTTCCGCCAATTTCCTCTATTCCGCTTTCCACTAATCCACTAATCGGAAGTTTTAAGACTTTGCTTCAGTAGCTCCTTTGCCCTGTTTATCCTAACGCCTACATTCGATCTGGATATGCCAATAATTTCTGCAATCTCCTCATAGCTTTTCTCCTCAAGATATAGCAGCATGATTGATTTGTCTATCTCGTTAAGATTGTAGATAGCCTTTAGCAGCATCCGCAGAGATTCATTTGCAGTAATTGTCTCAACAATATTGGAACTGTCCGGCATATCTGACAACTTATCTCTGTATTCAATCCGCGACTCTTTTTTAATCCTTGATATTGAAGTATTTATAGAAACCGCGTATATCCAGGATCCTATACTGTCCATATTTTTCAATGTCGGGTACGACTTCCATAGCTGATATATTATCTCCTGAAGATTATCTTCCCTGTCGGATTTGCCTTTAAAATAGATAAGGTTAACCTTGTGCAGAATCCCCTGATAGTTTGTCAATATTTCCAGAAATTTCTCTTTGGTCGATTCCATTATTAATTCGTTTATATTAAAGTATGGGAAGGGCAAAATTTATTACAAAAGTGATTGATATTTTTTAACTTTATGGCTGTTTGTCTAGATAAAATTTAAAATTAATGAAAAGAATAACAGTATTCTGCGGTTCCAGCTCGGGTTCAGACGACAAATATATAAGTCAGGCTTTTCTGCTTGGTCAGACATTGGCAAAACAGAATATCGAATTGATATATGGCGGTGCAAAAGTGGGACTTATGGGTGCTGTTGCAGATGGGACCCTTAACGGCGGAGGACGGGTGATTGGTGTTATGCCTTCATTTTTGAAATCGGTAGAGATTGCGCACGAAGGACTCTCAGAGTTAATCTGGGTTGAGAGCATGCACCAAAGAAAGACCAGAATGAACGAGTTATGCGACGGTGTCATTGCCCTGCCGGGTGGTTTCGGCACACTTGAAGAGTTTTTTGAAATGCTCACATGGGGGCAATTAGGCCTGCACAAGAAACCAATTGCCATACTCAATATCGACGGCTTCTACAACCCCCTTATTGAGCTTATAAGGACAATGGTGGTGAAGGGATTTCTAAAGGAGGCAAATCAAAAAATGATCCTGATTAGCGATAACATTGAGGACTTACTCGGCCTGATGCGTAATTATGTAGCACCTGCCGTAGTGAAATGGATTCATAAAGAGTGCATGTGATATGAAAACCGTTGCCATACATTACTTCACCGGAACAGGCAATACTGCCCATTCGGTAAAACAAATTACAGAACAACTAAATAAAGCAGATCTGGATACTGCTGACGAAACTTTGCGCTATGAGGTTACAGTTCAGCAGGTCAAAAAAGGCATTTTGCCTTTGACAGGCGCATTTGACTATCATATATTTGCATTCCCGGTCCTCAGTTGGGCACCTCCGGTAATAATGAAACGATATATGCGGCAGATGCCTGTTTCTAAAGGTACTAAAACAGCAGTTCTGGCTGTAAACGGCAGTATATTTCATGACGGAAAACTGGTGAAAGGCTATACCGGTCAGGCACTTGAGCAGGCGGAAAGTATCCTCCGGCATAAGAAATACGATGTTTTTCTTACCGCCAATGCTTCGTTCCCCGACAACTGGACACAGGCAACCAACCCTTGCAGCAAAGAGGACACCGCGGCAATTTTCCCTTTGGGTGATGCCGAGGTAAGACAATTTACAGATGCTTTTATCAACGGCAAAAAAGAGTTGTACAGATGCGGCAGGTTCAACAGGCTATGGTCATACATAGTCGCTTTCCTGTTTGGTCTCATAGGTCGCCGGGCGCTCGGCAAGTTCTATATTGCGGACGAAAACTGTACCGGCTGCGGCATCTGCGTTAAACAATGTCCGGTAAGAACCATCAAAATGGATAACCACAAACCAAAGGGCAGACCTTACTGGGGAACAAAATGCGAAGACTGCAACCGCTGCATAAACATCTGCCCCGAACGCTCAATTCAGGTATCGGTACCTCTTTTGGTAATTTTGTTCGGAATAAACATAGGCCTAACCATCTACGCTGCAAAGGCAATTTTTTTATATACCCCATTGTGGCTGCATGTCGGCAGAATACCTCTCTTTGGTCTGGAACTTCTATTTAAGGTTATCGCCACTCTCGTACTTCTTTGGGTGACTTTTGTACCGATAGCTGCAGTTTTTCAGATGCTACTCAGGATTCCGGGCGCCCGCCGCTTTTTCAGCAAAAGCTACACACAGAACTTCCGACGCTACAAGGCACCTGAATAAGCTCCAACGGAGTAAAGTATGAAGACACTATATCAGATTAAAATTACACTAAAACACACCAACCCCAAGGTTTGGAGGCGGGTTCTGGTACTGTCGGACATGCTGTTGTCCGACCTTCATGAAGTTATTCAAATTACAATGGGATGGACAGACTCTCACCTACATCGATTTGTAAAAAACAGGACCTATTACACTGCAAAACCGGAGGACGACGATCCTATGGCGGCAATGCGCAATGTGGTTTATAAGGGCTTGCACGTTTCCGCCCTTCTTAAAGAGGAGAAAGAGAAAATCGTTTATGAATATGATTTTGGCGACGACTGGGAACACGAATTGGTACTGGAAAAAATATCCCCGGTCTATGAAAAGTTAAATTACCCAATCTGCATAGCCGGCAAGAGATGCTGTCCGCCAGAAGATTGCGGAGGTCCATGGGGATATACAGATATGCTGGAGGTATTAAAAAACCCAGAGCACAAACAATATCAGCATTATATTGATTGGCTTGAAGGCGACTTTGACCCGGAATATTTTGACAAAGACATAGTAAACGCATTTTTACATTGCGAGGAAAATAATTTGTAATGGAAACAAAGATTAAAATTGAAGGACTTCAGAAAAAATTTGGCGAATTTACAGCTGTTGACTGCTTAAATTTTGATATATACAGCAGTGAAATATTTGGGTTGCTGGGCCCGAATGGAGCCGGCAAAACAACTACAATAAATATGATTTGTGGATTGTTGCCTCCGTCGGAAGGAAAAATCACATTTCAAAATGACAAGGGAACGGATCATAAATCTCTAATCGGATACTGCCCCCAGGAAAATATTTTTTATCCCAAACTAACCTGTCTGGAACAGCTGCTCTTTATGGGTCAAATGTACGGACTTCCTCTGAAAGAGGTAAAAACCAGAGCAATCGAATTGCTGACACTCATGGGATTAGAGGACAAAACAAATAAATGGGCAAACAGCTTGTCCGGAGGGATGAAGCGTCGGCTCAACATCTGCCTGGCCCTCATTCATAATCCCGAAATACTCATTCTCGATGAACCGGAAGCAGGACTGGACCCGCAAAGCAGGATTCTGGTCCGCGATTTTATCAAGTCATTTGGAAAGGAGAAGACAATAATCCTGACCACTCATAATATGGACGAAGCCGACCGACTGGCTGACAGAGTTGCAATTATTGACCATGGAAAGTTACTCTTGATGGACACCCCGCAAAATCTGAAAAAGAGGGTTGGCGAAGGTGACATACTTGAGCTCGTTCTGGAAAAATATGAAGAAAATGCGATTAAACTATTCGAAGATAATCTTACTTCGCTCTCCCTTAATGTCAAAATAAATAAGGAATCTGTGCTGATAAAACACTCAAAAATCGTTGAGCAATTGCCGGCAATAAAGAGCCTGGCCGAGTCAGCCGGGTTGTCAATTTCTGAAATCAGACTGCGAGAAACAACACTAGAAGATGTATTTATCCATTTAACCGGCAGAAATCTACGTCAATGAAAATATTAAGTATAATCACCAAAAGTCTTAAAGAACAAATAAGAAGCTACTGGGTGCTTCTGCTTTCGTTATCTATGGGGCCGTTCTTCATTTTCGTCTATTTCCTGATTATGGAAACATCAAAGCCCCAATACACCGTTCTTATTGACAACAACGACTCCGGCATAATGACAAATGGCCGGAAAATTAACCATGGCAATGATTTGACCGAATATTTCAAAAGTTTAAAAACCGATAAAATCGCAATCCCTTTTACTGTTAGCGTTATTACCGACAAAATTATCGGCATAGAAAGCATAAAGAACAAGAAGGCCGATGCGCTCATAATCATTCCCGAATCCTTTTCGCAAGATATAGACAGTCGCAGGTTAAATGAGATAGAATTTATAGGCGACCTTACAAATACCGAATATCTGATAAGTGCAGTGTGGGCAAACGAAATATTAAACGAATATGTCCTGCAGGCAACTCATAATAAAAGAGTTGTACAAGTAAAGGAAACCCCCTTGGGCTCGTCGGCAACCATGAGTGATTTTGACCTTATAGTGCCCGGAATACTGATAGTCTCTTTAATTATGCTGATGTTTACCGCAAGCATAGCATTTGTGTCCGAAGTTGAAAATAAGACCATTATGCGCTTAAAGCTTTCAAAACTTACGGTTTTTGAGTTTCTGAGCGGCATAAGCATTGTGCAACTGATGGTAGGTGTAGCTTCTGTTTTGCTGACTCTCTTGACTGCAATTCTACTGGGATTCAATTATGCGGGTTCACTAGCCATTCTGATAATTATTGCAAGTCTCACCAGTCTCTCGATTATCGCCTTTAGCCTCATAATTGCCGGAATAACCAAAACTGCCGGTGAAGTGCTGGTTGTAGGTAACTTCCCAATGTTTTTGTTTATGTTTTTCACCGGCGCAGCATTTCCGCTAAAAAGCGAAGCACTATTCACAATTGCCGGCTACCCGATAAATATCCAGGGATTAATGACCCCGACCCATGCCATATCGGCATTGAACAAAACGCTCATAATGAACATGGACATATCAAGTATAATCCCTGAAATAATTTCATTGATTGTGCTTACGATTCTATACTTTTTGATTGGCGGGATAATTTTTAAGCAAAGGCATTTGAAGCTGGTATAAATATTGGCGTTTTTTAATGTTTACCGCCTTAGGGTATTTGCCCACTCGACGATCTTATAAGAAGGCGTCCTCATCCTGAAGGCATAATGACCAGAAAATGAAAACAAAAAAACTTCCGGCAATCACTCTCTTCACTCTTTCCCTTATTCTGGTCGCAGTTACCTTCTTATCACTTACCACATCCTGCAAAAAGGCAACTGCCCCAAACCCGGATGGGTATAAATATTCCATTCCGCAGGTTTATGCCGACGGACTCCAGACAGCCTCTCTGGAAAGTGTGGGGATGTCCGCAGGCCCAATTGAAGATATGATGGACTACCTTAAAAGCGAAAACCTGAAAACCGCAGGTGGCCACACAATCCATAACATCCTCATTGTAAAGGACAACAAGCTGGTTTTTGAAGAGTATTTCAAGGGATACAAATTTGTAATTACCGCTCCGGACTTTAACGGGGAGGTAATGGATTACACCAGGACGACCGATCACTTTATGGCGTCGGTCTCAAAAAGCGTAACCTCTGTGGTGTTCGGCATCGCAGTGAAAGAGGGCTACTTCAACGACCTCAACAAGAAAATCATAGATTACCTCCCCCAATATTCCGACATCCTCACCGGGCAAAAGGCAAATATTACACTCCATCACCTGCTGACAATGACCTGCGGACTTGCTTTTGACGAGAGCACATACAACTACGGCGACACCCGCAACGAACTCCGTCAGGCTATAAATGCAACTGATCCACTGCTGTTTATACTGTCTAAACCCCTTGAGGCAGCCCCGGGAACACGTTTTCACTACTCCAGCGGATCAGGCCTTGTGCTGGCTGCCATTTTGGAAAAAGTGACAGGGATGAAGTTTCTCGACTATGCAAATGCCAAGCTGTTCGACCCTCTGAGGTCGGAAGGCGGAACATGGTCAGCAACAACCTCCGGTCTCATTTTTGCGTCCGGCGGCCTTTCCTTTAAAGCCCGCGAACTCACAAAAATCGGCCTGCTCTTCCTGAACGCCGGCCAGTGGGAAGGCAAGCAAATAATAACCCCCGCCTGGATCGCCTTGACGCAACAGACCCAAGTTACATCAACCGGAAATTATCTGCCAAACTCCCTTTACAGCTACCAGTGGTGGACAACAAATTTCTCTGTTAAAGGCGTGTCCCGCAAGTGCTTCTACGCCTGCGGCTGGGGCGGACAATACATGTTCATAATCCCCGACCTCAACCTTATAATCGAAATGAATGCCGGCAACTATCTGGGAACCGACAGAGTTTCGCAGCTAGATCTGGTGACGGGGTATATTCTTAGGGCGATTTGACCAGTTAAAGAGCACTGAGTAATGCGAAATTTACTAAAACCCTGTTGTTAATTATTGTTGATGAGGATACAAAGAGTCCATGAAGGTATGTGTCGGCATGATTTGCCTCCACATGGTTTTATATCCCACTGCAAATTAGGCATTTACTAACAGCTTTGGCAGAGCTGTTAGTAAATAACTGATTAGCAGACGAATATGCACGCTTCTCATTTCCATAGAAGTGCTAACCCCTTTGGCAGAGACTCTGCCAAAGGGGTTAGCATATGCGTGATTTACAAATACTTGTAAAATGGTCTGATAATCAAATAAATATGTAATTAACTGATTATACGATAACTACGGCAACATTTCAGGACGGCACAGATCAATTATGTTGCACGAACTTGAAAAGCTTGTCAAAAATCTCTGTTTTCACAATAGTTTTTTCCCCATCGGGGTTTTTCTCCTCCTCTATTTCTACTAAGCCAAGTTGTAGAAGAAACCTATCAAAAGTGCGAATCGAGTAACAGCTAGTGGCGTATTCCCCAAGTGTTCCGAAAGACGGAACCAAACCTTCCAATAGCATTGGAAATGCAGCAAAATATTTGTCAGCATAAAATTTATCTGCCCGCCTAACTGAACCATATTTCCCTATCAAATCCAGAGAAAAGCCAAACCCAAGCTGACCAATATTATTTTCGCCAAATGCGTCAAAATATGCCCAATTAAACCGCCTGCCAAAGGTTTCCATAAGTAAGGGCAGAAGAACGCTGTAGTCAGAAAAAATCTTTGCCCCAGCCTTTGTCAGACTCAACACATTATTCCGTTTTTTTGCAACTCCCATTTGTTCAATAAGAATCCTGGCAAGTTGCACCGATAAGGAATCCTGCTCTCTAATGTACTTGCTTTTGCCGGATTCTATAAACCAATCACTTACCCCCAGTGGATACAACTCAGCAACGATATTCATCGGCAAGTTTCCGACAGCCGTCAGCCTAATTTCGCCGTCTTTGAGCAAAGTCTGCGCTATATGCCTAACCTGCAAAAAGATAGGAATCTTGTTATATTCGACCTCGGAGAGCTTTTGAAGTTGGATTGGCGAGCTCTCTTCAAAAGTTGAGTACAATATCATGTGCATTTCAGCTGGAGAATACCCCTCAAATTCAGGATACAAATTGTCCATAGCGATTTTCTTTATTCAAATTTATGAAAAAAGAAGACAACATTACAAAGAGAAGCTTGTTCGTGCTGCTGGTTTCTAAGATCACAAAATGTGACCTTAGAGATTTGGCAGAACTTGAGGTGCCAAATTGGAACCTCAAGTAAATATTGTCGAAGGACTGCACTTATTGGGAAGAATTGCTTATTTCCACATTAAAAATATTAATATTACAGAAAGTGTTCCCCAAGAAATTGGCAAAGCTTTATGTTGCGGTTCTTAAGGTCGCATTTTGTGACCTTAAAGATTTGTTGGTAGTAAAATATTTGTGTAAAGTATCTATATATTATACCTTTATATGGAGTTTTTAAGGTGTTGAAAGCTTACTTAAAATTAATTGACAACTTGGTATAAACAGCGTTAAGATAACGAATATTTAACCTTTAACCCCAGAAATAAATCATAAATATGACAAAGAATATAACCATTAATGTAAAAGGTACTGAGATTTTTTTGTACCAGGATAATCAGCAGGACTTTATTAGTCTCACTGATATTGCTCGATATAGAGATGCTGAACGAAGTGATTATATTTTACAAAACTGGATGCGAAATCGCTGTACAATAGATTTCATAGGTCTTTGGGAACAGTTCAATAATCCCAATTTTAATTCCATCGAATTCGATGGAATTAAAATTCAAGCGGGATCAAATAGTTTTTCTTTAACCCCAAAACGTTGGATTGAAGCTACTAATGCCAAAGGAATTGTTTCTAAAACTGGAAGATATGGAGGCACATTTGCCCACCGTGATTAAGTGCCGAATTCATACGCATGCAACTACCACAAACCGAACGCCTGCTTAAACTCAATCAAATTGCCATTGCCCAGTTAAATGCAATTATTGCTAACCCCCAAGTAAAAAAATTAAAATAAATTACAATCTGATAGTTCCGAACTTTATTCCGGCGCACCCTCAGCGCCTTTTTTTACGAATTACCGCATTTTGCGACATTAAAGATTTGCCCGGACTGGAGCAGAATGCTTCTAAGGTGCCAAATTGGAACCTTAGAGATCTATTTGGCAGTTTGCAAGATGCAAGGAATTGGTATTTTAAGCTGCTGCCGTAGCAGGGCTGCAACATGTGCGCGAAATTGAACTGCCAGTTGTTTTTATATTTTGCTCATTATCTGTCATATACAGAATGTTTTTCTGGCAAATTTTAAGAAAATATTTTTACAACAAGCTGATATACTGCTGATTGTTATTTTAACTGGCAGTTCAATTGTTGGTTTGCCCTGCAACTTTCGCCCGCGTTTTCTTGTCTAACTATCAACAAGAAACACACAACTATGAAAAACAACTTATTCCTTTGCATTGCGGCGATGGTCGTCGGCAGTGCGTCTTTGGTTTACCCTACGGCCAACCTTATGGCCTGCTCCACCTTCAAGCTGCAGAAGGGTAACGAGCTTATATACGGACACAACCTCAACGAGGGGGACATGGGTGTGCCGGGGATGATTTTCATTAACAAGCGGGGCGTTTTTAAGAATGGGCGGACATTCAGCGAGCTGATTAACAAAGACGGCAAAAATCCGTCGGGATACAGCTGGATATCTCGCTATGGGTCGATCTCATTCAACAACCTGGGGCGCGACCTGCCGGACGGGGGCATGAATGAGGCGGGGCTGTATATCTGGGAGATGAACGAGGAGGCCGATTACCCGCAAAACGACAGTCTGCCCAGGCTGATGCACGCAAATTGGATGCAGTTTGTGCTGGACAACTGCCTGACACTGGACGAGGCAATCAGCAGTGCGTCGGCATTCCAGATTGACGGATGGACCTGGCACTACTTCATAAGCGATGCGTCGGGAGATTGCGCCTCACTGGCGTTTATTGGCGGCAAGGTGAAGGTCAACCGCGGGAGGGAGATGCCTGTGGCCGGGCTTTTTAACACACCATACGACCGCGAAATGGAAGTCCTGAGATACTACAAGGGATTTGGCGGCCTATACGACATAGAAATGAACAACCCCAACGTACCACGCTTTGTAAAGACAGCCGCCATGCTGCGCGATTTTGACCCCTCCCGCAACATCGACCCCTCCCGCGGCGCAGTGGACTACGGCTTCGAGATGCTGAAGAACATTACAGTGTACGACGAGCCGGAGTGGTCCATAATTATTGACGCAAAACGGAGGAACGTGTATTACAAAACCAGACTCAACCCCACAATCAAAAGCTTCTCAATGGATGCGCTCGATTTTTCCAACAACAGCGCTACCTTGATTCAGGACATGGACACACCGAAAGGGGGCGACGTTCTGGCCATGTTCCAGCCATATTCTACACAGACGATGAAAAGCTTTCTTGCAACAAAACTGATTCCGCTGTTACCCAAAGAGATGATTACATCCGGAGGCTTAACCCCCGATGAATTTGCCGACAGGTTCGCCTGCATTACCGACAAAGCAGAATTGCCTGCAAACCAATATTTTGCCGGCGTATGGAAAACCAAACCAGCCGCCACCAAAGATGACCTGGAGATTGAAATCCGCCTGCGGACAAACAAAAATGCCGTTTCGGGCGAAATTGTATTTAACAAAGGAGAGTCCGCCTACCCTATCACACACATCGGCCTGCTGGGCAACCGCCTCACCTTCACCTATAAGAACAAGCGAGGCTACCTGCTGGATGTGCAGGCAACAATCAACAACAATCAACTCACTGCCCACCTACAGACGACAGAGGAGGATGCAGGGACGTTTGTGCTATATAAGTAGGTCTGGGTTTCTCTGAGAATTCTTAGCGCGATAAACCATAGTGTATCATATCTTTATTATCGAGATAATAATTTCTCTGACAAAAAACAACCCCTGTAACATTCGCAATATTATTAAGGTAGTCGATTAAAAATTTAATCGACTACCAATTACACTATTCTTTCTCTCGCTGAGAAAGTGCAGATCCGGCAACAGTCTTAGAATCTTTACTATATCTATTATCTCTTAAAATTTTTGAAGCCTTTTGGGCAACTTTTGAACTTGTTTTTTTTTGTCATAATCTGGAAATTTATGCGGCGTCCCACAATCTATTAATTTCATTACAATATATGTTAAGTTTCTCCTTAAAGGAGTCCGATTCGTTTTGAGCTGAAAAAATTCTACCGCTCATAACATCAACACATATACAGTGATTGTTTGAAACACTAGTGCCATCTTCTTTAATATTATCTAGAAATTCTTTAAGTACTGTTGCGCCAAATATGCCTTCTTCAAGGCTTAGTTCATTTTTGCAAATATAGAATTTTACAGCTCCAATATATTTTACACCCTTTTCCATAAATTCAAGTATTAAATCTGGAGAGATTATTATATCAACACCTGAAAACAGAAGATGCTTCTCTTTGGTACGGTTAAAATAACATTTAATAATTGAATCCGGGAAATGAATAGACATAAGGCTTCTCAGAGCTAAAATAGAATTTTTAACATCTCGGGTTGCCCATTCAGTTCTTGGAGTTCGTCTTTGCAAGTTTTCAATTGCATTTTGAATAACAGTAGCATCATGTTTAATGAAAAAGTTTGTACACGCTGCTCTCGCTGTGCGATAGGGTGCGACTTGAACAGTTCTGGGTTTCTTCTGTTGTCGAATTATTGAAAGTTTTTTTCTTTCAGATGCCACAGAAAATTTAATTAATTGGTTTAATGATAAATTTTTTGTCATTAATTTGAAATTTTAAAAGTTTAAGTGTGGCATTAAAAGAAATCTTGTATTTCCGAAGAAGAATAATTACCTTTGCTACCACGTTTGAAAAAAGGATATTGTTGTATCCCGAAAGTTTGCTTAGATAGACGAAGTTATTTTTTAGCACATATTGACACCTCCTTATATTTAATTGATTTATTAGTTATTAAATCAATTATTGTGCCTGTTATGGATTTATAAAAAACATGACAGTTTGTCATATTTTTTTTATTGCAATACATGACCATTACCTCGTAATTCACTGTTGAGTGTCGTCAAAAATTTCTCAATACGGCTTGTCCCACTAAATTTAATTTGGGACTAAAGATTTCTTCAATTAAATCTTAATTTTTATTAAACTTCTGATAGTCTGGTATTATATCTATCTCTTAGTTTGTTTTATAAATAGCCTATAATCTAGTGAGGAATGCTATACTTAGGTTCCTGCCGTATACCAATCAGGCGATGAAAAGCTTTCTTGCAACAAAACTGATTCCGCTATTTCCCAAAGATATGTTCACATCTGGAGGCTTCACCATAGAAGAGTTTACCGACAGGTAAGCCTACAATGTTGACAAAGCCGAAATGCTTGTATATCTATATTTTGCTAGCGTATGGAAAACCAAGCCCGCCTCACCGAAGATGACCTGGATTTTGAAATCGGCCTGCTGGGCAACCGCCTCACCTTCATCTACAAGAACAAGCGAGGCTACCTGCTTGATGAACAGACAACAATCAGCAAAAACCAACTCACTGCCCACCTACAGACGACAGAGGACGATGCAGAGACGTTTGTGCTGTATAAATAGGGTGACCTACTCCCATTTTTCCGAGAGTTCAAGAGTGGAAAATTCGGGGTTTTGGCGAAAATATCCTAACCATTCTTCTTTTAAGAATTGCCTCAAAACTGCTTGTGTCGTACTATCATTTTTCACAAGCGAAAACTCAAAGTAAAACTTGTCAAGAAAGCGTAACTAATATGGGTACATTTTTATATCTTTGATGTATTAGAGAATGAAATTTAATCTAAAATCCAATTATTATGTCCAAATCAGAACAAAAATTTAAAATCATGATTGATCAGAAATCTTTTGAGATTGAAGAACAATTCATTACAGGCTCGCAAATTAAAACGAAAGTTAGTGTCCCTGCAAATTATGGCGTATGGCTTAAAGTAAATGGCCCTGATCCTGATAAGGAAATCGCGGATATTGAACAAGTCGATCTAGCACAACCCGGAAGAGAACATTTTTTTACAGGCGCAAAAACAACTACTGAAGGATAATGTTTCTACCAGAATTCGACAGAGATTATTTACTTGAGAAGGGCTATCAATTTGAAGAAAAGATTGATGCTAATAGAAATGGTCTGATTTTAAGAAACTGGATATTGCCAGATGGTAAGTTTAACTTACAAACGTCTGATTTATTAATTCTGATTCCCAATGGCTATCCTGAAGTTCGGCCAGATATGTGGTATTTCAATCCGGCTATATTATTAGCTCCGGCACATAGACCCGCCCGACAAACACAAGCAAATATTACATTTGAAGGAAAAGAGTGGCAACGTTGGTCAAGACATTATCCTGCAAATGAATGGAGGAGTGGTGTTGATGGCATACATACCTACTTAAAAAAAGTACAAACAGCGTTGGAGGCAGCCTCATGAAACATACAATCACCATACAAGAACAACATTATCTGGAACTCAAGAATCATTTGATTCAGGAAGATGGCAGAGAAAGGGTTGCTTTTATTATTTGTGGTCGTTCATTGGTTAATAATAATGAAGATAGACTGCTGACAAAAGAAGTTCATATTTTATCTGAAAATAATCTTATTTCATCTGAACTATATCAGGTGAGTTGGAATAATATTCATTTCATAAAGGTTTTAGCAAAAGCGGAATCTAAAAGTTTTGCTGTAGTATTAATACACAATCATCCTGAAGGAATTAACCATTTCTCATCAGTTGATTATGAAGGTGAGTATCATCTTTTCAAATTAGCATTTAACAGAAATGGTGGCAAAGGCTCCCATGCCAGTCTTATTATGATGCCTGACGGCTCATTGATAGGGAGGGTTTGGAAGTCTGATTTATCGAATGAGCCGATCTCAAAAATTAGAATAATTGGAGAATCATTTAAATTTAATTATCCTGATAGAACTTCGAATTTTAAATCACCTGAGGCATTTAATAGACAACAATTAGCATTTGGAAACTCATTAGTTCAGGATTTATCTAAATTGAAAATAACAATAGTTGGAGTTGGCGCAACAGGTTCTGCAACTGCTCTGCTATTGACGCGTTTAGGAGTCGGTGAATTATGCTTAATTGATAAAGACACAATTGAAGAATCGAATCTAAACAGGCTACACGGTTCCATGTTGAAAGATGTTGGTAAATACAAGGTAGATGTACTGCAAAAATATATTAAGAAAATTGGATTAGGGACTAAGGTCTCTGTAGAAAAAAGATGGGTATCTGATAAAAAGTGTATAGATCACCTAAAAACAAGTGATCTGATTTTTGGCTGTACTGACGATCATGCCGGCAGAATATTATTGAATCGTTTTGCATATTTTTACTTGACACCTGTAATTGATATGGGACTTATAATTTCTGTGAAAAAGGATTCTCATGAATTAGAGAATTTACAGGGACGTATTTCTTACCTTTTCCCTGGAAGTGATTGCCTTGTAACAAAAGGTAATATTAATATGGATATTGCCTATGCTGAAAACCTAAAAAGGAACGAACCCGAAAATTACAAAAAACTAAAAGAAGAAGCTTATGTAATTGGTGAAGGGAATCCTGCTCCTGCAGTTGTTACTTTTACAACCCAGATCGCAACGATGGCTGTTAATGAATTACTAAACAGAATACAGGGCTATAATGTACAAGCTTTAACTGCTCCGCACAAAATCTTTTTCTTTCATAGGGGAATGGAAATTCATCCGGAAAATATTTCAAATAATGAATGCCGTATTTGTGGTATGAACAATTATTGGGGCAGAGGTGATATGCAACCCTTTTTAGACATGGTTTTATAAATGAAAAAGTTGAATTTTTTCAATAAAATAATTCGAGATATGCTTTGGACATTCAAATATTTTCAATATAAAGTTGAGGTTATTCCTGACAATCCAGATCCGAAAAATTTAAAAAAAGACATTGTATATGTTGTTGGTGAAAAAAGATATGTGAAATGGGCATATATAAAATGTCCTTGTGGTTGTAATGATTCGATAATGTTGTCCTTAAACAAAAATATCTTTCCTTCCTGGTCAATTAAACAGGATAAACGGGGGAGGGTAACTATTTCACCTTCAATAAATAAATTGGATGGTTGTAAAAGTCACTTTCTAATAAAAAAAGGCAGATTGATTTGGGCTCAAACTGCTGAAAGTTCACCATATTTGTAGTATAATAATGACTGCTCTATTTCTTTTTTATATTTTTCAAAATAACACCAATTAGTTAGCTTTTCATAAACTGCTTTAATATCAATTATTCCTTTATCATTTAATTTTTCAAAATTTATAATTGAAATAATCTCAGTTTGATGAGATGACCTAAACCAATCTATTAATTCAATATAATCTTGTGTTGGGTTTTCGGATAAGATTAATGAAATAAACTCTTTTTCTTTATTTTTGATGCCTACTTTTGCATAATAGTTATAGCCATCAAGTCTAGTATTTTTGGAATTTATTTTTTCAAGTACTGGTAATGATGAAAAAAAATCATCACTGTATTCGCTTTCTATGCTTGCGAGTTTATTAGATAGGGTTTCTGATTTATCTAAATCAATTTTTTGCTCTCTTAAGATTCGTGAAATTTTAAAAAGCTGTTCATCAGTAAAATCTACGTTTGGTGTAAGTGCAATATAATTAATCGCTTTACTCTGAAACTCTTTTTTTTCCGAAATCAAATTTATCAATGCTTGATCAATAGCTTCCTGTTTATTTTTATTTAAGTAATCTATAAATTTACTATCAAATTCCTTTTTGATTTGATCAAACATTCCATTCTTTTCAGAATCAATATTTTGTATCGATTTATGTACTTTTTGTTCTAAATCAATCTGTTTTTCTCTTAAGTCTATTTTCAATTCATATATATTTTTAAGCTCGGTTGTAATATTTTCGTGATCTATTCTTATTTCTTCCTTCATTGGTTTAATTGCTAATTGCTGAAATATAATCGGGATACCCACTGTCAACAAAATAATAACGATAGAGATTACAGTATACAATACAGCAAAAGAATCAATCATTGAATCTAATTTATCAATTGTAGATTCAGCAGATGTAAGCGATTCCCGAAGCCTGGAGTCATCAATGCTTTTTTTTGTTGAATCGAGTGATTGTACTAAAAGATTAATTTTACTTCCAAAAACAGAATCTGATAAAGTCAATTTATTCTCAAGAAAATGTATTTGGTTTTTAAGTTTGACAATACTGTCAATTAATTCCTTTTTTATTTGATTGTTTTCATTAGTTTTCTTCGATTGGGGATAGCAATAAATGAATGAAAAAGAAAATACAAGCAAAAACAATAAAGTTTTTTTCATAATAAAATAATTAGTAATTCAAAAGTAATTAAATTAATTTGGCTTTCATGATAATTATATCTTAGTAAATTCCCTCAAAGACATAATCTGGGTACGTGTTTTTTGCCGGATTCATGCCATTCAAGGTTTATATTTCTCGGAAGTGTTGGCGTTTTCCAGATTTTTGTCAATTCCGGACAAAAAGAGCATAATCCACAAAAACCCCGATAGCTAAAGTGTCTCTTGATGTTATTGTTGCCCTGTATGCTAGGAATGCAAAGTTAAAGGCGGTGGATGGAGAGAAGTGGAAGAAGAAGGTTTGATGTTCTAAAAAAATCACTTTATCGACTGTTATTTAATGATATGCACTACCTTTATATAAAATTTATAAGTATCTTTATAGTCGTTTGTTATCCATTGATTCAATTGTTTTTAACTCTTTTTTGTTATAAGAAAACCTTTAAATATAATCCATATCGCTCTAAATTAATTATTTAATATTAATGTCAAACCAAAATCCTGAACAAATAGCAAGAGATCATATAGACAAGCAATTAACTGCTTGTGGCTGGATAATTCAGGGAATTAAACAGGTTAATCTTCATGCCGGTATTGGGGTTGCAGTTAAAGAATATTTAACTGATGTCGGACCTGCAGACTATGTCCTATTTGTAGATGGTAAACCTTGTGGGGTTATTGAAGCCAAACGGAAGGAGGAAGGGCACCGGATTAGTATTCACGAAGATCAATCTGAAGGATATGCGATGGCGAAACTCAAACATCTGAAAAATGAACCTTTGCCTTTTGTGTATATCAGTACCGGCGAAATTACTCAGCTTACAGACTTTACTGATTCCAAACCCAGGGGTAGAGAAGTGTTTTGTTTTCATCGTCCGGATACTTTGAGAGATTGGCTCAAAAAAGACAAGTCGCTTAGAACAAGATTACACGACTTGCCTGTCTTGCAAACTGCCGGGCTTCGTGAATGCCAAATCATTGCTATCAACAAACTGGAAGATTCATTTAAAGAAAACCGCCCCAGGGCCTTGATACAAATGGCTACCGGTTCTGGAAAAACCTTTACTGCCATTACCTTCATATATCGTTTACTTAAATTTGCTAAGGCAAAACGAGTTTTATTTTTGGTGGACACAAAAAATCTGGGAGAACAGGCCGAGCAAGAATTTATGTCCTTCGTGCCAAATGACGACAACCGCAAGTTTACCGAACTATACAGCGTTCAGCGCTTAAAATCGAATTACATAGCTACAGACAGCCAGGTGTCTATCAGCACCATTCAACGGTTGTACTCTATTTTGAAAGGAACAGAATTAGAAGAGAGTGAGGAAGTAGTAAATCCTAACGAAATAAAATACCAACCCAAGGAAATTCCTCCAGTCGAATACGACCCGAAAATGCCCGTTGAGTTTTTCGACTTTATTGTAATTGATGAGTGCCACCGTAGTATTTACAATCTTTGGAAACAAGTTTTAGAATATTATGATGCTTTTGAAATCGGCTTAACCGCCACACCCGACAAACGAACAATCGGCTATTTCAACCAAAACATGGTGAGTGAATATTCACACGAAATGGCTGTGGCCGATGGTGTAAATGTTGGTTTTGATGTGTTTATTATTGATACCAAGGTAACACAGCAAGGTGCTACGCTCTGGAAAGGTGAATATATTGAGCATCGTGAGCGTTTGAGTCGGAAGAAAAGAATGGAATTGCAGGATGAAGATGAAAATTATTCGTCAAAACAATTAGATAATGATGTGGTTAATCCAAATCAAATTAGAACTATCATCAGAACTTTCAAGGAAAATTTACCCGTCATATTCAATGACAGATTTGACAAAAACGGAAATTTTGAAGTGCCTAAAACATTGATTTTTGCCAAAACCGATAGCCACGCTGACGACATAATCAAAATTGTTAGAGAAGAATTTGCAGAAGAAAACCGTTTTTGCAAAAAGATAACTTATAATTCCGAGAAAGACCGGAGGGATGCTGATGACCACATCATTGAAAAGGGAGAAGACCCAAAAAACACTCTGGCTCAGTTTCGCAACAGTTATCACCCGCGTATTGCAGTAACGGTGGACATGATTGCCACTGGAACGGATGTCAAGCCCTTGGAATGTCTTGTCTTCATGCGTGATGTAAAAAGCCGAAACTATTTTGAGCAGATGAAAGGGCGCGGTACTAGAACTATTACATTGGACAATTTGAAAAAAGTAACACCTACCGCTCAATTTACCAAAGACCATTTTGTGATTATTGACGCTATAGGCGTAACCAAAAGTTTGAAAACCGACAGTCGTCCATTAGAGAAAAAACCGGGTGTACCGTTGAAAGATTTGCTGCAAGCAGTGGCAGTGGGAGCAAGAGATGAAGAGTTATTTACTTCATTAGCCAACCGACTAACTCGATTAGATAAACAAATTACAGAAAAAGAAAAAAAGCAATTCACAGAAAAGGCAAATGGTAAAAGTGTTTCTCAGGTTGTGAGAGAATTGCTGAATGCTTTTAACCCTGATGTCCTGGAAGAAATCGAAACCAAGGTAAAAACTGAAAAAGCGGGCGCACCCCTTGTCGATATTAAAGCGGCCATTAAAGAAGAAACTGAAAAACTTCAGAACGAGGCAGCCAAAGTCTTTACCGGCGAACTTAACGAATATATTGAAAATGTCCGCAGGGCGCATGAACAACGCATAGACCTGACCAACCCCGATGAAGTTACAAATATTGGTTGGGACAAAGACAACAAAAACAACGCAAACGAACTTGTGAAGGATTTCGCCGAATGGATGGAACAAAACAAAGATGAACTTCTGGCTTTGCAGATTTTTTACAACCAACCGTTCCGCAGACGCGAGCTCACCTACACGATGATAAAAGAAGTTCTCGAAAAACTTCAAAATGACAAACCCTCACTTGCCCCAATGCATGTGTGGCGAGCTTACGAAGCTTTGGAGCAATGCAATGGCTCGCCCCGCAACGAACTCACAGCTATTGTTTCTCTGATTCGCAAAGTAAGTGGTCTGGACACCACTCTCACCGCGTACGACAAAACAGTGGACAAAAACTTTCAGAATTGGGTATTTAAAAAACAAGCCGGAACCACCAAGTTTAACGAAGAACAAATGCAGTGGCTGCGCATGATAAAGGATTATGTGGTAAATAGCTTCCATATTGAAAAGGATGATTTTGATTTAAACCCCTTCAACGCACAAGGAGGTTTGGGCAAAATGTGGCAACTGTTTGGAGAGCAGACAGAGGAGATTATTAATGAACTTAATGAAGTTTTAGCAGCTTAATTATATGATACGATTATGAAAAGTATTTTGGAAGAGCCAGAGGTAAAATGGGGTGGTACTTGGACTGAAATAAAACTAGATGCTTTTGCTAAATATGTTTCTGCATATTTGAACATTATGAGAAAGAATACTTACTGGAAAACCATATATTTTGATGGTTTTGCTGGTAGTGGAGAAAGAAAAACAAGAGATGTTTCGCCTCTTTACCAGCAGTTAATGATAACCGAACAAGAAGAGAAATTATATAAGGGTGCTGCAGAAAGAGTTTTGACACTTCCAAATAATCTTTCATTTGACTATCATTATTTTATTGATGCAAAAGAAGACTCACTAAAAAAATTAGAAAATAAACTTTCTGAACTCCAGAAAACTAAAAAATATCCTTTTAAATTTTGTCCAGGAGATAGTAATCAATGGCTATTAAAATTAGCCCAAGCCATGAAAGAAAACAAAAATAGTTATGCATCATTGGTTCTACTCGACCCTTTTGGAATGCAAATTAACTGGGAATCTATTGAATCCCTACGAGATACTAGAACTGACATATGGATACTTGTACCGACAGGTGTAATTGTAAACAGATTATTGGATAAAAGTTGTAATCTTACTCACTCACACAAACTTCAGTCTTTTTTTGGACTAAGTGAAGATGAAATAAAACAGGCTTTTTACTATAAAGAATCTCATTTAACATTATTTGGTGAACAAGAAGCTACATTAAAAGTGACGAAGCCAATTGAGAAAATTGCAAAACTATATGCACAAAGATTAAAAACTATTTGGACTTATGTTACAGAAGAACCTTTACGCTTAGAAAACTCAAAAGGTGTTCCAATTTTTCATTTCGTTTTTGCTTCTAATAACCAAAGTGCGTTAAAAATTGCGAAACAAATTATTAAAAGTGTTTAATTATGGCTAGTACAAAAATTGAGTGGACAGAAAGCACCTGGAACCCCATTACAGGTTGCACCAAAATATCTTCGGGTTGTAAATTTTGTTATGCCGAAGTAATGGCTCTGCGACTTAAGGCCATGGGACAAGAAAAGTATAAGAATGGCTTTGAACTTACCTTACATCCAGATGTAATAAATGAGCCTTATACATGGAAAAAAGGGAAAATGATTTTCGTAAATTCCATGAGTGATCTGTTTCACGAAAAATTACCGATTGAATACATCCAGCAGATTTTTAAAGTAATAAAAGAAAACCCGCACCATGTATTTCAGGTTTTAACAAAGCGTGCTGATATATTAAGATACTACGACAGCGAAGGGTGGTTGGAATGGCCACACAATCTCTGGATGGGCGTTACTGTTGAAAATAAAGATGTAATGGGCCGTATCGAGAATTTAAGAAATACAGGAGCAAGAGTTAAATTTTTATCCTGTGAGCCGCTTTTAAGTTCGTTGCCGGATATGAATTTACAAGGCATTGATTGGGTAATTGTTGGAGGGGAAAGTGGTAGAACTCCACGACCAATTAAAGAAGAATGGGTGCTTGGCATAAAAGAACAATGTCAAAATGCAAATGTCGCCTTTTATTTTAAGCAGTGGGGCGGAACAAATAAAAAGAAAGCAGGAAAAATGCTTGAGGGGAAAGTATATAATGAAATGCCAGTAATTATTGAAAGTATTTGAATGATAAAAAACATTAACATTCCAAAGCATTGGCAAGTAAAGATTTTGGGAGAAGTCTGCGAAATTAAAAGTGGAAAGAATCAGTCAAAAGTCATAAATCCTAATGGAAAATATCCAATTTATGGAAGTAGTGGAATTTTTGGTTACGCTGATGAATATATATGCTCTGAAGGAACCACTATAATTGGTAGAAAGGGTACAATAAATAGTCCAATATATGTAAAAACAAAGTTTTGGAATGTTGATACAGCTTTTGGATTGTGTTCCAAAGAGGGTCTTAATGGTAAATTCTTATATTATTTCTGTAGAGGTTTTAATTTTCATAAACTGGATAAAAGTACGACAATTCCAAGTTTATCAAAGAGAGATTTACTTTCTATTGATATTCCTATTCCACCACTCAATGAACAACTGGCAATAGTATCCAGAATTGAAGAACTTCTAAGCGATTTAGAAAATGGGAAACAACAACTGCAAACAGCTCAACAGCAGTTAGAAATCTATCGCCAGAGTTTGTTAAAGTGGGCTTTCGAAGGAAAACTCACAAACAAAAAGATAATTGATAATGAATTACCAAAAGGGTGGAAAGTTGTTGAACTAAAAACCGTTACTTCAATTCTTGGCGATGGACTACACGGAACTCCAAAATATTCAGACAATGGTGAATATTATTTCATCAATGGAAACAATTTGTGTGATGGGAAAATAATTTTGAAAACCGAGACTAGAAGAGTTTCTTCAGAAGAATATGAGAAGTACAAAAAACCATTGAACGACAATACAATTTTAGTGTCAATAAATGGAACATTAGGGAATATTGCTTTCTACAATAATGAAAAAGTAATACTTGGAAAAAGTGCATGTTTTTTTAATGTGTTACGAGACATCGATAAAAATTATGTTAGATTACTTTTAACTGGTCAACAGTTTCAAAACTACACTCATAATAATGCAACGGGTAGCACTATAAAAAATGTTTCTCTTAAATCAATGAGAGAGTTTAGGTTTCCTCTTCCCTCATTCGAAGAACAAGGGCAAATCGTTCAAAAATTAGAAAGCAAACTAACTGTATGTGACAAAATTGAAGAAACAATCAGCCAAAGTTTGCATCAAGTAGAAACTTTAAAGCAAAGCATTTTGAAAAAGGCGTTTGAAGGTAAATTGGGATAATAATGAATGATAAAGCTATAATTACTGACTTACGCCAACGATTTGGAGAATTTATACTTCCAATCGAACAATTACCTCACGCCTACTATCCTGGAGGAATTACGAATGTTAAAGCAATTTATCTAGGTTGTGACCCAAGTAATAATCATTCGATTGAACTTCCTTATGTCTTTGCTCATAATTGCAATTTGAAAGTGTTTAACACATTCATAAAGGCCCATACGTTTCAACTGGAACAAATTGGGCTAAATTGGGAAAAAGTCTATTCGCAGAATCTATGTCGAAATTATTTCAAAATAGAAACAGCAAAAAATCGTATCTGGAAAACCGTTGCAATCAATTATTGGGTAGATCAACTTAACAAAGAGTTAGCTATGTTCGACTCAAAAATTCCCGTTCTTCTCACATCGCAAGTTTTATTACAAGTGTTAGCAATAGGTAGATATGAAAACATTTTAGCACCAGATTTTTACGAATGCAAGGTTACTATTCCTATTCCTGCTCAAGAAAGTAAATTAAATAGAGATTTAATACCACTGTATAGAGGGAAAAGTCCACAATTTAATGTTTCGTATCATTTAAAAAATAAAGAGTGGCAAAATTATCGGGAGGAGATTATTAAATATTTTGAAGATAGTAAGCTATAACATCTAATAAAACAAATAAATGGATCTCAGTAATATTTATTCTTTACGGAAAAATTTTACCGTAATAGCGTTAACCGGTCGTACTGGCTCAGGTTGTACTGAAGTGGCAAATTGTTTATCAAAAGGTTTTGCAAACAATAATGATTTATTTCCAAAACCTGATGAATTGGGTTACAATCATAATGCTTACAGAAAATATAGAATAGTATATAATTACGCTTCAAAAAATTTTGCCCCTTTTACAATTATAAATTATAGAGATATATTACTTGCATTTATTTTAAAATATGGCTTTGATGAATTTATCTCGTTCCTACAATCTGATTTGTTAAAATCGGAGTTTAAAGAGTCTGGGTTAAATACTATCCCAGACTTCATGGGTGAAATAATTTTATTAAAAAAACTACAGAATAAATTTAAAAAATTAACTCAACAGGCAATCAATGTTATTAATGATAGAAAAAAAACCTCTGAAGATTTAGAAAAGTTGCATAATTTTATTGGATCAGATAATTTCAAAAACATTAGTAGGCAAATTAATATCATTTTGCAATCAAAATCTTTAATTAAACGAAATAAAACACTCCAAGTAATTGCCAATAATTTAAGAAAATATGGAAACCCTTACTACGGAACAAATATCGATTCTAAAAGTATATTTACAATTGCAGAAATAATTAACGATTTAATAAAATCAATAAGAAATAAATCGGAAGAAAAAAACACTAAAATTGTCATAGATACTCTCAGAAACCCCTTTGAGATAATGTTTTTCAGGCAACGTTTTTCTGCTTTTTACACTTTTGCTATAAACCGCTCAGACATTAAAAGAAACTATGAGTTAAACAAAAGAGTCGTCAAGGAAGATAAAACCGAACTTGAAATATTACTTAAAGAAGAACATTCGGGTGCCAAATCTGCTGAATTTTATAAACAGAATGTCTCCCAATGCATACAAATTGCGGACATTCATATTGCATTTATGACATATAAAGAAGCTGATTTAGCTAATAGATTTAGGATTAAAAATAAAGAAATTGTTTCACCCTATTATTCATGGGGTATGCAATTATTAAAATATGTATCATTGATTGATCATCCTGGCATAATAACTCCTTCTGCTGAAGAGCGTTGTATGCAATTCGCTTATACAGCTAAATATAATTCGGGTTGCATATCAAGGCAAGTGGGAGCTGCAATTACAGACGAAAATTATTCTTTAAAAGCAGTAGGTTGGAATAATACACCAGAAGGACAAGTACCATGTATCCTCAGAAATGCAGAGGATCTAATTAATTGTGAAACAGATATTTCTGCTTTTACTCCCTTTGAAAAACACGACGAAGAGTTTAGAAGTGTTCTATTACAAAACTATCAAACTAGAATAGCCGATCATAGAGATTTATTGAGAGGTCAAAATGTTAGTTTTTGCTTTAAAACACTGATAAATTCATATTGTGAGGGAAAAAATCAAGTACATACTAGATCTCTACATGCCGAGGAAAGTGCATTCCTTCAAATTTCTAAATATGGTGGTATAGGTATCAAGAATGGGAAATTGTTTACGACAGCCAGTCCTTGCGAATTATGCTCGAAAAAAGCATATCAACTTGGGATAAAAGTAATTTATTATATCGATCCATATCCTGGTATTTCTAAAAGTCAGATTTTACACGCTGGAAGTAAGGATAGAAACCCAAATATCCGTCTTTTTGACGGGGCAATTGGAAATGCATATCATTGGTTGTATGAACCATTAATGACATATAAAGATGAATTATCATTAATTTTAGATCTAGAAATTAAAGATCTAACCAATACTTACAAAGAAAAAAACTCTAAACTCGAAAAAGATTTTTATGACTTAGAAAAAAAATATAATCAATTATTGGACGAAATTTTAAAATTGACAACATAGATCTTATTCCAAAATTAACATTATGAGCAATAACACATCTTCTATTGTTTCTAAAGTCTGGTCTTTCTGTAATCCCCTTCGCGATGTCGGTGTGGGTTATGGCGATTATCTGGAACAACTTACTTACCTGCTGTTTCTGAAAATGGCTGATGAATACAGCAAGCCTCCCTATAACCGACAACTGAATATCCCAAAGGATTTCAATTGGGAGAGCCTTACAAACAAGAAAGGGGCCGAATTGGAATTGCATTATGCTAAGTTGCTTCGGGAGTTAAGCATACAAAAAGGTATTTTGGGACAGATATTCACCAAGAGCCAAAATAAAATTCAGGATCCGGCAATGTTGGCCAGGGTAATTGATATGATTGATAGCGAAAACTGGTTGGTGATGGGGGCAGATGTCAAAGGCGATATTTACGAAGGATTGCTGGAGAAAAATGCAGAAGACGTAAAAAGCGGTGCTGGACAATATTTTACACCAAGGGCTTTGATTCGTGCTATGGTAGAATGTGTCCAGCCCCAACCAATGAAAACCATTGCCGATCCTGCTTGTGGCACAGGTGGTTTCTTTCTGGCTGCCTATGATTATTTGGTAAAAGAACACAAGTTGGACAAAGATCAAAACACCTTTTTGAAACATTCCACCTTTTTCGGGAATGAAATTGTGGCTGGAACAAGGCGTTTGGCTTTGATGAATTTGTTTTTGCACAACATTGGCGATATAGATAGCGATAACTTTATTTCTCCTGCCGATGCATTGATCGCAGCTTCTCCAAAGACATACGATTATGTTCTGGCAAATCCTCCATTCGGTAAAAAGAGCAGTCAAATCTTTACAAATGAAGAAGGAGAATTGGAAAAGGATGAACTGACCTATAATCGTCAGGACTTTTGGGCAACTACCAGCAATAAGCAATTAAATTTTGTTCAGCATATTCGCTCTATGCTTAAAACGACTGGAATTGCTGCTGTTGTTGTCCCAGATAATGTATTGTTTGAAGGCGGAGCAGGGGAAGCGGTCCGCAAAAAGCTTATGGAAACTACCGATCTGCATACTATTCTCCGTTTACCTACAGGAATATTTTATGCTAATGGGGTAAAGGCTAATGTGATTTTCTTCGACAACAAACCTGCAAGCAAAGACCCTTGGACAAAGGAAATCTGGGTATATGATTACCGGACAAACATTCATCATACATTAAAGAAAAATCCTTTAAAAACAGATGATCTCAAAGATTTTATTGTTTGTTTCAACCCAACTAACCGGCACAAACGCAATGAAACCTTTAATGCAGAAACCAACCCAGAAGGCCGTTGGAGAATGTTTCCCTACGAAGAAATAATCTCCCGCGACAAAACCAGTTTAGATATCACATGGCTCAAAGACAAATCACTTGCAGACCTCGATAATCTTCCCGACCCCGATGTTATTGCAGAGGATATCATTGAAAATTTAGAGGCAGGTTTAGAGAGCTTTAGAGAAATAATGAGAACATTGAATACCAAATAGTCAATGTCTGATAATTGCGTTTAAATATTACCTGATAGTGTAATTACCACGCAGTTATTTTTGTTTACAAAGCAAGCCTCGACAGTTATTCGTCCCCTTGATTCTGATACAGTCCGCTTTTGAGATTGAGCCGATGGGCTTCGTCTACAATGAGTGCGTCAAATGTGTTTTTGTCGCAGTCCCAGTAGCTTCCGGTTCCGCCGAACATATTGTCGATGTTGGTGCGCTTGAATTTGCCTGTCAGTTTGGTTATGTACACTGCTCTGGGGGCCGCGTTTTTGGAGACGTACTTGGCAACCAGTCCTCTCTTTGTCAGTTCTGTCAGCAGGTTTATTGCAACAACGCTCTTGCCTGTCCCCGGCCCTCCTTCCACTATCAGAACCTGCTTCTTTTCATTTGTCGCTCTTTGGGTGTATATTCCGGATCATCTTGACCCCCATTCCGTTTTCATTGTGACCCCCATTCCGGGCGATCGTGACCCCCTAAGTTAACCTGTTTTGATTAAGTTTGAGGCACACTCAAACCGATCAGACATGGCAGGAATAACTTTGGAAATGAACACAGTTCAGCAAATAGGATTAATGTATAAGCAAGGTCTTAAGATTAAGGTCATTGCAAGGAATTTGTCATTAAGCAAGAATACAGTAAAGAAATACCTGCGGGAGATGTCATTAATACAAACTCCTCAAGAAGACAATGATTCCGGATTTGAGAGTGATGCCATATCAAACGAGGATCCTCAGGATGAACATAAGAGCCGTTTAGAGATATTGCAGGCTTATTTTCCTGATTATGAAGACCAGCTGAAACAAACAGGAATGACACTTCTCTTACTTTGGGAGGGATATAAAAGGGTTCATGCAGAAGGTTATGAGTATTCTCAGTTCTGTTATCATTATCAAAGACACAATGTAACCCGTCAGGCTGTCATGCACTTTGAGCATGAGTATGGCGACAGGTTGTATCTGGATTTCGCCGGTAAAAAAGTCTCGTATGTTGAACCTGGAACGGGTGAGATCATTGAGTGTGAGTTTTTTGTTGCAGTACAAGGTGGTAGTCAGGAAACATATGCCAGAGCATCACTTAGCCAGCAGAAAGCGGATTTTATTGGATGTGTGCAGGAAGCCTTGTTTTATTATGGAGGAGTTCCCAAAGTGCTCATTCCAGATAATTTGAAAAGTGCAGTAACAAAGGCCAGCCGTTACGATCCCACTCTAAACGAAGACTTTCTTTCCATGGCCAATCATTACCAGTGTACCGTCATGCCGGCCAGAAGCCTGAAACCTCGTGACAAAAGCCTTGTGGAGCGGCATGTCGCCATTCTCTATACCCGTGTATACACACGATTGT
The DNA here is from genome assembly GCA_041659025.1 of Bacteroidales bacterium. Taxonomy (GTDB): domain Bacteria; phylum Bacteroidota; class Bacteroidia; order Bacteroidales; family UBA932; genus Bact-08. Next base: position 729,973 of record JBAZZA010000001.1, on the reverse strand, counting down.
ATGGACAGACATTTTTCTCTCTCCATGAACTCAATGAAGCTATTGGCAAATGCGTCGAGGAGCATAACAATATGTTTTTCCAAGGCAAGGACTATAGCCGGAGAATGTTGTTTGACACATATGAAAAGGAGGCCCTTTCACCACTGCCTGCCAACCGCTTTGAGCTGAAAGATTTTGTCTTTGCAACAGTTATGAAAAACTGTCACATCCAGTACCGTGTTGACAAGCACTATTACAGTGCACCTTACCGCTTTATAGGGGAAAAAGTAAAGGTTGCAGTTGGGGTGTCAACAGTGGAAATCTATCGTAAGGACACCCGTATTGCTCTTCACGCACGGGATCGAAGACCCTATAAGTACACTAGTGAAAAAGACCATCTTCCATCTGAGCATCAATATGTAAGTGATTGGAACCCCGATAAATTTATACAATGGGGAGAAAGGATAGATCCTCTTGTGTGTGAATATATACGCAGGATACTGGATCGTCCGGCCTATCCGGAGACTCTTTACAGGGGTTGTTCGGGAATACTTCAATTTGAGAAGAAAATAGGAAAGACCCGCCTTGTTGCAGCCTGTAAGCTTGGCTTACATCTTCAATCGTACAGCTACACGTTCATACAAGGAGTTTTATCCCGTAAAACCGAATCCATAGAGTTGGTGGAAGATATCATATCCATTGAAGTGGAACATGAAAATATACGAGGTACCGCTTACTATAAATCATTATTTAACTAAACAACATCGCCTATGAATCAAAACACACTTGAACAACTACATGCCATGAAATTATTTGGTATGGCCAACTCTTTCAAGGCTCTCATCGAGAGTCATTCCATGGAACAATATACCTCAGACCAAATGTTTGCAGCATTAGTTCAGGCAGAATGGGAAGAACGGGAACACAAAAAGATAGCACACAATATCCATCAGGCAAAGTTCCGCTACCCTGCTTCCATTGAAGAGATAGATTACACTTATCCCCGCAACCTGGATAAAAATCAGATGCTCCGTTTTACAGACTGCTCATACATAAAGAATGCAGAAAACATACTAGTATCCGGAGCTACAGGGGTTGGTAAAAGCTATATAATCTCAGCCCTTGGATATCAAGCTTGTATTATGGGGTATAAGGCAGGATATTACAACTTGCAAAAGCTTTTGACAGCCCTTCGCATTGCAAAAGCAGATGGTTCCTATCTAAAAACACTAAACAGGATAGAAAAACAGGACCTTATTATTTTAGATGATTACGGACTCCAGCCTCTTGATAATAATGCCTGTATAAACCTATTGGAACTTATCGAGGACCGTTACGGAAGACGTGCGACAATCATGTCGTCACAACTTCCGTTTGATAAATGGTATGACATCTGCACGGCCAAGACAATCGCAGATGCAATTTTTGACAGATTAATAAACGGTTCTCACAAAATACAGTTGAAAGGAGAATCAATGAGAAAAAAAAGATAACTTTGTTTGGCATGTTTTGATCAATCAAAACATGGTTGACCTTCGGGTTGCCCTTCGGAGTACAGAGGGGTCACGATCATCCCGGAATGGGGGTCAACATCGCCGGAATAAACATTGGGCCATCAGCAGTGCCGTTTCATAAACTTCTTTCTGATCGTCAATCATTATGAATTCCCTATTGCCGGCGATCATTGAGGCGACGCTGTCGGCCAGCTGCTTGGATGGTCTCAGCCTGCCGTTCTCGATTTTGTACATTATGTCCCTGTCGTCGCCGTATTTCACATACTTCTTTATGAAGTTCCTCAGCTTTACTGCGTCGGGCCTTAAAAAAACAGGGGCTTTGTTTATATGGAAATCATAAAAGGTGTTTGTGATGACATCGTCCGGGGTGTAGTTGTGGAGGTATGCGCATGGTATCAGGCTGATGTTCTCGTCCTGCACTGTGCGGTTGTAGCTCTCTATGAGTGCGGCATAGGACCACGCCTGATAAGATGGGTGGACGGTGTCGGTGGCTCCGTGCTGGAAGTGGGTTCTCACCATCGCCTCTTTTTCTGTCTGCTGTGCTTTTGACCACTGCTTTAGCTCGACGATTATGACTTGCTGATTGTGCTCTTCGTTCAGTCCGGTTATGACAAAATCGATCCGCTTTGAGGTGAGCGGTATCTGAAATTCGATGGATATTCCTGCGTCTGTTGCAATTTCCGGGTCGGACAGTACATTGCTCATGTGCATCATCGAATTGGTCCATGATAGCACCTCATTCTGCGATGTGCTTCTGCCCAGGTGTCTGATGAATGCGGCTTTGATTTTGGTGTCGATCTCGTTGTTGAGGACGTCGCTCAGGAAGCCGTCTTTTGTAGACTGATAAACGATCATAGTCTTTGGTGTATATATCTCGCTGAATTTATAGCTCGTTATATTTCTTGGCGGTGCCCTTTGCCTTGTCGGCCGGGTATTTTTCGCCGTTTCTCTTTATCTTTTCGCGGACAATCTCGAATATGTCCAGATTGTGCTTCTCGGCCAAAAGGAATGCATATGCCAGGATGTCGGCAAGTTCTTCCTTTAATCGCTCTTTATCAACTGCTTCCGTTTCCGAATCCTTCTTCCACAGAAAGAGTTCGTTTAGTTCTGCCGCTTCCAGAAAAAGTGCCAGCGCAAGGTTTTTTGAATCGTGAAACTGGGCCCAGTCTCTCTCGTTCCTGAACTCAATCAGTTTTTGGACAATTTCTTGGTATTCAGTCATAGCAAAGTATCGTTAAATCTTGAATAACAAAGTTACCCAAAAAACTTGATGTCGTAATCGCTTCGTTTAATATTGAATATTTGTCCAAATTCCCAATTGTGAAACTGCCCGTTTCATAATTAACTTATAAGTGAATTATTTTTTGTAATTACCCTAAAAGTCAATCTATTTGCTCCCAATTTGAGGCCTGAATAACAGGATATTACTATAGAAAAACCAATTATGAGGAGTAAAATAGCAGATCGTATTTTGGCAAAGACACCAAAAGACGTTGAGATATTTGTCCGTCTGCATGCAGATATTACTGTCCGTGTTAAGCAACTTTTAAAAGAGAAGGGTTATAATCAAAAACAATTAGCTGAAAAACTAGATAAAAGTCCATCTGAAATTAACAAATGGTTAAAGGGTGATCACAACTTCACACTTAAGTCAATTGCAAAGCTTCAGGCAGAACTTGATGATGTCATTTTGTGTGTTCCTAAATGAGTAAAAATCAAAAAATCTACCTCAAATTGCATGTAAACTGAATATTCAGTTCATCAATAAACATAAAGTCATCAATCCATGGAACGCCCATGTTTTCACACACGTTAGGAATTTTTATTCGATTTGAATTTATAGCTGTAAGCTTTTCCTCTTTAGTAACCACTACAGCCCTCTCTTTAATCGCATGAGCAATAACCCACGGGTCAGCCAAAGATCTGTTTTTTATATTGTCTACAAGGTGCATATGAAGAGGATTGTTTGAATATATATCCCTTAAACAATTTGTTACCTCTTGGTCAATTTTTAAAATTGGGATATTACTATTTCTAAGCCATTTCGTCAGATCATCTTCAGTACGAACAATTTCGTCCTTCACAGTTTCCGGAATAAAAATTCTTCCCTGGGATCCCAATGAATTCAGTACTTCCCAGTAACTTGGGCAAAATTTTGGCGAATAATATTTTTGCCACGCTTGAATAAGCACATTAGCATCAAGGCAATATGTCTTTGAGAAAAGATTCATCTATACAAGATTGCTTCGAATGACGAGAATTTATTTACTGGAGCATTAAGCAAAGAACTTGCTTGTGTTGGTTCAATATGCCCACCCCGAAACGCATCAATTACTATTTGTGTGAAAAGCCTGCTATTTTTGTTCAACATTAACAAATATGGATTAGGGCCACCGGGGGTTTTACTTTTCAGTTCCTTTTCTCTCTCCCTCTCCAAAAACTTCTTGAATGCAATATCTGCTTCATTTTTCAACAATATATACCTATCAAAAGAGATAATATTTAAGTTCAATGCTCTCACTAACAAGGCAAAAGAACTAATTCCAAAAGAATTGGATGTGTTAAATATTCTATTGAAAGATTTGTAAATAGAAATATCCAGATTGCTAAAAATTTGCGACGGCATTAAAGCATTGGCAGCAACATTATTGCAAAATACTTCAATAGGATTTTTATTGTCCCGATTTATAATATCAAACTCTATATCATTTGAAACTCCGGATTGCGCTATCCAGATGTGAGCTAGCTCGTGTACTAATGTAAATAATTGTGGAGCATTCCAGTCATCGGAATTGATAAAGACAAATGGGGCATAAGCATCTGCAATTGCGAAACCCTGAATCTCTTCGCTGTCGAGTGTCAAACGAGAATGAATAAAACTGGTCCTTGAAATAAAAATGCCTTTTGATTCCGCTTTGTCAATCCATTCTTTAATTGGATTTTCTGTACTATAAGCTGCCGGGTTAATATCAAGCGTATTCAAAATGTTTTTTGCAACAATTTCCGGATTATCGTTGATTGTGTATTTTCCTACAAATGATAGCTTTTCTTCACCATTCTCTTCGAATACATCTCTTATCCAGGCTTGTTTTTGTTGAATTTCCCTAATTATGAATACCGATGCTGTTCCCAACTCTTTGGATCCTTTCTGCCTGAAATCCTGCAGTGGCTGGAAATCTTTTGGCACTTCTGGTAAAAACAGGAGGGCAAATGGTCTTCTATATGCTTTTGCAAGGATATCGGCTTGCCTTATTGATGGTTGGCTAATACCTTCTTCCCATTCTTTAAGTTTATCGACTGACACAGAAACTTTAGCAGAAGCAATTTCTTCGGACATTCTTGCCGATTCCCTTGCCCATTTCAAAACATTCGGTGTTATGTATGCTTTATCTGCCATTGTTGGTTCAAAGATACAATATTTTAAACATTCAAAACCTCCAAAATAGATAATTATAATCTATTGATAGCAAACTAATCACATGACTATGCTCGTTTATGGGACATTAAAACCCAATGGTCACTTTCCCGCCGGATTTTGTTTCCCACTTTTGCTCCAATTGATTGTGCTGATATACAACTCCTGTGACAATTTTCAGGTTCTTTTGGGGTGTAAATTGGAGTTCTGCCCCAATGTTTGTTGTGGGGAACAAATTACTCTTTTTCAGAAATGGGTCATTCATTCCGGGTGCGACATACTGCCCCCGAAGGTTTAGCTGGCACTTATCGGTTAAATTGTAATTCACCCCGAGACTTGCTCCGTAAACCACTTTCTGTGAAAATGACATATAGCCCAATTGTCTGCTGATAAAGGCACTACCTTCTAACGAGAGTTCATCTGTTGACTTCCAATTTAACGAGGCACCAATATTATTATAGCTTCCAAGCCCGATGTGGGTAGTCTGATTATTCATTGGAGTCACAGAAAAACGAGACGATAGCTTGGTTGTATCACTTATGTCATGGTTCCACATCAGCGGATTGTTCTGATATAATCCTGGTGATAATTTACGTGTTAGAGTTGTATTATCCAATAATAACGTCTTTTTAAAACCGTCATTTAATATTCGCGTCGGATTTGAGATTCCTGTCGGATTTCTATATAATCTATTTTCAAAAGTATTCTGCGACATTGCCATCACAGATGAAATCAGCGTTAAACCTAATAAAAATACTCGCAACACGATAATTTGTAATTATTTGTAGAACAGGCCATTTGCAAAATACCTATCAAATACCATTTATCGTGCCAAATTTAACTACCAATTATGAATTTTATTATATTTGTAATAACTCCTAAACACCTGAAAAGCATGAAATACAGAATCTGTACCTGGATCCTTCCATTGGTAATGCTGGGATTCTCGCTTTTACTAAACAGTGGTTGCAAAAAAGATACTCTTAAAGACTATACGATTGATGTTTCATGCATCGAGTTTACACCAAACTGCTTTATTGAGGATGGCCATATTATTGGGTATGACGTAGATATCGCAGTACAAGCTATTCAGGATGCAGGTGCACAAGTAGATGTGAAGTTGTCAGATTCCTGGGACGAGTTCTTTAATGCAACGCTTAAAGGCCCAAGGCGTGCTCTTCTGACTGTGGGATATTCTGCCGCCCGCAAAAACCTTTTCAAATGGGCCGGCCCCACAAGTCAGGGTATTTACTACATATTTGCCAAGAAAAAATCGGGAATCGGTGCCCTCTCTAGCATTGATGCAGCAAAAACAATTGCATCCATTGGCGTTGTAAAGAATTGGCTGGAGACGACCACTCTTGAGGGGTACGGTTTTAAGAATCTTGTCTACTACAATACATACGATGAGGCCCTCGCTGCTTTTAAGAGTGACCAGGTAAAGGCTATCGGAAGCGATATCTTTCACTTGACCAAAAAGCTTCCCGCCGGTTATTACGATCAGGAAGTTGAAGCAGTAACGCGTTATCACACTGCTTTTTATTACATCGCTTTTTCAAGAGATGTAGACGACGCAATTGTCGAAAAATGTCAGAATGCAATAAATGCAATGATCGAGAGCCGGAAAACGCTTGCAATCATGCAGAAATACTTACCCACAATAACACCACAATATGTTCCCGGAACCATTCAGATTTTCACGGAGGTTGCCCCGCCATATAACTATTCTACCGGCTCCGGAGCAACTTTCAAAGTAGAAGGCTCATCTACAGAAATTGTAAATGAAATACAGCGTCGAAACGGGTTTACCAATAATATCGGAATAACCACTTGGAGCGATCAATATGCAATAGCACAATATCTTCCAAACACTGCCATTTACTCCACCGCCCGCACTCCGGAACGCGAATGGCTTTTTAAATGGGTCGGCCCTATATCGTCGTTGAGGACTTGTTTTTATACACTGACAAGTTCCGGCATTAAAATTGAAACCGTGGCCCAGGCAAAGGCACTTACATCTATTGGCACAGTTAAAGGCTGGTATACACACGAATATCTTAAGAACAACAACTTCCAAAACGCTGTCGTAACTGCACTGACACCTGTCGAAGCCTTCAATCAGCTTATCAACGGTCAGGTGCAAGCTCTTTTGATTGCCGATTCCCGCGTTAAGTGGATGGCCGATAATGCCGGAATTGCCTCTTCTGCAATAACAGAGCATATAGAAGTCATAAACTACAAAGGGTGCATCGCCTTTTCGCTTAACACACCGGCAGCAATTATCCAGCAATGGCAAAACAACCTCGATGCAATGAGAGCCGACGGTACCTTAAAAACAATCTGGGACAAATGGTACAAAGGTGTCCCAATGCCATAAATTATGAAAACTCTCACCCTAAGCATTAAGCAAACATTTTTCGACCAGATTCTGGCCGGAACCAAAACGGTGGAGACGCGTGAGATTAAACCGTCCAACGCCACCCGCTATGTCTATTTTGTGGACTCTGCCACCAATACGCAATACAAAAGCTGGAAGGATATTCCTGACGGAGTGGGCGATATAGTGATAGAGCCCGTTAGTTACGATGCTCTCAAGCTGCTCCGCGGGGCTTCCAAAGGGACGAGTCAAATCAACCCTGAAGGAACCCGCCCCTCCTGCCTTGTGGAAGTAAAGGGAGCAGAAATCTTTTTTCTTATGGACGAAAACAACGATAAGATTTTCTACGACGACGATCTGGAATTCCCGGCCATGGTAATCGATTATCAGCTCGGGGCGATTCTGTAGAACATTGTTTCAAAAAATTTAGAATCAGATATAACTTTTTCATAATCACACATTTCATCTTCCTATACTCACCTGCTCAATCAGGAAATGAGTACTTTTATCATATGTTATAATAATATTCCATTAGTATCAACAAATGTTGCTCAACTAAGCAACTTTTAATATCTTTGCACTTTGAATAAACAAATTGAAATCGCAAAAAAAATAATGGAGAAAATTGACATTGATACTCTCAAAAAGCTTCCGACATTTAACGCTCATCTAGATAGCAAGTATGGTGAAGAAGGTACAGAAACCAGAGAGGTATTTACTAAGAAAGCTGGAGCATACTATACCGGACAAATTATTGAAGAAGCCCGCAAAAAAGCAAATCTTACTCAAGAAGATCTTGCCAATTTAGTAGGATCAAACAAATCATATATATCCCGTATTGAAAATGGTAAAACAGAACCTAAAGTATCCACTTTTTATCGAATTATTGGAGCTTTGGGTTTGTCAGTAAATCTTAAACCAATCCACCCATAATTGTAAGGCAGACGAAGATAATGTTGAGATTTTACTCATGCTGTTAAGGCTCAGAGGCTGAGTTGTACAACTGGATGTTTAAATTCGTAATAATGCATGTTTTCTACCATGCAATCTACACTTTTAAGTCCGACTCCCAAATTTATGAGAATAGCCGATTTTCCGTCCAAGGTGTATTTTTTATTGTCTATAGAAATTTTGTAAGGAATCCCCGAAATATTTGAAAATCTGTAGGATATCTGTTTTGCGGTCTGGGATACCTTTTCTACCTTGATTGATGCGAGGAACAGTGAAGCCAGCAATTTTTCTGCTCCGGCCACATTACCGTCGAAATATGCCAGTGTAAGACCTTTGAACATTGCGTCCTTGACAGCATCGAGGCTCTTTTCCTTTACAAATACAAATGTCATCGGACGGAATTCTGAGCGTGCAGAACCTGAGCCGTGGATTCCAAAGTCGTCAGCAAGACAAGCGTGTACATCTGAGGCGCTAAAGACTCCCAGCCCCTTGTCTATACACCACGATAGTGCCCGCGGATAGTATTCGTCGTTGTTGAATACCTCAATTCCTTTAACATATCCTTTGTCTATCATTGAGTTCTGAAAATCTGTCAGCAGGCAGGTGTCAAGTGCCCATGCCGGGTGGTTGTATGTGATGTAGGCACCTTGTTCCCAGGCAGTCTTTATCGAAAGCTCAGGATCTGGGTTGTTTATTGGGTTTGCGTCTTTAATAAACAGACCATTAAAATGCCCGAGGACACCTTGTTTTCTGGTTATCTCCGTTCCCCTTACTAGCATTATTCCAAGTTCATCTGCCACAGGCAAGGCAATCTCATACGAAGCATTAAGGTCGTCGCCTGTGTACTTTTTGTAGGTCCTGTTTTCTATGTGGTCCGTAATTGCGAGCACGTCTAGTCCTCCTTTCCATGCCTCATAAACCCTGAATGTAGGCCAGACCAATCCGTCAGAAAACACTGTATGAGTATGAAAGTCGCACCTGAGCAGGGTGTATCCGTTCACTTGCGGCAAAGCCAGTTCTACACGGTTTGCACTCTTTTTCACGGGGAAGTTCTGTTTGTTTACATTCTGGGCAAACAAACCTGTATTGGCAATCATTAACCAGGCTAACAGTAATGATATGGAGAACCGAATAGTATATTTCATTTTTTATGTTTTATTGATTCTGTTTTCAGACAAATTTAACTAAAATTTTGAACAGAAAATGTTAATCAATTATCGTATCGGCTCAGTTTTGTAGCTCTGAAGATTAGATAGTAGACATTCATTACCAGCGACAAGCCCATCAAAAACCCTTCTGTAAAATCATAGGCAGGAGTGCTTGGTAAAGTTTTCTCCATTAGTATTGATGCAGTCAGCAGCACCACTCCTACAGGCAGGGTAAGGAGTTGTAATCGGATAAATTGCAGCTTATTCATATTATTTTTATTTCTATTATTGTTATATCTATTATTATTCCATTTCAAACCTACTCAATTCTTCTATCAAAGGATTGACCTCTCTCCTGATTCTCCATCTTCTCACTAACAGTCCCAGAAAGCCAGAAAGGGCAATGAGTACAGAGAAAATTATATGGAAGTAAAGAGGATTGGCAGGGACCGATTCTGAATCGGGAGTTATTGCTGAATCTGGAATCATTCCAAGAAACATTATATTGGCCCCCGCAATCATAAATAGAATAAACATCAGGAACGGCAGGCCGAATATTCTGTTTTGCTTTCTTAGCATCGTTATTGCTTGTTGGGCAAATCTGGCTGATTCCACACCATAATCAAGCTTTGAGGTATAGAATTGATTCTTTAAGTAATAGCCTATAAATATGGCTGTACTTGCAATAATTATGGAAACGCCTATATATACTTCAAGTGTAATATTGCTTAAAAAATTTAAAGTAAATATTAAAGAGGATAATATCAGGATTATTGCAACCACTTTAAGTCTGTTTATACGTTTTTGAAAAAAATCTAGTTTTTTCAACTTTGCTATCGTTTGAGTTGAGTCAGTAGCAGGAATCTCTCCCCAAATTTTACCCAGGTAGTCTAACTCATTCATTGTCATATTTTTTAAGGGTTTCATACAGTTGTTTTTTTATTCTGGTAACTTTTACGCCAACATAGTTTGCTTTTATGCCGACAATTTCGGAAACCTGATCATAGGTGAGCCCCTCAAGAATCAGAGATATTATCAGCCTGTCTTGTTTCTCCAGCTTCGATATTGAGAGTCCAAGTTGATTCAATCTGGTCTCCTTTAGTTTGTGATCGTCGGGGCAACCAATATCTGTCAGAGCGTTAAACTCCGTTGCCTCCCGGCTCACCTTTTTGTATTGTTTTGTTTTTCTGTTATATAACAAGGCAGTATTCACGGCCACCCTGTATGCCCAGGTTCCTATCGATGAGTCTCCTTTGAATTTTTCCATGCTGTTCCAGATGTTAAGCATGATTTCCTGAAAGAGATCATCTACCTGCTCCTTCTCATAAATGTACCCGTAACAGATGCGGTATATCCTTAGCCGGTAATCGGTATATACCTCAAGAAACAGTTTCTCTTGTTGTTGTTTGTTCATCTCTGCAAATTTGATAAAACTTTATCTATTTGTAACAGCACCCTGCATTTTATTACAGGTTATATATGGACGGATATTGTGTACCATGCTTAATGTGCTAATGTGCTAATGTGCTAATGTGAAAGGGGCGGGTTTTCTGATACGTGCCCCGGACTTACCCACTTTCGCCGAATTGCTTTAACGAGAAATTTTTCGTATATTGATGTTTTGGCTAAATTCAGTACCATGTCACGCAAAACAATTTTCAGGATAATCCTAATTATATTACTATCGGCAACAGCTGTTTTAATTTGTATCCAATTAAGCTTTACGCTCTATTTCAACAACAGAATCAAAACCGCTCTTCTGGATGAGGTTGTCAAACAGACCGGACAAAAGTATGATGTTAAAATAGCAAAACTCAATACAAATCTCTTCCGGCAATCAATCTTTATCTCCGGGTTTATCATGAAGCCGTTGAAAAATAACGGTTTGTTGCTGCAAAAAGATTCTACGTTACAAAATAGCTCTGACACACAAAAGTACTTTTTCACTGCCAAAAGGATTAATTTCATAAATTTTGGCGTTTTTTCTTACATCTTCCGTAAAAATCTCAAAATATCCCGAATGGTGCTGGAAAGCCCGTCCGGTAAGATATACAGAAGCAGGGCCACGCTCTCCAAACACCCAAAGGGAGAACTGCCAGAAGATCCTAAAACGATGTTCTCAATTTACCACCTCTTCAGCAAAAAAATCCATTCTCTCAAGATAAACAGCATTCAAATAATCAATGCTGACATTGCAGTTTTTGACGATTATACAGATATTGTTCCCTCTATTGTCAGCAACGAGAATGAGCTGAACATTTTAAATTTAAGGATTGACAAGTTATCGGATGGGGCCGGAAGACTCTTTGTTGCCGACAGTGTGCATTTGATTATAAACAACTTTGCCTACACCCCAAAAGACAGCCTCTACTCTTTTCGCGTGAAAAAACTTATGGCATCTTATTCCGACTCAACCTTGCTTCTGGATTCTTTCTCTTTGGTTCCGAACTACACTAAGCGCGAATTTGCCAAAGAGGTCAAAAAACAGACCGACCGTTTTAAAATTTCCGCTAAAAAGGTTGTTTTCAATAAGATTGATGTAAAACTGCTTTTTGAACGAAACATTTTCTTATCTGAAAAGCTGGACATAGACAGCCTGAGTTTGTCGGCCTACAGAGACAAAAACGACATCCGTAAACCTCAGCGGGCAAAGTCGTTACAACAAATATTGAAAAACCTGCCCATCTATTCTGTTATTGACACAATTCGTCTGAATAATGCAGGAATAACGTATGAAGAGGTTGCTCCGGGGTCGGCAAAACCCGGCAGGGTTTCATTTAACAGCTTAAATGCAACTATTACAGGTTTTACAAGCGACTCAACCCTCTTTTCAAAATTCAATATCCTCAAAGTTGACGCAACATGTATGCTGATGGATAAAGGCAGGCTGCAGGCTCAATACCTTTTTCCGCTGAATACCGACAAAACGGAATTTGAATGCTCGGGCACACTTACAGATATGCCCATGACGGCAATGAATCCTATGCTGGAACCCAATGCAAAAGTCTCTATGAAAGAGGGCATTATCGATTCGATGGTTTTCTCCTTCTTTGCAAATGAGTATGCCTCAAAAGGCAAAATGAAATTTGTCTATCACAATTTAAAAATGGAGATTTTAAACAAGGAGGGGGGAAAAACCGGATTTCTGGAACAAGCAAAAACATTTTTCGCCCATCTGCTTATTATAAAGGAGAGTAATCCCACAGGAAAAAACCCGGTGCGTCTTACCGAAATAAGCTACCCCCGCGACCCTACCAGATTCATTTTCAACTACTCCTGGAAATCTATCTACAGCGGTATCAAACCGGCAATTTCTCCCCACAGTAATAAGTAATAAGTAGTATATACCTGTTTATTTGATTCCCAATTGCTGCGGCGTTTATACACGCACATCTACTTCCTTGATGTTTCCCACATGTCCAATAAAATCATGTAAAAAATTGCAAAGGGTGCTGAATAATCCGAAATTTATTAAAAATCGTGTTGAAAATGGGTGTAAATGGGTGTTGAGAAGGATTAAAAGAGCTCAAGAAGGTATGTGTCGGCAAGATTTGCCTCCACATGGTTTTATATACAGCTGCAGATTAGGTATTTACTAATGGCTCTGCCAGAGCCGTTAGTAAATGATAGATTAGCAGACGAATACGTATTCCTCACATTCTCAACCAAGTACTACCCACTCTGGCAGAGACTCTGCCAGAGTGGGTAGTATGTGCATGATTTACAAATACTTGAAAAACGGTCTGGAAATCAACCAAATATACAATACGCAAATTATCAATGCATTAGAGAGGTTATCATAGTGTTAGTACGATTAAGTTCTGCAGAAATCAGAATTAGTCGACAAAAATTGCTACAAATACCGCTTATCCTTGCACGAAACCACAAACAGCACCAAAGTGTCAAAACAAAAATAAACCAGAAACAAAATAATATTGAAAATCTCTGTTTACCTACAGATAATGTTGCACTTAACCATGCGGGAAACTTCAAGGAAGTTTTTTAAGTTTGGGCCTAGTCCTATTGCAGCGGAGTCTTGTCCTTCAGGCATCGTACCGAATACCCGGAAATTTCTTCGGCAAGCAGGCTGCTGGCATATCCGCTGTCGTTAAACATCACCCGACTCCAGACTTTTGCCGTGTTCTCATAGCTTGTCCACCAGTAGCCCCGGTATCCCTGCTCCTTGAAGGTGCCGCTGTAGTCGCGGTAACCTCCGGGCAACGCAGAAAACCCGCTTTCGTTGGTCGCACCTGTGTTGGGGCTAGCCCAATCTCCGGTACCTGTCTCCTTCAATTTCCCGCCTGCCATGTAGGAACCACCTAAAAATGTGACTAATAACCCCCACTCAACATCGGAAGGAACATGCCACCCTGCTGGACACAATTTTTTTGTATTTACTGCATACCAGTTGTACAAAACCCCATACTGACGCCTAAAAGTACCCTCATCATTATTATACCAACAATATCCCGGCGAGGATAAACCCTTCCAATCAATCTCTTCCTTAACCAAAGGTATAGGAGTTCCGTCGTTGTATCTTGTGGTTTTAAGGTTCTCTCCCATCCAGACCTGCCTGTCTATTGTCAAGGTCTGATAAACGTTTCCGTCGGCATCTCTTACCATCTGTCCTGTCTGGGCATTCAGCTTAGAACCACTCCAAAGGAATGCGCCCACTAAAAAAAGGATGAGGCAAATTGTAACCGATTGTATTTTCTTTCGCATATCTGTAAATATACAAAAAAATCGGGTACATGGGGACGCACATTGTGTACCCATAAAGGATAAGGAGCGGGATTGGAAGATGCTTGCCATGAGAATAGTTGAAAATTGGTATTGAGAAGGATTCAAAGAGCACAAGAAGGTATGTGTCGGCAATATTTGCCTCCACATGGTTTTATACTCAGCTGCAGATTAGGTGTTTACTAACTACTTTGGCAGAGCAGTTAGTAAATAACTTACTAGTAGGCGAATACACATGTGTCTCATTTCTAGTGAAGTGCCAGAGACTCTGCCAGAGGGGTTAGCATATGTATGATTTACAGCTGCTTGCGAAATGGTCTGGAAATCAAGCGAATGTGCAATCAACTGATTGTCTGACAACTGCTAAAGGCATTGGCAGAGTTATATGGGTTCGGAAAATCCCGCCCCTTACCGGTAAAGAGGGTACACAATGTGCGTCCCCATGTACCCCATTACCACATTAAATAGTATAATCCAATATATTGTCGTAGCTTTGCCCCGATTATATCAAACGCCGTGGCTTCTTTTCATTTTTCATTTATCACTTTTTGAAGCAAATAAATTAGAAACGGCACATTATCCAATTTATTTATTCAATTAATGACATTTAAAGAACTGAACATTATTGAGCCTATATTAAAGGCTCTTATTCAAGAGGGTTACACTACCCCGACACCAATCCAGCAAGAAGCAATTCCAATTATTTTAGAAGACTCAGACATTTTAGGTTGTGCACAGACCGGAACAGGCAAGACTGCCGCTTTCTCTATTCCGATATTACAGAAATTATACAACAACGTAAAACAGGGACGCAACAAAGAGATAAAAGCACTTGTGCTTACACCTACGAGAGAACTTGCAATCCAAATAGGCGAAAGCTTTGCTGCCTATGGCAAATATACATCACTAAAGCACACCGTTGTGTTTGGCGGTGTTGGCCAAAGACCCCAGACAGATGCGTTAAGAAGCGGAATCGACATCCTTATAGCAACTCCGGGAAGACTTCTTGATCTTATCAATCAAGGTTACATCAATCTGAAAACCATCGATTTTTTTGTTCTTGACGAAGCCGACAGAATGCTTGACATGGGTTTCATACATGACATCAAGCGTATTTTGCCCCTGCTTCCAAAAAAGAGACAAACCCTCTTCTTTTCTGCAACTATGCCGCAGGAAATTGCATCCCTTGCAAATTCAATACTGAGCAATCCTAAAAAGGTTGCAGTAACACCCGTATCCTCTACAGTGGATTCGATTGACCAGTACATCTATTTTGCGGAGAAAAAAACAAAGACATCACTACTAATAAACCTGCTTAACGATAAGGAAAAGGAATCTGTCCTGGTCTTTTCGAGAACCAAGCATGGTGCAGATAAAATTGCGAAGGCGCTCACTCAGGCAGGCATCGGCACAGAAGCCATTCATGGTAACAAATCGCAGAATGCCCGTCAGAATGCATTGTCAAAATTCAAGAGTCACTCAACCCGCGTTTTAATAGCTACCGATATTGCCGCCCGCGGTATAGATATCGACCAGCTGTCTCACGTAATAAACTATGACCTCCCCGAGGTTCCTGAAACTTATGTACACAGGATAGGCCGCACAGGAAGAGCAGGTTACGGCGGAGTTGCACTTTCTTTTTGCGATCCGGAGGAGATGCCTCAGTTAAAAGGAATTCAGAAATTACTTGGCAAGCAGATTTCAATTGTCCGCGACCATGGCTACGAAACACAGTCCAGCTCAGGAGCAAAGGCCGACAACAGAAATTATTCCGACACAAGAACAAGTTCCGACAGCAGAAATTATTCCGATAACGGTTCACGCTCAGAAAACAGATCTCGTTCAGAAGGCAGGTCTCACTCAGATTCAAGACCACGTACAGAGTCAAGACCACGTATGGATTCTAGGCCTCATTCCGACTCACGTTCACGTTCAGGCGCACAATCAACAGAGAAAAAAGAGTTCCGCGGAAGCAGTTCCACCGGAGATTTCTGGCGCAAACAAAAACGCAAGACAGCTTAATCAGCTAACAATCTTAATCTTACTAACAGCTCTGCCAGAGATTCTGGCAGAGCTGTTAGTATATAACTTATTTAAACGTATATAACAGCCTTTCGCCCGATTCTCTATAAAATATCAACATTGTTTGCTAAAAAAATAAATTTTGACCATAAATAATATTTTATTACATTGCTCTCCAATGTAGTTGCCAAATTCGGTCAGTACAAAACAGTAATATTTAGCCAGTCATGAAAACGCGGTCAAAATATATATTTAATAATGAGATTATTATAGTGGACGACTATAAGCCCAATCTGGAGTTACTTGTAAAAATACTCCAAATTGCAGGCTACCAGGTTCGCTCATCAAACAGTGCAGAATCGGCATTGATATCTATTGCAGAGAGTCTGCCGGCACTAATTCTTCTTGATGTCAAGATGCCGGGAATGGATGGATTCGAATTATGCCAGAAGCTCAAATCAGATAAAAGAACGCATCATATTCCTGTAATTTTCATAAGCGCCTATGGTGACGATATATCAAAAATAAAGGGATTTCAGGTTGGCGGTATAGACTTTATAAATAAGCCATTCAATACAGGAGAGGTTCTGGCAAGAGTAGGGGCACATATGGAACTCCGGAAAATGCAAGTAACTCTTGAACAACAGAATGAACAACTTAAAGCAGAAATCGCAAGACATGAGAGGGCAGAGAAGGCACTCAAACAGAGCGAGGAAAAATATCGTAATATCTTTAACAACGCCCTTGATATCTTATATAGAATAAGCATTGACGGCACTACAGAAGAGATTAGTCCATCGGTAAATCATATTCTTGGATATAACAAAGATGAGTTGCTTGGTAAATCAATACTGACGCTCTATTTCGATCACTCAGACAGGGAGGCATTGCTAAGCGAAATAATACAGAATAAAGAGATTAAGGATTATGAATTAAGGCTGAAAACAAAATCCGGAGAGTTGAAATTTGTTTCACTTAACAGTCGCCTTATAACCGACAGAAAAGGAATTCCCAGTCATATAGATGGCATAATGAGAGATGTCACCGATGTTAAAATAATGACGGCCGACCTTATATATGCAAAGGAAAAAGCCGAAGAGAGCGATCGTCTAAAAACAGCATTTCTTCATAATATCTCTCATGAAATACGCACCCCACTTAATGCAATACGCGGATTTTCAGAGTTATTGAGCGATCCCGGTCTTCGAACAGAAGATATCAAAGAGTACTCAGAAATAATTATTGAAAGCAGCGATCGTTTGCTCTCTCTTATAAATGAAATTATAAACATCTCCTCCTTAGAGACTGGTCAGGAAAAAATAATGGAAAATGAAGTAAATCTAAATTCAATATTTGATGTCATAGTGGAACAATTCCAGTCAAAAGGCAAGAAAGAGAATATTGCCATTTACTCTGAGCCCGGTCTGCCAAATAATGATGCGGGAATAATTACCGATGAGTCAAAATTGATTCAGATATTGTCTAAGCTTGTAGGCAATGCATTGAAATTCACAAAAGAAGGATATGTTAAATTTGGCTATTCCGTTAAAGGAGATGAACTGGAATTTTATGTCCGTGACACAGGAATAGGTATCTCAGCAAAAGAGCAAGAGGTAATATTCCAGCGTTTCCATCAAGGAGAGGTCAGTTTGAACCGGCAATATGGCGGTTCCGGCCTGGGACTGGCAATATCTAAGGCTTATTCGGAGTTGCTTGGCGGAAAAATGTGGATGACCTCAGAACCAGGTGTTGGTTCAGTTTTCTATTTTACTATTCCTTATAAGAAAGTTTCAAGAAAAACCACCGAAATTGATGAAATGTCAAACACTGCACAAAACAGGACAAAAAATTCAAAAATACTGCTTGTTGCAGAAGACGAGGACCTTAATTTTCTTCTTGTCCAGAAACTTTTATCGGGTCTAAATTTTATTATAATACGCGCTAAAGACGGAAAGGAAGTAGTTGAGATGTGTGGCTCAGATTTGGCAATTGACCTTGTTCTTATGGATATTAAAATGCCTTACCTAAATGGTTATGACGCTACTACAAAAATAAAACTTGAGAGACCCGAACTCCCTGTGATTGCTCTAACAGCATATTCTTCCGATGAGGATAAACAAAGAGCTCTTTCATGCGGCTGTTCTGACTTTATAAGCAAACCATTCAAACGGGAGGAACTCATATCTAAAATAAAGCTATATATGAAATAATATATATTTCCGGAATAAACCATTCACATTAAACTTTGTTGTAGAATTGTTGTCAAATTCTGGCATAAATAAACCTGCAATGAATAAATTCTCTCCGTTAATACTTCTGGTTTTCTATATTTTTTCTATAACAATAACAGTCGATGCACAACCTTCCGTCAACAAAAAAGGGAAATATGCAATCTCGGGGAGGGTCGTTGACAAAGAGAGCTTAAAACCTCTGGATTTTGCCAGTGCCGCCCTTTACAAAACTATCGACAATACTCTGCTTACAGCTGCAATCACAAACCAAAAGGGAGAATTTACAATTCAGGAGATTCCGGATGGCAGCTACTACATAAAGGTAGATTTCATGGGATATCTCTCCCAAAGAGTTGAATGCTCAATAGACGGGTCAAACAAAAAAATAGACACTCCTATCATGCTGGTTTTAAACAGCTTTGCAATTGCTGCAGCAACGGTTATAGGAAAAACAGATGAAAAGCAGATATCAATAGAGAAGACAAAGGTAGACCTTTCCAAAAGTACAGCCAGCTCAACCGGAAGTATAACAGAGGTTCTTAAAAGTCAGCCTGCTGTAACTATAGACAACGACAACAACATATACCTCAGGGGCAACAAGAATATTCTGGTTCTGATAGACGGAAGACCTACAACACTAACGGCACTCAGTTCCATTCCTGCAACAAACATAAGCCATGTAGAAATTGTCACAAGCCCCGATGTAAGATATGATTCAGAGGGTTCCGGAGGAGTTATCAATATAATATCCAAAAGACGGGCCGCCGAAGGTTTCAGCACACTACTGACAGCAAATTACGGCATAAGCAACAGGCTCAACGGCGGTGTGAACTTTAACTATAAAAAAGGGATCTGGGGAGCTACTCTCAACTATTCCGGACGAATGGAGAGAGAGATGATTGAGAGCAGACTCACAAGAGAGATTCTTAACCCTGCATCATTTGTCAATCAGTTAGCAAGTTCCGAGAGAAAAAGCTCTACTCATATGATTGCTTTGTCGCTTATGGCAGAGCCAACAAAAAAGGACATTTTCTCACTTAATGTCAAAGGAATGTTCCCTTCTATTTACACAGAGCAGTACATTACTGCTTACGAAGACAACTCTTTGACTAATATAGGCTATACAAGATTCAACGACATCACCTTTTCTCGTAAAACCGCTGAGGGGACTTTTTCTTACAAACGAGTTATCGAAAAAGGGAAAAATGAGCTCTCCTTCGAAGGTGGCTATTCAAGAACCCGAGGCTCCAGGCCTGCTCTCTACTGGACCAACGATTCACTAAAACAGAAGTCCGACGGCGGAGGCACACCAACAAATGCAACACTACAAGCCGATTACATGAAGGCACTCAAAGGGGGAAGCAAAATTGAGACAGGCACAAAGTTTTTCTCCCGATGGAACAATTTTATATACCATTTCTACAATATTAACCTCACTCATTTTTTGTTAAATGCCCCTCCTCTATGGGTGTTAGATCCCGCCTTCAGCAACGATCTTGAACACAGGGAGTATATCTATGCCTTTTACTTTATGTATTCTAAAGAGATTCCAAAATTCGGGTATAAGCTGGGTTTCAGAAGTGAGTATAGCACCTCTTACCTGAATCAGATATCTACCGGACAGAGCGATTACAAGACTAAAATGAGCCTCTTCCCCTACTTGACAGCAAGATACGATATAAGCAAAGAGCAAAATATTTCATTCAGCTTCACTCGAAGAATTACCAGACCAGCCTATCCTCAGATTAACCCTTTCGTAAGTGTAATAGATCAGATGACCTACGAATCGGGCAACAAAGAGTTATTGCCGGAATTAATAAACAAAGCAGAATTCAACTACTCGCTTCAGAAAAAACAAACACAATTCAGGTGGAACGCTTACTACAGCATAACAACAGACTTCATAACCCAGATAACTACCTTGTCTGCCTCGGACAAGCTCCTTATCACATATGCTAATGCCATTCAGCAACAGAAAGCCGGTTCCGATATTGATATGGTTTTGAACATCGGAAAGAAGCTGTCTGTTAATCCGTCCCTCTCATTCTTTTACAATGAAAGCAAGGGCGATTATAAAGGAACCGACCTCTCATCCAAAGGGTTTGCATGGGCAGGAAATGTTAAGTTTCAATATTCTCCGGATTCCAGGAGTGACGTACAGTTGCAGTTGAGCTACAGTTCTCCTGTCGCCCTTCCTCAGTTTAAACTGCAGTCTGTCTACTATGCCGATGCCTCTGTAAAAAGATCGTTTTTAGATAACAAATTAGCCGTTACTTTTTCTGTAACTGATATTTTCAATACCCGAAGCTGGGCCATAGAGACCAATAACAGAGTGTTCCGTCTGAATAACTACAGCAAGGCAGACTCAAGGATTTTTTGGATTGGCATGAGTTTTAACATCAATTCATTTAAACCGGGTAAACAGTCCAAAGAAGAAAAATCAAACGGAGAAGAGGGGCTTATCAAACTGGGATACTAGTTTGTCAGACAAAATACTTATCTTAGTACTTTAACAAGTACAAGATATGACCGGAGAGGTAAAGATAGTAAGTGAGCTATTGTTCGTCTCTCACGGAATGGATGTTTCAAAATTCGACGATTCGTTCCTGAGAAAATCTCTGAATAAAAGAATGTCCGCATTGGAGATTGATTCTTTTGGAGATTATTGCCTCAATATACAAACCAACAAGAGTGAAGCAGATGCTTTTTTTGATTCACTCAACATAAATTTCAGCGAATTCTTCCGCAATCCTATAACATTTGCATATCTCGAGCAGATAATCTTTCCTGCATTAATTGAAAAAAAGAGACAGAACAAACAGAAGGAGATTCGCATTTGGTCTGCAGCCTGCGCTGCCGGACAAGAGGCATTAAGCATGGCAATTATTTTTGACGAGATACTTGAAGCCTCAAGAGAAAACATTAGTTGCAGGATTTTTGCCACTGACATAAATAAAGAAGAACTGGAAAATGCCCGTAAAGGAGTATTCATGTCGTCTTGTCTAAGCAAAACAACCCTTAGACGAATTCACTCATATTTCACTCAGAAGGGCGACAATTATACTATTTCACCAAAACTCTATCAGTATCTGGAATTTTCTGTATTTGACTTACTTACAGATAAAGGCTCATGCCCACCCACAAGCATATACGGCAACTTCGACCTGGTATTCTGTAGTAACCTTTTGTTCTATTATAAACCGGAATATCGTAGGGTTATTCTGGAAAAAGCGGGTTACTGCCTGGCTCCCGGCGGTTACCTGATTACCGGTGATTCGGAAAGGGAAATATTGAAGGATCACAACTATAAGGAAGTATTTTTAAACTCGGGAATATTTAGAAAACCATGAAAATAACAGACCTAAAAATAGGAACCCAACTAAAAATCAGCTTTGGCGTCATTTTACTGCTGATCCTGCTTCTTGGCTATTTAGCATTGGATCATTCCAATAAAATTGCACAACAAACCACCGATATGTATGAGCATCCCTTAAAGGTAAGAAGGGCCCTTGGAGAGTTGAAGGCCGATGTGCTTATCATGCACAGAGCCATGAAGGACCTTGTTAGTGCAAACAACATGGATACAGAATTTTTTATTAGTGAGATAGAAGTATATCAGGCTAATGCCTTTAAACAGTTTGACTTTCTGTACGGTCAGTATCTGGGCCAGCGTTCCGACATAGACTCTACTTACAATAGTTTTGTCAGATGGAAGGCAATTCGTGAGGAAACTATTCGCCTCAAACAAGAGGGAATGGCAAATGAGGCACTGGCCCGTACAAAACCGGATGGGCAGGGAGGAAGCCTTGTAACCAAGCTTATGGATCAGATTGGGATTATTGATAATTTTGCCAACAATAAAGCAGAACTTTTTTATAAAAGTGTCGTAGAATATAAGGAAGCCCTTAACAGGCAACTGTTTATTCTTATTGTTATAATTCTGCTATTTACTTTTTTGCTCATATTTATTCTAAGAAGAGCTATAAATAGTCCATTGAAAGAGCTAACAAATATGACGCAACTATTCCGTGAGGGCAAAACCGAGGTTAGGAGCAATTACAAGTCACGAAACGAGTTTGGACTTTTATCCTCTTCTTTCAATGAACTAGCAGACACCATAGAAACAGAGCTGACCTTAAATTCACAGGCGGCTAAGCTTGCAGGAGTAATGCTAAGCGAAGACGATGCTCATCGTTTCTGCCACGCTCTCCTTAAAACGCTGACAGAGCATACAGGTGCACAAATGGGAGCGGTCTATCTGCTTAATGAAGAAAAAACTTTCTTTAACCATTTCGAATGCATCGGTATGGATATGAACGGTTGCAAGCCTTTCTCTGCAACACATTTCGAGGGAGAGTTCGGTCCGGCGCTTACATCAAAAAGGGTATATCATATTGCCGAAATACCGGACGACACCCGATTTACATTTCTTACTGTAACCGGAGGGTTCAAGCCAAAAGAGATTATTACTATTCCTATAGTTACCGGTGACGATATTGCAGCTGTAATTTCGCTTGTCACCATCAAAAAATTCAATAATAACAGCCTTCGTCTCATCGACACAATTCTTAGCACCATGAGTGCCCGGATGGATGGTGTGCTTGCCTATAAGAAAATACTGAATTTCTCGCAGCAGCTCGAACTGCAGAATCGCGAACTGGAAGCGCAGAAAACAGAACTATCTGCACAGGCAGATGAACTGAGCGCCCAGAACACCGAACTGGAGATGCAAAAGAAGCAGCTTGACGACTCAAACCGCATGAAGACAGTGTTCCTTTCTAATATGAGTCACGAACTTCGCACTCCTCTTAATTCGGTGATTGCGCTCTCCGGTGTGCTTAACCGCCGTCTTAAAGGTGTGGTTCCGGCTGAAGAACATGGATATCTAGATGTAATTGAACGAAATGGCAAGCAACTTCTTGCCCTCATAAATGACATTCTTGATCTGTCGAGGATAGAGGCCGGACGAGAAGAGATTGAGATACAAAAATTCAACTTGTCCGAATTGACAAAGGATGTTGTAGAGATGATTGAACCACAAGCTGTTCAGAAGAATATCCAACTCATCTTCAAATCAGGTAAGGCTCCTCAGAATGTTAGCAGTGACCCTGAAAAGATCAGGCACATTATTCAGAATATCGTTGGCAATGCAGTAAAATTTACAGAGGAGGGAAAAGTTGAGGTAGCTGTAGATATTAAGAACGATAAATGTTTCATTATTGTGACAGATACGGGCATTGGAATTGATAAAGACCAGCTCTCACATATCTTTGATGAGTTCCGGCAGGCAGATGGAAGTAACTCCAGGAGGTATGGTGGCACAGGTCTTGGCCTTGCTATCGCCAAAAAATATGCCCTTCTTTTAGGTGGTGACATTACCGTTGAAAGCTCTTCCGGCAAAGGCTCAAAGTTTATTGTCTGGCTGCCGGTGAAATCAACAGCTAGTCAAACTGCTACCGGGATATTCGAAACTACACACTTTAAAGCTGAGCGTAAAACCGTCGGGACCACAGATCGTTCAATGGAACCCGCAAAAACAATTTTGCTTGTAGAAGATTCAGATGCCATAATTATACAGATGAAGGATATGCTTGAAACCAAGAATTTCAACATAATGCTTGCCCATAATGGAACAGAGGCTCTTGAACAAATTGAAAGACAAGTTCCTGACGCTATGATTCTAGACCTCATGATGCCGGAAGTAGATGGTTTTGAAGTTCTGAAACATATAAGGGAAGAGGAGAAAACAAGCCATCTGCCTGTAATAATTTTAACAGCCAAATATGTAACAAAAGAGGAGCTGGCATTTCTGAAGCACAATAGTATACACCAGCTGATACAAAAGGGAGATATCAATAAGGATCAATTGCTTGCCGAGGTAGAAAGGATGTTGTATCCTGAACATTATCTGACCCCTGCTCACCATGCAACACCGGTTCACCTCTCCGATAAGGAGATCCCGGTAATACTGGTTGTAGAAGACAATCCCGATAATATGCTAACACTAAAGGCTCTCTTTACCGGCAATTTCATAGTTCTGGAAGCTGAAGATGGTTTAAAAGCCATTGAACTGGCCAAAAAACATAAACCCCATCTTATTCTGATGGATATTGCACTCCCCGGAATAAACGGGATTGAGACCCTGGGAGAGATACGAAAAGACAAAGCTCTGCAGGACACTCCTGTTATAGCCGTTTCTGCAAGCGCCATGAAGGGAGACAAGGAGAATTTCATCTCGCTGGGGTTCGACGGATATGTTCCAAAACCAATCGACAATAACGTTTTCTCCCGTGTAATAAAGGAGTGGCTCTCTAATTAACCCATTAGCGTATGGTAAAGATTCTTGCAATTGACGACAGAAACGACAACCTGATCAGTTTAAAAGCCATAATCAAAGATGCTTTTCCCGATTATATTGTATTAATGGCATTATCGGGACAAGAGGGTATTGAGATTGCAATAACCGAAAATCCCGATGTTATTCTTCTGGATATTTTCATGCCAGTCATGGACGGGTTTGAGGTATGCCAAAGACTCAAACATGATGAAAGGATTAGTGATATTCCTGTAATTTTCCTGACTGCAGCCAAGGGCGATAAAGAGAGCCGGATAAAGGCGCTTGAGGCAGGAGCCGAAGCTTTTCTCACTAAGCCAATAGATGAAACCGAGCTTACTGCCCAGATAAGGGCAATGGTAAAGATTAAGGCAGCCAATCAAATAAAGAGATATGAGAAGGCGAGGCTTGAAGAAATTGTGAACGAGCGCACTAAAAAACTTGAACTAAGCCAGATTGCAACCCTCAATGCTCTTAACGACCTGATGGCAGAAAACAACGCCCGGAGAAAAACCGAAATTGCTCTCAGAGAAAGTGAAGAACGGTTTATCCATCTCTTCGAAAGGGCCCCTCTCGGCTATCAGTCACTTGATGAAAATGGTGTATTCATTGAGGTTAACCAAGCCTGGCTAGATACACTGGGATATGCAAAAAAGGAGGTTATCGGCAAATGGTTTGGAGATTTTGTTGCCCCCGAGTTTGTATGTGCTTTTAAAGAACGCTTCCCCATTTTCAAAACGCAGGGATTCATTCATTCAGAATTTGAAATGCTGCACAAGGACGGTAAACGCAGGTTCATTTCTTTTGACGGTCGTATTGGACACAAGCATGACGGGAGCTTCGAAAAAACCCACTGTATTGTTCAGGATATTACAGACAAAAAAAAGATAGAGAGAGAACTTAGTGAGAGAGAAGCTCAGTTCAGGCGCATGTTTGATCAGGCCCCTATTGGAGCTGCTATGGTTTCGTTGGATTATAAGTATATGATGGTCAATGACGCCCTTTGCAAAATTACAGGATACTCTTCTGAAGAGCTCATATCCAGAACATTCAGTAGCATAACTCACCCCGACGATATAGCTTTCGAAACAGAGCAGTTTGAAAAAATCATGTCAGGAGAAACAGATCATTTCGAAATGGAGAAGCGATATATTCGTACTGATGGATCAATCGTTTGGGTTAATCTGAATGTTCGTGCCATAAATGATGAAGAGAAAAGAATCTGTCACTTTTTACCTATGATGGTTGATATTTCTGCTCGCAAGGAGGCTGAAGAAGGTCTTTCTCAGAGTTATCAGAGATACCAGCTCCTATTTAATGAAATGCTCGACGGATTCGCTCTCCATGAAATTATCTGTAATGAACAGGGCGGTCCAGTCGACTATAGGTTTCTAGCTGTCAATCCTGCATTCGAAAAGCAAACAGGATTAAAGGCAAGTCAAATTGTTGGAAAAACTGTCCTTGAAGTGCTCCCGACAACAGAACTACACTGGATTGAAAGATATGGTAATGTGGCACTTACCGGAGAGCCTGCCATTTTTGAAGACTACTCGATAGCTCTTGACAAATTTTTTGATGTAAAAACTTTTCGTCCGGCTCCTAAACAGTTTGTCTCCATTTTCTCTGATATTACCGAACGAAAACGTGTGGAGGAGACAATTAGACATAATGCTCTTAGACTAGAAAGGATGGTTAATATTTATCAGTATAGCTCAAATAATATACAAGATATTCTAGACTATACACTTAATGAAGCAATCGAACTTACTGCAAGCAAAATTGGATACATCTATTTTTACGATGAAGAAAAAAAACAGTTTGAACTCAATTCCTGGTCAAAAGATGTCATGCATGAATGTGCCGTTACCAACCCTAAAGTATGTTACGAGCTTAATGAAACAGGTATCTGGGGAGAGGTTGTTCGTCAGAGGAAAGAGCTAATAATAAACAACTTCCAAGAACATAATCCTTTAAAAAAGGGTTATCCAAAAGGACATGTAAAACTGGAGAGATTTCTGACAATTCCAATTTTTGATGATGATAAAATTGTAGCAGTTGTTGGTGTAGCAAACAAGGAGAGCGACTATGACAATACCGATCTTAATCAGCTTCGCATAATGATGAATAGTGTCTGGAGAATTGTGAAAAGGAAAGAGGTTGAGCAGAATATAAAACTTATGGCTCATGCGCTTGAGAGTATAGGAGAATGTGTTTCCATTACAGATACCAATGATGTCCTTCTATATGTGAATGAGGCCTTTACAAGAACATACGGATACTCCGAAAACGAGATAATTGGCAAACATATTGGATTGTTGCGACCCGAAGAGGCAGATACAAGTTATAACACTGATATTCTTAATCAAACTATTAGTGGAGGCTGGAAAGGGGAAGTGATAAATACAAAAAAAGATGGGACGAATTTTCCCATACTCCTCTCCACCTCTGTAATAAAAGACGAAAATAAAAAACCTGCTGCTCTTATTGGTGTTGCAAGAGATATATCGGAACTGAAGAAACAAAACGAAGAGTTGCTCTCTGCCAAAAGGAAAGCAGAAGAGAGTGATCATCTTAAGACTTCCTTCCTTCATAACATCTCTCACGAAATCCGAACACCAATGAATGCTATTGTTGGATTCGCTGAGTTGCTCAATGACCCGGATTTGCTTCCTGAGGATAGTAAATGTTACACCGATATAATAGTAAGAAGCAGTAACCAGCTTCTTTCAATAATCACCGATATCGTAAATATCGCGACTATTGAGGCCGGTCAGGAAAAAATTGTCGAACGTGTTGTTAATGTTAATTCTATATGTAGATTGGTATACGAACAATTTCAGTTAAAAGCAGAAAAACAAAATATTGATTTAAAGTACTTAACATCTATTGCTGACTGTAATTCAAGGATACTTACAGACGAAACCAAGTTGATACAAATACTTACAAATCTAATAAGCAATGCAATTAAATTTACGAAAGAAGGATCTGTCCATTTCGGATGTGAGTTAAAAAACGATAATCTTGAATTCTCTGTAAAGGATTCCGGTATAGGAATTCCCCTGGATAAACAAGATGATATTTTTAAACGCTTCCGACAATTGGATCATACTGAGAATAGACAATTTGGCGGTTCCGGATTAGGATTGTCTATTTCAAAAACATACGTAGAACTTCTTGGTGGCAGAATGTGGGTTGAGTCCGAACCAGACAAAGGCTCCTCATTCTTCTTTACGATCCCCTATAAAGAAGCCATCTCATTAACCCATTAGCAAATTAACCCATTAACCCATGGCAAAAATTCTGGCTATTGACGATAAGAGTGACAATCTTATAAGTTTGAAGGCAATCCTCAACGATGCTTTCCCAGACTCTGTTGTTTTTACTGCCTTATCCGGTCAACATGGAATAGAGCTCGCAACAACGGAAAATCCCGATGTTATTCTTCTGGATATATTAATGCCCGGCATGGATGGTTTTGATGTCTGCCGGAAGCTTAAACAGATGGAGCATTTACGAGATATACCTGTTGTGTTCCTTACAGCTAACAAGGGGGAGAGAGATCAGCGTATCAAGGCTTTGGAGGCTGGAGGGGAGGGTTTCCTCTCTAAACCGATTGATGAACCGGAGCTTATTGCTCAAATACGGGCAATGTTAAAGATCAAGGCAGCCAACGAACAAAAGAAAAAAGAGAATGAACTTTTGGCGAAATTGGTAGCAGAGCGTACAAGGGAGCTGAGAGAAAGTGAATTATACTTCCGTACACTCGCAAATTCCGGACAACTTCTTATCTGGACCTCAGGAACAGACAAGATGTGCGACTATTTCAATGTTCCTTGGCTGGAATTTACCGGCAGGAGCCTGGAGCAGGAGCTTGGCGAAGGTTGGACAGAGGGTGTTCATCCTGCCGACCTGCAGAAATGTGTAGAAACCTATGTGAACGCTTTTGACAGACATGAAAAGTTCTCTATGGAATATAGGGTACGCCATAATAGCGGAGAATATCGTTGGATACAGGACGATGGCACCCCCCGGTATAACAATGATGGTGAATTTATTGGATACATAGGACATAGTCTGGATATAACTAACCTCAAACATTCAGAACAAGAACTTAGAGAGAACGAGGCAAAATTCCGGAACCTGTTCGAAAACTCCACAGTGGGCAAATCTATGACCAATATAGATGGAACCCTTCATGTAAACAAGTCATTCTGCGAAATTGTAGGTTATTCCGAAGAGGAACTGCGGACAAGGAAATGGATAGATATTTCACATCCCGATGACATTCCATTAACAAACGAAATTATAAAATCGTTGCTTGACGGCACAATTGCTGTGGCCAAATTTGAAAAAAGGTATATTCACAAGAATGGAAATATTATATGGGCCGATGTTTCAACGTATATACAAAGGAACAATGACGGCTCTCCTCAATTTTTCATTACATCGGTAATTGACATAACCAAAAAGAAACTCGCAGAGGAAGAACTCAAAAGAAGAGATTTTCTCTTGAATAAAGTATTTGATCTGCTTCCGGTGGGGCTATGGCTGGCAGACAGCAGTGGCAAGCTTACAAGAGGTAATCCGGCAGGGATAAAGATTTGGGGAGCAGAACCTACTGTTCCAATTGAAGAGTACGGAATATTCAAAGCAAGACGCCTTCCTTCCGGGGAAGAGATAGCTCCTGACGACTGGGCCCTTGCACATACAATACGGGAGGGCAAAACCATAAGAGACGAACTTATAGAAATTAATGCTTTTGATGGTAAGAAAAAAATAATACTAAACTATACGTCTCCCGTATTTGACGAAAACGGCCAAATGCTTGGGGCCATTGTAGTTAATAATGATATCACAAAACTTAAGCAATCGGAATACGAGATTATTAAATTAAAGGATGATCTGGAAATTAAGGTTGAGGAGAAGACCCGTGAATTAAAAGAACGTGTTGCAGAGTTAGAGCGGTTTCACGAAGCTACAATAAACCGTGAACTACGTATGAAAGAGTTGAGAGACGAAATAGAACGACTAAAAAATGACAAATTGTAAGTTTAAATATATATTAGTTACATTCATTTGCGGAGTTATTATTAGTCTGTCGACAAAACCTGCTTATACCCAAGTGAATTTTCCGGCAGTTGATACCACCATCGTAAGAACTGTAACCATAGCATCGGAACCTGACTATCCACCGTTCTGTATTATAGATAAAAATGGCAAGGCAGACGGATTTTCAGTGGATCTCATTAAGGCTGCGGCCAAAGCAGTTAATTTAAAAATTAACATAAAAATTGGCGTCTGGGACATTATAAGACAAGATCTTGAACACGGGACAGTTGATGCTTTACCCTTAGTGGGCAGAACACCCGAACGGGAACTCATCTATGATTTCTCTCTCCCATATATCACTCTGCATGGTGCAATCTTTGTCAGAAGAGGGACCACCGATATCAAATCTGTTGCAGATTTGAAAAAGAAGGCAATAATAGTGATGAAGGGAGACAATGCCGAGGAGTATGTCCGCAGAAATAATATTTCTGACAATGTAGTCATTACCAACACATTCTCAGAAGCGTTTCGTATGTTGGCCTCCGGATTGCATGACGCAGTAATTACCCAACGAGTTATGGGTATCGAGCTCCTTAAGGCCGAAAAAATAAAATCAATCATACCTCTTGATATCCAATTAAATGAATTTCGTCAGGACTTTTGTTTTGCCGTAAGGAAAGGTGACAATAAACTGTTGGTCAGACTAAACGAGGGGCTTTCAATAATTATTGCGAATAAAACATACGACAATATTCACCTTAAATGGTTCGGTCCGGTAATCAAAGAGCGACTTTCTACGCTTGATGTAATCAAGGTTGTTCTTTACACGTTGATCCCCCTGATATTGATTTTCTTTGGCGCTTCAACTCTATTATTAAGAAGAGAAGTAAGAAGGAAGACAAAAAGCCTTCTACAGGAAATATCGGAGCATGAAAGTGCCGCAAATGCTCTTAAGAACCAACAGTTACTACTGGCAGAAATGGAAAAGGGCACCAAGGTTGGAGGGTGGGAATATGATGTTGAAAAAAAGGAATTTACATGGACAAATGGCGTTTATGCTATTTATGGCATATCGCCGGATGAATATAATATACGAGGCAAAGTTAAGGATGGTCCCACCCGATTATATCATCCAGAGGACCAGAAAATTCTTGATTTGGCATTTAAACGTGCTTTAAACGAAGGAAAATCATATAATCTCATATTAAGATTGAACTCTTCAGACGGTAAGTTCAAATGGGTCAGGACAGCCGGAAATTCTGTGTTGAGAGATGGGAAGGTTGTAAGAATCATAGGCAATATTATAGATATTACAGAACAAAAACAGTCTGAAGAGGAACTCCTGAAGCTCAAGGACGATCTTGATAAATTAGTTACTGAGCGTACCCGGGAGTTAAGCGAGAAAATACAGAAACTAGACAAGAGTCAGAAGGCTATGCTCTATATGGTGGAGGACCTTAACACAGTTTCTGCAGAGCTTAAACTTGAGCATCAGAAGATGGAAACCGCAAACAGAGAACTTGAGGCATTTAGTTATTCTGTCTCTCATGACCTGCGGGCCCCTTTGAGAGCTTTGGCAGGTTTTGCCAGAATATTGCAGGAAGACTACTCAAAATCACTTGACAAAGAAGGTAACCGCATTCTTGAGATAATTATCGAAAATGCCAAAAAAATGGGAACTCTCATAGACGACCTTCTCTCGTTTTCGCGACTCAGCAGGCAGGAGATAAAACTCTCATTAATTGATATGCATAGAATGGCCAAATCGGTTTATGAGGAAATCGTACCTGAAGAAGACAAAGAAAAGGTTGAATTCCGGCTTCAGGATATCCCCGATGTACAGGGAGATCCGTCAATAGTTAGACAGGTTTGGATAAATCTGATAGGCAATGCAATAAAATTCACGTCAACAAAACAGAAACGCATTATAGAGGTGGGATTTTTTAAACGGGATAATGAAAATGTATATTTTGTAAAGGATAATGGAGTTGGTTTCGACATGGCCTACAGAAACAAGCTGTTCGGAGTTTTTCAACGTCTCCATAATGTTAAGGAATTTGAGGGCACCGGAGTTGGTCTGGCAATTGTGCAACGTATAATACTCCGCCTTAACGGTCGTGTATGGGCCGAAGGAAAAGTTAACGAGGGTGCCGAGTTTTATTTTACGTTGGGAAAAGGGGAAAATGATGGGAAAATATTTAATACCTGAAAATATGAACGCAGACAATTTAGTAGAAATCCTTCTTGTAGAAGACAATCCAAACGATGTAGAACTTACGCTGAGAGCACTTAGAAAAAACAATCTTGCAAACAACATCCACGTTGTTACCGATGGGGCAGAAGCTCTGGAGTATTTTTTTGCAACCGGTAAATACAAAGACCGGGATATAAGTGTACCCCCTAAATTGGTAATATTAGATCTCAAGCTTCCAAAAATTGATGGTCTGGAGATTTTGCGCATTATTAAAAATGATGACTTGACCAAGAGTATTCCTGTGGTTGTGCTTACGTCATCAAAAGAGGAGAGTGATATTGTTGCCAGTTACAAACTGGGAGCCAACAGTTTTATTGTCAAGCCGGTGGATTTTGACAAATTTGTTGTAACAGTAAAGGAGCTTGGCATGTATTGGCTTCTCCTCAATCAGCCTCCTTGTTAATGTGCTAATGTGCTAATATGCTAATATGCTAATAAATCAAAAGTTGAAGATCCTCATGGTGGAGGATTTACAGACAGACGCAGAGCTTATAAAACGAGAGATAACCAGAAGTGGTATCCGTTTTATAAGTCAGATAGTCGAAACCAAAGAAGATTATTTGTATTTTTTAAAGGAGTTTGAGCCGGACATAATTCTTTCCGACTACTCCATGCCTACATTTGATGGCATGCAGGCAATTTTACTGCAACAAGAATTGGCTGCCCATATACCTTTCATACTTGTCACCGGTTCAATCAACGAAGAGACAGCTGTTGAAGTAATGAAGGCAGGGGCCGACGATTATGTAATCAAGGAACATCTTTCTCGTCTGGGGGCAGCAATAAGGGCAGCAATACATAAGAAGGAGATAATTCGTCTGAATATTGAGTCTGACGAAAAGCTAAGGGTCTTTTCACGAGCAATTGAGCAAAGTCCCTCTTCAATTATTATAACCGATGCAGAAGGGAAAATTCAATTTGTCAATGCAAAATTTACGAATTTCATGCAATACTCCCTGGATGATGTCAAAGGAAAAACACCTCGTATTTTAAACCCGGGACATGCCAGCAACGAGGCGTTCGCTGAGATGTGGAAAACTATAAAAACCCGAAATACATGGCAGGGGGAGTTCAAAAATCGGAAGAAAGACGAGACTTCCTTTTGGGAAAACGTTATAATTTCTCCTCTGTTGTTTCACTCAGGTAATATCAGCAACTTCATTCTGATTATGGAAGACATAACAGAAAAGAAAAAAATGCTGGACGACCTTGTGATCGCCAAAGAGAAAGCAGAAGAGAATGACCGGTTGAAAACAGCTTTCCTGCACAACATCTCTCATGAGATTCGTACTCCAATGAATGCAATAGTAGGATTCTGCGACCTGCTTAATGATCCCGACATACAAGCACATGAATATAAGCATTATACAGAAATCATAACTCAGAGCAGTCATCAGCTTCTTTCAATAATCACAGATATTGTCAACCTATCAACTATAGAAGCCGGTCAGGAGATAATCCTGGCGAATGCTTTAAATATAAATGCTATATGCCAGCTAGTCTATGAACAGTTCTTTCAAAAAGCAAAACATAAAGAGATTGCAATAAGTTACCAAACTGGTTTGCCCGATAGTGATGCAATCATTATCTCTGACGAAACAAAACTCACACAGATCCTTACCAATCTTTTAAGCAATGCTGTAAAATTCACCAATCATGGTTCTGTAGAATTTGGATATCTGCTTAAAAACGACACACTTGAATTTTATGTCAGGGATACCGGAATTGGAATCACTCCAGAAAAGCATGAAGAGATTTTCAAACGCTTCTATCAGATTGACAGGACAGAGAACCGTCAATATGGTGGATCGGGATTAGGTCTGTCAATTTCGAGGACATATGTCGAATTGCTGGGAGGTAATATCTGGATCACCTCCGAACCGGGCAAAGGTTCGACATTCTATTTCAACATTCCGTATAATCAGCAATAGGAGTTGAGACATCTTCATGTGATTTTTCGCATGACTAATTTGCAATTATCTGAAATTGCCCTACTTTTGCACCCCATTAGCAAATTAGCACATTAGCACATTACCATGCCAAATAAAGGAACAATTATCTGGACTACTATTCTGTCAGCTGCAGCTGCATTTCTTTTTATCCCGCAAACACACGCCATTTTTGTATCAGCTACAAATGCTCATCCATATTTAATGGGGTTCGTTAAGTTTGCCATTCTCTCAATCATGGGGGAATACCTCGCCAACCGGCTGGTACATAAAAAATGGGTCAAGGTAAATGGTCTGTTTGTTAAGATGATGATATGGGGAATCCTGGGAGTAATGATTGTCCTTATGTTCTCTATTTTCTCTCAAGGAGTTCAGGGAGCCATAGGTAAAGGGGTGCTTCATGTGGGTGACACATGGGCATCGCCGGTCTTTCGTGCATTTTATATATCGGCAATAATGAACCTGACCTTTGCACCTGTATTTATGGCGACCCATCGGATAACCGATGTTTATATTGATGCATACATTGCCGGCAAAAGGTTGTCCGTACAAGATGTAATCACCTCAATTGAATGGCCAGGTTTTATGAGTTTTGTAATTGGAAAGACCATCCCGTTTTTCTGGATTCCCGCTCATACAATCACCTTCCTCCTGCCCGATGAATATAAAGTGATATTTGCGGCTTCTCTTTCAATTATTCTTGGATTGATTCTCTCTTACGCAAAGCTGCAGAAACCACTTTGACGCAGTTTGAGGTATGTTGTTGAATATGTGTTTAGTAAAAATAGATTTTCTATAGTTTTAAAAAATGCACTTTCCATGTGGTTTATTATTAATAAGTTACCTCAAACTACGTCAAAGTGTTTGAAGTTTCCCATGTGGTTAAGTGCAACATTATCAGTAGGTAAACAGAGATTTTCAATATTTTTTGTTTCTGGTTTATTTTTGTTTTGACACTTTGGTGCAGTTTGAGGT
This sequence comes from Bacteroidales bacterium, assembly GCA_041659025.1. Classification (GTDB taxonomy): domain Bacteria; phylum Bacteroidota; class Bacteroidia; order Bacteroidales; family UBA932; genus Bact-08. The sequence goes on along the minus strand of JBAZZA010000001.1, from coordinate 695,035 downwards.
CTCGTGCAGGGATAAGCGGTATTTGTAGCAATTTTTGTCGACTAATTCTGATTTCTTCAGAACTTAATCGTACTAACACTTTGACAACCCCTCTAATGCATTGACACTTTGCATATTGTATATTTGCTTGATTTTCAGACCTTTTTTCAAGTATTTGTAAATCATGCATATACTACCCACTCTGGCAGAGTCTCTGCCAGAGTGGGTAGTACTTAGTTGAAAATGAGAGGTATACGTATTTGTCTGCTAATCTATCATTTACTAACGGCTCTGGCAGAGCCATTAGTAAATATCTAATCTGCAGCTGTATATAAAACCATGTGGAGGCAAATCTTGCCGACACATACCTTCTTGAGCGAAATTTAGCATTATTCAGTACCCTTTGCAGTTTTCACATGATTTTGCATAACATGTGGGAAACTTCAACAAAGTCATAAATTCGCTATCTTTAGCCTGTTAAAAATATCGAAAAGTTTATGGGAAATCTAGACTATGGCGTAATAGGAAATTGTCAGACAGCTGCTCTTGTCTCCAAAACCGGGAGCATAGACTGGCTCTGCTTTCCGGAGTTTGATTCGCCGTCATTATTTGCTAAAATACTGGATAATGAGAAAGGGGGCTCCTTTGGATTTGATGTTGCTGACGATTATTCTGTCAATCAATCATATTTCAGGGACACAAACATTTTGAATACTAAATTTATATCGAATGAGGGGTCTTTTGAAGTATTCGACTTTATGCCGAGATACAAAACTGGCAACGGAGATGATTATTACTTACCCGCCGAGATATATCGATATATCAGGTACTTAAGTGGCACTCCTAAGTTCCGTGTTATATATGATCCTGCATTCAACTACGCTAGAGAATCTGCCGTACACTCAATAACTAATGATTATATAAGATCCAGCTCCAATATATCCAATAAGAACTCCGTCTATCTCTACTCAAGCATTCATCTGGACAGTATCATAAAGAAAGAGAAAATAACGCTTAAAAATGATCAGTTTTTACTGCTTTCCTATAACCAGAAACTCATACCCACAGACATAGAAAGGGTTTATCTGGAATATTCCAGAACCAAAGTATACTGGCTTAACTGGGTTAATCGCTCAAAAAAATATGACAAATATAACAATGAGTTGACCAGAAGTCTGTTGATCCTTAAGTTGATGTCATTCGAGCCAACAGGTGCAGTATTGGCGGCCCTTACAACCAGTATCCCTGAATCCCTGGGAGATGTAAGGAACTGGGACTACCGGTTTTGCTGGCTGCGAGACTCATCAATGCTAATTGAAACACTTATTTCAATGGGACACCAAGGCGCAGCAAAAGGATTTATCTTTTTTATCAAGAGAATCCTAAAATTCAAGGGCGATACATTTCAGATTATGTACGGAATTAATGGAGAGAGAACACTCCCAGAAGAAGAGTTACCTCATCTTGAAGGATTTCTTGGAAACCGACCGGTCAGAATTGGAAACGGAGCATATAATCAGAAACAAAATGACTCCTTAGGATATTTAATGGATGTTATATATCAGTATTACATATATTTTCCTGGTACTTTGGACGAAATTGAAGATATGTGGGAGATTGTTAAAAACATCGCCTTGACTGTATGCTCAGAATGGCATAACCCCGACATGGGAATATGGGAGTTCCGTACAAGGGAACAACATTTGGTTTTTTCAAAGGTGATGTGTTGGGTAACTTTGGACAGGGCGTCAAAAATAGCTCACTATCTTGATAAACCTGAGTTTGCAAAAGAGTGGACAAAAATTGCAGGTGAAATACACAAGAACGTTTTAGAGAGAGGATGGAAAGAGGATATGCAGTGTTTCTCGCAGTCTTATGACAATAACGAGTATGACTCATCGATTCTCTTAATGGAGGCTTACGGTTTTCTACATGCCGATGACGAAAAATACATTAAATCCGTCAGATCACTTAAGGCTAATCTCCTTCACAACGGGCTGATGTACAGATATAATAACGAGGACGATTTCGGAAATCCAAAGTCGGCTTTTACAATATGTTCCTTTTGGTTAATTAGGGCTCTCTATGTTATTGGAGAGAAGAAAGAGGCACAGACACTTTTTGAAGAACTATTAAGCCATTCAAATCATGTTGGCCTTTTTAGTGAAGATCTTGATTTTGAAACAAAAGAACAATTAGGCAACTTCCCTCAGGCATATTCCCACCTTGCACTTATAAATACTGTTAAACTCTTTTCTTCGGAAATCAAACGTTCAAAATTCCTAAGACCATAGACTCTGTTTTTTCTACATTGCCAGATATCCGCCTTATAAAAGGCCTTGTATCCGATTGCTTAAGCAAGTTATAATCGGCTGCATCTGAGAGGTTACCTATTTTTATTGATATGGAATTTTCAGGCAAAGCGTTAAACATGTCTTCATCTGTAGTATCGTCGCCTATTGCCATAATAAAGTCGTATTGCCGGATTTTCAATAATCTTTGAACCTCCGATCCTTTTGTGCAGTCGGGATACTTTACCTCAATTATCTTGTTTCCCTTAACTATGTGTAGATTATTTCTTGTACATGGTGCTATCAATGCGTTAATAAGCTGCTGTGATCTTATTGATGCAAGCCAGGGGTCAACTTTTCTGTAATGCCATACAATTGCTGTCTCCTTAGTTTCCATAGCAGATCTGGGCGTTTTATCTGTTACTTTTTGAAATATTGCCAGAATATCGTCGTTCCAGACATCCTTATGAACATTTTCCTTCCAGGTTCCATTATCTCTGTAAAATGCTCCATGTTCAGCTGCCAGACCAATGTTAAGATTCCCGAACCATGTTTCCATAGTCTTATGATCTCTTCCACTAATTATTACAACATCATTTTTCTTGTCGGCCGACAAATCTGATAATAGGTTTATCAGCCCTTCATCTGGAGACGCATCTTCTGGCCTTGGCTTAAATCCGACAAGTGTACCATCATAATCTAGTAATATAAGCCTGTTGTTTGCTTTGTCATATCTCTTTTTTATAATTGATTCCCGCTCCGAATCAACCAATTTCTTACTAAGCTCATTGTTTTTTATCTTGATTTCCTTTAACTCCTGTATAAAGTCATCGGCCCATTTATTAACTGTTTGTTTAGACACGGTAGCCTGCATTCTTTTTATTCCATTTACCTGTTCCTCCTCAGGCATCTCCAATGCTTTTAGAATTGCATTTTCTATTTCGCGTGATTCATTTGGATTTATTATAATTGCATCCATCAGTTCAATTGATGCTCCCGCCATTTCACTCAATACAAGAACCCCGGGAGTATCTCTTTTTGCTGCAACGTATTCTTTTGCTACAAGGTTCATTCCGTCTCTTAGTGGAGTGACAAGTGCTATATCTGCTGTGTAATACATTGCAACCAGCTCTTCAAAAGAGAAGCTCTGGTAAAAATAGCTGATTGGTATCCAGTCAATTTTTGAAAACTGTCCATTAATAGCCCCAATTGCTTCGTCAATTTTTGTCTTGAGAGTTGCATAGCTCTCTACATTATCACGCGATGGAACAATTATCATAGAAAGAGTAACCTTACCCTGATATTGAGGATTATTTTTCAAAAAATCGCTAAAAGCCTTTAATCTATTAAGTATCCCTTTGCTGTAGTCTAGCCGGTCCACCGACAATATCAGTTTTTTCCCGTTGTAACTTGACTTCAATTGAGAGACGTTTTTCTTTACCTCTGAATCAAGAAATGCATCATTAAACTTTTTATAGTTTATACCCATAGGAAAGGTATCCACATGAACCACTCTGTCATTATACCATACTTCATCCAGGTTGTAATTAAGATCCAATACCCTTTCACTGGCACTAATGAAGTGTCTCATATATTCATGCGTGTGAAAACCTATCAGGTCACAACCAAGCAGACCTTTTAAAATTTCTTCTCTCTCCGGCAACACTCTAAAGAGCTCATATGATGGAAATGGAATATGATGAAAATACCCAATATTCACACCTGCCATCTTATCTTTTATCATTTTTGGCAACAGCATAAGATGATAGTCCTGAACCCAGACAATGTCGTCATCCTTTATTATTTCCAATACCTTGTTACAGAAAAGTGCGTTGACCTCCTGATATGCGGACCAGTGATCATTATCGTGCTTTACGTATACATAAAAATAATGACATAGTGGCCAAAGTTTACTGTTGCAATATCCCTCGTAAAATTCCCTTATCTGCTTTTTTGTAAGAAATACAGGATAGTAATTGTGCTCCTTAAGCTCTTTTGATATGTACTGTTTGTCCTCTTCGTATTTTACATCTACCCCGGGCCAACCTATCCATATCTTTTCCATTGGTATATCAAGAGAATTGAGCCCTGTTGCAACCCCTCCTTCACTTTTGGAAAAAGTGTACTTATTGTTGTTTCTTTGGGCTTTTACCGGAAGTCGGTTTGAAATAATAATGAGTCTCATAATAGGTCGAATCAGAGGTATTATTGCAATATACAAAAAAAATACCTTAGTGCCACATTGAAGTAGTTTTCATGAATCCATCGCTTTATGGATGAGCGCTATAGCCTGTCAGGGCATGCAACCGCATTTACCCACTATATGTTCGTTCCACTAAAAAACAAAGGTGCCCCCTTGAGCTCGTCGACGAATATCAGACACAGGGAGCACTACTTGTTTTTTTGACGCTACACTCACATAGTGGGTGCCCAAATGCTACTTTGCAATGCCCTGACAGGCTATAGCGCTCATCCACATAAGAGTAGATAATGCTAGCACTTACTTCTTTGCCTCTTCTACAAGATACTTGAAGATGCCCAGGAATGTGTCTATGTTGTTTGCTGTGAATACTTCGGGATGAAACTGCACTCCAAATACCTTGGAGCTTCCCATCTTTTCAATAGCTTCTACAATTCCGTCTTTCGAGCGGGCAGTTACCTTGAAGCCCGGGGCCACAAACTTAACCGACTGATGATGAAATGAATTTGTGGCAACACTGTCCAGACCTATCTGCCTGTTCAGTAATGACCCTGTTTCAATCATCACAGAATGTGTTCCGTAATATCCCGGAGCCTTCTGCATGTGCTTTACATATGTACCTTTCACCTGCGATGGAATATCCTGATAAAGACTGCCTCCGAATGCCACGTTCATCAGTTGTTCACCCCTGCAGATACCGAGTACAGGAAGTCCTTTGGCCACTGCCATTCTTATAAGTGTTATATCAAAAAGGTCGCGTTCAGGAATAACTTCTCCCAGAGCCGGATGTGGCTCCTCTCCAAACCATTTTAGAGGATCAATATCCTCTCCACCGGTCATTATAACAGCATCCACTGTCTCCAGCATACGGGCAATCAGTTCAGGATCGTCAGTAACAGGAAGTACGACAGGAACACCACCTGCCCTCATGACAGATTTCACATAATTTAAAGGAGCAGATGTGGCAATGCCACCTCCCCAGGTAGATGATATACCGATAATCGGTTTTTTAGAACTCTTCTGTGGCTGCGCAAACGTTACTCCGGTCACAAGGAGTATCATAATTAGAGTAAGAAATTTTTTCATTGTTCAGTTCTTTGATGTTTATACAAATATAACCTAAACTATTTATTATTCCTGTAGTTTTTCCTGTATTCAGAAGGAGTCATATGTTTATATTTTGAAAAAATCTTTGACATATTCTGATTAGATTTAAAACCACTTGTAACTGCTATGTTTTCTATTGATTTATCGGAACAGATTAGCAGATTGCATATATTTTCAATCCTCATTGTCTGTATGTAATTGTAAATTGATGAGCCAGTATTCAACTTGAATCTTTTTTCCAGTACCCTTCGTGATAAAGGTACCTTTTTTTGCAACATATCTACATCTATCCTTTTACAGAAATTTGCCTCAATATATTCAACCACAATCAATATATACTTATCTCTTATATTGAATTTTTCTGTAGACTCCCTTTTTACAATCTGAAGGGCTTTTACAATAATGTCAGATGGCTGTGAAATCTCTTTTTTTATAAGTTGAGATATAGTTCTGGCTGCAAGGTATCCTCCATATTCAACATCAAGGTTTATAGAAGAGAGCGGAGGATTGGAAATATTACAAAACAGATTATCATTATCTACTCCCAACAATGAAATTTCATTTGGTATCGAAATGTCGTGGATTTTACATGTTTCGGAAATATATAACGCATATTGATCGTCACATGCAAATATTGCCACAGGTTTTGGCAATGACTTGAGCCATTTTGCAAGCATGTCTAAGTTGTAAGCCCTCCTTTCTTTAATTCCCCCTTTTTCTAAGTATTCAAAGAAATTATATTTCTCCTCTGTCACACGCTCTCTAAAACCCTGATGACGTTCACGGGACCATATTGTAGCAACAACTCCGTAGAAAGCAAAGTTCTTGAAACCCCTTTTAATAAAAAAATCTGCAGCCATGTAACCTGTACCAATGTAATCACCAGTAAGATTGATTACGTTATTGAGCCGGTCATAATAATTTTGTATTATTATTGGAATATTCAGTTTCAAAAAAAGAGATAAATCAAGATCCTGAAGCTGGACTATTATTGCATCTGCCTTCCACTTTCTGGCCCATCCTGCTACATATTTATCGCCATATTCTGCTCGGTAAAACAGAGGCATCCTATAGAAGCTCAACTCCTCAATTTCGTGAGAGTATCTTACGATCCCCTTAAGTAAGCTACGACTGTATGCACTTGTAAAATCTGTAAGTATTAATATTTTAATCATTATAATTACATTTTGTAACTATCTTTATCAACTTAACGCAAATGTAGGATTTAAATTCGCATATAGACAAATATCATGGGTTTTTTTTGCCTTATTTTGTTGAAGAATTAATAACCTTTAACTAAGACTTAATGTAATGAATTATTTTAATCTAAACAAGCAGAAGCTGCTTATCAGTTTTTGTATTTGCATTATTTTCTCAATCAGCCAGACGTTTACAAACAATGCCATAGCGCAGACGTCTCAGAATGTTACTGTCTCCGGTACAGTGACAGATGAAAATAATGTGCCTATAATGGGCGTGAATGTCGTTGCTGTTGGAGAAAAGAAAGCATGTATAACCGATTCAAACGGATTCTTCACAATTCAGGTTTCAAAGAACAGAATTCTTTCATTTTCATGTCTGGGCTATAAAACCAAGGAACTATCTGTCACAGAATTAAGTAGCGGAAAAGTTATTCTTCAGGAAGATGCAAGTTTACTTGACGAACTGGTTGTGGTTGGTTACGGCACAAAAAGAAAGCGTGACCTTACCGGTTCTATTGCATCTATAAACAGCAAAGAGCTGGAAAATTCTCCAATAAAAGATGTAATGACTGCAATGCAGGGAAAAGTTGCCGGCGTACAGATCCTTTCCAGTGACGGAGCTCCGGGATCCAGCATACAGATTCGTGTCCGTGGTGCCTCTTCTCTTAACTCGGGAAATACTCCTCTCTATGTAGTAGACGGAATTCCTATAGAAACCACAACTTCGTCATTGCTAAATGTAGATGATGAGCATGGCCTAAGCCCGCTGGCATTTCTAAGTCCCGGTGACATTGAGTCCATAGAGGTTCTCAAAGATGCTGCTTCTTCTTCTATATATGGTTCAAGAGCTGCCAATGGAGTAGTATTAATCACTACCAAAAGAGGGAAAGAGGGAAGAGCCAAGATAAGTGTCAATACCTCGTATGGGGTCAGTAACATAACAAGAAGACTCAGTGTCCTTAATTCCAAACAATGGAGAGAGTTTATCATTGAGGGCTATCGCAACTATGATACACATATGGGACTTACAAAAGAGACAGCAATAAGTAACACTGTCGTAGACTCACTGTGTCCTTTGAATGCCGGTGACGAAGACTGGCAGTCACTAATGTACAATGCTGCATATGAGAAGCAGTTCGGAATAAATATAGCAGGTGGTACAAAAAACATGAGATACTCTTTAAGCACCTCATATCTTGATCAGGAAGGTATTATCAGGAATTCAAAATATAAGAGATTCACTAGCCGTGCCAACACAGAGTACGATGCCACCGATTATATTAAAGTGGGTACCAATGTATCATATACACGTAGTACAAATGACCGTATATCGGCCGGAGGTATGGGAAACCGGTCTATGGTTGTCGCCCTCCTGACCAGACCACCTACATATGCACTATCTTATCCAGATGGTTCATACTTAGGATACCTGAACGGAAAAAGGAATCCTATAGCTCTGGCAGAAGAATGTTTGCATCTTAACACTTCTAACAGGGTTAATGCCAATGAGTATATAGAAATCAGTTTCACAGACTGGCTAAAATTCAAGTCTAGTCTGAGTATCGATTTCGAGGCAATGAAAGAGGATGAGTTTTTCCCAACAACAGTAGATTACAGGGTTGGTTACAATACCGGAGCCGTGAGGGTAGCAGAATATTTTACATGGGCAAATGAAAATTATTTTACTTACAACCAATCATTTGGCAACCATCACGTTGGAGGTCTTCTTGGATTTAGCCAGCAAGAATGGAAAACAGATGTAACAGGATTGAACGGGTTGACCTTTGCAAGTGATGACATAAGAACTCTGAATGGTGCCGGAACAATTTCCGGGCAGGAGGTAAACGTTGCCTATGGTCATGCTCTTGCCTCTTTCTTTGGAAGAGTAAGCTACGACTATAAGGGCAAATATCTGTTTGAAGCAAACATAAGGGCCGATGGTTCGTCAAGATTCGGGAAAAACAATAAATTTGGTTACTTCCCTTCAGCTTCGGCTGCATGGCGTTTTTCAGACGAAAAGTGGTTTAAGCCATTCAAGTTTGTAAATGATGCAAAGTTAAGGTTGAGTATTGGACAAACAGGAAATGAGGCAATAGACAACTACACTTCGCAGGGAACTTTCCTTACCGGCAAGAACTACCTTACGAATCCAGGAGTGGCACCTTATCAGATGCCTAATGCAGATCTGTCATGGGAAACAACTACACAGTATAACCTGGGTCTTGATCTGTCGTTCTTCTATGGAAGACTGGATTTCATATTTGATGCTTACATTAAAAACACTTCGGACCTTCTTTATGATGTTCCTATGCCAAATACTACAGGTTTTGCATCTGTAATTAACAATGTTGGTGAAATACAGAACAAGGGTCTTGAATTCTCTGTCAACACTAAGAATTTTGTCAAAGAGTTTAAATGGTCTACAAATTTCAACATAAGCTTCAACTCAAACAAAGTGTTAAGCTTACCTAAAAATGTGTTGGTTAACGGATATATCCAAAATGGTTCTTTCCATATACTAAAAGAGGGAGAACCTGTAGGGACATTCTTCGGATATAAGTATAAAGGAATATATGCTTATGATACAGACAATGCAAATCAGTTAAAACATCTGACCTCAACCGGCAAGGTGTTCAAAGGAGGAGATGTGATATGGGAAGATATGGACAAAAATGGCTATATAGACCAGAATGACAGAACAATTATTGGGAACGCCCAACCTTTGTTCACAGGTGGTTTGACAAACGAATTTTCTTACAAGAATTTCTCGCTTAATCTGTTTTTACAATTCTGCTATGGAAACGATATCTACAACAATGTCGACTACTACAGAAATTCCATTTTCTCCTATAACAATGTCAGCACAGAGTTCTATTATAATGCCTGGAGAAAACAGGGAGACATAACAGAATATCCTAAAGTTGTAAGGAACGACCCAATGCAAAATGAGGCAAGGGTTCAAAGCCGATGGGTAGAAGATGGATCATATCTTAAGGTAAAGACATTAACATTTGCCTACGATTTCCCACGTAAAATGATTGAGAAAATTAAGTTGCAAAATTTAAGGTTTTATGTATCGGGAAGTAATTTACTAACTTTTACCAACTACAGTGGCTACGATCCCGATGTTAATACTCTCTCTTCCAGTTTGAGACAAGGGGTTGATTATGGCTCGTATCCTCAAAGCAGGACATTCATGTTTGGTTTAAATATTGGCTTCTAAAATATTGTGAAAAATGAAAAAAATAAATTATAACATATTTATCTTGGGATTGGCACTGTTAAGCCTCTCCTCATGTGTTAATTCTTTGCTGGACAAGAAACCAATTAGTAGTTTTTCTGCCGAAAGTTTCTACAAGAACCAGGATCAGGCAAAGGCCGGGGTATACGGAATATACAATAGCTTACAATCTACCATGCACACCAATTTCTCGTTCTGGGGAGAGGGACGTGCAGATAATGTCAAAACAAAACATGCCGGTGAGCCTACGTTTTTACTTAACAATACACTTACAGCATCTATTTCATCGGCCGACTGGACCAATCTTTACACAACAATCAGCAGGGCAAACTATGCAATTAAGAATATCCCCGGGGTATTTTCAGAAGGTGATGCTACCGGAAATCAACTTGTCGGACAGGCTAAGGCAATTAGGGCCCTTTCATATTTTTATCTTGTAAGAATCTGGGGAGACGTTCCACTAATACTTGAACCATACACACAAGCAGGTCAGGATATTTTTGTTTCCCGCACCAATTCAGAGCTGGTTCTGGACCAGGTTGAAGCAGATTTGAAGTTTGCTGTAGTTAATTGTGTTGAAAAATTCAATAGTACTAATGACAGGATAATGTTCAACAAAGGGAGTGCAAATGCGCTTCTTGTTCAGGTTTATATGTGGAGGAAAAAGTATACCGAAGCCATTGCAGCTGCAGATCTGGTTATTTCAAATCCATTATATTCACTGGCAGCAGACATGGTTGCATGGGGAAAGATGTTCTCCGACAGTTATTCTAATGAGAGTATATTCGAAGTTGGCTATAATGAAACTCAGACAAACGGGCTACGTGTTTTATATGCAATCGGGTCCGATTCTCACTATACCCCATCTCTAAACTTCATGGCCTCATTTGAGGCAGGAGACTTAAGACGTGCGTATATATACGATGTTACACAGGCAGACCCAAAAGCAATATGGAAATATTTGGGAAAGGGAGTCAGTGACCAGATAGCAACTACATCAAAACAGAACATCATCCTAATCAGGCTTGCCGATATCATGATGCTCAAAGCCGAAGCGCTTAATAAACTGGGAGGAACCACAAATGTCACAAATGCTCTTAAGCTACTGGAACCAATCAGAAAGAGAGCCGGTATTACGCCAAACCTTCTGACAGAAGCTCAGGCAATATCTATGTACGGTTCTGTAGAGAATGCAATATTACACGAGCGTTCTATTGAACTCTGCTACGAAGGACACCGTTGGTTTGACCTGGTAAGAACCGGAAAGGCAATTTCAACAATGGGGCCTATAAACGGATTGAGTAATGCTAAAAACCTTATATGGCCTATAAGTACCACAACTATAGACAAGAACCCAAATATTACACAAAACGAGTTTTACAGGTAATAAATACAGGCAGATGAAAAAACTTAATATATTTCACACAATGAGAGAAAAATCTATAGTATTTGTTATTATAGCCCTCTCCCTCGGGTCATGCATACAAAGCAACTTCGACTACGAGTCTTCTACAACTTCAGAAACGGGAAAATTCAAAGGTACAGCACTGGAGTTTATCAATACCGCAAAAGCAATTGACTCATTATCGTTAATGAAAGAAGCTATAACTTTAACTGGGTTGCAAACTTTATACAGCCAGACAGGCCCAAGAACATTCATTATTCCAAGAAACCCGGGCATAAGGGCATATCTTAAGACAAATGGATTTGCTTCTCTCGCTGCGATGCCGGTTGCCACTTTAACCGAAGTGCTTAAGTATCATATTGTAAAAGCATCTTACTATACACAGGATGTCCAGTTTATGGAGAGTAACAAACCAATAATGTACCAGACAGAAGGAACCAACCCACTCTATTTTTCACATAACACTGGATTTCAGGTTGTTGTTAACCAAGGAACTAAAAAATCTTTTACAATTTATGTTTCAAACATAAGACCAACGAATGGCATTATACACATTGCATCGGATGTTGTGTATTACTTGCCTTGATAAAGACCCAAATCAGGGAGCCATTCGGTTCCCTGATTATTTTTATTTATAAATTTGATCTATGTATTCAATGGCTGATTCTCATAAGAAGCTGATTGTATTTGTTGGCTTCATAATGTTGACTTGCTCTCTGTTTGCTCAAAAGGGCAACTTTCCTTTCTATGAGTTTGCAGGAATTTATAATTTCGGAGATATAATTCCTAAGGATCAGGGTGGTAAGTTTGTTCAGGTTGAGTTATTGAATACAGAAAACGATGCAATAATAGTTCATAAAATCCGTAATGGATTGTTATATGAAAAATTTGGCAACCCTATTGACTGGGAGAGGTATGAAAAAACGGAACTCGAGACCAGTGTCTGGATAAACCGGCTCTATTTTCTCCCATCTTTTGCAAGAATGTACTATATCACTAAAGACAAATCATATCTGACCGATATGATGAGCATTCTTAATACATGGATCAAGGATAATCCAAGAGTTCCCGGGTCGGAGAAGAGGACTTTCAACTGGAGGGACATGCAGGTTGCCTGGAGAAGCATTCATCTGTCGTGGTGCTACTATCTTGCAAAAGATGGATTATCGTCGGAAGATAAAACCACAATAGAGAACATTCAAAAGGAACATGCTGCCGTATTGTTATCCTGGTTTGCCGCACAACCGCTAAACGACTTTAACCATCAATCGCATGGTGCTTTGGCAATGCTCTACCTGTCATGCCTTTTCCCGAATCTCGATACAGATGGAAAACTTGAGATTAATGCCATAAGGATACTCACACATCATATGATTTCAGCCCATTATAAAGACGGTGGCAACATCGAGCAGATGTTTGGTTACTTCCCTTTTCAGACATCAATATTCAGAGATATGTTCCTTCTTTGTAAGGCTAATAATATAAAATATCCATCTGGTCTGGTTCCTCTGCTTCACAAGATGCTTTCATATATGTCGGCATTGGCTCAGCCCGATGAAACCATGCCTCCTGTAAATGATTCTTATGAAATGTCGATAATACCATCTGTGGCCATACTGAATTCCATATTAAAAACAGATGTCAGCACAAAATCTGCAGTATCTGCTTTTTATCCCGATACTCAGATTGCTGTGATGCGTAGCGGAAAGGTGGAAGAGAAAAGCAATTGGTATATTTTACTAAATCCGGCAATAAGAATCGGGAGCCATGCACACGCTGGTCGTCTTGGAGTATATTTATGGTATAACAACAAGCCTGTATTAATTGATGCCGGATGCAGCAACTATGACAAGCCCATAAAAAACAGATGGTACAGAACTTCCATGGCTCATAATACAGTCCTTATTGACGGGACTCAGGACGCTGAATCATCGTCAGATGCAGAATATGCAAAGAAAAGAGATACTGAAAACCGTATCACAGACTGGGCAGACAAAGAGAATTATAAATACTGCAGAATGGTATCTCCCCATAGTGACCCAACAAACTGCAATGTTACCTGGGCAAGAAGCATAGCCCTTATCAAAGACGAATTTGCGGTTATATATGATTGCTTTACAACTAAAGATAAACATAGTTATGAAGTACTTTTTCATACTCCTCCAGTAGAGGTATTGCCAAATAGTGATGACAAATCTGTAAGGATAAAAGGAGATTCCTCCATTTCGTTGATACCGGTAAAGAGTGATGCCCTCATAAGCATTAATGTAACCAATGAATATTTCTACCTGAATGGTTCAGATTATAAGGCCCCTATGATTAATTACACATATAAATCCGGGGGGAATTTAAATGCTGTTACTATTGTTTTTCCGGAATCGGGAGATATTTCCAGACTGAAAATTGAAAAAACCGAATCAGACCAAGGTCTTGGCCTTTTGATAGATACGGGAAAAGGAGATAAAAAGATTCTGCTCTTTAAAAGCAATGATGCCAAAGAAATAAGAATGTACGGAGAGAGAACCGGACAGACATTTGAACTATTTGAAAAACGATAAAAATTATTAACATGAGAAGATTAACAGTTGTTGTTTTCGCTTTATTAATGGCTTTAAGTGCATTATCCCAAACAAGGTATAATGTAGTACCATTCCCAAACTCATTAGAGGCAAAAGATGGTTATTTCAATTTCAATAAAGAGTTAAGTGTCAGCTGCAGTAAAGAGTATCTGCCTGAAATATTAATGTTTTCAGACATATTCAGGAAACAGTTTTTTACAAGTCTCTCCATCTCTGCCAATGGCAAAATTGTAGTCAGGAAAGATAACAAACTCCCGAAGGACTCCTATAAACTGAATATTACCAAAAACAATATTACTATTGAGGTATATTCAAACTCTTCCTGTTTTTATGCTTTTCAGACTTTACGTCAGCTAATTACTCTTAAGGGAGATGGCTCCTATGAGATACCGGCCTGCATAATAAGCGATTACCCAAACTTTTCATGGAGAGCATTTATGCTGGACGAATCAAGACATTTCAAAGGAAAGGATTTTGTTAAAAAAATGCTTGACCAGATGGCATTATTAAAAATGAATGTTTTTCACTGGCACCTTACTGACGATCAGGGATGGCGAATAGAGATAAAAAAGTACCCTTTACTAACAGAGATTGGAGCATGGCGGGAGAAGACTCAGTTAAAGTACGCTCCTAAGGATAGTGCCCGTGTATATTACCAATACCCGCATGGTGGTTACTACACACAAGAAGATATTGCAGAGATTGTGGATTATGCATTAAAAAGACATATTATGATTGTCCCGGAGATTGAAATGCCCGGACATGCAACAGCAGCTGTTGCTTCATATCCATGGCTCTCTGCTGCCAACCAGCCAATTAAGGTAACAGGTGATTTTGGAATATTCAAATCGACCTACAATGTTGCTGACGAAAAGGTATTTACTTTCCTCACTGATGTTTTATCTGAGGTAATGTCTCTTTTCCCTTCGAAAGTTATTCACATTGGCGGCGATGAAGTCAAATATGACGAATGGATCACAAGTGACAAGGTAAAGGAGCTTATGGCTAGAGAGGGTCTTAAACGGCCGGCCGATGTTCAGGTGTTTTTTGTTAACCGCATCTCTAAAATTATTCAGGACAGAGGATTCAGAATGATGGGATGGAACGAGATTATGGGTAAAAACATTCATGAGTGGTCCACAGAGGAGAATTCTCAGCAAACCTTGGCAAAATCAAGCATAGTACACTTCTGGAAGGGAGAGCCCGCATTGCTTAAAGAGGCGCTGGAACAGGGATACGATGTTGTAAACTCAAATCATTGGGATACCTACTTAGACTACACATATACCCGTATTCCACTGGAAAAGGCTTATAATTTCTCTCCTGTTCCGGAAGGTCTGGATCCAAAATATATAAGCCATGTCCTCGGTTCCGGATGTCAGATGTGGAGCGAATATATACCAAAGGTCTCAGATCTGTACCGACAGGTGTTTCCCAGAATTGCCGCTTATGCAGAGGTGGGGTGGACAAGCAGGGAAAATAAGGATTACGACAGGTTTGTAAAATCACTCACTGTGTTAAAGAGATATTGGGATACCCAGGGCATTACATACTATTCTGAATAAAATGGGAAAACCTGAAAAAAAGAGATACATAGTCTCAATGATGATTTTGTGTTCCCTGTTCTTTATCTTCGGATTCGTTTCCTGGGTAAACGCAATTCTCATTCCATACTTTAAAATAGCCTGTGAACTGACCCATACGCAAGCATATCTGGTTGCCTTTGCTTTTTATATCGCCTATTTTCTAATGGCAATACCAGCCTCAAGACTTCTCAATAAGTTTGGGTTTAAAAAAGGTATGCTCATTGGGCTTTGTATGATGTCCCTGGGCACTCTTATTTTTGTACCCGCTGCCTACACAAGAATTTACGGAATATTTCTGTTTGGTCTTTTTTGTATAGGAACAGGACTAGCCATTCTCCAGACTGCCGCAAATCCATACGTTACAATGATAGGGCCGATTGAAAGCGCAGCCAAACGAATAAGTATTGTCGGTCTGTGCAACAAGTTTGCAGGAATAATATCTCCCTTAATTTTTGCTGCAGTAATACTACAGGCAAGTGACGGAGAGATGTTCCGGCAACTTAAAGCTGGTTTGATAATGGGGGCAGAAAAGGAGATTGTTCTGGATGCCTTGGTGAGAAGGGTAATGCTGCCATATGCCTTTTTGTCTGTACTGCTTTTGATTTTCGGGATACTGATAAGATATTCACCGCTTCCTGAAATCAATGCAAAGGAGCAGAACAGCAGCGCCGATGCATCACACAATGACCGATCTTCAATTTTTCAATATCCATATCTGATTCTGGGTATATTCGCAATATTTTTCCATGTAGGTGCGCAGGTAATATCGATAGATACCATTATAAGCTATGCAGGGACCATGGGTATTGAGCTCACTGCAGCTAAGGTATTTCCTTCATATACTATGTCTTGTACATTAATCGGGTACATAATTGGAATTTCTCTTATCCCCAGAGTATTAAAACAAAAACGAGCACTGCAGATCGCTACCACAATGGGACTGATTTTGTCTTTTTGCATTATATATGTTTCCGGCAATGTCACAATTTTATCTCATAACACAGATATTTCAATATGGTTTTTAGTGTTAATGGGTATGCCCAACGCCTTGATTTACGCTGGCATATGGCCACTTGCCATAAGAAACCTTGGTAAATACACCAATCTAGGCTCTTCTCTTCTTGTAATGGCATTATGCGGAAACGCATTTCTTCCGGTAATTTACGGTTCTCTTGTAGATTCATATGGAGCCAGGTTGTCATACTGGGTACTTGTCCCTTGTTTTTTGTATCTTATATTTTATGCATTTAAGGGTCACAAAATTGAGCACTGGTCTAAAATTGTTGCAAATGAATAAATTAAAGATATTTAACGGTTATATTATAACCCCATTCGAAAATCTGGGCGTGGGAACAGTTTTGACAGACAATGGCAAGATAACCGCAGTGGAAATGGGCAATATTGAGGTATCGGGTTATGAAGAAATTGATGCAAAAAATTGTTACATAAGCCCCGGGTTTATAGATTTGCACACTCACGGCGGAGCCAATCATGATTTTATGGATTGCTCTGTTGATGGCTTTCTGCAAATAGCAAGAATGCATGCAATACACGGGACAACTTTGCTTTATCCCACAACACTCGCAGGGGACCACTCAGAACTTTACAGCTTTTTTGACACATACGAAGTGGCAACCAAATTAAACCATACAGGAGCCCGGTTTGGAGGAATCCATCTGGAAGGCCCGTACTTTTCATATAACAACAGAGGGGCGCAGGATCCAAAATATTTAAAAAATCCCGATCCTGCAGAGTACATGGAAGTTCTAGGTAAAAACAAAAATATAGTTAGGTGGAGTATTGCTCCGGAATTGGCCGGAGCAATTGACTTTGGCAAGACTCTAACAAAAATGGGAATACTTCCTTCAATTGCACATACAGATGCCATATACGAGGAGGTTTTAGCTGCTTTCAATGCAGGTTTTACACATATGACACATTTCTATTCCTGCATGAACGGAATTACCCGTCGCAATGCTTTTCGCTTTGCAGGGTGCATTGAGGCAGGATACCTGTTAGATGAAATGACCGTAGAGATTATTTCAGACGGTGTTCATGTGCCAGAACCTCTCATGAAGCTTATATACAAAATAAAGGGGGCAGAAAACATAGCACTGGTTACAGATTCAATGAGAGGAGCAGGTATGCCGGACGGAAAGTCAATTTTAGGGAGTTTACAAAAAGGTCAGGATGTAATTATTGAAGATGGTGTCGCAAAGTTGCCGGACCGTACTGCATTTGCAGGAAGTGTCGCAACAACCGACCTGTTGGTCAGAAACATGATTAACATCGGAGGAATTTCTCTGACAGACTCAATCCGGATGGCTACCTCTACTCCTGCCCGTATAGCAAACATAGCGGCAAGAAAAGGCAGGATTGCAGTTGGTTACGATGCTGATATTGTAATTTTCAATTCAAACATAGAGGTTCAAAGCACAATAATTGAGGGAAAACTAATTTAACAAACACAGAAATGCTAAAGCAATTTAAGAAGGATACATTGGAAATCAAGGTTTTTGAGACAAGAGAAAAGATGGGACTGATTGCCTCACAAGATGCTGCAGATTACATTCGAAGGGAACTAACGTATAAAAGCGAACTGTCAATAGTTTTTGCATCTGCTCCCTCTCAAAATGATTTTTTATCATCTCTTTTAGAACAAGATATCGATTGGGGAAAAATCAATGCCTTTCATATGGATGAGTTCATTGGCCTTCCAGAGGATGCTCCTCAGGGTTTTGGAAATTTTCTAAAATCAAAGATCTTTGATAAGATTCACTTAAAGTCAGTCAACTATCTCTATGGAAAGGAGGATCCTCAAACCATATGTGACAATTACTCCTCTTTGCTTAAAAATCATCCCATAGATATTGTTTTCATGGGAATTGGAGAAAATGCTCACATTGCCTTCAACGATCCACATGTTGCATTGTTTGACGATCCTGAAAGACTTAAGGTTGTCTCGCTAGATTTGGTGTGCAGAAGACAACAGGTAAATGATGGATTCTTCAAATCGATAGATGAAGTGCCAACTCATGCTATTACATTGACAATACCAGTATTGTTAGAGGCAAGAAGGATATTCTGCATGGTTCCTGCGCCATCAAAAGCAAAGGCAATTAAAGCTGTGGTATCCGGAGAAATTACTGAAAAATACCCTGCATCAATATTACGAACCCATAAATTCGCTACATTGTATTGCGACAAGGATAGTGCAAAATATATATTATAATTATTTACAGATGAAACGGAGCAGGCTAATTATTATCATTCTGTTATTCTCAAATCTTCTTTTTGCAAAAGAGCCGGTTAATGATTTTGAAGTTAGAGGATTTCATATAGATCTCAGATGTCAGATAATGACAATGCCGGCACTCAAGGCATTTGCAAAAGAGCTCTCAGAATTTGGGATAAACACAATAGTTATGGAATGGGAGGCTACTTTCCCATTTATGAAACATGCCACCTTGTGTAACAAATACTCTTATTCTGCAGAGGAAGTTGCCTCATTCATAAAATATTGCGGGACTATTGGAATAGATGTCATCCCTCTGCAAAACTGTTTTGGTCATGTAGAGTATATTCTCTCTCATGACCGGTATTCCCATTTAAAAGAGGACAAAAAAGAGGTCTCCCAGCTATGTCCCATGAAAGAAGAGGAGTGTATAGAGCTGTTTACAGAAATATTTAAAGAGGTGGCTGCAATGCACCCCTCAAAATACTTTCACATAGGAGGCGATGAAACATACCTTTTAGGCTCATGTAAGTTGTGTGCAGAAAAAAGTGCCAAGGTTGGCAAGTCCAAGCTTTTTGTAGACTATGTAAAAGCTATGTGCAAGATAGCAACAGATTTAGGCAAGACACCTATTCTATGGGCCGATGTAATTTTAAAATACCCCGATGCTGTAGATGAACTTCCTAAAAACGCAATATTTGTGGACTGGAACTATGGCTGGAAAAATGACCATTTCGGAGATATTGATCGCTTGTATAAAGCTGGTGTTACCTTTTGGGGTTCTCCGTCAATCAGGAGCCATCCAGATAATTTGTACCTTACTCAATGGAACAAACACTTTAATAATCAGCAAATCTTTATCCCATACGCCAGAAAGAATAATTATAAAGGAATTGTAATGACCTCCTGGTCCAACGGGGGAACGTATGGTTTCTTGTACGACACCGGCTGGGAGGTTGTTCAGATGTATCCAATAAGGTATGTCTATCCGCTATCGGGGTTCAGGATTATTGTTGCATGCTACGGAGAGGCTCTTAAAACAAATGGTCCGGTAGATGCAGAGGCATTTGTCATTAAATATTCGCAAGAGCGGTTCGGATTTTCACAAGAAGAGGGAAAACTCCTGTGGGCCATTTTGACTGCCCCGCAGGAGGAGGTAGTTAAAGGTAAGGATCTTAACAAAAAAAGTGTGTCAGATATTTTAAAAGAGACAAAAAATCTCCGGTCAAAATTATACGGATTACACCCTCGTGCCAATGTAAAAGAGTTCGAACATTTTAAACTCATGTTCGATATTCGTATTCAATATTTATTGTTTAAAGAGGCCGAATCGGAATATGAATCCTTAAATTTTAAGAGAGATCTAGCCTCCGCATACATAGATAAATTATCTCTGCTTGTGGTTGAGGCAAAAAACATTGACAAGAGATTCACAAATCTGAACAGAGGTTTTTTATACGACAACGAGTTGGATGAGATAAACAAGCTCAGGACAGAGAAGCTCTTTAAAATATATAAAACAGTACAAAATCTTATAAAATAAGTTGTTATCATGAGACAGTCAATTAAAATATCCTTGTTATTGGCACTCTCGCTATCTTGCAATATCCTGCTGGCGCAATCTTGTACCAAGACGGACTTCGATTTGAATATATCGGATAAAATGAGACAGAGGGCCATAGATTTTAAAAACACAATACAAACGCAGCAGGGGTTGAGGTCAAGTACTTACATTTATTCATCGAGAACTATCAAGAAGTATATAGACAAACCCGAAGAGTTGGTTGCAAAACTGACATTACTGGGGTTTACAGATGTTTATATCTCCTTCGACAAACCTGGCACCTCTCTCTATATAGACCTGGGCTGGTACAAGGTTTTCAATAAGATTGCACACAAGAGTAATATTAAAATTCATGCCCTTAGCCTAAGCAATCTTAAATTGTACGTAAGTGACCAAGTGGTTAAAACAGATGTCGATTGGGTAAAATCATATAATAATTCTGTTAGCCCTGCCGAAAGATTCGACGGCATCTCTGCAGACCTTGAGCCGCACATATTAAAGGCCAACTACCCTAACCGTCCGGAAGGAGTGACACTTGCTTGGGATTCTGAGAACAGCTACGGAATAGGGAAGGATAACGATCTTTTACTTAAAAGGAGCGTTGAGGTAATGTCGCTGGCAAAAAAAGAGATGGGTAGCTTAACATTAAATGAAGCTCTGGGGTTCTTTTTTCAGCCGAGATTCGATACCGGATTACTGGAGTGGGGAGGGGCTCAGCAATTTCTCAAATATTGCGACCAGGTAGTGGTTATGGCATATAACTACCGGGCTAACCGTGTAGTAGAGATGGCAACGCCAATTTTAATTGCAGCATCTGATTACCCAAAATCTGTGAGCATCGCTGTAAAAACAAGCCTAAACACATTGGGA
Organism: Bacteroidales bacterium; assembly: GCA_041659025.1. GTDB lineage: Bacteria > Bacteroidota > Bacteroidia > Bacteroidales > UBA932 > Bact-08. The sequence goes on along the minus strand of JBAZZA010000001.1, from coordinate 673,776 downwards.
GACGACGGTCCCCTCACCTCTTTTCAGCCTCAGGGGTGGGACAATCTTATCACATCATTGGCTCATATAGTATCCGAAGGGAAAAAATACAACACTTTCAGAGGTATGGACTTTTTTGAGTTTGCGGGGTTTGAAATTATGTGGGAATCCGAATAGAATTTGAATATATATATATTATGAGACATATTTTTCTCTTTTTAATATTGACAACATTAAGCACAGTTGTCTACTCTCAGGAATATGACCTGTTTTTACTAATTGGGCAATCAAACATGGCAGGAAGAGGTGCCATGGCGATGGGTGACAGCTCTGTCATAGAGGGTGTTTATCTTCTGACACCGGAAAATTCAATAGAGCCGGCCACTAATCCTCTGAACAAATACTCTTCAATACGCAAGGATATATCTATGCAGCAAATGTCTCCCGGATATGGATTTGCAAGAACAATATATGCAGTATCCGGCAGAAAAGTGCTTTTGGTGGTTAACGCAAGGGGTGGCAGTACTATAGAGGAGTGGACGAAAGACAATCCTGAGAAGAATTACTACTCAGAGGCTATACGAAGAACAAAGTCTGCTATGAAATTTGGCAGACTCGTAGCAATTCTGTGGCACCAAGGTGAAGGGAACAGCGACAACCCCGGTGATTATCTGACAAAACTCAACTCATTTGTCAGCAATCTCAGAAACGATCTTGGTGTGAAGGAGCTCCCTTTTATTGCCGGAGAGATTGCTCCGTGGTGGAACCCGCAAGCATCAAAGTTTAACCCTGTTATCCGTGAAATTTCAAAAACTATACCGTATTCGGACTATGTTTCGGCAGAGGGAACAAAAACAGCCACAAATGAATCTGACCCACATTTTAACAGAGAGAGCCAGATTATTTTGGGAGAAAGATATGCACAAAAGGTGTTAAAGATGTGCTATTGACTCATTTATAAACAAGCAATACAATATAACTACCAATTAAGTATGGATCTGTTCGACATAAAAGACAAAGTCATTCTCATAACCGGAGCAGCCGGTATACTTGGAACAAAAATGGTGGAGTATTTTGCTGAACAAGGCTGCCGTGTTGTAATTCTGGATAGAAACGAGGTTGCCGGCAAAGCACTTGAATCATTGGTTATTGCAAAAAAACAGGAAGCCCTCTTTTTATATACAGATGTTTTAAACAGGGAAATATTAGAGAGTAACTATAACGAAATTATAGCAAGGTACGGGACTATTGATATACTGATTAATGCTGCAGGGGGCAATACCGAAGGCGCGACTATTGCACCTGACAAAACACTCTTTGATTTAAATCTTGAAGCATTTAAGTTTGTGGTAGACTTGAATCTTTTCGGTACTGTTTTGCCTACAATTGTTTTTTCAAAAAAAATGGCAGAGAATAAAAGGGGCAGCATAATCAATATCTCTTCGGAATCGGCTATCCGACCGCTTACCCGGGTTGTAGGTTACGGAGCTGCTAAAGCTGCTGTTACAAATTTTACAAAGTATCTTGCCTGTGAATTTGCAATTAAGTATGGTCCCATGCTTCGTGTTAATGCCATAGCTCCCGGTTTTTTATCACAGAACAGAATAGAACCCTCCTCGTGAATACAGATGGTACATTTACAGATAGAGCAAAGAGCATAATATCTCATACCCCTTTTGGCCGGTTTGGCAAACCGGAGGAACTTCTGGGAACACTTCATTGGTTAAGCAGCGATGCATCGGCTTTTGTGAATGGTACGGTCACTTTTATTGATGGTGGTTTTGATGCTTTTTCAATCTAACAAACACAAACATATAGAATATTACTATTATGCATTTATGTGAACAGACATGGAGATGGTTTGGACCGGAAGATCCTGTATCGCTTTGGGATATAAGACAAGCCGGGGTAAAAGGCGTCGTTACAGCCTTACATCATATCCCAAATGGCGAAATATGGACAATTGAGGAGATTGAAAAAAGAAAAAGAGAGCTCGATAAAGCCGGTTTGTACTGGAGAGTGGTTGAGAGTATTCCTGTTCACGAAGATATAAAAACACTAAGCGGCAATTTTTGGGAATACATAAAAAACTATAAGGAGTCGTTAGTTAATTTGGCTACATGTGGAATAAAAACGGTAACATATAATTTCATGCCCGTTTTGGATTGGACCAGGACAGATCTGGCATATACTCTTGAGGACGGAGCACGAGCATTAAGATTCGAAAAAGCAGCGTTCATGGCTTTTGATCTTTTTATCCTGAAAAGAGACAACGCAGAAAAAGAGTATACTTCCGAAGAGATCTCAAAGGCGAGAGAGAGGTTTGCATCAATGAATCAAGAGGAGAAAAACAAGCTTACACGAAATATTATTGCTGGATTACCCGGTTCAGAAGAGAGTTTTACAGTGGAACAGTTCCGTAAGGCTTTAGATGTCTATTCGGGTATAGACGCCCGGAAACTACGATCAAATCTTATCTTCTTTCTCAAAGAGATTGCTCCTGTAGCAGATATCCATGAAATACAATTAGTAATTCACCCCGATGATCCTCCTTTTCCTATCTTTGGTCTACCCAGAATCTTAAGTACAGCATCCGATTTCGAAATTCTTATTAAAGAGGTTCCTAACATCTCTAATGGTTTGTGTCTGTGCACCGGTTCTTTTGGAGTAAGGACAGATAACGATCTTGTTGGTATAATGCATAAATTCTCAGATAGAATTAATTTTGTTCATTTCAGAAGTACAAAAAGTGACAGCGAAGGGAACTTCTATGAAGCCAATCATCTGGAAGGCGATGTTGATATGTATGCTGTAATGAAAGCTTTGTTAGAAATCCAGTCCGAGAGAAATATCTCTGTTCCTCTCAGACCAGATCACGGTCATCAGATATGCGACGACCTTACAAAGAAAACAAATCCCGGCTACTCATGCATAGGACGACTCAGGGGAATAGCCGAGCTCAGAGGGTTGGAGCTGGGAATTGCCCGTTCTTTGTTTAATTAATCTTCTCCCACTCTCCAAAGTTCTCGCCGTAACCGAAATTGATATCGAGCGACTTTACCTTTTTCCCCTTTTTATCGAATATGAATTTTACCGGAAATGCGTGTCCGTCACTACGGAATGAGAATTCGGCTCCTTTTCTGTGCGTCAGTTTGTTTTTCCAACCCTTTGGTCCCACTGTAATGTAGAGGTCGTCACCCTCTTTTGATATGACAGCAGTACCAAACAACTCTCCCTTGTCGTAGGTTCCCACAAGCAGTTCGGCTTTTGGAGCCTCTTTTGGTTTATCTTTTCCGGCCTCATCCTTTGCCTTCCTGTCAGATTTCAGCATATCTTCCCTTGCCGATTTCAGATAATCCTTAAGGTATTCTGCGCTGTAGTCCTTATCGGTATATCCCTTATATAAATCTATCAATCTGCGCATTATGGCATATCTCGGACTTGCCGGAGCCTCTGAGTTAACTAAAACAACTACTGCAAGGTTCTGCTCAGGAACAAATGCACATAAAGCTGTGAATCCCCATGTTGTACCGGTGTGAAAGTACAGTCTGTAGCGGCTGTTCTGCTCCACGAACCAGCAGTGCGCATAAAGAGTTGTACGTGCCGAATCTTGCGAAGTTATTGTCTGGCCGCGGTGTAGATAATCCATGTTCTTCTTTGTTATTACCTCCTTGCCGTCAATTTTTCCGTTATTAAGATGGAACTGTGCATATTTTGCCATGTCCGACGCCGTAGAGTTGACCGACCCTGCGGGACCAATTACTGTCAGCCAGTGAAGTGCCTGCTCGGAGCCATATAGCGGACCAACCTTTAAAGAGTCCACCCATGTTGAGTCATTTATCACCCTTCCCTTTATGTAGTCTATTTCATGAGGAGTGGCAACATTTTTCGCATTCCTGAAGCCATCCTCGTTTACCGATGTGTTTGTCATTCCAACCTTGTCAAAAATCCTCTCCTGAATATTCTCTTCCCAGCTTTTTCCGGTAATCTTCTCGATAATCTTCTGAGCAATTATGAATGTTATATTGTTGTACTCATACGCACCCCTGAAGCTGTATGATGGTTTTAAAAGAGGAAGCATCTTGTAAACATCGTCTCTGTCGTAACCCATGTTGGGAATGTACGTTCCCAGCTGTCCCTTAAGCCCTGTACGATGTGTCATAATATCCTTAACCTGAAGGTTCTCCTCAACCCACTTGTCATACATTCTTAAATCCGGGAGAATTTTCTTAACTGTATCATCCCATTTAACCTTGCCTTCATCTACCAGAGTCGCCATAATTGATGCAGTAAAAGATTTTGAGATTGATCCAATCTGATAGACGGTATTTTCATCTACATAATTCTCATTTGTAGCGGTTGTCCCTGTTTTTGTCATATCCTTTACACCAAAGCCCTTTGCATAGACCAACTCACCATCTTTCATAATTGACATAGCCATTCCCGGAATTTTCCAATCCTGCTGAACCTTTTTGGCATAGGCCTCAATTTTTTTAATTATAGCATCATTGTCCTGATTACCTTGTCCATATACAGATGCCGACAGGCCAAAGCATAGTGATAGTGTAAGAGATAAAAGTTTTTTCATCGTGAAAGGGATTTAGGTTTAACTTAAGTGTTGCTTACAAAGATAACAGAAAATAATCTCCGATTTTACATATATTTGTATAGGTTTAACCAACCTGTAATTCTTATTGAAAGTCTATGGCAAAAGTTAAAAAAGCATGGTTCTGCACATCATGCGGCAACGAAAGTGCAAAGTGGCTGGGCAGGTGCCCTGCCTGCGGGGAGTGGAACACCATGCAGGAGGAGATTATAAGCAAGGATACCTCAGGTAGTGCCGGAATGAGGAGTGTAAGCTTTTTGCCAACTAGTAATCCTAAGCCGGAACCACTTTCAGCTATTAACTTCTCGGAAGAGCATCGCATCTCACTTGGAAACAACGAACTCGACAGGATTCTTGGAGGCGGCCTGGTTGAGGGTTCTGTTATTCTGATAGGGGGCGAACCGGGAATCGGCAAATCCACTCTTTCTCTTCAGATTCCTCTTCATTGCCCGGGTATGCTGACGCTTTATGTTTCGGGAGAGGAGAGCCCCAAACAGATAAAACTTCGTGCCCAGCGTCTTGGTGGTGACGACAGTAATTGCCTTATTCTAAGCGAGACACTTCTTGAAAATATTGTAAACAGGGCAAATGAGACCCGCCCACAGCTTATAATAATTGACTCGATTCAGACAATCTATTCACAAGCCATTGAGAGCTCTCCGGGGTCTGTCTCTCAGGTGCGCGAGTGCGCCGCCATGCTTATGAAATATGCAAAGGAGACAAACACTCCTACAATTCTGATTGGTCATATTACAAAGGACGGCAGCATTGCCGGCCCCAAGGTGCTCGAACATATTGTAGATGTCGTGCTTCAGTTCGAGGGCGACACTCGCCACTCATACAGGATTTTACGCAGTATCAAAAACCGTTTCGGATCAACTGCAGAACTTGCGATTTTCGAAATGATAAACACCGGTCTGCGCGAAGTCAGCAACCCGTCCGAAATGCTTATTCCTATGCATCAGGAGAATCTTTCCGGCATAGCCGTTGCCGCAATGCTCGACGGAACCCGCCCGTTTCTGATTGAAACTCAGGCGCTGGTCAGCTCCGCAGCATATGGCACCCCTCAACGTTCCGCTACCGGTTTCGACGCCCGGAGGATGAACATGCTTCTGGCCGTTCTGGAAAAACGGGCCGGCTTCCGTCTGGCCGCAAAGGATGTTTTCCTGAACATGGCCGGCGGGCTGAAAGTGTCCGACCCCGCCTGTGACCTGGCTGTAGTCTGCGCCATTCTCTCGTCCAACTTCGACGTATCCATATCGCCCCGTGTCTGTTTTGCGGCAGAAGTCGGCCTTAGCGGAGAGATCCGTCCCGTAAGTCAGATTGAGCGACGCATTGCCGAAGCAGAAAAACTAGGGTTCGAGAAAATCTTCATCTCCTCCTTCAACAAGCCCTCCGGCAAGACCCGCGGCAAACAGGCCTCAAGGGCAAACGCAAATACTTCCATTATTACCGGCAACTCCTCTAATTCAACAGGCAACATAGAAGTCGTTGAAATACAGGACATCCCCGCACTTGTGCGCAAACTTTTTCAGTAATAGAAAAGGGAGTTAAACTGACGGTTGAAACTGCTACCCATTAGCACATTAGCAAATTAACACATTAGCACATTAAAAACCCCTAAAGAAAAAACAACGAAACCCCAACCACGCTCAGGATGGCTCCAATCAACTCAACGAAAGTGATTTTCTTTTTGTAAAGGAGGATGTAAGGGATAAGGATTATTATTGGAGTGGTGGCCATAATTGTAGAGGCAACAGCGGTGTTTGTGTGCTGGATTGCCATTAGCGAAAGAGAAACTCCTACAAAGGGGCCGAAAATTGAACCGGCAAATGTTGCACTAACTGCTTTCCGGTTTTTGAAACCATCCTTAAAATCACGGAATCGTCTGGTGAAAAGTATAATAAGCGCAAATCCGATAATCCCTGTAATGATTCGCATCTGAGTAGCAGCAAAAGGTATGTATCCGGCAACGTCGGTTCCTTTGGCCGCGATGCTGTAGTAATTCATACCCTGCTTGCTCAGAACGATTCCTAGTCCCTGTCCAAGTGCCCCGCCAATTCCCAACAGCAATCCTTTTAATGGAAGATGAAGTCTGAGATTTGGACTAAGCTTATTTATGACCTTTCTTGTCACACTCTCTTTTTCATATTTGGTCACAACTGTAAGATTGCTGCCTCCGGCAATCAGGGTATCCTCCCCAACACTTGCAGCAGCATTGCCTCCTCTTTTGAGAACAGATATGGCAATACCCACCAGAGTAACAGCCATTCCTACAAAACCCATGGGTGATAGGGTCTCCCCAAGAAGGAGCCAGCCAAAGAGGGCGGCAAACGGAGGTGCCAGAGTCATCAGCAGTTGGGAGAATCTTGCAGTTATTAGCAGGTATGAATAAAAGAGGCAAAGGTCACCAAATACAAATCCGACAAGGCCGGACAATATCATCCATATCCAGGTATCGGCATCGGCGTTCTGAGGGATAAACGACCCTGTTGTAAAATACAGCAATGAACCTAAAAGGAAAAAGGCAAAAATAAGTCTTAAAATATTTACAATCAGAGACCCTATTTTCTTGCCGGCATATTCGAAGAAGAGAGCAGAAAGGGTCCAGGATACCGCAACAGCTATTGATATTATTTCGCCAAGAAAATGCATCATGTCAGTTTTTAATAGCTCAAATGTAAAGATTTTTTCAATGCCTCTTCTGAGAAATTATTTATCTTTGACGAGGTTCATAATTTTTCTAAAATCGACATACATGAGAAATATAAAAAACTCCTCTTTTCTAAACATAATTCTTTTTGCATTCGTAGCAACCTCTCTTATCGTCTATTCCTGCACTAAGCCTCTCACATTCACACAATCGGAACTTGACCTTATTGGCTTGGACTCAACCGAAGGTATGATGCGTCTGTTTGTCGTTGACAATCCGGCAGACACGCTTGTACTCAGAAACGTTTCGTCCGACCTTACAGCAGAGGATATAAAAAGTGGTTATTACAGTACACTTAAGAAAAGGATGCTTGCAACTGTTCTGGACACTGCAAACACAGGTGTCGGAATTGCTGCTCCCCAGGTTGGAGTAAACAAGCGGCTGGTGGCAGTACAGAGACTCGATAAAGAGGGAGAACCATTTGAGTTTTATGCAAACATCCGGTTTGTAGAGCTTTCAGCAGAGTGTAAATGGGGATGGGAAGGATGTCTCTCTGTTCCCGGCAAGCGCGACACTGTTCAACGTTCTACCCGCGTAATAATATCATTCCTCGACGATAATACCTTCACAGAGAAGAGGGATACAATAGAGGGCTTCACTGCCGTCATATTCCAGCATGAGGTTGACCATCTTGAGGGTATCCTCTATACCGATCGCACCCAGAACCGGTAATTGACCGGGTTTTTCGGGTAGTTCTTTTGGGGAAAATAATTTTTGCAGTTTAAGATTTTTACGTTATATTTATTGCATATTAGGAGTTTATCGTTTTTGTCTATAACAATTAACCATAAAAATGAATATATGGTAACAAAAAGCGCAAATGATACTGCTGTGGACGCCGTTTCAGGCAGTTCTAATGGTTATTACGACCCCCCCCTTATTGAAGTAACAGAAATTTTCTTAGAAAAAGGATTTGCAGACTCAACCACCGACTGGGGAGATGATTCGTGGTAGTATTAACTTTAAACATATTCTATCATGAAAACAATAATTAATCATTCAAGGATACCGGTTATGCTACCATGGGCTGCACTATTGCTGCTTTTGCTGATGACTCCTTCGTGTAACAAGGATACCTCTGACTCTGAGGATAACACTTTGCCTGATAATAACTCTAAAAATATTAGAATTTCGGGCCAAGATGTTAATACAATCACCAAAACCACTCTTTCCGGTTTTGTTACATCCTGGGTTGCGACTACCGATAAAGTGGGCGTTTACTGCGAACAAGCAACCGGAGGTAATACAAATGTCGAATATATAGCATCAACCAGTGCTGCCACTTCCTTATTTACAGGGGCTATGAAGTGGGGTGCCGGTCTTCATACTTTCTATGCCTATTATCCATATTCAGCAGGATCCCCAGCTTTGAATGTTGTTCCTGTCTCTTTGTCAGCAACACAAACACAAAACGGCACTAACAGCACACATATTGGTGCCTTGGATTTTATGGTCGCCAGCCCTATGACAGGTGTGACCCCGGGCACAGCAGGGGAATCAACTACTGTCAACCTAAGCTATAACCATGTCTTTTCCCTTTTGGAGTTCAAGATAAAACGGTCAGGAGGGAGCGGGAATATTACCAAAATCAAATTGACCGCCCCCACTGAAAATCTCTCCTTAACCTCAGGGACATTAGATCTCAGAGAGCCAACTCCCGGAGCCGGAATATCATACACTATTGCATCCCCTGTGGGTGGCAAGGAGATAACCCTCACTATTACAGGCGGAGTAACCCCTACCGATGATTATGCAACCACCCCAAGCATATTTATGATGATTGCTCCGGGTGATCATTCCTCAGACAGTTTGACAATAGGAGTTGAGTACGATAGCAATCCGGGTGTCTACAGCTATTTTAATAAAATCGGAACTTCCTTTACCCGGGGTGTAAAATATATAGTACCGCTCGAACAGTCAGTTTATAGTGGAACAACTCTTTTACCGGTTATGATTGGCACAGTAACCTGGGCGCCGGTTAATGCCGGTTACGATGGTACACATCTTTATGGTTTAAATTATCAGTGGTGCAGAAAGTATGGGCAAGGATACTACAATGCAACTCTCTCTCCTTTAGAAACTAATCCAACACTTACCGCCGGAACTGTCACATTAGCTGTAGGTAATGATGTTGCTAACACAGATGTTTTTTATACCACAACAAATGTGGCACCTTATGACTGGTGCTCTCCTCAAGCTTCTGTATGGGATAATGCGTCCAGTCCGTGCCCAACCGGATGGCGGTTACCTACAAGTGCAGAATTAACTGCATTATTAGCTTCTAATAGCACCTGGACGGCTGCCGGGCCGGGAGGATTAGCCGGCAGATGGTTTGGCAATGACAATGGAGCAGCTACCCCTGCCAGAAGTATCTTTATGCCTGCGGCTGGTGCCCGTAACCTCGATGGCGTAGAGAACAGTCGGGCCACTTGGGGTTACTATTGGTCGGGAGAAAGGAACGGAGCCAGAGCTTATAATATTGTATTCACATCTACTGGCACACCTGCAATCTTTGATAACGGAAAACGCGGTTTTGGCTTCTCGGTTCGCTGTGTCAAAGAGTAAGATTTATTGTATTTATCTGTATTTACCTGATTATTTCCGTCTGGCATTAAATGTCAGACGGTTTTTTTTACTCGGGATTGCAGATAATTATCTTCTGCGTAAGATGTATGCACTTCCTCTAAAATCATTACATTTGCAAAAACAACAAAAATGATACGAGACCTTAAAAAAATATATATCCTGCTTATTGCCTTTATTGCCTTAGTATGCGTTAGCTGTCAGCCCGAACCGACATTAACGCTTTCATCATCAACGGTAGAGGTGCCATTTGCAGGCTCTGAGACAACAATAACAGTAACATCAAACACATCGTGGAGTATAAGTGGCGGAGGGGGCTGGTGCAGTATCGTTCCCAGTTCGGGAGAGGGTACTGCAACTGTAAGGCTGGTAGCAGCAAAGAACACTTCCAATGCAGACAGGTCTACCACTATAACAGTAATAGCAGGAACACTGTCGGGGTCGGTTGCTGTTAGCCAAAAGCAAAACGACGCCCTTATCCTGACCAAAAAAACAGAGAATCTGGACAACAGCGCTCGTACAATATCAGTTGAACTAAAAAGTAACATTACTTATGATATAATCATGCCTGCGGGTGTCACCTGGATAACAAAAGTTGCATCCAAGAGCTTTGACACATACAATCACGAGTTTGCAATTGCAAAAAATACTGCCTACGACAGCAGGTCGGCAAAAATCATATTCAAGGATAAATCAAGTACCCTTGCAGACACGCTTACAATAAATCAGTCTCAGTTAAATGCAATTATCCTGACATCCAAAATTGTCAATATGCCGACTGCCGGCGGGAACATAGACGTAGAACTACGAACAAATGTTCTCTATGATTTTCAAATACTTGGCGACGACAGCTGGGTGAGTCATCTGGGGACAAAAGGGCTTAGTACATATACTCATCAGTTTTTTATTGCCCGTAACAGCACCTTCGACAACAGAACATCAAAGGTTGTCTTCAAGGAGAAAAACGGCTCCATGGCCGATACCCTCATAATCAACCAGCAGATGATGTTCGCTCTCTTGTTGAGCAAGGAGAACTTTTACATACAAAAGAGCGGAGGCAGTTTCAACTACTCGGTACAGTCAAATACAGAAAATACTGTTACAATATCAGGAGGAACAGGCTGGATAACACAGATTCGCACAAAAGGGCTGGTAACGAGCGATTACACATTCACTGTCAGCCCCAACACAGGCAGTACCGACAGAACAGCTATGATAATCTTTGCCCAGAATGTCGGGACAATTAAGGATACAATTAACATAAAGCAGAGCGGGTTCGACGGGTATTATATATATGAGGCGGCCAGTCAGACACTTGCCTCCCTTGTTCCTGTGGCTGACCGTGCCGGAATAACCCGTCTCAAGATTGAAGGGTTCGTTAAGGCCGATGACTTCACCACAATACGTGAAAACATAAGGGCATTGAAGGACCTTGACCTGAGCAGTGCCAAAATTGAAGATGACAAGGTTCCTGATTATGCATTCAAGTCTACCCTTGCCTCCCCTGTTGCTCTTGAGACTGTTATTTTCCCTTCCACTTTGATTACAATCGGGAAGGAGGCATTTTATAATTGCCTTCAGATAAAATCATTGACCCTGCCTGCAAATCTTGCAACAATTGATGATTATGCTTATGCCACCTGCAGCAACCTTGCTGGTCACATTGAGTTTCCTGCCGGATTAAATAAGATTGGAGAGTACGCATTTGCCAACTGCCTGGCTTTAAACACTGTCAGACTGCCAAATTCACTTAAGGTTCTTAATAGCTTTGCATTTAGCGGATGTTCTGCACTCAATAAGGTATACAGTAAGATTGCGCAGCCTTATGTAATCTCAAATGTTTTCCCCGGACTTAATGCCGATGCAGACCTTATAGTTCCTGCTGGAACCCTGAGCGCATATCAGCTTACAGCCGGCTGGGGATACACTTTCTTCAAAAGAATTTATGAAGAGGGGACCAGTCCTGAAAGCTATATTGTGATTATAGAAAACAGGGTACAATCAACAGGCGACGGTGATACAAAAACGTTGACAATCCAGGCTTCTGCCCCATGGGTCATGGAAAGTTGTCCAAGTTGGGTTACTCCTTCAAAAACAAGCGGAACCGGAAGTACCACTATGCAGATAAAATTCGATGCCTACACCGGTTCTACCTTAAGACAGGGAAATTTTGTAATAAAACTTACCGGAACTACTATAAAATCTACAGCCATACTCGAACAGACTAATATCAACTTTGAGGATGGTGACTATGTCAAAATCCAAAGTGCCTCACAGGGTGCAGGTGTGAACATTGTCTTCATGGGCGATGGCTACTCTCTGGCAGACATGATGACCAAAAAGTACGAAAACAATATCCGCGAAGCGGTTGGTCATTTCTTTAATGTTGAACCATACAGGACCTATGCAGCATATTTTAATGTCTATATGGTATACGCATTTTCTCAGGAAAGCGGCATCAGTGATCTTACCAGGACATACAATACTGTATTCGAAGCCAAATATACCAAGGAACCTCCCGGAACCGGAATGAGTATCAATACAACCACCTGTTTCACTTATGCTCTTTATGCGCCTGTTGTAGACAAAAACAAAACTCTTATTGTAGTGGTAACAAACAGCACCAGATACGCAGGAACTGCATGGTTATTCTCAAATGGTGCCGCTGTGGCAATTTGCCCGCGCTCCAGTTCAAACTATCCTTACGACTTCCGCGGCATTGTCCAGCATGAAGCCGGAGGACACGGGTTCGGTAAACTTGCGGATGAGTATGTCAATACAACCGGGCCAATCCCTCAGACTAATATCAACACATTGAAACAGTGGCAGGGTTATGGCCATTACCTGAATGTTGACGTTACCAGTGACCTTAACCAAATCCTCTGGAAGCATTTTATCGGGCTTCCAAACTACTCACCAGTAGGTGCATACGAAGGTGGCTATTACTACTCTCAAGGCGTATGGCGCGCAGAGAATCGCAGTGCCATGATTAACAACATAGACTACTACAGTACTGCCAGCCGTGAGATGATTGTAAAAAGAATCAAATCCCTTGCCGGTCAGACATATTCACTGGAAGACTTTAAGTCACGCGATGTGGTCGAGACATCACCTGCAACAAAGGCTGCAGGTATGTTTGTGGACCCATTGATGCAACTGGCACCACCGGTGATGGTTGTTGGTTCACCTAAGTAGGTACATGGGGACGCACATTGTGTACCCTGTTTACCCAAAAACACAAATTATGTGATTTTTTCATTGCAGGGTAGTTGGTTGTGATATACGTGCACCAGATTTACCCGCTTCGCGCTCAATTCGCTAAAAAACAAAGGCGACCCCAGGATTGTGCTTTTCCAAAAAGCTGCAGGGGTCGCTTGTTGTTTTTCAAAACGCTACTTTCGCTTAGCGGGTACCCAAATCTTCATTGCAAGTATATCACAACCAACCACCCTGTTATTTTTATACATAATTTGTGTCTGTGACTATCTCATGAAATAAACGAAAAATGGGCAAACCTGATATTTTGTCAGATTCTCCCACTTTTTATCTGTATCGGGTACACAATGTGCGTCCCCATGTACCCTCTACAAGTACTCCTCGTAAGCCGGAATATCCAGCAGTCCGTGACCTGAGAGGTTGAATAGCAGAACCTCTGCCCGACCGGCCTCTTTTGCCTTTAGTGCCTCCCTTATGGTTGCTGCAATTGCATGTGTAGATTCAGGTGCGGGAATTATTCCCTCTGCCCCGGCAAAGAGAATTCCTGCTTTGAATGCCTCTAGTTGTTCTATTGCATAACTGTTTATGTAACCGTCCTTCTTTAGCTGGCTAACGATCCTTCCGCCGCCATGGTAGCGCAAACCTGCAGCATGTATCTGTTCTGGCTGGAAATCGTGACCAAGGGTGTACATCGGAATAAGAGGTGTCATACCGGCAGAATCACCAAAATCATACTCAAGAATACCTTTTGTAAGCTTTGGGCATGCAGCAGGTTCGGCAGCTATCAACTCAACAGATCTGCCACCTGTAAGCTTGTGACGCAGAAACGGAAATGATATACCTGAAAAGTTTGATCCACCACCAAAGCACGCAATTATCTTGTCGGGATACTCCCCTGCCATCTCCATCTGTCTCTCAGCCTCAAGGCCGATTATTGTCTGATGCAGTAAGACATGGTTGAGGACACTGCCAAGGGTATACCTTGTGTTTGGTTGTGTGACTGCTCTTTCCACAGCTTCCGATATTGCCATTCCAAGGGAGCCCCTGCAATCGGGATCTTCTGCCAGAACCTTTCGGCCATATTCTGTAATGCTTGATGGAGAAGCATATACCTTGCTGCCATATGTTTTCATAACCACCTTTCTGTAAGGTTTGGCCTCATAACTTTGCTTTACCATGAACACCTCCAGTTCTATTCCGAAATGCTTGCAGGCTATACTCATTGCCGAACCCCACTGACCCGCACCGGTTTCGGTTGTCAGTCGTGTGATTCCCTGAATATGGTTATAATAGGCCTGTGGTAATGCAGAGTTTAGCTTATGTGAGCCTACCGGGCTGATGCTCTCATTCTTGAAAAAAATCTTTGCCGGAGTATCCAGCGCCTTTTCCAGACCAAAGGCTCTTACCAGCGGCGTTGGCCGGTAATTCTTGTAAAGATGAAGAACCTCGTCCGGAATGTCATGCCATCGCTTTTCCGAAAACTCCTGTTCTACCAGACCTTTAGCAAAAAGTCCTTCCATCTCTTGCGGTAAAAGGGGCTTTCTTGTCTGGGGATTCAACATGGGTTGTGGCTGTGTGGGCATGTCTGCCAGAATGTTGTACCACTGTTTCGGCAACTCGCTCTCGGCGAGCATGATTTTTTTTGTTGTCTTCATCTTCTTAAAAGATTTGAAATTGTAAAAATTTGGTTAAAAAATGGATAAAAAAAAGGTCCGGTGCGTGAGCACCAGACCTTGATAATACGATAAGTATAATTATACCTTCCCTATACACAAACAGCAATGCTCACAAACCTATTAGATCTGTGCCACCACCAATTTTGAGCTAAAGAGATATTCACTGTTTTCTTTTTATGTTGCGGCAAATGTAAAAAACATATTTTACTTTAGCAAACAAAAACTACGGCAAGGTACCCCCCCGCACCATCCGATCTTTGTCGTGGATATCCTTACGGAGCATTATGTCGGTGTAACCGGCTGAAGCAAGAAGTTGAACTACTTCTTTTCCATAGGCTTCATTTATCTCGAAATAGATGGAACCACCGGGCTTAAGCAACTGCCTGCCCCAATCCGCCAATGCCCTGTAAAATACCAAGGGGTTATTGTCGTTTACGAAAAGAGCCTCTGCAGGTTCGAAGTCAATCACATTTCTATGCATGAGTGCCCTTTCCTGCTCCCTAACATACGGAGGATTGCTTACAATAATGTCTAGAGAATGTTCTTCAATTATATCCTGACCCGAGGGCCCTGTCAGAATATCTGCTTTATACGGATGCAGGAAACTTTTGTGTGATTGTGGAATAGAAGAGGCAGCTTCGGTCAGGAGCCTGTTTGCGTTTTTAGTCGTCACATCCAGAGCCTTGTCAGAAAGGTCAAGAGCAAAAACCTCTGACCCGGCCGGAAAGCCTGAGGCAGCAATTTCAGCGGCCAACGTTATTCCAATACATCCCGACCCACATGCCGCATCCAGGATTCTGACCACATTATTGTTCCTTTCCCATTTTTTGTTTTCTGTTGCATACTTACTCTCAGTTGCTTGCTGACTAATACCTATTTCACCAAGTATCCACCCGACAAGCTCTTCTGTCTCCGGCCTGGGGATAAGAACTCCCTCCTCAACCAAAAACCTCCTTCCGTAAAATTCTGCGAAACCCAGTACATATTGTAGGGGGCGGGCGGCTACAAGTTCTGTCATGTAACGTTCCATTTGAGCAATATTATTTTCAGAAATAACACCAAGAGGGTCAATAATATGGTCGTACGATCGTAATCCACAACAGTGCTGTAAGAGCCTCAAAGCAATGGCCCGCCCCTCCTGCCTTCCGTAAAGCGGTTCCAGTCTCCCTCCTGCGTTTTCTATAAACTCTTTGTAGAACATAAAATAAAAAATCGGATAATGGACAAAGTTAGAATATTTACCTAATTTTGATTATCCCTAAAATAATTCAAGTATGAAAGTAAATCTTAGAGCTATCACAAACAACCTGATTGTGATAATTGCCCGTAATCCTGTAGAGATAATCATCTCCGGTGCTTTTTTCTTCCTCTCTTTCCTCACATACGAGAAAATTATGGCACCGGAAATCTATGGAGAAAACCTGCTTCTCGCACCACTTGTATTTGCGTTCTCCTACCTTCTAAACCGGGTATTCACTACCGGTATTAAAAGAGTTCTGTATTACCTGTCGGTGCTGGCAGCAGCAATACCTTTTCTTGTAAATGCATCGCATTGGGTGCAAAGCGGAGAATATGTTGCATCACTTGCCGTAGCAGTTGCATTTCTGGCAATCTACACCAACTACAAGGACAATACAAGATTTGTAAGAAACATACTGGCCTATGCAAAGGAGCTTTTCTTTACAATGGCCATCGTTACCGCAATTTTCGCGGCACTAATTGCGATATTCTTCTCGTTCATCTATCTCTTTGATATTTTCAAAGACTCGTACGACAATATCGCTTTCTATACTTCAATTGTATGCTACATAATCCTTGCACCGGTTACCTTCCTGTATCTCAACGCCGACGACGGGAACAAAAGAGAGGCGTTCCGTATAACCAAGATTTTTGAGGTCATTATTAACTATATATTAGCACCGGCACTCATTATTTACACCATAATCCTCTACCTGTACATTGCGAAAATCATAATAGGATGGTCTCTCCCAAAGGGCAGCCTTGCATATATGGTCTTTGGGTTCATAATCTCTGCAATAGTAATAAAAGCGGGAATGCTGATGGTTAGCAAACCCACATTTACACGCTTTTTTGAGTCGTTCAGCTTGATTGCCATTGCACCGCTGGCTCTCTTCTGGATAGGCTCACTGCACAGAATTTCACAGTACGGTTTCACAGAAGAGAGAGTATATCTGGTTGTATGTGGAGCTATAATGACACTAACGGTTCTGCTTTTCATCACCCGAAAATATGACAAATACCTATACGTGGGTTATATTACCATTGTGCTACTATCTCTGTTTTCTTATATCCCTGCTATTTCGGCCAAACAGATTGGAATAAAATCCCAGACATATCAGCTTAAAGCACTTGCCACAGAACTCAAAATGATGGGAGCTGAGGGAAAGTTGACAGCTCCTCCTCAGGTATATGACGACTCTTTATCCAAGGCTAAGTTCGAGCGCTTATACAGCATCTACTCATATCTGGCTAGACAAACGGATAAGAACCTTTTAGAGTACCTTTACGGTTATCCTTCAGGAGGAGATCTCCGCACGAAATTTGGAGAAAACTTCACGTACAAGGAGTATAGCAAAAATTCAATAGAAAGAGTCGAGGATAAGTTCTCCACTTCCGGATACCCTTGGGTAAATACAGATGTGTATGCAAATGTGGCCAATGACACCCTAAAAGTTATTAGCTTAAAAGGAGATGAGATAATTGCTGCCCCACTCACTCTTCTTATGGAAAGGCTCGCATTATCAGCACAGAATGACTCTATTACAGGATTGGCTTTTTACCCGGACTCCGTCCTTTATCTTGACATTGAAAAATACAGAGTGATTTTCTCAAAAATATCATTTGACAAAAAGGAAAATATATCAAAAGCAATTGTAAAAGCCCTGCTTATAAGGTAAACAGCTGATGTTTCCAACATGTCCGACAAAATCATGTGCAAACTGAGTTGAAAATTTGTATTCAGGAGGAATCAAAGAGCTCAAGAAGGTATGTGTCGGCAAGATTTGCCGACACATGATTTTATATTCAGCTGCAAATCTGGTCCTTGCTTACTGCTTTGGCAGAGCAGTTAGCAAATAACTGACTAGTAGACCAATACGCATACGTCTCATTTCCAGGAAAGTGCTAACCCCTCTAGCAGAGACTCTGCTAGAGGGGTTAGCACTTTCCTGATTTACAAATACTTAAAAAATGGTTTGAAAATCAATTAAATATACAATACATTGATTGTCTGTCATTTGCCTGAGCCACCAATCTCTATACGATACCTAAAACTGCGCCTATAATAGTTTGATCGACCACAAATTACCTCCAAAGTCACATACATAGAGAACTCCATTCTCTATGACTATGTTGCCCAGGATTGGTGAACCCAGGTTCAAACGCCATCTGAAAAGTCCGTTGGTAACGTCCAGACAGTACAGAAAACCGTCGTTGGCACCAAAGTATACCCTCTCCCCATCAAGAGCGGACCCACTCTCAACAGTCATCTGGAAATCCTTGGTGTAAGGTGCAGTATAGAGAATAGCAGGGTTTGTCTTAAAGTTCCAAAGCTCCTTGTAACCGTTCTGGCGGTCAAAGGCCGCTACACCTTTGTCAGTGGTACCAACAATGAAGTACTTGTCTGTAACAAGAGGTCGGGAGTTACTGTTAACAGTATAGCTAATCTTTTGTTTTACAGTTTCTGTTCCTGTAAGAGGATCAACTTCTGTGATATAACCTGGCGAAGTATAGTAGAATTTACCTTTGAAAGCCACTGGTGAGTTATCACAAATACGAGAATCCTCATCTTTTTTCTCCCAAAGCATTTTTCCTGATACGGCTTCATGAGCAAAACGACCAAGCCAGTATCCTGCAGCAAGCAATATACCTGAATCAGGATCGACAACCAGAGAGGCAACTGCAGATACACCACCGTTCCATGCGCCATTTACCCAGAGGATCTTTCCATCAGTAATATTTACAGCTGTAAGGTTCTTGCCCTGTCCCGCGTAGACAATGCCATTGTACGCAGCGATACCCTGTGTGAATACCGGATGAATGTTATTCTCTCTCAAAGCCCTGGACCACTTGAGCAACCCTGTACCCACATCTATAGCATAGAGCCACCCCTCAATATCACAAACAAGCAGGGTACCATCAGAAACCACCATGTTGTTTTTGACCGAATTCTTTGTTTTAAAGCTCCATTTATTCAAACCTGATGTTCTGTCAAAAGCCTTGACTGCTGCATTTTTGCCCGCATCGTCGTCTGTTGTTGCAGAAATCACCAGATTGCCGGCAATAACCGGCGAAGTCATGAATATGTTTGAGCCCAGATTGCTCACCCATTTGATTTCTGGCGCGTGATTCATTGCAATCTGCTTATAGACAACACTCCCGTCAGAAAATTTAACTCTTACAAGTAATGCCCTCCCTGCAAACTCTTCTGCAATATTCAAGAACCAACTCCAGGAACTTTTCTTTACCATCATAAAAGACCTTGTACCATCCACAACATCTGCACTTACCACATCTGTACCTGTATCATAAATATTCGCAACAAAAGAGTATCCATTATTGGTGACACTCCTGAAGCCATTGGCCACAATATGCTTTTCCAGATTGGAGTACCTGATTTCAGAATTCAGATCCCCTTTTTCATTGAAAGTTATAACCCTGAAAGATGATGGTGAGTGGTCTATTCCACCTTTGTTCGGCGACATCGTGCTGAATAGTGAGGCACCTTTATCAGTTTTATGAAACGAGTTGGTATGGTAGTGTGCATAGAGGTAACCCTTAAAGTTATAATCATAAAGATTAAGTGATTGCTTGTCGGTTTTCATCACAAAATTGTCGGCAAAGCCATAGAGGTGATGAGTGATTACTATCACAGGAGTATTACGCGGAATGGCATCCAGATCCTTTCTAAGCCAGTTGTAGAGGTCATCAGCACTGTATGAGGGTACCTTGTCGCCATAGTTTACCGGAAGGTTCACAAAGTGCACCCCTCCAACGTTGAACGAGTACCATGCCGGACCAAAAAGCTTTTCGTACAGCTGTTCGCCATAATCACCTGCAACAAGATCGTGGTTGCCAAGAGAATATACAACCCTGAGCCCCATGGTCTCTGTGGTTATCTCCCTTGCATGGAAGTTCATCCCCTTTTCATAACAGATATCACCATTAAGAAGAAGAAACGCAAGTTTATGGTTAGATATGAAACCCTTAAGTCCGTCAATCCAGTTTTTGTATATGGTTGCCTCGGTATCTCCAATATGAATAAACTTATCGGATTGACGGCCAACCTTTTTCAATCTGAAATCCAGAGGATCAGACAGATTCTTTTCAAGTCTGTAATAAAAGCTTCCCTCCTGCTCATAACCGCCCGGAGTTGAGACAAATATAAATCTTGCGCGAGGGTTTGTCTCGAAAAAGAAATTCCCTTTGATATCACTTTTTACAACATTAAAACCATCTGAGACCAGAACGTCGCCTATACCCTTTCCTGTCTGGTCAGATAACTTTCCCGAAACCCGTTGCTGACCATTCGCAAATGATACGGCAAATAACAACAAAAACAAAACAGCAAGGGAACCTGCCGTCCTTCTGAAAATTTTAGCAACCATAATATTAAGTTTTAGAAAGTGACTCTTTAACCAAGCAGTTTTGTCAAAAACTCCTTTATTGTCATTCCGGCGGCCCTTACCTGCTGAGGGACAAGGCTCATTTCGGTCATTCCGGGAACCGTGTTAATCTCGAGAAAATAGACATCTTCTCCTCTTACAATATAGTCCATTCTCACAATGCCTTTACAACCAAGATAGTGATACATCTTGTGCGAAATATCAATTATCTTATTGCTCAAATGGTCCGGTATGGCAGCAGGACAAATCTCCTGACTTGCTCCAAGATATTTAGCTTCATAGTCGAAAAATTCGTTTTTGGAGATAATCTCTGTCACGGGCAATCTTACCAGGGCACCGTCAGCCTCAAACACTCCATTTGTCATCTCCCTGCCGTTAATGCACTCTTCAATCAGAATCGTTTCACCTTCAGTAAATGCAGCATCAATTGCGTTCTTCAGATCCTCTGCTCTCTTTACCTTTGTCACACCAAAGCTGCTCCCCCCTGAGTTTGGTTTTACAAACAAAGGAAGACCAAGTCGGGAGATAATATCTTCAACAGAATAGGGATCACCCTTCCTCATAAAAACCTCACGTGCAAGAAGAATTCCGGTATCCCTCAGGTAGCACTTGCAGGCATACTTGTCAAAAGTAATGGCAGAAACAATGGAGGAACAGGTTGTACTTGGCAGCCCAATCATCTCAAAGTAGGCTTCGAGTATGCCGTTTTCACCGGGTGTGCCGTGAATCATTATCAAAGCAATATCAAAATTAACCCTTCTCCCGTTTTTTTCAACAAAAGAAAAATCAGCCTTGTCTATCTGAATAACTGAGCCATCTTCCATCTGCACACCCCAGTCCCTGCCTTTTATAAGCACCTCAAAAAACTCATACTTCTCCCTGTCTATGTGACGGGCAACATGTTTTCCGCTCTTTATCGAAACTTCTGCCTCGGATGAATCTCCCCCGTAGACGAGGGCAACTATTTTCTTCATTTTAATCTGCAACTGTTAATCTGATCAATTAATACTAATGGAAAAAAGGATCGTTCAGCAATGACTTTGAGTTCATATCTTCGTCACTTCCTTTGCAATTGAACTGAACTGAGAAGCCCGGAGGAGCAATAAAGTTGTCTTTTGTAGATATTCCGAGAGTGCCGTCCTTTAAAACTTTCTGCATGAAAATACCCCAGATAGGGAGAGCCATGTTGGCACCACCTCCCTTATCGAGTCCCTCAAAGTGTATCTGCCTGTCCTCTGCACCTACCCATACTCCGGCTGTAAGCTTGGGAACGTATCCTATGAACCATCCATCAGCCTGGTCGTTGGTGGTTCCTGTCTTTCCGGCTATTGGTCCCTCCGGAACATACTTCCATCTTAATCTCGATGCCGTCCCTTCATTTACAACACCCTCCATTAGGTTTACCATAAGGTATGCTGTATGTTCGCTTATTGCCTCCCTCTTTCTTGCTGTAAAGTTTGAGAGCACATTTCCGGCTTTGTCTTCTATCCTCAGCACAAAAACCGGATCTACATGAACCCCCTTGCTCGGGAATGTGTTGTATGCCCCAACCATCTCAAAAAGAGTAAGGTCGGCAGGCCCGAGACAAAGTGAAGGTACAGGGTCAAGAAAGCTGGTAACCCCCAGTTTTCTGCACATATCCACCATTGCATTTGGACCGAACTGCTTCATAAGAAAAGCAGAAATATTGTTGGAGCTTTTAGTAAGACCCCACTTTAAAGTAACCTCATTGCCAATCCATTCAGGTTTGTCTGTGCTCTCCGGTGTCCATGTAGTATCTCCTAAAATGAATGTCTGGGGCACATTGAAAACCTTGTAACAAGGGTCGTAACCCTCCTGCATGGCCAGAGTATAGAGAAACGGCTTGATCGTAGAACCAACCTGTCGTTTGGCCTGACGTGCGTTGTCGTATTTAAAATAC
This sequence comes from Bacteroidales bacterium, assembly GCA_041659025.1. Taxonomy (GTDB): domain Bacteria; phylum Bacteroidota; class Bacteroidia; order Bacteroidales; family UBA932; genus Bact-08. The sequence goes on along the minus strand of JBAZZA010000001.1, from coordinate 651,437 downwards.
CTGTAGTTAGGTCCGCCAACGTATGCCTTTACAAATCCTGTCTGCGGTTCCATAGCCATAAAAGCTGCCCTTAGGAATGATTTATAGTACCGGATAGAGTCGTTAGGGGTCATTACAGTATCTACATATCCTTTGTCCTTCCATGAAAATACCCTCATGTTGGCAGGCTGGGCAAATGTCTCAAGAATCTCGCTTTCCGACAATCCGTCAGCCTTGAGGTTTCTGTACCTGTCGCTCCATCTCCTGCCTTTTTTCATAACTGATTCAACTACGTCCCTTGGGGCACTGTTTGAGAAAGGAGGAGAACTGTTTCGCTTAATTTCCCTGTTGAAAACAACCTGCAGATCTTTACTCAGATGTTCAACAACAGCCTCTTCTGCATAACGCTGCATTTTTGAGTTTATAGTAGTATATATTTTCAGTCCATCCTTGTCAAGATTATAACTCGATCCGTCAGGCTTTGGATTCTTGAAAAGCCATCCGTATATAGGGTCGTCCCTCCAGAGCAGAGAATCAGCCCTGAAATCCTCTGCCTGAGTATAATCGGCCCTTTTAGGTTTTTCTGCCTGCATTATCCTTCTCAGCATATCCCTGAAGTAGGGTCCCAGACCGGAGTTGTGGTCCTGCTGTAAGAAAGCAAGTTTTATAGGAATTGTCCTGACAGAATCGTAGGTTGCCTTGTCTATAAAGTCATATTTGTACATCTGGCTCAGAACATGGTTCCTTCTCATAATGGACTGTTCCGGATTTATAACAGGATTATATCTGGTAGGCTTGTTTACCATGCCTACAAGAAGAGCACCCTCCTCAATTGTGAGTTCCGACGGATGTTTCCCGAAAAACGTGTTGGCAGCGGCTCTTATTCCGTAAGCATTGCTGCCGTAAAAGACAGAATTCAGGTACATGCTCAGAATTTCGTTTTTGGTATAATTTCTCTCCAGCTTGACCGCAGTTATCCACTCCTTGAATTTTGAGACTCCAAGAACAAATGTTTTAGCCCCAGGGATTCTGCTCTTAACAGTATCTCTTGGAAAGAGCGACTTGGCAAGCTGCTGGGAAAGGGTACTACCACCTCCTCCTGAGCTTCTCCTGCCAAGCATAAGCGATTTTACAGCCACCCTTGCCAGACTCTTGAAATCTATACCGCTATGGCTCTCAAACCTCACATCCTCCGTTGCTATCACAGCCTGGACAAGCGAAGGAGAAAGTTCGTCGTAAGTCACAAATGACCTGTTTTCTATATGAAATGTAGTAAGAAGTTCACCATCTTCCGATATCAGTTCAGTTGCAATATTCTTTTGCGGATCCTCAAGTTCTTCGAATGAAGGAATGTCAGAAAATATACCAACCATAAGAAGAAAAAACAATACCAGCACAAAGGGACTTAAAACAACTATCCAAAACCTTTTCAGGAACTTATCTCTATCTTTGATCTTCATTTTTTTGTAATATATAAGGTATACCAAAGCGCAAAAATAGGAATAAAAATTTGGATATTACCTTACTTTATGCCTTACTTTGCAGCCATCAAGGTTTAATTTTGAAGATATGGGAGAGAATTTAGTAATCGTTGAGTCACCTGCCAAAGCAAAGACAATTGAGAAATTTTTGGGTAACGGGTATCAGGTAAAATCAAGCTTCGGGCACATCAGGGATCTTTCTAAAAAGAATCTTGGAATAGATATAGAGAAGGGGTTTCTCCCCGATTATCTTGTTTCCGAAGACAAAAAAAAGGTGGTTTCAGAATTGAAATCCCTTGCAAAAAAAGCAGACATAGTATGGCTCGCATCCGATGAGGACCGTGAAGGAGAGGCTATTGCGTGGCACCTTAAGGAGACGCTGGGTCTTGACGACAAAAAAACTAAAAGAATTGTTTTCCACGAAATCACAAAAGATGCCATACTCAATGCAATTGAGAATCCAAGATGCGTAGACATGAACCTTGTAATGGCTCAACAGGCCCGCAGGGTGCTTGACCGGCTGGTGGGGTTCGAACTGTCTCCTATTTTATGGAAAAAAGTAAAACCAAAACTCTCTGCGGGCCGCGTACAATCTGTGGCCCTGAGGCTTATTGTTGAGAGAGAAAGAGACATTCAGTCATTTGCAGCCAAATCGCTATTTCGGATTGAGGGGATATTCAATCCCGAAGGTGCAAAAACCTCGGTAAAGGTAGCTGCCGAGCTTGACGAGAAGTTCGAGAAAGAGGAGAAGGCTCGCGAAATTCTGGAAAAATGCAGTGGTGCAAAGTTTAAAATAGTATCAATTGAGGAGAAGGAGTCAAAAAGGACACCTCCACCACCATTTACTACATCCACTCTTCAGCAGGAGGCAGCAAGAAAGCTTGGTTTCTCCCTGAATCAGACAATGAGAACTGCCCAAAACCTTTATGAATCAGGTTTTATCACATATATGCGTACAGACTCGGTAAACCTTTCGACTATGGCAATAGGCGCAGCAAAAAAGACAATAACGGACCTGTATGGCAAAGATTACTCAAAGACAAGACAGTATGCCACAAAGACAAAGGGAGCACAAGAGGCACACGAGGCAATAAGGCCAACCTATATGAGCAATCAGGAGATTGAAGCCGGGGCACAAGAAAGAAAACTATATGCATTAATCTGGAAAAGGACAATGGCCTCCCAGATGGCAGACGCTACAATTCAGAAAACCGAAATATCAATAGGTACCAATGCAATAAAGAACCTGTTTCTGGCAACTGCCGACAGAGTTAAATTCGACGGGTTCCTGAAAATATATATTGAGTCGAAGGACGACGACTCAACGGACGAAGAGACCAACATGCTTCTACCGGTACTTGCCGTTAATCAGGAGATGCATCTGCATACCCTCAAGGCCACAGAAAAGTTTTCGCAGAAACCTTCACGATATTCAGAAGCCAGCCTTGTAAAAAAACTTGAGGAACTGGGAATAGGAAGACCATCCACATACGCCCCGACAATCTCTACAATCATAACACGCGGCTATATTATAAAAGACAACAGGGCAGGACAGGAGCGTCAGTTCAGGGAACTCAGGCTGGAAAAAGGAACCGTAATCTCAAAAATCCTTACTGAGACATGGGGCGCAGAAAAGAGCAAGCTCTTTCCGGAGGATATCGGTATTTTAGTTAACGATTTTATTGTAGAGAATTTTGATGCCATTGTAGACTATGGCTTTACAGCAAAGGTCGAAGAGGATTTTGACAGGATAGCTGAGGGGAAACTAATATGGAACGATGTTATTGCCGAATTCTACAAACCATTTCATAAAAAGGTAGAAGAGACATTGTTAGTATCAAGACCGGCAAATGCAGAGAAGGTTCTTGGCACCGACCCTAAGTCGGGCAAGACAGTATCTGTAAGAATCGGCCGTTTCGGTCCTCTTGCACAGATTGGCGAGAGCGACGATCCCGAAAAGAAGTTCATGAGCCTGAGCAAAGGACAACTAATTGAAACCATAACACTTGAGGAGGCTCTAAAATTGTTTGACCTTCCACGCAGTGTAGGTTCATACAAAGAGAAGGAGATTATTGCCGCCATTGGCCGTTTCGGACCATATATCAAATACAACGGAGGGTTCATCTCCATTGGCAAGGATAACGACCCTCACACAATAGATATAGACACCTGCATTAAACTAATCGAATCACATGCAAAAAAGGAGTCCGAAAAGCTTATAAAAGGCTTTCCGGATGAGGGTATCGAAATCCTTAACGGCCGTTTTGGAGCTTATATCAAAAAAGGCAAGGAGAATTTCAAGATTCCAAAGGGTACCGATCCAAAGACGTTGGATATTGAAACCACTTTAAAACTGATTGAAAACGGCGGAAAATCAAAAAAATAGCTTGTCATGAAAAACAAAGGTTTTCTGGAGATTATCCCTGCAGCTGCAATAAGCGAGTCATGTCTGGATTCTGCGGCAATTATAATTAACACTACCGGTGACTCATCGGTTGTAAACTCCCTCTCGGAACTTTTCCCTCAGTCCGGCTACAAGGTTTATTATGTAGAACCCGGTATCAACCAGCTCAAAGAGACTTTGGCCCTCTGCTCCAGCCTGAAAATCAGGAGTATTGTCTTGTGTGGAGAGGAACTGCCGGAACTTAAATCAATCATGCCGGAAAAAACGTATTCGGCCGCACTTGTTTCCGCAGGAAGCAACGAGGACAAAAGCAATATCCTCGCATATCTTCTGGAAGACAGACTTGTTTCCGATTTCTCGCACATCGCATATCAAAGTTATAAATACGACCCTAAACTGTTGCAGAAGACAAAAGAGAAATGCTTCGAAGACCTCAGGCTGGGTTCGATAAGAGGAGATATCTCCAGAATAGAGCCTCATCTGAGGTCGGTGAATTATATTTTTCTCGATCTGCGCTCGGTACGCTACAGTGACTTCCCCGAAAGCCTTACAAAATCACCGAACGGCCTCTATTCAGAAGAAATCTGTCAGCTTGGAAGATACATAGGAATGGGGCAGAATCTGATAACTGCATTTATTTACGGATATCCTTCCAAATCCAAACCAAAATCTTCCTCGGCACAACTTGCCGCAGAGATTCTGTGGCACATGTTCGAGGCCATATCTTCCAATGTAATTGAAGATCCGGCCGTTCCCGATGTTGAAAAACTATTGTTAAGAAAAATTGTAAGCATGGGACAAGAGGGTCAGGACCTGGATTTTTATACGAGCAGTTCAACAGGCAGATGGTGGATGAAAATTCCTGAGGTAAATAATAATAATAATCAATACGTTGCATGTTCTTATTCGGACTACATAACTGCTTGTTCAGGTGAAATTCCTATGAGATGGCTTTTCTTTTTTCAAAAAATAAATCATAATTAATTATAATTTATTATTATATTTGCCATCTGACATTAAATTCTTAACAATTATGCCTAAGTTCCAAATCGATCAGATAGATCAGAAAATACTTGCATTCCTGGTTAAAAATGCAAGAATGCCTTTTTTGGAGATTGCCCGTGAATGCGGAGTTTCCGGAGCAGCGATTCACCAAAGAGTTAAAAAGATGGAAAACCTGGGAATTATCACAGGCTCTCGTCTTTTGGTAAAACCACAGACACTGGGGTTGAATGTATGTGCTTTCGTTGGAGTAAGTTTAGCTCAGGCAAATCATTATCCTTCAGTTATTGAGGCGCTTAAAAATATTCCTGAGGTGGTTGAGTGTCACTTTGTAACAGGTAAACATGCTCTCATGTTAAAGATCTATTGTCAAAATCACGATCACTTGATGGAAATCCTGATCAACACAATTCAGAATATCCCTTCTGTTGAACAAACAGAGACATTCATATCACTGGATCAGGCAATTGAGAGACAAGTCTGGGTTAAAGATTTTCCTCCTAAAGGAACACCTCTTAAAAAACGCTAAGTATGGCTCTGGCCAGAACAAGATCTTCGGGTCTTGTTATCTTAATGTTGTAACTGTTCCCTTCCGCAAGGAAAACCTCTTTTCCAATACTTTCTACAACCGATGCATCATCGGAAAAATCGGGAGAATAGGCTTGTTTATAAGCATCAAGGATTATATCGGAATGAAATACCTGAGGAGTTTGTACCATTACGAACTCCTCTCTGTTTACATACACACTCCTGCCTTCTGACTCTCTCTTTCTCATTGAATCAATAACCTTCACTACCGGTGCAACCGCACCTTTTTCTTCTGCAATACTATAGAGTGATTCAATAAATTCTTTAGAAATAAAAGGTCTCACGCCATCATGAATTGCCACAAGTGCTCCCTCTGGCACATATTTGAGGGCGTTCTTAACTGAATGAAACCTGGTTATGCCACCTGACACCAAAATATGGCTGAATGTGATATGGTTCTCCAGACAGTAATCTTTCCAGTACTGACGGTAGTCAGTATGTACCACAAGAATTATCTCAACCGGAAAAGAGAGGTGCAGAAATGCCTCAATCGAATGAAGGATTACGGGCTTATCACCCAGTGTAAGAAACTGTTTTGCTACATCACCACCCATCCGGGTTCCGGTTCCGCCGGCCACAATAACAGCGTAGTATGTTTTATTCATTTATTGTTACATTATCTGCTCACAAAATTAAATAATTATCGGTTATTTTTTCGTAGTTTTGTAGTCATTTATTACATATGGAGCATAAAACAATCAAGCGGGCACTAATATCTGTCTATCACAAAGACGGAATTGCCAAAATTGCAGAAAAACTCATTGAATCGGGCGTTGAAATTCTTTCGACAGGAGGAACTTATGACTTTTTAAAAGGTCTGTCAATTCCGGTTCTTTCAGTTGAGGAGATAACAACCTACCCCTCTATCCTGGGAGGCAGGGTAAAGACATTACACCCCAAGATTTTTGGAGGGATACTTGGAAGACGTGATAACACAGGTGATATTGAAAGTTTTAAAGAGTACGGGATACCGGAAATTGATCTGGTGATTGTAGATCTCTATCCCTTCGAAGAGTACGTTGCATCTGAGGCCCCTCGCGATGTGGTAATCGAGAAGATTGACATAGGTGGAATATCTTTGATACGTGCAGCTGCCAAAAACTATAAAGACGTGGTGATAGTTCCTTGCAAGGAGCTATATCCCCTTCTTACAGAAATCCTTGAAACCAGAGGAGCAGTTACAATACTGGAAGAGAGAGCCTTTTTTGCAGCTCAGGCATTCAACGTAAGTTCACATTACGACACAGCAATTTTCACGTACTTCAACAGAGATGCTAATATTCCCGTATTCAAAAACAGCTTAAATAACTCAAGACCATTGAGATATGGCGAGAACCCTCACCAGAAGGCCCTGTTTTACGGTAAGACCGAAGATCTGCCGGTTCAGATTCACGGTAAAGAGATATCGTACAACAACCTCCTTGACATAGAGGCAGCAATAGAGCTCATTTCAGATTTTGACGACACAACCGTCGCAATCCTCAAACATAACAACGCATGCGGATGCGCATCGAGAGACAAACTCTCCGATGCCTGGAAAGCGGCCCTTGCGGCAGATCCTGTATCGGCATTCGGTGGAGTGATAATTTCCAACCGGGAGATAGACCATGAGACAGCCGCTGAGATGAACAAGCTGTTTTTTGAAGTATCAATCGCTCCGGGTTATTCAAATGAGGCACTCGAAATACTTAAGGAGAAAAAGAACAGAATTATTTTAATTAATAATAAGGATCTCAGAAGCAGCAGGAAATTCAGGAGCATGCTGGGTGGAGTACTGGTGCAGGACAGAGATTCAGAGGTAGAGAGAGAGGAATCGCTCAAAAGCGTTACAATTACCGCTCCCGATAAAAAACAGTCGGAAGATCTTCTCTTTGCAAACAAGATTGTAAAACACTCTAAATCCAACGCTATTGTTCTGGCAAAAGACAAAACATTGCTGGCTAGTGGAATCGGACAAACATCACGTGTAGATGCACTTAAGCAGGCAATTGCCAAGGCAGGAGAATTCGGTTTTTCCCTTGAATCTGCAGTAATGGCATCCGATGCGTTTTTTCCTTTTGCAGACTGCGTAGAGATTGCCCACAAAGCAGGAATCAATTCAGTTATACAACCGGGGGGTTCCATCCACGACAAGGATAGCATAGAATATTGCAACCAGAACGGCGTGGCAATGGTAATGACCAGCACCAGACATTTCAAACATTGATAATTATAATATAACATATGGCATTTTCTTTTTTAACACAAGATTTGGCTATAGACCTTGGAACTGCAAATACCGTCATACTCATAAATGACAAGGTTGTAGTTGATGAGCCTTCGATAGTCGCTATAGATCAGAATACCGGTAAACCTATTGCTTTCGGACAAAAAGCACGTATGATGCACGGTAAGACTCACGCTAACATAAAGACAATCAGACCTCTCAAAGATGGTGTAATTGCCGACTTTAATGCTGCGGAGATGATGATCAGAGGCTTTATCAAGATGATCAACTATAAAAACTCTTTCTTCACTCCAAGTCTCAGGATGGTAGTAAGTATCCCGTCCGGAAGCACCGAGGTGGAGATACGTGCGGTGCGCGACTCGTCTGAGCACGCCGGCGGACGTGATGTTTATATGATTTATGAGCCAATGGCCGCGGCAATAGGTATAGGACTAGATGTAGAGGCCCCTACCGGAAACATGGTTGTGGATATCGGAGGTGGAACTACCGAGATAGCCGTAATCTCTCTGGGAGGTATTGTTGTGAATCAAAGTATACGTGTGGCCGGTGACGGGTTCACATACGAGATACAACAGTATATGCGCCAGCAACACAGTATCAAGATAGGGGAACTGACCGCAGAAGACATCAAGATAAAGGTTGGTGCCGCCATTTCTGAACTTGACGAATATCCTGAGCCTTATGTTGTAAGAGGGCCTAACCTTATGACTGCCCACCCGGTTGAGGTAAGTGTTACAAGTCAGGAGATTGCGCACTGCATAGACAAATCAATCGCAAAAATAGAAGCAGCCATTATATCCGTACTTGAACAGACACCACCTGAACTTTATGCAGATATCGTGCAGAGAGGAATCTTCCTCACAGGTGGAGGTGCATTGCTGAGAGGTTTAGACAAGAGACTTTACGAGAAGATCAATATTAAGTTCTATGTCTCAGAAGATCCTTTGCATGCTGTAGCAAGAGGGACCAGTATAGCCCTTAAAAATGCCGACAAACTTCCTTTCTTAATGCGATAGTTGTAAATGGCCAAAAGATCTTCCATCACTCCCATTTTGGCAACTATAGTGCTCTTTATACTGTTGGAGGCAGGTGCGCTGTTTATGATGGCAAACTCTTCTATCTTTCAGCAAATAAGGATATACGGCGTTTTGATGCAGATTCAGGGGAAGTTTATAAAGGCCCAGACAAATATCAAATACTACCATAGTCTTAAAACTATCAACGAACAACTGGCTCAACAGAATACACGTCTTCTAAACGAGTTGGCCAGGTTCCAAACCCAGCTGGATACGTTAAAGAAGGATACGCTGGCTTACAAACCACTGACAGACAGTTCGTACTTCGAATATCTTCCGGCAAAGATTGTAGGCAACAGTATAAACAAAAGCCATAATTTCATAATTATAGACAAAGGCAAGAAAGATGGTGTCCGTCAGGACATGGGAGTTATTTCACCAAACGGTGTTGTTGGAGTTGTGAGTGCTGTATCTGATAACTTTGCTTACATTATCTCCCTGTTAAACATTAACCAGAGCGTGAGTGCAAAGATATCCCGGTCGGGTGCTTTCGGACCACTTATATGGGACGGTAAAAACCCGGGTTATGCATTGCTCACGGAGATACCTCAGCACATTAAGCTACAGATAGGAGACAGTATTGTAACGAGCGGGTTCTCTTCAATATTTCCTCCCGACATACCTCTGGGTTCAGTAAGAAAGTCAAAAATAATTATGGGTACCCACCACGAAATACAGGTTAAGCTTTATCAGGATTTCAGAACATTGCATTTTGTCAATGTTGTAATAAACAAGCACAAAGACGAGATAGACAAATTAAGTACGCCAGATGAAAAATAGTTTGAGCAACATAATACTTTTCTTTTCATTCCTCATAATTCAGGTCTTGATGAGTAATTTCATCAATTTCGGTCCGCTGTTGATTATTGTTGTTTATCCTCTTTTCATCCTTACCATGCCAACCACAACATCCACATCGTCTTTAATGTTATGGGCTTTTGCAATGGGGCTGGGTGTGGACTATTTTACCGATTCCATAATGGGGCTCAATGCTGCGGCAGCTGTTTTTCTGGCATTTGCTCAACCTTTGGTATTTAAGCTGGTGTGCCGCAAAGGAGAACTTGAAAACCAGATAAGACCGGGACTTACAGAACTTGGACTCAGCCGCTTTTTAAATTTTATCTTAATTGGCCTTATAATTCATCACGTTACAATTGTTTTACTTGAAAATTTCTCTCTCACTTTTAGTATTCATTCTTTAATCAGAATTGTATTAAGTTTGTTGGTAAACACTGTACTTATCCTGCTTATTGAGTTTGGCATTTTTTATAAAAACTGGCGGTAACATTTAATATATGGGTGTCGAGCTAAAGAAAAAAAATATTCTTATAATCGGGACCATTGTTGTTGCAGTATTAATGCTGTTACAGCTGGTTAATCTGCAGATACTGGACAATCAGTACAAGATAACTGCCAGTAACAATGCTTTCCGGTACGATATCCGCTACCCTGCAAGGGGATTGATACTGGACCGTAATGGTAAGATTCTTGCAGGCAATGTTACTGCATACGATATAATGATAACCCCTATTGAGGTTACAAAGCTTGATACTGCAGATCTTTGCCGGATTTTCGAGCTTGACATGTACGATGTACGGAAAACCCTAAAAGACTACAGACGCAACAGACGTAAAATCGGGTATCAATCCATTCCGTTTGTGAAACAGATATCCAGTCAGCAATATGCCGTTTTTTTGGAAAAGGCATACAAATTCCCGGGGTTCAGCGCAATATCACGCACAGTAAGATCATACCCCTACAATGCAGGGGCCAACTTATTGGGGTATATCTCTGAGGTGGACACCTCGTATATACGAAAGAATCCGGAATATAAGAGAGGTGATTACATAGGACGTACCGGCATTGAGCAATCTTACGAAGGGGTGCTCAAGGGAGAGAAGGGCTACAATATTTTCCTGAGAGACGTAAACAACCGGGTTAAGTCGAGCTTTGCAGGAGGACAATACGATCTTGATGCTGTTCCGGGCAAAAATATAATATCTTCTATAGACGCAGAACTTCAAAGCTACGGAGAGTCGCTGATGGCAAACAAGATTGGCAGTCTTGTAGCAATTGAACCATCAACGGGAGAGATACTTACTCTGGTCTCCAGTCCGGGAATAGATGTGAATAAACTAGCCACAATCAACAAATATTACAGTGAGCTTCTGAACGACCCTCTAAAGCCTATGTTCAACAGAGCCGTGATGTCGCCTTACCCGCCGGGCTCGGTATTCAAGCTGGTTAATGGTCTTGTCGCCTTACAGGAAGGTGTTCTTGATACTCTTGTGCGTTATCCGTGCAGTATGGGCTTTCATATAGGAAGAGGAGTTGCCTGTCATGCCCATCCTTCACCACTGAGTCTTACAGGGGCAATAATGATGTCCTGCAACTCTTACTTCTGCTACGCCTTCAGAAAAATTATGGATAACCCGGCATATCCCAATATTGCTGCAGCATTCAACAGCTGGAAGGAGAAGGTGGAGAGTCTTGGTTTCGGACTAAAGCTGGGAACCGATTTTCCGTCTGAACAAGCCGGAAAACTTCCTGTTACAGGTGATTATGATGCTATTCACGGCAAGAACAGATGGAGCTCCCTGTCCATAATTTCTCTGGCAATAGGTCAGGGAGAGATTGGAACAACGCCTCTTCATCTTGCTAACTTTGCCGCAACTATAGCCAACAGGGGTTTCTACTATACTCCGCATATAGTAAAGGGGGCCGAGGATACCGTAATAAATGCCGATTTCTCTGAGAAACACTATGCAAAGATTGATGTGCAAAATTTTAAAAAAGTCATTCGTGGCATGTATCTGGCTGTCAACTCGGCCCCTGGATCCGGAGGAACAGCAACAAGGGTAGCCGTACCCGGTCTTGATATTTGTGGCAAGACAGGGACTGCGCAAAACCCTCATGGCAAGGACCACTCTGTTTTTATTTGCTTTGCTCCCAAGGATAATCCAAAAATTGCTGTAGCTGCATATATAGAAAACGCAGGTTTCGGAGCAACTTGGGCGGCACCTATAGCTTCGCTGCTGGTTGAAAAGTACCTTAACAAAAAAGTGGAAAGAAAAGACCTTGAAGCATATATTCTCACCGGAAACACTATGATAAATGTTTTGAAATGATAGCAGGCATAAAATACAAAAAACTTGACTGGCCGCTTATTGTCATATATTTGATGCTGGTGATAATCGGTTGGATAAGCGTTTTTTCCTCAGTTTACGATCCAGAACACGCAGGAATATTTGACTTGTCACAAAGATACGGGATGCAGTTCATTTGGATAATCTCTTCTTTTGGAATTGCCCTGCTTATTATCTTTGTCATAAATCCAAAGTTGTACAATGTAACAGCATGGTTCATCTATGCTATCAGCATACTTTTCCTTATTGCCGTGCTGGTTGCCGGAGTTGAGATAAACGGGTCAAAATCATGGTTAATGCTGGGACCATTCAGACTTCAGCCTGCAGAATTTTCAAAAATCGCAACTTCGTTAGCTCTTGCGGCTCTTATGAGCACATATAACTTCCAGTTCAAGTCTTTGGGGGCCTTAGGAAGGATAGCTGTAACAATACTTGTTCCTATGGCCATGATTGTTCTGGAAAAAGAGACGGGTTCTGCACTTGTATATGTGGGGTTCATTTTCATGCTTTACAGGGAGGGACTGAACGGATGGTACCTTGTTTTTGGAATCCTTGCTATCATGCTCTTCCTTATAACTCTGTCTTTCTCCTCTTATGTGGCAATAATATGTCTGTTTACAATACTTGTTATTGCCCGGGCATTGTTTACACATCAGTTTATACGACATGGAATCTTTCTTTTGTTATACCTTCCTCTACTTATATTTTCGAGAAGATTGGGTGAGATTTCTTTTCTTGACTCAATTGGCCACTTTTCAGAGACAGCGTGGCTAGCTCTGTTTATTGTACCCCCGGTGATATATCATGTTATAAGTGCCTTAAAACAGAAAATATCTCATCTCTGGTACATTCTGCTGTGCTTTATTGTCTCATTTGCAATGATATTCTCTGTTGACTTCTTTTTCGAAAAGGTACTTCAGGACCATCAGCGGGCAAGAATTGAGAACCTTCTGGGTATTCATGTAGATCTTAAGGGTGCTGGATACAATGTCCATCAGTCTAAGATTGCCATAGGTTCGGGCGGTTTTACTGGCAAAGGATTTTTGCAGGGAACCCAGACAAAATTCAACTTCGTCCCGGAACAAAGTACAGACTTTATCTTTTGTACTGTTGGTGAAGAGTGGGGTTTTCTTGGTTCGGCATTTGTTGTGTTCCTCTATTGTTTTATGATAATAAGAATTGTTAATCTCTCAGAGAAACAGAAAGATGCATTTGCCAGGGTATATGGCTACTGCCTGGCCTCAATTTTATTCCTTCATTTTTTCGTGAATATTGGAATGACAATCGGGCTCATGCCTGTAATAGGAATCCCCCTGCCCTTTGTGAGCTACGGGGGATCATCTCTGTGGAGCTTTACTATTTTTCTTTTTATTTTTATCCGTTTAGATCTAGAGCGCTGGAAATAGATTCGTCTGAGACCAGAAAATCAACATCTGCCTTTAGATAGATCATCAAGGTTCCCTTAGCCAGTTTTTCGCCCTCTTTTACAAAAATTTTGTCTACTGTTCCATCAAAAGGAGCCCTTATTATATTCTGCATTTTCATTGCTTCATAAACCATAATCTTATCTCCCTTTGCAACGTGGTCACCTACTTTAACCATAATTTCGGTAACGGTCCCCGGAATAATTGAGAAAATCTCCTGCAAATCGGGTTTCTTCCATATTTTTCGGTTACGTACCTTTTTTGTAAGGTTGGTTTTATATATCCTTGCACCGGGAAAAATCTGAAGTGTCTCCATCATTTCTAAATCGGCCGGTGGTATGGTATTTATACTTTTTTTCATCTCAGTTGGTTTAATTGTTAAAACGGTGGAAGACCATGTTTTTTGTTAGGCCTCTTGACCGTTTTGTTTTCAGAGACTTCAAATGCGTGTATAATGTACTTTCTGGTATCCTTGGGATCAATTACAGAATCTATGTACCCTTTAGCAGCAGCAACATAAGGGTTGGCAAACTTTTGTTTGTACTCCTCAACCTTCTCTCTGCGCATTGCATCTGGGTCGGCAGCCTCTGTAATCTCTTTTCTGAAGATAATGTTTGCAGCTCCTTCCGGTCCCATAACGGCAATTTCTGCCATTGGCCATGCAAAAACAAAGTCTGCCCTAAGGTGACGTGAGTTCATTGCAATATATCCACCGCCATATGCCTTTCTGAGTATAACTGTAACCTTTGGAACAGTAGCTTCGCTGTATGCATATAGAAGCTTTGCACCATGCCTTATAACTCCTGCGTGTTCCTGATCAACTCCCGGCAGATAGCCCGGCATGTCTTCCAGTGTTACTATAGGGATATTGAAGGCATCGCAGAAGCGGATGAATCTTGCAGCTTTGTCAGAAGAGTCACAATCAAGTACTCCTGCCAGGACAAGAGGCTGATTAGCTACAAAGGCAACGTTCCTTCCGTCTATCCTTCCGAAACCCACAACAATGTTTGCTGCCCACAATTCCTGACTCTCAAAGAACCGGGAATCATCTGTAAGTGCCTTTATAACATCTCTTACATCATACGGATTAGTAGGGTCCTCCGGCACAATCTTGTCAATTTTGTATTGCTTATCCGGTTCCTTTGTTTTTGTTTTAGCATGTTTGCACTCGTTGTTAGCCGGAATGTAATCGAGTAGTGTCTTGATCTGCTCGAAGCATTCAATCTCGCTGTTGGCAAAAAAGTGAGCGTTGCCGGAAATCTCGCTGTGTACTCTTGCTCCGCCAAGCGATTCCATGTCTATCTCCTCACCAAGTACCGATTTTATAACTTCAGGTCCGGTTATAAACATTTTTGAAATCTTGTCTACAACAAACACATAATCTGTAAGGGCAGGAGAGTATACAGCACCTCCGGCACATGGACCCAGAATAACAGATATTTGAGGAATAACGCCGCTTGCCATTGTATTTCTGAAGAAGATCTCACCATAGCCGGCAAGAGAATTAACACCCTCCTGAATACGGGCGCCACCTGAGTCATTTATACCTATAAGTGGTATTCTCATTCTCAGGGCGTAGTCCATGATTTTTGTAATTTTTCTGGCATGCATCATTCCGAGTGAACCTCCTGCTACAGTAAAGTCCTGTGCATAAATAGCAATCGGTTTTCCCTTGATTGTACCTGTTCCAATTACAACCCCGTCACCTGCGAGGTCCTTTCCCTCCATGCCGAATCCTCTGGCTTCGTGTTCAATGAAGAGGTCGTACTCATAAAATGATCCTTCATCAAGAAGGTGATTGATCCTTTCCCGAGCCGGAAGCTTACCCATGGCTATCTGCTTAGCAATGGCAGTTGCACCGCCCCCTTGTTCTGCTTTTGCCTTCCGTTCCTGCAGTTCGGAAATTTTTCTGCTTAATAAACTCATTAGATTTTTGTTTTAGTCTCACAAAAATATGAAAATAATTTAATTCGCAAATTTTAGGAAATAATCACTACATTTGTAGTTCTAATTGCTATTAACAATCTAATAAATAACACAATATGTCACTTTCTTTTGTTGATCGCCACAACGGCCCGAGGGAGCACGATATCAAGGATATGCTCGCATTTATTGGCGCAAAAAGCTTGGATGAGCTTGTTAAACAAACTGTTCCTTCAGATATTCTTTTAGACAAACCCCTGGCTTTAGAGGACGCAATAAGCGAATATGAATATCTTGCAAAATTAAAGGCAATGGCCTCTAACAACAAGAACTTCCGCTCATTAATCGGACAGGGTTTTTACGGTACTGCCACTCTTCCGGTAGTTGTCCGCAACATTTTCGAAAACCCAAGCTGGTACACTTCATACACTCCATATCAGGCAGAAATTTCTCAAGGTCGTCTTGAGGCTCTTTTGAATTTCCAGACAATGGTTTCTGACCTTACCGGGTTCAAAATGGCAAATTGTTCTATGCTTGACGATTCAACAGCTGCAGGAGAGGCAGTGCGTATGATGTACGAACTTCGTTCCCGCGATGCCGTCAAAGCAGGAAAAAACAAAGTGATAATAGATTCAAATATATTCCCGCAGGTTCTTGCCGTTATCCAGACACGTTCAGAAGTTCTTGGGATTGAGGTTGTTGTTGCCGGATTCGACGCAGTTGAATTTGACGACAAATGTTTTGGCGCAGTATTGCAGTATCCTGCTGCAAATGGTGAGATACGCGACTACTCTGCCTTCTGTGAAAAGGCACACTCAAAAGGTATTCTTATAACTGCTGTAACCGACCTTCTTGCACTTGCTCTTATAAAGGAGCCTGCTGCATGGGGAGCAGACATTGCTGTTGGTACCGCACAAAGGTTTGGCCTTCCTATGGGATTTGGCGGCCCTACTGCAGGATTCATGGCAACACGCGACGAGTACAAACGCAATATGCCGGGCAGGATAATCGGAGTATCTGTAGACAGACTGGGTAACCCAGCTCTCCGCATGGCACTTCAGACAAGGGAACAACATATCAAACGCGAGAAAGCTACTTCAAATATCTGTACTGCTACTGCTCTCATGGCCTCAATGACAGGAATGTATGCAGCATATCACGGACCTGAAGGCATTAAATCGATTGCCGGAAATGCTCATGCATATGCAGGTGCTGTTGCCGGAGAACTTAAGAAAGCCGGGTTCAAGCTTGCAGCAGAAAATTTCTTCGACACAATTGAGGTTAGCGGCGTAAATGCAGAAGAGATCAAAAACAAAGCAGAAGCTAAAGGATTAAACTTCTTTTACCCTTGCAGCAAATCTGTACGCATAAGCTTTGACGAGTTGTCATCATGCCAGGAGGCTAAAACCATCCTCGAAATATTCGGTCTTAAGAATGTCGAGTGTCCGGGAGCTCCAAAAGGGGAGATCTTCATGGCCCGCACAAGTTCATACCTGACTGCAGATGTGTTTAACAAATATCACTCTGAGACTGAGATGATGAGATATATGAAAAAGTTGGAGAGAAGGGATATTTCACTTACTCACTCTATGATTCCGCTTGGATCATGCACAATGAAGCTAAATGCAGCTGTGGAAATGTTGCCTCTTAGCTGGAGCGAGTTCACAAATGTTCACCCATTTGCTCCTATTGATCAGGTGGACGGTTACATGCAACTCATAAACGAAGTTGAAAACGACCTCTCTGTAATAACAGGGTTCGATGCTTGTTCTCTTCAGCCAAATTCCGGTGCCGCAGGTGAGTATGCCGGTCTTATGACTATTCGTGCTTACCATATAGACAAAGGCAATCCTCAGAGAAACGTGGTTCTCATACCTACCTCTGCTCATGGCACAAACCCTGCATCTGCTGCAATGGCAGGAATGGAAATCGTCCTTATCTCCTGCGACGAAAAAGGGAATATCAATGTTGACGAATTCCGTCAGAAAGCAGAGCAAAATAAGGACCGTCTCTCTTGCACTATGATCACCTACCCTTCTACACATGGTGTGTTCGAGGTTGAGATCCGTGAGATGGTAAAAATCATACACGAGAACGGTGGTCTGGTATACATAGACGGAGCAAACATGAACGCACAGGTTGGTCTTACTAATCCGGGTGTTATTGGTGCCGACGTTTGTCACCTTAACCTTCACAAGACTTTTGCAATCCCTCATGGTGGCGGTGGCCCGGGCATAGGCCCTATCTGTGTTACCAAAGAGCTTGCTCCATACCTCCCTTGTCACCCTTACTTGTGCAACTGCGAAAAGAAAGGGGTCTCTGCAGTAAGTTCGGCTCCTTACGGTTATCCGTCGGCACTGCCTGTAACTCATGCATACATTAAGTTACTTGGCCCGGACGGTCTTAAAAAAGCTACCGAAGTTGCAATTCTTAACGCTAACTACATGTCTGTTAAACTTGCTCAAAATGGATTCAAAACCCTTTACACCGGAGGAATGGGCAGAGTTGCCCACGAATGTATTATTGATGTAAGACACTTCAAGGCAGAATACGGCGTAGATGCAGGTGATCTGGCGAAACGGCTGATGGACTTCGGTTTCCACGCACCTACCCTCTCTTTCCCTGTTCACGAAACCCTTATGATTGAACCTACCGAAAGCGAACCTAAGGCAGAGATGGACCGCTTCATAGATGCTATGATCTCTATTAAGAGTGAGTGCGAAGCCATCAAGGCCGGAACAATGGACAAGGACGATAACCCTCTCAAAAACGCCCCTCACACAGCTCTTGAGGTTACCGGTAACGAATGGAGCCATCCATACAGTCGCCAACAGGCAGCCTATCCTCTTGAGTGGATAAAGGACAATAAGTTCTGGCCACATGTTGCCCGCGTAGATAACGGCTTCGGCGACAGGAACCTGATGTGCAGCTGCGAAGGCTGGAAATAGTCTGCGGCTGAGGTTTCCTCCAATGTCGTAACTGTCTTTATTTTCTGAATCATTGGAACTGTCATGTTTTCCTGTCCGGTCAGCGCGATTGTGGTATTCATCTCTGTTTCGCTTTCTGAATAGATGACCATTGATATTGTTGGGTCAAAATAAAAGAATCCTATAGTCTGACCGGTTCCCTCTATAAACAGGTCCATTCCCTCTTGCTTGCCTTTACCGGCAATTTCAAGAGTTCCTGTATATGAGACTTTGTAAAGCTCCTTGCCATCTTTTATCTCCTTTCCTGCAAGTGTGTACTCATTCTCTGTAGTAGTGGTCATAAATGTTATTGGATTGGATGGCTTCGTTTTGGTTGTATCAATCTGCTTATCGGACCATTTTTCGCCAATTTTTGTTGCTCTTCCAGGCAGGAAGAAAAACTTAATATCAGCAGATATTGTTTCTTCCCGTAATATTGATGATTCGTTAGTATCGGTACTCTTTACTGACACGGTTTTACCCGATGGGGCGAAGACCATTCTTATGCCATCTTTCCTGAAATCGGATTTTTTTTCCTCCTTTTCCTGACCCATTCTTACAGTTTTAGCGGATATGTTGATAATAGACACCAAAGCAGTTGCATTTCCCCCTAGGTCGACCTTTGTAAATTTTATTTCTGACTTAGATTCGAAATCGGCTATAATCTTCATCTCCTCTCCCATCATGGATTGAACAATATTTGAATTCACAGATATTGTCGAACGGAAGGTCTTTCCATCTTTAAAATTGTACTTTAATACCAAATAATCCTGCCCGTATACAGATGAACCGATTATACAAAAAACAATAACCATAACCAGCGAACAGAGATCTTTTTTCATCATCATTTATTTTAAATTACACACTCTCAATTAACCCATTAGCACATTAACATATTAGCATATTAGCATATTAGCATATTAGCACATTAACATATTAGCAAATTAACCCATTACTCCCCAACCACCCTGTATCTCTTATTGTCATTTGCAATTGTCTTTGCAGTTCTGTAAACCAAACGAGATATTCTTGCAGCCTTATCACAGTCAATACTATCGGGATTATCGCGGACAGTATGGTAGTCTTTGTGGAGACCACATGTAATGGCCACAGCGGTTATTCCCTTTAGAAAAAAGTTGTAGTGGTCACTTCTGCCAAAAAGATCGTCCCCGGTAGGTATATAGGTGAGACCAAGCCCTTTGTTTTCTTTGAGCATAATTTCGAGAAGATCTGGATTCTGTTTACTACCCTCCAACTGGAGAGAATCCGACCCGTTACGGCTTATCATATCCATATTAAGCATTGCAACTGTCTTGTCAAGCGGGAATAGCGGATTGTCGCAATAGAATTTGGACCCGTGCAATCCTTTCTCCTCTCCAGCAAACAGGATGAAAAGTATGCTCCTCGCCGGTCGTCTCTTCATAGCTGAGAATGCTTTTGCAACAGCCATGGTTCCGGCTGTGCCCGAGGCATTGTCGTCGGCACCATTGAAAATATAATCCTCGCCATCGCTATGACTCATATTGAATCCGACATGATCATAATGTCCACCAATCACAACAAACTCCTCTTTTAGTTTTTCGTCTGACCCCTCGATATACCCAACCACATTTTGGGTTTCATACTTTTGAATTGTTAGCTTTGTTCCAACTTCACATTCAAGCCCTTTGAGCAGGCGCGTGTCCGGCTTTCCGGTACTGTCTATACCTCTTTGGATTTTCTTTAGTTCTGCAACGCTTCCAAATAGCTGATTAATGACATTTTCTCCAACATGCAAGAAGGGAATTGATTTATTTTCCTTGTTCCCAAACATAAAATGAAGACCCTTCTGAGGAATAAACTTAGAAAGAGCCGGCCAGGGAAATCCCTGTGGTTTTAATAATATATGATTTAGAGGATCAGTAATAATAAAAAGTCCCGAAGCTCCATGATCGATTGCATTCTTTAACTTCGTGTTGATGCTTGAATATCTTGTCCACTTTTTGCCCTCGAATTTTGATTCTGTACTATTTTCTCCCGGTTCGTGGTTAAGTATAACGACGATTTTTCCTTTTACATCTACCCCTGAATAATCGTCATAATTATATTCCGGCGCTGTAATGCCGTAACCCAGAAACATAATTTCTGATTTAACAGTAGTATCGGCGGTGTTTTGATATGGAATATAATCGGTCTTGATTTCATATGTGCGATAGTTGCCCTCCTTGCCAATCTTAAGCAAACAACCCTGTGGGTCTAGATTTTCTTTGTATACTGGAATTTCCTGAAAGTAAGAACCGTTAATTTTTTTCAGCTTATAAACTGCAAATTTTTTTGCAATGTAATCAGCTGCCATATCAAGCTCCTTACTTGGAGTATCACGTCCTTTTAGCGAGTCAGAAGCAAGAAAATCTATATATTCTTTAATAAGTTCCGGTTTGATCTTCCTCTCACCTTTGTCTGATTTCTGAGAATAGAGGGCTGTTGTAAAGCTAAGTAGCAGAACCAGAACTGTAGAAAATCTTATTTTAACTGTCATATATTTATAATAAATCCGGCAGTAAATGTAATTATAATTAGCACATTAATCACCTCCGTCCCGGAATCAGCTTTGTCCTGTAACTCTCCTCGAAGTACTTGAAGTACATAAAAAGCTTGTAGTTGAAATCTAAGTCGTACTTGACAAAAGGATCATAGTCTATATAGCTGTCTATCCTTCTGTCTCCTCTGTTGAACCTGCTGTTCCATTCGTTTACATACTGCAGGTTTGAGGATCTGAGATAATCGTTTGAATATTGAGACTTAGAGAAGCCTCTGCTGTTAAACCAGTAATCAAATCCTGGATCAAATACAATCAGTTCATATTCTGTTGAATCTGCAACGGAAATTGTATCCTTGACAGCTATCTTTCCCTTGGAATCCGATATGTTTCTCGGAATTCCGCAAGAGAACAACATGGTCAGAACTGAGGCCAAAATCAGTGTTTTCTGTATAGTTTTCATACTATTAAAACAACGATTTTTAAAATAAGTTATCGAAGTATTTCAAAGTTAACTATTATTAGTTTATTTGTATATTTGTTTTCAAATCGAATTACAATGACCTCTTACAAATTCATATCGAATTTATATCACAAACCCGGGAGGGGTCTTTTTTCCTGTCTTATAAGCTGATTTTCCTTACTCTGTCTCATTGTCCTGAATCTGCCATGTGCAGATGCAGAGAGTATATCAATTTTTAAATTCCAAAATTGTAATTGTTATGGACAATAACTCACGAATAGAAAAACTACGTAAATTATCAGTTGAGACAGAGCCAACTCTTTCTATTGAACGGGCACTAATTGAGACAGCTTTCTACAAGGAAAACCTGGGAAAATATCCGACGCCCATGCTTCGCGCTCTCAACTTCATGGAAATCTGCAAGAAGAAAACAATATATATTGGAGAAGATGAGCTGATTGTTGGGGAAAGGGGGCCAGAACCAAAGGCTGTTCCTACTTTTCCCGAACTTACTTGCCATTCTGTGGATGACCTTAATGTGCTCAATACCCGGGAGCTTCAGCGATACACAATCAGCCGGGAGGATATTGATACATACGAAAAGATTGTTATACCTTACTGGGCAGGCAAGACTCAGCGGGAACGGATATTCGGTCATGTTCCGGATGAGTGGCGCGCTGCATACGAGGCCGGTCTTTTCACCGAGTTCATGGAGCAGCGCGCCCCCGGGCATACTGCGCTTGACGGCAAGATTTACAGGATGGGGATGCTGGACTTCAAGAGGCAGATTTCCGAAGCACTGAACAAACTTGATTTTCTGAACGATCCGGAAGCCACTGACCGGCAGGAGCAGCTGCGCGCCATGGATATCTCATGCGACGCAGTCATCTTGTTTGCAGAGCGGCATGCGCGGCTGGCAGAGGAACAGGCAGAGAAGCTAGCATTAGAAATAGAAACATTGTTGTCAGGAAAATCGGACGTGGCAGGTTCACAAGAGTTGAAAAAACGTGTAAACGAGCTGCATAAAATCGCAGATGTGTGCAGGAGGGTGCCGGCAAATGCTCCGCAGACATTTTGGGAGGCAATCCAGATGTACTGGTTTGTGCACCTAGGCACAATCACAGAGCTAAATGGGTGGGACGCAATGAACCCCGGCCACCTAGACCAGCACCTTGCACCATTCTACGACCGGGAGATAGCCGCCGGCACCCTCACCAGACAAGAGGCAAAAGAGTTAATCGCATGCTTCTGGATAAAGGTGAACAACCACCCTGCCCCGCCAAAGGTGGGCATAACCGCCAGAGAGAGCGGCACATACAACGACTTTACCAATATAAACACAGGAGGATTGATGGCAGACGGAAGCAGTGGAGTAAGCGAGGTGTCGTATATAATTCTTGAAGTACTTGAAGAGTTACATATTCTTCAGCCAGGATGTTCGATACATATCAGTCATAACACCCCAGAAAATTTCCTGCATGCCGGATGCAAGGTTATAGGCAAAGGGTACGGATATCCGTCGGTTTTCAATGCCGACGCATATATTCAGGAGCTGACGCGACAAGGGAAGTCACTAAAAGATGCCCGCGAAGGAGGTTGCAGCGGATGCATAGAGGTAGGAGCATTCGGGAAGGAGGCCTATCTGCTCACGGGCTATCTTAATGTTCCCAAAATCCTTGAGGTTACTCTCAACAATGGAACTGACCCCGTGAGTGGCAAATTCGTAGGCATAAAAACAGGTAATCCGCTGGAATTTAAAAGTTTCGAAGAGCTCTACGATGCATTTCTCAAACAGTTGAATTACATAGTGGATCTTAAGATAAGGGTGAGTAACTACATCGACAGGATGTTCGCCAAATATGCCCCTGCAACGTTCCTTTCGGTAGTAACAGAAGATTGCATAACCAAAGGGAGAGACTACTACAATGGTGGGCCACGTTACAATACAAACTACATTCAGTGCACCGGACTAGGAACAGTTACAGACTCACTTTCTACCATTAAATGGCATATTTTTGAAAAGGGGAGCTTTACCTTGGAGCGCTTACTGGGCGCCATTGTAAATAACTTTGAAGGAGAGGAGATACTCAGGCAGACATTAATAAACAAGACCCCCTTCTACGGAAACGACAACGACTATGCCGATTCAATTGCCGTCAGGGTATATGACGACCTCTTCGCTGCCATAGACGGAAAGCCGAACACAAAAGGGGAGTGCTTCCACATGAACATGCTCTCCACAACCTGCCACGTCTACTTTGGAAAGGTGACCGGAGCAACACCTAACGGAAGAAAGGCCGGGAGGGCAATTTCCGACGGCACATCTCCCTCGCAGGGAGCAGATACACATGGCCCCACTTGCGTAATACGATCTCTGGGCAAGCTCGACCAGATAAAATCGGGAGGAACCCTTCTCAACCTTCGTTTCCTCCCTTCACTAGTAAAATCGGAGAGTGACCTCACCAAGCTGGGAGCCCTTATCCGCAGTTACTTCTCGCTTAACGGTCATCATGTTCAGTTTAACATTGTAGACACCGCCACACTGCGCGAAGCCCGCAAGAGGCCCGAAGAGTACCGCGACCTGCTCGTAAGGATGGCCGGCTACAGCGACTACTTCAACCACATGAACGCCGACCTTCAGGAGGAGATAATCTCCAGGACAGAAAACGGCAGGTTTTAAAATTGTATTGCTATGAGCCTAATTTTCGACATAAAACGCTACTCAATAAACGACGGTCCCGGAATCCGCCTTACAATATTTTTCAAAGGTTGCCCACTATCCTGCATCTGGTGCCATAATCCGGAAGGAATAAAAAGCACAAAGGAGAAACTCTACAACAAAGAGAAGTGCCTCAGCTGTCGGACGTGCGTAAGTGTATGCCCTAATACGGCATTAGCCATGACATCGGAGGAGATCTCCACAGACGCAACTCTCTGCACGGAATGCGGAACATGCACCGAGGCTTGCCCCGCAAATGCTCTGGAGATGTCCGGCCGCGAAATGGGGACAGACGAGATAATGAACGCTATTGAAAGAGAGAGCTTCGTTTTTGACCAGTCAGAAGGAGGGGTTACATTTTGCGGAGGAGAACCGTTGTTGCATAGAAAGCTGTTGCTTGAACTGCTCGACAAATGCGGCAAACGGGGCATCCACCGTGCAGTTGACTCCTCACTATATGCCACTGAAGCCATCGTAAGGGAGGTCGCCTCAAACTGCGAGCTCATACTTGCAGACATAAAGCTGATGGACCCGGGTCTTCATAAAAAGTATACCGGAGAGAGCAACGAGCTCATATTATCCAACATACGGATGCTTGCAGCAGAGGGGTTTGAATTTATCCCACGTATTCCATTGATTGAGGGAATAAATGCCGACGAAAAGAATATCAAAGCCACCTCCATATTTCTCTCCTCCCTGCCCGGGCATAAAAAACGCACCGTCGAGCTTCTTCCATACCACGACATCGCCACCGGAAAGCACACCCGGCTGGGTACAATTTACAACCCCGGCAACATACCAATGGCCCGGCCTTCAGACGAGAGAATAGACAGATGTGTAGAGATATTCAAAGAGAAGGGAATAGTAGCTATTGTAAAATAGGGAACTGGAAAGCCTATATTTTCGTATTTCCAGTTCACGAATTTATATCTGCCAAAATATAACCCAAATTTTATACACTGGTTTTTTCATATCTTTGCAATCAAAATACACCTGATTAAAACAGATACCGGAAAATGATAGAGAATGCAATAACAACGCGGGCAACGGCACTCTTCGGGGTGGTTGACGGAATATATCAAATGCTGGTAGACTGGGGGGTCTCTTCTGTTTTAGCCGGATGGCTCGACGAAATCATAAGCATGACGCTTCTCTTTTTACTCGCATACGGAGTCGATCTCATTTCAAGGTTCATACTTCACCGGGTAATGGGTCATGTTGCAAAATTCACTACAGCTATCTGGGACGACATTTTTGTAGAATTCAAGGTTTTCAAGTTTCTTGCCCATATTTTTCCCGGTATCGTATTCTATCTGTGTTCCCCAATAGCACTCAAGTCACTGTTTTGGGTGACAATTTTTGAAAAAGTTGCCCTCATCTACATTGTCTATGCAATCATCCGTGCAATACATGCCGCGACAAAGGCGATGACCAAAATATATTCACAATCAGAAGATTACTCCAACAAGCCAATACAGATTATCTTCCAGATAGTGGCCGTAATTGCCTACTTTGTAGGAGCCATATCGCTGCTTAGCATTTTGTTAAACACCTCTTTCACCGCACTTTTTGCAGGGCTGGGCGCATCAATGGCAATCCTGATTCTGGTTTTCAAGGACACAATCCTAGGATTCGTGGCAGGTTGGCAACTCTCTTCAAACGACATGCTTCGTCAGGGTGACTGGATAACTGTTCCCAAATACGGAGCCGACGGTAACGTGGAGGAGGTTAGTCTATACTCGGTTAAGGTACGCAACTTCGACAACACCATAACTACCGTCCCCCCTTATGCACTTGTGAGTGAATCTTTCCAGAACTGGCGCGGAATGCAGGAGTCAGGCGGCCGGAGGATCAAGCGTTCGATTATACTAGATATGACCAGCATAAGCTTCTGTACACCGGAGATGCTTGAACGCTTCCGTAAAATCAGGTACCTTAAAGAGTACATAGAGGAGACCGAAAAGGAGATTCAGAAGTTCAACAGCGAAAACGAAACCGACGACACCGTTCTGGTGAACGGCCGCCGCCAGACAAACATAGGGGTATTCCGCGCCTACATACAGAACTACCTCGAACACCATCCGGAAGTCAACCACGAAATGACCTGCATGGTCCGCCAGCTGCAACCCACAGAAAAGGGCATCGCCCTTGAACTCTACTTCTTTACCCGCGTCAAGGATTGGGTCTACTACGAGAATGTACAGTCCGACATCTTCGACCACGTAATGGCCGTAGTAGAACAGTTCGACCTGCGGGTGTTTCAGTTAAGGAGCCTCTAAATCTTACCGGAGAAACTTCGCAAACTCCTCGGCATACCTCAAGAATCCAAGGTCGGTCATGTGAACGCCGTCAACGGTGCCCTCTCCGTCACAACCGGCAAGCTTTGCACCCGGAATGAAGTAGACATTGCGGAACTTCTCTTTTTTAAGCTTTTGATAGACAGTTCGCCACTCGATGTTCTCCTCGCTGAGTTCGGCAGCAGTTTTCTGGTCGAACCTCAAAGTTGGGAAGACGGGGTTCTCCACCATATAGATTTTAACTCCCGGTTTTGCATCAAGAATCATTCTGATGAAATTGTACGCGCTATCTCTTACAATCTGGGCATTTGTGTTTGGAAGACAGTCAAGGACAACTGTCTGTGCGCTGACCTTGCATATAGCCTCTGCCATGGATTTGTCCATACGGCCGTTACCGGAGAACCCAAGGTTTATAGTCTCCCTTTGCAACATCCTGCCCAGTATCGCAGTATAGGCCATACCCGGACGTGAGGCGCAGCCTCCCTGGGTAATGCTGGTTCCATAAAAGAGAATGGCACCCCCGTCTTCACTTTTCAGCAAAATTTTCTCCTGAGGCATCCCAATTGTTGCAAGAGAATCCACACCAAAGGAGAGACTCTCGGTACCATCATAAAGCGGGAGATAAGCAATATACTCCCTCTGTTTTGCCGTCATATTCTTGATAACAACTGCATTGTTCTCCTTGTCGGTGGGCCTTGCGGTACCTACGAAATACCACTTTCCGTTATCGAGAGAATAGAGGTCGACACCCTTGATACCGGTCGCAGGCATGTGATTCATAGACATATTTGTCATGACCGTCCAACGGACAGCAATGGAGGTACTGTTTGATGAGAACCTCACTGCAAGGCCGGCAGAGTTCTTAGCCAGGCTCCATAGCTCCTTCCGGAAACCATCCTTGCCACTCAAAGGTAACCTGCTATAATACGACTCGGTAACATCAAAACCCTTTCCCAGAAGCATTAGCTCCCTGGCATCGGTATATTTCATTTTACCCGTACTCTGCCCTCTGACAGTATTACCAAAACACAATACAAAAAGGGGCAAAAGAATCAAGAGGTAGTTTTTTTTCATTTCTTCTTTCTGTTTAAAAATATTATCAATACAGATATGGCAACAATAATTCCTACAATGTACCCGATCATTGGATCCAGACTCAACCCGCCGGCTTTGTAAGGAGCAATAAAGAAATACGACACACATATCATTGTGAGGAACGTTGCAGGAACAGACAATATCCAGTGAGGTTTTTTAACTGTAACAGCATAAGCCGCAGCTGTCCACAATACTATTGTCGCAAGCACCTGATTTATGATTCCGACGTATTTCCAGATTGTGGAGAAGTCCAGATTACATAACAAATAAGCAACGACAAACATAGGAATAGCCAGAATTAATCTGTTTTTTATAGGTTTTTGCTGATATTTGAAAGCGTCTGCCAAGAGCAGCCTCAACCCACGGAAAGCAGTATCACCAGATGTAATTGGACACACCACAACTCCAAGAATTGCAATTATTGCCCCTGCCCTGCCAAGCCACGAGTTGCAGATTTCATTCACTATAATTGCAGGAGTCTTGCCACCATCGGCAGCAATGTTCAGACCATCGGCCCCGCCAAAATAGGAGATTGCCGCTGTAGCCCATATAAGAGCAACTATACCCTCAGCAATCATTGCCCCGTAAAAAGAGGGGCGGCCATACTTCTCGTCGGTCATACATCTGGCCATCATTGGCGACTGAGTGGCATGGAAGCCGGAGATTGCACCACATGAGATCACAACAAACATCATTGGGAACAGCACATTCACTCCCGGGTTGGAATGCATGTTTCTGAAAGAATCCAGAGAGAGTTCCGTCATTGTAAGAGTTCCGTTGAAAACCTTGAATATCAATGCTCCTCCTATAGCAACCGCCATAAACAAAAGAATACCACCAAAAAGCGGATATATTCTGCCGATAATCTTGTCTATTGGCAACAACGTGGCCAGGATATAATAAACAAAGATTATGTACAACCAGTATACCATCTTCATCCCCGTAAGGACAGCCATAAGATTTGCAGGACCATTGACAAATGCCACTCCCACAGCCATAAGCAGAAATGCCGTGATTATAACCATTGCCTTCTTTATATTACTCCCCAGATACTTACCAACCATTTCCGGCAGACTTTTACCGTCGTTCCTAATAGATAGCATTCCGGAGAAGTAGTCATGCGAGGCCCCCATGAATATGCACCCCAGCACAATCCATATATATGCCATCGGGCCATATGCCGCACCCATTATTGCACCAAAGATTGGCCCGAGACCCGCAATGTTCAGAAACTGGATAATGAATATTCTCCAAGGTTTGAGTTCGACGTAATCTACACCGTCGGCAAGTCTTTTGACCGGAGTCGGTATTGCCGATGAGGCACCAAAAAACCTTTCTACAAATTTTCCATAGGTAAAGTAAGCCCCAATAAGAAGCAGAACAGCTACAACAAAAGTTATCATATTGTTTAAGTTAAGTTTCTACTGCAATTATCTGTTTTCTACCCACTCTATCTTCACTCCCCTGCGCTCCATACCCCTGAACCAGGTCATCTGCCGCTTTGCAAACTGATGGATAGCAATGGCAAGCTGCCTCTCCATCTGATCGTATGTAAGTCTGCCCAATATAAACAGTGTTACAAATTTATACTCCAGTCCGTAATAAATCAAATCGTCCGGCGAAATTCCCAAGTCAATCAACCTTCGCACCTCCTCAATCATGCCACCCTCAAGCCTCTCTCTGAGACGCTTGTCAATTCTTGCGTTCCTATCCTCCCGGCTCACAGAAATTCCTATAAATCTTGTATTTATGGGAGCTGTCTGCACATATTCAACCGGCGAATTTTGCCGGTAAATCTCAATCTCCAGAGCCCTGATCACCCTCTTTTTACTATCGATGTCAGATTTATTATGCATCTTCTTCATCCCCTCCAGTCTGGCCGACAGCTCCTCCATCGAGAGCATCTCCAAATCTGCCCTTAGCTCCGGGTTCTCAGGTACCTCCGCCAAAGAGTATCCCCTTGTTACGGCATCAATATACAGGCCCGTACCACCGCACAGGATCGGCAAACGACCCCTCGACCTGATGTCGTTGTAAACCCGTTCAAAGTCCTTCTGAAACTGGAAAAGATTGTACTTCTCCCCCGCATCGGCAATATCTATAAGATGATAAGGAACCTGAACACCATTTACAGTGTACTCCGACAGATCCTTGCCCGTGCCAATATCCATCCCGCGGTAAACCTGTCTGGAGTCGGCAGAGATAATCTCGCCACCTGTCTCAAGTGCCAATCTAACAGCATATTTAGTCTTTCCAGAGGCCGTCGGCCCCAATATACAGATCAAATCGTGGTTCATTCCACAAATTTACACTATTTTTGCACTCCCATGCCAAAAGCAAAAAGTAAAATAGAGATTAAAAACAAGAAGGCCTCTTTCGAATATGAATTCATAGAGAGCTTCACTGCCGGTATAGTTTTATCTGGAACTGAGATAAAGTCTATCCGTGCGGGAAAGGCCTCTATTGCAGACGCTTACTGCTACTTTGCTAACAGGGAGCTATATGTGAAGAACATGCATATTGCCGACTACTGGTGGGGTTCATTCAACCAACACGACCCAAAAAGGGACCGAAAGCTGCTTCTTTCAAAACGCGAACTTAACCGGCTCCACAGAGGATCCCGCGAAAAGGGGCTCACAATTGTAGCCACCCGACTCTTTATTGCCGAGAATGGCTTTGCAAAGCTGAACATATCCCTTGCTAAAGGAAAGCGCGAGTACGACAAGCGGCACACAATAAAGGAGAACGACCTCAGACGAGAGAGCGACCGGGCTTGACGTGGCACGATAAGTGGTATTAATCTTATATTCAGACCAGTATTAAATTAAACAGATCACATGCGTTTGGATAACATGGTTATTTATAGCAATATACCACTTATTGTGCCACGAGTAAACGCGCTGACACAGACTCACTTTTTTGCTTTCACAACCTGCTCGATTACGGCCGGTTTTCCTTTCAGAACGCTGTAAACCACCAGTGCCGCACCACCCAGTATGAAAGGTATGCTCAGGATCTGACCCATGTTCAATGTCATTCCCTGCTCAAATGCAACCTGAGGTTCCTTTACAAATTCGATGAAGAAACGGGCCGCGAAAAGGCCGATCAGAAAGATGCCGAACAGTGTTCCTCTTTTAAGTCTTGGAAGGAACTTGTAGTACATAAACATAAGTATTCCAAAAAGAAGCAGGTATGAGAGAGTCTCATATAATTGTGTGGGGTGTTTGGCAACGGTCTCGCCCCTTAGTGTGAAGATGAAGCCCCACGGCATGTCGGTAGGGTTACCGTAAATTTCAGAATTCATGAGGTTGCCCAGCCTTATGAGGGCACCGGCAAGAGCAGTCGGAATTCCAATCCTGTCCATCAGCCACCAGAAGTCGAAGTTGTATTTTTTGCCGTACTTCTTAACATACCACCACATCCCTATAAGAATTGCAATGGCTCCACCGTGGCTGGCGAGACCGCCGTGCCATATCATTAAGATTTCAAGCGGATGGGCAAGGTAGTACTCAGGCTCGTAAAAGAAGCAATGGCCTATTCTGGCACCAATTACTGCCGAACCCAGCAGTGTGTAAAGCAACACATCCAGAATCTCTGCCGGAAGTTTCTCCCGTTTGAAGAACCAGAGGAAAATGTAAAAACCGATAATGAATCCCGACACGAATAGAATGCCGTAATATCTTATATGGATTGGTCCCAAAGAAAAAAGTTCAGGTGACGGACCCCATGTAATTGCCAGAAGACTGTTCATAGATTATCTTTTTAAACGTGTGAATACACTTAATGGTAATGCTTTTTCAAATTTATCCTGCAACACAAGCTCTCCGTACGTCAGTTCAAAGTTCTTTTTGTCCGATCCTTCCCCCTTTTTAGCCGTTCCGTTGAGTCTGAAGGCTGTCTTTATAAGAGTGTCGGCCAACACAGCAGAGTAGCCGTTTGAGTATAGATTCAGCACTACATAGCTGTCTTTGGGAGCAAGTATAGACGCGACCTCTCTCAACAACTCAAACAACAATTCGTCCAGCTTCCACCTCTCCCCATCCGGACCGTGTCCGTATGCCGGTGGGTCCAGTATGATTCCCTGATAAATATTGCCTCTGCGGGCCTCTCTCTTCACAAATTTTAGAGCGTCCTCAATTACCCAGCGAATATTGTCGAGCTTGCTTATCTCCATGTTTACCCTTGCCCAGTTCACCACCTGCTTAACGGAGTCCAGATGAGTAACGTCGCCCCCTCCGCAATTAGCTGCAAGACTGGCGGCGCCGGTGTATGCAAAAAGGTTCAGGATTTTAGGTTTCGACCCGGGATTGGCGTTTCCTACCTCCCTTGTCTTGGCATAGATGTAGTCCCAGTTAGGTGCCTGCTCGGGAAACACTCCCACATGTTTGAAGGCAGTCAAACCAAGACGCAATTTGAATGAAAACTCTGCACGATTGTATGCAATCACCCACTGTTCGTCCATCTTCTTGAGCATGTGCCATGTGCCGGAATCTTCCTTGCCCGAACTTCCGAAACCGGCGCCGGTGGTAAACCTTGTATGAGCCATGCTCATCCACTCCTTGGTAGATAATGTCCTGCCCCACAACGCTTTTGGTTCTGGCCTTATAAGATAATACCCGCCAAACCGTTCGAGTTTTTCAAAATCACCCGAATCTATCAATTCGTAATCGTTCCATTTAACAGGGTACTCCAGCAACATATCTCTTTATTCTTAATCTATACCGTTTATATCGGGCCGAAGTTAGTAATTTTAATCAGATTATTTCTAAATTTGCCCCGACAAATAAGTACCAACTTAATATTTTTCCTTATGCAAAAGATTGATAATTACGATTTCTCCGGCAAAAGAGCAATTGTCCGTGTAGACTTTAATGTTCCACTGAATGAGTCATTTCAGATTACTGACGATACCCGTATCCGTGCAGCAATTCCAACACTTAAAAAGGTTCTGGCTGGTGGCGGTTCGCTTATTATAATGTCGCACCTTGGCAGGCCAAAGGGCCCTACAGGCAAATACTCTCTAAAACATATCATTGGTGACATTGAAACCAAGCTTGGTACAAAGATTAAGTTCGCTCCGGATTGTATGGGAGAAGAGGCCGCTGAGCTCTCTAAGACCCTTAGGCCGGGCGAGGTACTGTTGTTGGAAAATCTTCGTTTCTATGCAGAGGAAGAGGGAAAGCCTCGCGACTTGGCTGAGGATGCTACCGAGGATGTTAAGAAAGCAGCAAAGGCCGACATGAAAGAGAAGCAGAAAGATTTCACAAAGAAACTGGCTTCTTATGCCGATTGTTATATAAATGATGCTTTTGGTACCGCTCACAGGGCACATGCCTCTACTGCGCTTATTGCCAAATACTTCCCCAATGATAAAATGTTCGGTTATGTTATGGAGGGCGAGATTATTGCTATTGACAAGGTTCTCAAGACTCCTGCTCATCCTGTAACTGCTATTCTTGGCGGTGCCAAAATTTCTACCAAAATTGCCATTATCGAGAAGTTGTTCGATGTTGTTGATAATATGATTATTGCAGGTGGTATGGTTTACACCTTCGTTAAGGCTCAGGGTGGCAAAATCGGTAGTTCACTTTGTGAGGAAGACCAGATGCCTCTTGCTTTGTCTATTCTTGAAAAGGCTAAGGCTAAAAATGTGAAACTATACTATGCAGGCGAGGTTGTGATTGCCGATGCTTTCAGCAATGATGCCAACACCAAGGTTTGTCTGGATTCTGAGATTCCTGATGGCTGGATGGGTATGGATGCTGCTGAGTCTACTCTTAAGGAGTGGGAGAGTGTTCTGAGGGCTTCCAAGACTATTCTGTGGAACGGTCCGGTTGGTGTGTTTGAGATGGAGAAGTTTGCTGTTGGGACCAAGAAAATTGCTACTATGCTTGCTGACGTCACTAAGCATGGTGTTTTCACGCTAGTTGGTGGTGGCGACTCTGTTGCTGCTGTTACGCAGATGGGTTTTGCCGATAAGGTTAGCTATGTGTCCACTGGTGGTGGGGCGATGCTGGAATATCTTGAGGGCATCGAGTTGCCGGGGATCAAGGCTATTCGTGAATAACGCTCATTTGCATTTCCTTTTGTTTGTTGTGTAATTGCCCTCGTGGGCCGTGCACCGCAATTACCCGCTTCGCGTTCATTTCGCTAAGCGGGTGCCCAATTGCTCCTATTTGAGCGACTGTTTCAAACGCAATTACCTTCAGGCATATCATACCCAGTACAAACAATTGAGTAAATAGCCAATCATTTTCCTGATGTCAGAAAGGTGAATCAGAGGAGAACGATACTTGTAAGGATCTCTTACAAGTTCAAAAAGGTAACATACGGGAACCACAAAACAAATAGAGGAAGAATACAAAAAATTGTTTAAATTTACTTCTACGGAATTAAGGTGAAAAGATCATGAAAATCAATGTTCTTAATTTACTGGATTTTGAGGGAGTAAATAAATTACTCGAAGGATTCAATCAATCTACTGGTTTTGTTACAGCCATATTAGACCTCGAAGGAAATGTACTTTCTAAATCTGGATGGAGACAGCTATGCACCGAATTTCACCGGATAAATCCCGAAACAGCCAAAAATTGCAGGATTAGCGATACTGTTTTAGCAAACAAACTTTGCGGTGACGTGAAGTATCATTTTTATGAGTGCTACAATGGTCTGGTTGATGTAGCAGTTCCGGTTGTAGTTAACGGTGAGCATATTGCCAACCTTTTCTCAGGACAATTCTTCTTTGAAGAACCGGATATAGTTTTCTTCAGGAAACAAGCCGAAAAATATGGTTTTGACGAAAAGGAGTATTTGAAGGCTCTGGCAGATGTTCCTATTGTCTCTAAGGAGAAGGTTAAAACAGCAATGGACTTTTTGCTGAATATGACCAAGCTTATAAGCGAGATGACATATCAGAAAATGGAACTATTGCAACTGAACGATGCATTAAGAAAAAGTGAGGAGCGTTCACGAAGTACACTTGATCATATGCTGGAGGGGTGCCAGATAATCGGGTTCGACTGGAGATACATCTATCTGAACCATACCGCAGAGTTGCACAACCGCCGGCCAAACAAAGAGCTGCTTGGCAAGCGTTATATGGAGATGTGGCCTGGAATAGAAAACACCAATGTGTTCAAAGCCATAAGGCAGGTGCTCGAAAAGAGGGTTCCAAAACGATTAGAGAACGAATTTACATTTCCCAACGGAACCACAGGCTGGTTCGACCTTAGTATCCAACCTATGCCGGAAGGAGCTTTTATTCTCTCCATCGATATTACCGAGCGAAAACAACAGGAAGAAAAGCTTGAACAACGGGTTATTGAGCGAACTTACCAGCTCGAAATGGCAAATAAAGAGCTGGAAGCATTCAGCTATTCTGTATCACACGACCTCAGGGCTCCTTTGCGGCATATTAACGGATACGTCGATTTACTTAATGATCGATTCCAGGATAATTTACCGGAAAAGGCCAGTCATTATCTGGGAGTCATAACAGATGCTGCAAAACAGATGGGTCTGCTGATCGATGAACTGCTGCAATTTTCAAGAACGGGCCGGCAGGAGTTGCATAAAGTAAAAATCGACATGAATGTTTTGGTTAGCGAAGTGCTGGAAGATAAAATAAAACCTTTTATAAAAGACAGAAAAATTATATGGTCGGTTCAAGAGTTGCCGGTTGTATTTGGCGACCATGCTCTGCTTAAACAGGTATGGGTTAACCTTATAGATAATGCCGTCAAATACACAAAGTATAAGGAATCTGCCGAAATATCCATAAATTTCAAGGAAGAAAAGGAGAATTTCGTATTCTATATTTGTGATAACGGTGTTGGATTTGACATGAAATATTCAAGTAAACTGTTTGGCGTTTTTCAGCGTCTGCACTCACAATCTGAATTTGAGGGAACAGGAATCGGACTTGCCAACGTACAGCGTATATTGTACAAACATAATGGCAGTATATGGGCAGAAGCGGAACCAGATAATGGAGCTACATTCTTTTTTAACATACCTAAAATCGGGAGAAATTAAAATGATTGAGTTGAAGACAATTTTAATAGCAGAAGACAATCCACAGGATATGGAACTGACTATAGAGGCACTTGCAGAACATAACCTTGCTAACCATGTTGTTGCAGTGAAGGACGGAGTAGAGGTAATGGAATATCTTAACTATGAAGGGCAATATAAAAATCGTAAAAAGGGTAATCCTGCTGTTTTACTTCTCGACATAAAAATGCCTCGCATGGACGGGATTGAGGTTTTAACCGCCATCCGGAAAAATGAGAAATTAAAGTCAATAGCTGTTGTTATGTTGACTTCATCCCGGGAAGAGCCCGATCTTAAAAAATGTTATGAGCTTTGTGTTAATGCTTATGTGGTTAAGCCTGTAGATTTCAAAGATTTTATGAACGCCGTAAAGCATATTGGTATCTTCTGGGCCATTCTCAACGAACTACCTCAAACAATACAGGAGTGATTGATAAAAACTTAAAATTTACAACATTTGAAATATAATTTGTACTTTCGCTGCTAAACACTTAAAATATGAATTTATTAATCAAAAAGGGACTGTTAGTTATACTGGCAGTTGTAATCCTCAATTTCAATGCTAATGCTCAAGGTTTTGATGCTTTGGTCAATCCAAAAATAAACGTCAACCTTACTCATCCTCCGGGATTAGGCTTGAAAATAAACAAGGTCATATTTAATCCTGCTACCGGATACTATTCCGACCAGATTATCGACCAGATTATAAGTGATTTCGTTAATAATGGCGTTGATGTAATTGATAGAGAGAATCTTAAAGCAATACTTGCAGAGCACGATTTGAATCTTTCGGGATATGTCGACAGAAATAGCGCCGTTTCAATTGGAAAAATTATCGGCCCATCGGCCTTGATATCCATTAAGGTGCTCAGGTGCCAGACCGAGCAGAATGACAAGTTGTACCTTGACGAAAAGAAGCGTGATTATCAGGCCAAGAAAGATTATATTGAACGAATATATATTGCTCGTACAACCGTCTTCTTAAAGGTTTCGCTTCAAACCACCGACCTTACTACCGGTAAAATATTTACGGCTCGCGTTCTTGATTATTCACCAACATTAGAAAACAGATCGACCAAGGGTCGGCCTGAATTACCTTCAGAAGTTGCAGTACAGGAGATTGCATTGAAATCTCTGACTTCCGATGTCCACAGAATGTTTTTCCCTTGGGAAGAGCGTACCGATCTGTACTTTATGGACGACAAAGAGGGAGGCTTGAAGGATGCATTCAAAGCCCTGAAGTCCGGTTTAATAAATGAGGCTTTTGACCTTTCACAGAAGAATCTTGAATTCTGCAAGAATAACCCTCAGCTCAAGGAGAAGATACTGGCACATGCCTACTACAATATGGGTATGATGTATTTCATCAAGAACATGTTCGACCAGGCCATTGAGAATTTCCAGGCTTCTCAGAGATTACGCCCCGGAAGTATTGTAACTGAGTCGATAAATGAGTGTAATCGCGCAAATTCCTTGGCCCGCGAAATGCAAAGAGTAGACGATAAGGCTGCCATAGAGATAGAGCAGACCAACAAGCAAACCTTGCAAACAGCCAAGTCTCAAGCCGCCAATACAATGACCAATGCCGACGTTATTGCCTTGACAAAACAGAAGTTGCCAACCAAACTGATTCTCCAGAAAATCAAAACATCTATATGCAAATTCGACACATCTACAGATGAGTTGGTTAAACTGTCTAATGCCGGTGTAAATGAAGATGTGATTCTGCTTATGATGGAAAAGAAGTAATCAATGTCCACTACCATCATAGAGCAGCATCCGTTGGAACCCTTTCTCCCTCTCGATACCAAAGTGCTGTTGCTTGGTAGTTTCCCTCCTCAACGTAAGCGCTGGTCAATGAACTTCTTCTACCCCAACTTTCAGAATGATATGTGGCGGATAATGGGGTTGATTTTTTATGAAGATCCTTTGCATTTCGTTAAGGGCAAAAGGTTCGACGAGGTGCTTGTCAGGCAATTTTGCGAAGATAAAGGAATCGCACTATATGATACTGCTCAGGCTGTGATTCGTCAAAACAACAACGCATCGGACAAGTTTTTAGCGGTTGTCACCCCGGTCAATTTAGCCCACCTTCTTGATAGTATTCCGGATTGCAACATAATTGCAACTACTGGACAAAAGTCAACAGAGATACTTTTCTCAATTCTGGCAGAAGGACTGGAGTTTGACCAACCGCAATCTATGCCCACAATAGGCACATTTGTAACCTTTTTGTATAATCAAAGAAGTTTTCGTCTTTACCGTATGCCTTCCACCTCCAGAGCTTATCCAAAGTCGCTGAAGGAGAAAGCCCGATACTTTGCCACAGTTTTATTAACACACAATAATCAAGATGCTTGCTAAAAACGACTGCAAAATCATAAATCAGACAGCCTCTCACATAAAGGCCCAACTATCGGGCGAGGGTTCTGGCCACGACTGGTGGCACGTGTATCGTGTCTGGAAAAATGCCATTCTTATTGGAAAGCAGGAAAATGCCGATATGTTTGTGGTTGAACTTGCCGCCCTGCTTCATGATATTGCAGATTGGAAGTTCCATGACGGTAACGAGGATATTGGCCCCAGGTTGGCGAGGGAGTGGCTGGAGAGCTTGTCTGTGGACCAAAATGTTATTTCTCAAGTCTGCAGCATTATCCGGAACATTTCATTCAAAGGAGCAGGAGTAACAAACAAAATTGACACGCTTGAGGGCATGGTTGTTCAGGATGCCGACAGGCTAGATGCCATTGGCGCCATTGGTATCAGCCGGACATTTGCCTACGGCGGCAGCACAGGCCGAGAGATTTACAACCCAGAAATTCCTCCACAGAATCACACCTCTTTTGATGAATATAAAAGCAATAAAGGACCTACTATCAATCACTTTTACGAAAAACTTCTTCTTCTCAAAGATCTCATGAACACTGCTACCGCCCGGGAAATTGCCGTCAGTCGCCACCTGGTAATGGAAAATTTCCTGGAACAATTTTATAAAGAGTGGGAATGTAAAGACTAAAATCAAACACATTTACAAAATCATGGACTCACAATTCACAGTATCGGATTACCTGCTCCAACGATTACAGGAGATAGGTATAAAACATCTGTTTGGAGTACCCGGAGATTATAATCTTGATTTTCTGGACGATGTTATGGAAAGCCCAATTAAATGGGTAGGAAACTGTAACGAGCTGAATGCCGGATACGCAGCCGACGGATATGCCAGGCTTAACGGAATCGGAGCAGCAGTAGTAACATACGGAGTAGGAGGATTCAGCATAATCAATGCAGTGGCCGGGGCCTACGCAGAACATGTCCCAATGATAATTATCAACGGAGCACCACCTGCCCGTCGTAGAGAAGCAGGAGCCATGGTCCATCATCTTGTCTCAAACTACTACCTGCAGTTCGATATTTTCAAAAAAATCACGATTGATGCAATCCTTCTGGTTGATCCCGTTACTGCTCCAGATGAGATAGACCGTGTTATTAGCAATTGTATGGCCCACAAACTGCCTGCGTATATTGAGCTGCCTGCCGACATAACACACGCACCATGTCATGCTCCGGAGGGGCCTCTTATTGTACGGCCTTTGATCTCAAACACCGATAGTCTGGCAGAGTGCACGATGGAGGCTGCCGGATTACTAAACAAGTCGGCCAATCCAATGATACTCGCAGGTGTTGAGTTGCTGAGATTTGGGTTGGGTGACCAAACGCTTCAATTGATTGAAACGAGCGAAGTTCCATTCGCTACAATGCTGAGCAGCAAATCTGTGGTACCGGAACTTCATCCTCAGTTCACCGGCATCTATCAAGGGGGGTGGAGCAAGAATGCGGTTCGTCAGCAGGTCGAGAATTCCGACTGTTTGCTATCACTTGGTGCATTAATGACTGACACCGATACCGGATTGTTCAGCATCAACCTCGACACCCGGCGTATGATAACCGTAGGTGGAGGTAAGGCGCGTATAGGTAACCATATTTATGATCAGGTTCAGCTGGGCGATTTCATCCGGGAACTAACCCTTTTGGCTGAGCCCCGCTCATATCTGGCTTCACACCCGGCCGTGTCATATCGTCCACGGCACCCATTTATTGCTATGCCTTCATGCGAACTCACCGCTCCCCGCCTCTACGAGTGTATCAACTCATACCTGGACGACCAGATGGTTCTTCTTTCTGAGCCCGGTGACTCTTTCTGTGCGACTCCGGAATTCAACATAGAAGAAGCAGAAAACTTCATTGTGCAAGCTTATTACTGCTCAATAGGATTCTGTACACCCGCTGCGTTGGGTGTTGCTTTGGCACGTCCATCCAAACGTCCCGTTGTACTTACCGGTGATGGTGCATTTCAGATGACTGCTCAGGAGGTTTCGACCCTGATTAGAGAACGTTGCCCGGCCATTATCATAATAATAAACAACGACGGCTACCTTATCGAAAGATGTCTGCACAAGGATGGGATGTATAACGATATACAGAAATGGCAATATTCAAGACTTCCAGAAGTATTTGACGACGGTTCGTTAGTTACTGGCACAAAGTTTGTTATAAGCATAAAAGCAACCACAGAAGAGGAGCTGGAACTGGCCATGAAGGTCGCCATATCAGAAAGGGATAAACTTATATTTATAGAGGCGTACCTTCCAAACCGAACTTGTTCTGAGGGGCTCGAACGACTTGGCAATTCTTACAAAATGTCCCAACAGAAGCAGTAGTCGTGACCAACAATACAGATGTAAATATTTACAAACTAACTTTTGTATTATGTCTATATTCAATCACTTATACCAAATGGCCGCGGTATTGTTACTGGCTATGGGTTTGTCCCAACCGCAACTCCTTATGCAACAATTGTCTCAAAAACAGCAATCACAGTTGCATCAGAAACTTTCCGTACCTACTCATACAATAATCACCGGAAGCATTAAAAACCTTAGCACTTACCCTACTACAAAGGTTTTCTCTGCCCAAATTGTTGATTTCAGAGGTGAAAAAACCATTATCAAGGATTCAATCAATACTGATGGCACTTTTAAGCTTGAATTCGACCTTTTCATCACACAGGATATTAATGTCCAGCCTATTGTCGGAAAGATAATTGCCAACCCCGGCGACAGCATCCATCTTGATATTGATTTCAATAACATAGGGATTATAGGATTTTCCGGTGATTCACAAAAATCAAACATAGATCTGAACAAGTTTTTGACCAGATATTATTCTGACAGCGAATTTGTTAACAGAGAAGCTCAAAAACTTGATCCCCTCAGATTTCTCTCATTTTGCGACAGCGCAAGATTAGTTATGGTAAAAAAACAGGAAGAGTTCATAAAGACGACCAATGCCAATAATGTTATTCAGAAATGGACCTCCGATTATATTGACATAAAGTATAGCCAGACTCTTTTCCAATATTATTTTAAGTATAAGTATTCCGTGAGAAATAATGGTAAAGAATTGCGGCTCCCTGAAGGTTTCCTGAGTTTTCTCAAAAGGGTTGAATCGTTATACAATAATACAGCAATTAACTCCGGCGCCTATGAACTTCTCAATTATTATACATGGATTGCATCATCGGAAATTATCAATGACTCTATAAAGAATGAAGATATAATGATGCACTTGTTTAATAAATCAAAGGCATCAAATGAAAATGCCATACTAAGTCAGATGTTGGTTGGTAATATTTTTTTTAATACCCTTTGCCGGAACAATACTGAGTTTTTTAGAAACAATGAAAAGTTCCTTGATGAGAATATATCGGAACAATTTATAAAGACCCCTTTGAAATTGAATTTTGCCCAGGTAAAGCAGAATGTTGAGAAACCGCTGCTGGTACACAACCCTATAATGGAGAATCTGGCCGGTACTAAAGGAGGCTCC
The DNA here is from genome assembly GCA_041659025.1 of Bacteroidales bacterium. GTDB lineage: Bacteria > Bacteroidota > Bacteroidia > Bacteroidales > UBA932 > Bact-08. The sequence continues at coordinate 610,188 of JBAZZA010000001.1, read as the reverse complement.
CTTATTGACTCAATACTAAATGCAAACAAAGAAAAGGTCATTTACATAGACTTCTGGGCCAATTGGTGTGGTCCGTGCATCGCAGCTTTCCCTAAGTCGAAAATATTAAAGGATAAGTTTGAGGGAAAAGATGTTGTGTTTGTTTATCTCTGTCTGGATTCAAATATCGAAATGTGGAAAAAGAACATATCAATTCTCGGTTCTTCCGGCATTCATCATGTTTGCACCAAAGAAGAAAACAACAGCCTGATGAAAGGTTTCCAGATACACGGCATTCCTTATTTTGTATTGATTAACAAACAGGGCTTCGTTACAGAATCCGGCAATTACTTAGTACCATCCAGCCCGGAAACAGAAGAAAAAATTCTTAATCTATTGAATACTATTTAGCAAAAAGTGTAAATAATGTAAATTATTTCAAGTATTATGTAACACAACCCATTGTGTTTATCTCCACTTTAGTGCCCAAATTAAACAAAAATCATGAATAATCTTTTTAGAGGTCTGATTTCGGGCTATGGAGCTATGAAGCTTGGAGGTGGCTGTATAAGCACTATCGTAATATTTGTTATACTCTGGATGTTGCTCGGACAATGCAGTTAAATACTAATTTCCGGGAATTTTTATTCCGTATCTGGTACTGGTATGTGAATAAAGTCGACAAAAATGCCGAAATTCTATTTATGAACTACGGCTATTGCGATAAAAACCAAGAGCTTCCTATGGATCAACAAAACGAACCCAATAGATATTCCATACAGTTATACCACCATTTGACAAGTGCAACAGATATAAAAAACAAAGATATTGTAGAGATAGGTTGTGGCAGAGGTGGTGGGTTGTCCTATATAACCAAGAATTTTTCTCCGGCTTCGGCTAAAGGGGTCGATCTGGATACTCTTGCTGTCTCTTTTTGTAAAAGCCATTATACATTGGATGGGCTCTCTTTTTTAAATGGAAACGCCCAGGATCTCTGTCTGAAAAATAATATTTGCGATGTTGTGATAAATGTGGAATCGTCACACCGATATAGCGATATGTCCTCATTTTTGCGCGAAGTGTCACGTATTTTGCGTCCCAGGGGATACTTTTTATTTACCGATTTCCGGTACGATCATGAAATGGAAGATATGAAAAAGAGCCTTGAATTGAGCGGTTTGTCGGTGCTTAAGGAAAAAATAATCAATAATGAAGTTGTTGCAGCCCTGGCATTGGATGACGAACGTAAGCGTAAACTGGTAAAAAAACTTGTTCCCAGACTTCTTCATAAAATAGCTCTCAATTTTGCCGGAACAATTGGTTCTGAAACATATAACCAATTTGCTTCACGTAAGTATGTCTATTTCAGCTATGTATTGCAAAAGAATTATTAGCAAGTTCCGGATTTTATAAGTGCCAGAATGTTCCCACATTTGTATTGTAAATTCAATACTATGAAAGAACAGGATGAGATCAACTATAACCGTATTGCAGAGGCTATCGATTATATAAAAGCCAACTTCAGGGAACAACCCAATTTGGACGATGTTGCAGAGAAGGTACATTTGAGTCCTTTCCATTTTCAACGACTTTTTACTGAGTGGGCCGGCACAAGTCCCAAGAAGTTCCTGCAATATATAAGTGTAGAGCATGCAAAGAAAATACTGCAGGAAAACCACGCAACTCTTTTTGATGCGACAGGTGAAACCGGACTTTCGAGCACCAGCAGGCTGCACGATTTGTTCGTCGGAATTGAGGGGATGACCCCTGCCGAATATAAAAACGGGGGCAAAAATCTTACTGTAAATTATAATTTTGCAACAAGTCCTTTCGGGAAAATTCTTGTGGCCTCAACTCAGAAAGGTATCTGTTATATGGCGTTTTGTAATAGGAAGGACGATGTTGAAACCGATGGAGATGACGAGGTGAAAACATTTGCTATATTGAAAAGCCATTTCCCCAATGCCGCTTTTAACAGAAAGTCCGATTCATTTCAACAAAATGGATTGGCTATTTTCCATGACGACTGGAACAACCTCAATCAAATAAAGCTGCACCTTAGAGGAACTGAGTTTCAGTTAAAGGTATGGGAAACCCTTCTGAAAATACCAATGGGAAAACTATCAACCTATGGCGACATTGCAAAGGTGATAAATAATCCAAATGCTTCCCGCGCAGTTGGAACAGCCATCGGGAGTAATCCCGTTGCCTTTCTCATTCCTTGTCATCGTGTAATTCAGTCTACCGGAAACTTTGGCGGTTATATGTGGGGCAACACCCGCAAAACTGCCATAATAGGCTGGGAAGGAGCAAAAAAAATTTGTACCTTCACATAAAGATTCATGCAATTAAAATCTAATGTCATGATGAAAAGAAAGTGTACACAAACAGTCCGGGGACAACACGCCATGGATGGCGCAGGTGTCCATTTACGCAGAGTTCTGGGTCTGAGGAACGTCAAAGATTTTGATCCTTTCTTGATGTTGGATGGGTTTGATTCGTCAGATCCCGATGATTATATTAAGGGGTTTCCCTGGCACCCTCACCGCGGAATTGAAACCGTTACTTACCTGTTAAAAGGAGAGATAGACCACGGTGACAGCCTTGGCAACGCAGGAGTCATACGCGATTTGCAGTGTCAGTGGATGACGGCAGGGTCGGGCATTATTCATCAGGAGATGCCTGTTGCTTCGGAAAGGATGCTTGGTTGTCAGCTTTGGGTGAACCTTCCTCAAAAAGACAAGATGACTCATCCAACCTATCGCGATATAAGGGAAGAGAATGTTCCTGTTGTAAAGGAGGAGAATGCAACAGTAAGGGTTTTGTCGGGAGTTTATGCAAACATTCATGGAGCAGTCAAAGGCGACTATGTAAAGGTTCAGTATCTTGATGTGACCATGGAACCTGATGTTATCTGGCGGTATAATAATACCCCCAATAACCAGACACTTTTTCTTTATCTGATTGACGGTACGTTGGCGGCAGATATTGCTCTTGCCAATTTTGAAGAGAAGGCGTGCGCCATACTAATGTCTGCCTCTTCTTCATCAGAGTCAGACTTTGACGAGGTGGTTGTAAAGGCAGGTGCCAAAGGGGCACGGTTTTTCCTGATAGCAGCCAAACCACTCAACGAAACTGTTGCCTGGGGAGGACCGATAGTAATGAATACAAAAGAGGAGTTGGAGAAAGCATTTAATGAGCTCGAAAACAACACATTCATAAAACACAAAAAACCATAAACCATAAAATCATGAAATACAGAAATTTAGGCAAAACAGATATTAAACTGTCTGCAATCGGACTAGGCTGTATGACAATGAGCCATGCATATGGCGTAAGAGACGATGTGGAGTCCCTTGCTACTCTGCAATTGGCAATTGATCTGGGAATCAACTTCTGGGACACTGCCGACTTTTACGGTAGTGGCGATAACGAAGAGCTTATCTCCAAGGTACTTGTGCCTAATCGCGACAAGATTTTCATAGCTACTAAATTCGGGATGAGAACAGACACCGGCACTCCCCCTCAGGTATATGTCGATGCATCTCCCCTATATATGAAAACAGCTGTAGAAGCCAGTTTGCGCAGACTTAAGATTGATACCATAGACCTTTTTTATGCTCACCGCCTGGATCCTGTTGTGCCGGTTGAAGAGACCGTTGGTGCAATGGGCAATCTGGTAAAGGAGGGAAAAGTACGCTTTCTGGGATTGTCTGAGGCATCTGCTGCATCAATCCGCAAAGCACATGCGACACACCCTATATCGGCATTGCAAAGTGAATACTCTCTGCTTACGCGTGACGTAGAGAAGGAGATTATACCTCTCTGTGAGGAGCTGGGCATTACCTTCGTACCATTCAGTCCACTGGCAAGGGGATTGATGACCAACACAATAGACAGACTCGGAGAAACTGACTGGAGAAACAACCTGCCCCGATTTGCTGGTGAGTACTGGGAGAACAATCAGAAGCTGGCAAGTGCATTTGACAGATTAGCTGCCGACAAAAATTGCAAACCTTCTCAGCTTGCACTCGCCTGGGTACTTGCTCAGGGGAGTCATATTATACCTATTCCTGGAACAAAAAGAAGAAAATATCTTAAGGACAATGCCGGAGCAGTAGATTTAAATCTATCTTTGTCAGACATTAAAGATATTGAGGAGCTGTTGACACTCTTCCCGAATATCGGGCCGAGGTATACAGCTGCCATGGCAAAACAGGCAGGCAGATAAATAAATGTTTTATTTCAAATGAGGATTATTTTCGAAACCATCGGTAGTTGGCTGAGGGCAGCAATAGATTTTTTTTATCCACCGTTCAGGAAATACATGTCACTTGAATTTTTTCGTTATGGAGTCACCGGTACGGCAAACCTTATTTTTGACTGGTTTTTGTATTTTTTCATATACAATTTTGTGTTGCAGCACAGAATGTTGAACCTTGGCATTGTTACCCTTAGTTCTCATATTGCTTCTTTTGCGTTTAAGTTTCCTGTTGTCTTTTTCTCCGGATTTTTACTTCAAAAATATGTTACCTTTTCAAATTCCGACCTTGTAGGGCGTATACAGCTTTTCCGATATATGGTTGTATTTCTCATTAATGTACTGTTTAATTATGTCGGACTTAAAATACTTGTAGACGGCATGAACGTTTACCCGTCAGTTTCCAATATGATAATATCAATTCTGTCTGTTTTAATCAGTTATTTCATGCAGAAGAAATATACTTTCAGGTAATTTTATCAAAATATTTATTTTATGGATAATTGCAGAACTATAATTTCATTTACATATCCTCATGAGGCCCATCTGGCTAAGGGATATCTGGAATCAAACGGAATTGAGACATTCATGGAGAACGAAATGACCGTTCAAGCCAACAACATCTGGTCAAATGCAGTGGGTGGAGTCAAGTTGCTGGTAAAGGATACTGATTACGAACAAGGTTTACAGCTTCTAAAAAGTGTGGGATATATTAAAGATGACGGCATAATACCCGACAAGACCAAAGTTGTTCACATTAGCTCCGAAACAGATAAAAAAGTTTGTCCTTTCTGCAAATCGGACAACATTGGCAAAAAGAAGAAATTCAGTGCTTTCATGCTTCCTTTTTCCTTTGTTTTTGGAGTGATTTTCCCACTTTACAAGAAGGCTTATACTTGTTTCGACTGTGGTAAGGAGTGGCGGTTCAAAAAATAATTTGTAGTTGTATGAAAAAACTTCTTACACTGCTTTTTGCAGCCTTGTGCCTGCTTGCTGCTTTGTCTGTCCAAAGACTGTCTGCTCAAAACCTGACTGTTGCCTCATTCAACATCCGATATGAAAACCAGGACGATGCTTCAAAAGGTAATGGGTGGAAACAACGCTGTCCGATAGTCTCGCAACTTATCCGCTTTCATGATTTTGATATTTTTGGTGCCCAGGAGGTTCTTCAGGGTCAGCTGAACGACTTGCTTGGTCAGTTGCCCGGCTACGACTTTACCGGAGTGGGTCGTGACAATGGTCTCAAGGATGGTGAATTTTCTCCTATTTTCTACAATACGGCAAAACTGGAGCTTCTACGCTCGGGAAACTTCTGGCTCTCTCTAACAGACGACAGACCAAGTGTTGGCTGGGATGCTGCCTTGCCACGTATTTGTTCATGGGGGAGATTCAAAGATAAAACGACAGGTAGTTGCTTTTGGTTTTTCAACCTGCATATGGACCACAAGGGTGTTAAGGCGAGGCTGGAGAGTTCAAAACTTGTCCTTAAGAAAATAGAGATTCTGACTAAAGGGGAACCATTTATACTCACCGGTGACTTTAACATGGACCAGACCAGCGATGGTTACAAGATGTTTGCAGGTTCCGGATTAATGCAGGACTCCTATGAAACAGCCGATATCCGCTATGCGCTTAACGGAACATTCAACAACTTCAATCCCGAACTAAAGACAGAGAGCCGCATAGACCATATTTTCACAAGCAAAGGGTTCCATGTCTTGCGTTATGGCGTTCTCACAGACTCATATCGTACAGAAGCCGACAGCAGTCCGTCAGAAATCAAATCTTCCAACTTTCCAAAAGAGGTTTCGCTGCATCAGTATATAAACAGACTCCCCTCCGACCACTATCCGGTTATGGTGAAGGTAATGTATTTAAAGTAATTATTATGAAATGTTTAAATTGTTGGGAATATTTTGAATGCGGAAGAGAGCCCGGGGGGGTAAATATCGAAGAACTGGGGGTTTGTCCTGCTACTAATTCGGATGACTTCAAGGGTGTAAACAACGGAAAATGCGGCGGTCGATTTTGTTGGGTTGTTGCCGGAACTTTTTGTAAAGGAGAAGTTCAGGGGACACATGCCAAAAAACTGAAAGATTGTATTGATTGTCCTTTCCTTAAATATGTTAACGAGGAAGAAGGTCGGGAATTTATCCTAAATAAGCCTAATCAAAATAAAAACCATCTTTAATCATGAAAATAAAATCAAGACATGTGCTAATATTTCTGTTTGTAGTTCTTTTTGGAATAAATGCCTACTCACAGGACAGTGTTGCAAAACCTGTTTCCGAGAGGATCTCATTTATGCATAATGGTGTTTCAAGAGAGTTTATACTCTACAAGCCAAATAATTTAAAAGACAATGCCCCATTGGTATTTATGCTGCATGGTCACAAAAGCAGTGCCGAGAAGATAAGGGCATATAGTGGCATGAATCCAATAGCCGACAAGAATGGCTTTGCCGTTTGTTACCCTCAGGGATTGGTAGATGAAAATGGATTTTCGTATTGGAACGCCGAGTTGATAAATCTTCCTGCCGACGATATTGGGTTTCTATCGGAACTTGCAAAATTCATTCAGAAAGAGTATCGACTGAGTAAAAAAAATACTTTTGTATGCGGTATGTCAAACGGCGGATTTATGAGTTATACCCTGGCATGCGCCAAACCTGATGTTTTTAAGGCAATCGGCTCTGTTTGCGGAACCATGAGCGGGATAACATGGAACAACAGAAACAAGTCCAAACCGATTCCTATTTTACAGATCCATGGTACAGCAGATAAGGTCGTGCCAATTGATGGCAGCATGGCAATACCGGGAGGTTGGGGAGGAGCACCGGCAATGGATTCAATTATTATCTACTGGGCAACTCGTGACAATTGCACAACTACAGACAGCACCTTTTTTCCGCAGAACACAAAAGCATATTATCATCGGAACGGAACCAATGGCAACGAAGTTTGGTATTACAAAATTGATGGATGGGGACATGTCTGGCCCGGAGCTTTAAGTAAGGATCCAAACAGGGTAAATAATACCGGCACTACTGCCAGTTCTGTATTATGGACATTTTTCAGCAGATTCTTAAAATAATATGAAAACCAAATTTGACACTAAAATCACTTCCGGCTATGTTATGGCAAGTATCGGGTTTGCCTTCATCCTTCTTGCTGCATTGAATTACATTTTCGGGTGGAAACTAGGGGCACCTCCTGCCGGCATTGGAATCGTATTCCTCGCTGTTGGTACGACCCGCATCCGCAAATCCAGAAACCATACACTGTAAGAGGACATACTTATGGTGAATACCAAGACAAGGAGCAGGTTCTGGAGATGCTTATCAAGAGGATTTGGGTACCCACTCAAGGAGTGGCGCGTTAAGAAAAACAAGAAGCGCAAGCCTGTATCCCATACTTATTGGCATAATTGGGTTGCGCATTTGTTTTTTAGCAAAACGACTGTAAAGTGGGTAAATCCGGGATACGCATCTCCAGAGCCTGCTCCTTGTCTGGAAGTTCCCATAAAATACAAAGGAATCATATTCGACCTAGACGGCACCCTGGTCAACTCACTGGAAGACATAGCAGACTCCATGAACTACGTCCTACAGGAAAATAACCTCCCAACCCATCCTCTTGAAGCCTATAAGCTATTTGTCGGCAAGGGCATACGCAATCTGGTGCGTCAGGCAATTCCCGAAGAGGCGAGAGAGGAGGGGCTGGTTAACAATTGTTATAGGTCTATGGTTGATGTTTATCGCAGAAACAGCACAAAAAAGACCAGACTTTACGATGGTATTGCCGAAATGCTAGACGAGCTGTCTTCCAGAGGATTAAAACTGGCAATACTATCCAACAAGGCCGATGAACTAACTCAGCGAATTGTTTCTGACCTGCTCTCTGCATGGCATTTTGAAGTTGTGACCGGTCTTCACACAGAGGCTCATAAAAAGCCAAATCCTTTGGTTGCTCTGCAAATAAGCGAAAAATTCGGAGTATTGCCCCAGGAGATAATCTATGTGGGAGATACGTCCACCGATATGCTTACTGCAATCAATGCAGGGATGTATGCGGTTGGGGTATTGTGGGGTTTCCGCACAAAGGAAGAGCTCGTCAGGAGTGGTGCAAAATACTTACTAGGTTGTCCTTCAGAAATTGTTAGTATATTAGTACCTGCCTAAAACTATCAACTATGAGAAAAGCGAGTTTCATCATTAGCTGTATTTTGCTGCTTTTTGTTTCGTGTGTAACACCTATCGTACACGCACAGCAGAGGTCAGATAATCAAAAAATCACTAACACAAAGGAGAACATTGACAAGCGTGCCCAGATTCCGGTATTTATGCAGAAGTCCTATTTCGAGGCGACTTTCGGAGCTATAAATTATCCTTTTTCTGCAGAACAACTTGAACCCGGATACCTCTTTCAATCAGTAAAGGTAAGTCACTCCGCTGTCCGTCTGGTTTTGATGGGTCATCAATTCAACAAATATCTTGCTGCACAAATAACATACATGCGACCGATTCTTTGGGTAGGCTACGATTACATTGACGAGAGTGAAACCTCGGGAAGGGTACATGGCCATTCGGTCTGGATGAACATTGCCGGACTTACAATTAAACCACAATTACCTATAGGACAGCGATTTTCTCTATATGCCGAAGGTGGTCTCGGGTTGGTCACTCGGCACGGGTTTAAAGATGATTACGGCAATCCTGTTATAAAGGATGCAAACTTCGCCACTACCACTTTTGGAGCCGGCCTGCATTACAAGATTAACGAAAGGTTCGGACTTCAGGTTGCAACCAGTTATACTCCTGCTAACGAAAAGAACAAGCAGCCCTATACTACTTTTGTGGGAGGAGGCATTAGGTGTAACTTCCGCCCTTTTTCTGAGGAGCGACTCGAGAAAGCTGCCAAACGCGGACACATTCACCCCAGGCAGTGGATACAGTTAGGAGTTTCGAGCAATGTGCTTGGTTACGGAATCAATAACTTTGTTGCAGATATTCCGATATTCTGGGGTGGCAACTCAGAGGTGGCCCAGGGTATTCAGCTGACTTATCAGAGAAATATTTTTCACGGCCCACGGTTTTTCGCTATGGATTGGGGAACCAACATCTCGTACTGGCAGACAAAACAAAACAGAGAAAACTTCTTTACAATTTCAGTTTTCCCTGTTTTCCGTTTCAATTATCTGCATACAAAGCCCTTTGATGCGTACTTCTTCTACTCTCTGGGTGGGCCGGCATTTATTTCCAAAAGCATTCTTGACGGCGACGACACTGGCAAAAAATTCACCTTCTACGACGCAATGGCTCTTGGCTTTTTCTTCGGGAAAACCCGTCAGTACAATCTTGAGTTCAAAATCGCCCACTTCTCCAACGGCAATATTTTCCCCCAAAACGGTGGTGTAAAAATTCCGTTGTCACTTAATATAGGATACGCATTCTAAGAGTGCCTCTCTTCGTTTTCCTTAGCTCTGAACTTGACAATTCTTTCAATAAGATTAATCAGCAATTACCTCTTTCTTATTAATTTACTATCTATCAAGTCAAGCAGTGGGCCTGTCATAAAAGTCGTGGCAATAGCCATTAAAACTAAAATGGTAAACAGGGTAGGTGTGAGGATCCCTAAATCATAGCCAATATTAAAAAATATAGCATTAACTTTCCATTCATCGGGATAGAGATATTATTATTTGGTTTGCTAATTATTTAACTTTACCATCAGAACAATAGGGTTATCTGTAACCTTGAGCTTGGAAACAATCTGCTTGAATTTTTCGGTACATCCTTCTTTCCCGGAGAAGCAAATAAAATCTTCTGCAGATATAAATGATAACATATAGCCGGTAGATGAGATATTTATTGGCCAAAATGCAGGTCCGCCATCCAAATCATCTGCAAAACCTTTCTGATTAATATGTGGTTGATCTGCAAAAGTGAGCTTGCCCTCTTTTTTATTGAACAAAGCATATGTTCTGGGGATTTTGACAATATTTCCTTTTCCCCTGTTAGCAATCAGTTCCTGTGGCTTATGTGCCTGTTTCCCCAAATGAAGCTGAAAAAATAAAAAATTTTCACTTTCCAGAATATCTGAACTTCTAAATATTAGTTCATCAGAATTGCTCAATGCTGAAATATTGTCTTTTGTAATTTTGTATTTCCCGTAATTGAAAATATAGGAAGTATCTATGTTAAGGTTTTTATCTATACTTAAAATATAGTCACCTGCACTTGCAACAATTCTAACAACGTCTTTAAATTTATATGGCGTTTTAAATAAATCAATTCGTGCATTTATTTTGATGAATATTTTTTCATCTTCTGTGTATGGTAGCGTTAATTTTATTGTCGACAAAGAATCTATTGCCACATACGAATTCGCAAAATTCTGGCCTAATTTTGAAGAGAAAATGTATAGGTTGTTATCCATCTTTGCAAAGAGTCTTAATTGATGCTCTGCCGAAAATGCTTTCTGCTTATCTACACTTTTAAGAAACACTCCACATGGATTGTATTCATTAATTTTATTGCTCGATTCTACATAAATATTTCCCGTTGAATCATCTACCTGCATTGAAACAAAGTCTTCGTACTCCTCTGGTCCTCTGCCGCGACGGTTAAATTCTCTTATAAAAACTCCATCTCTGTTGAATATTTTAACAGGATGATTTTTCGATGAATATATGTAAATAAGCCCATTAGAATAGTATATGTTTCTAGGAGTTCCAACAAGTGAGTTTTCGGTTGTTTCCAATGGTATGTAAATAATCTCATCGGCAATTTCACTTAATTTAACAATCCTGCCAGAGCCAATATTGCCAGCTATATCAATTACTCTGAAGTCTTTATCTGAATTATCCCCTTTTGGATTACAGGATGATATCAAAAAAATAAATAAAAAAAGGATAACAATTTTTTTCATGTTTGAAAAAAGTAAATCTATTTGTTAATGTATGTATAATAATTTAACAGGCAGAAATTTACAATCCTCCTGCTAAATTCTGTTTTTACAAGTTGAATTTTGATAACAATAAATCGAAGAAGAAAAATCATTCCTGTTCCCAGGCAAATTTTAAAGCATATGTTGGGCAAACGGCATATGCATCTAGAAATTGTTCGTAATATACACTTGGTATATTACCATTTGGAGCAATTGAAGTAAAAGTCGCAACTTCATCAATAACGTCAAAGATATCAGGGGCCAATGATTCGCAAAAGCCGCATCCGACGCATAAATCTTCCACAATTTTAGCTTCTATTGGATCAGACGAAAGAATAGCAAATGTCGTTCCGGTTATTAACGCTAATCCAGAGATTAAGAGTATTGCTTTTTTTTTAAAATTTAAATTTATCATGATAAAATGTTTATTAAAAATTTAAAAAACTATAATCAAACAGTATTTATTGTAGAAATGAGGTTAAATATTGTATAATGCTTTATTCTTCTAAGCCAATTCTTATATAATTTGTTAGTTTCCTGAAGAACACTTCATTTTATTACAATTAGTTTTACACTATGTAAATTATTTGATAAATGTACAATTTATTAAATTAGACACAAAAAACAGTAATTTTACTTATCAATTATCGACTTGAAAGCTAACAAACTATCAATAAATCCTTTAGAGCGCAAAGTCGCAAATTGTGGGCATAAATAAAAAAATGTAAATCAGAATTTGATATCCTCAATTTTGATCGCCACATTCCCCTTAAGATTCACTTGTATACGTACTGCACCGGGAACCATATTCACATCTGTGACTGATATATATCCAAGATTTCCCCTGAGTTTTACGCCATCGTAAATCTGATACTCTTCAAGCATTCTGTTTGCCTCTGCCCTTGCACTATCTAAATCTGCAGTCAACGGGTAAGAGAGGTATGGCATGACCTTCTTGAGTATCATGCCGTGAAGTAGCCAGCTTGCCGATTTCACAAGAGAGTTGCGTGTTTTTACATCAAATTCCGGTTCAATAACCTCAAGGGCATCTTTTTCCAGATTGTAGGCAAGTTTCCCCGTAAAGTACACCCGTCCCTTGAGTGATCCCGAAACATCTGCTACAAAGACAGCCCTTCCTGCACTGCTATATAGCGACAACTGATCTATAACCACAGTTTTCTTCCCCTCGGTAAAGCTTTTGCCCATCAGCTGCTTTTTAGCCATCTCCGATATTTTGTCGAATGTGACATCGGCAGCAATATTAAGATTGAACTGCTGTGGTTGTCTGGCAATATTTTTGAACTGCGGGAGTTCAGCTTTATTACCGGTAACTACCGGTTGCGCACCGGTAATGGATTCCAGTTGGGAGTAAAAAGACATGGCGAGTATAAGGCGGTTGCCCCGGGAAACAAATGGTGACACCAGAATGTCTTTAGGAGTTATTCTAAGCCATACATTATTCTCCTCATTCATAAGGATTGGCTTCTGAACCTCGTCCCACATCTGCAAAACATATTTTTTAATGTCAACAGTCTCTGAGAGAGTCCTGTCTATCTGTTCGTTTATCGTTTTATCAAACCGCGACAGAGCCAGATCTGCTATTGGAGTAAAAGGGATATTAACTCCGATAATGCTTATTTTTGGTTTTTCAATCCACTCATATCCGGAAGATACCGTTTTTGAAATGAGCTTCCAGTTTTTGTCGATGCTTATTGTTGTCCGGTAAATGAGTGCAATGGTACCTGTGGCTTCATACTGGTCGGAAAGGACAATGCCCAGCTTCTCCATCTTCCACGCAAAGCGCGACCAGATCTTAAGCGGAACCCTATAGACTATCTCGTTGTTGTTTACAAACAGTGCGAAGTTCTGAGCTTTCCATATCTTGATAGTGAGATCCCTGTCTGAAACATTGCTCCCTTCATATAAAAGGCCGGTCATTTTTTTGTTTATGGCAGCCTCCAGCTTTTTTACATCAAGTTCAAGTTCCAGGGGGAGCTCAGATATTGCCGGAGCAAGCTCCGAGGGCAGGTAAGATTCTGCCGGCCCCTCAATTTTTGCTGTTTTACAGGATACAATCAAAAAAGTGAGAAAAACTCCAAAAAATAATAGCTTTTTCACTATACTGTCATTATCTCTTTCTCTTTAAAAGCAAGAGCCTCGTCTACCTTTTTATTGTAATGTTCAGTCTCTTTCTGAAGTGTGTTCTCACCATCCTTGACAACATCTTCAGGAAGACCCTCCTTCTGATATTTTTTCAATAGCTCCACGCCATCTCTGCGTGCGTTGCGAATACTGATTTTTGCATTTTCTCCTGAAGCTTTCACCCTTTTTACAAGGTCCCTTCTTCTGTCTTCTGTAAGAGGAGGAACATTAATTCTTATATGTTCACCATTGTTCTGTGGGGTGAAACCGATATTGGCTGCCATGATGGCCTTCTCAATTGCCGGAATCATCTTTTTGTCCCATGGCTGAAGTAGCATTGTCTTTGCATCGGGAGCTGTAACGCTGGCGATCTGAGGTATGGGTGTAGGATTACCATAATAATCCACCATAACATTGTTAAAGACAGCAGTATTTGCTTTGCCGGCCCTAAAGGTTTTAAGTTCCTCATCAAGATGTATAAGAGCTCTGTGCATCTTCTCTTTTTCTGAGGCAATAACCTCGACTTGTTTACTTATATCCATAATCTTAAAATTTATTCTTTCGAACAGACAACTGTCCCAATTTGCTCACCTTTTACAAGACGTAACAGGTTACCGGAAATGTTCATGTCAAAAACTACAATAGGAATACTGTTCTCCTTGCAAAGAGAAAAAGCAGTCTGGTCCATAATCCTGAGATTGTCCGAGATAGCCTTGTCATAGCTAAGTGTTGTATATTTTACGGCTTTGGGGTCCTTTTCGGGGTCAGCTGTATAGACTCCGTCTACCCTTGTTCCCTTTAAAAGAGCATCTGCCCCTATTTCGGAAGCTCTCAATGCCGATGCAGAATCTGTAGTAAAGAAAGGATTTCCGGTGCCCCCGGCAATTATTGCAACACCCCCTCCCTGCATGAATCTTACAGCTTTATCTCTCTCGTAGTATCTTGCAAAAGGTTCTGTTGGTGTCGATGTAAATACCTCTGCATCAATGCCTGTAGATTTGATTGCCAGTGACAACCCTATACTGTTGATTATTGTTGCCAGCATACCCATCTGATCTCCCTTTACTCTGTCGAAACCCTTCCCAACACCTGAAAGGCCCCTGAAAATATTACCTCCCCCTATTACTACAGCAACCTCAACGCCTGCCGATACAATCTCAAAAATATCCCTGGAGTATTGAGAAAGTATACTTTCGTCGATACCCTTACCCTCCTTGCCACCAATGCTCTCACCACTAAGTTTTAGAAGAACTCTTTTGTATTTCATTAATTATTAGGTATTAAATAGCAACAATGGCCTTTATTAATCAAACAAAAATAGCTAAATATTATGAAAATACCAAGCAAGAGATTATCTTTGCACACTCTCAAAAATCGATAAAAAAACAATCTGTCATGGGAAATATATTTACCTCATCTATAGGGAAAAAACTTATTATGAGTATTACGGGCCTCTTTCTGATTCTCTTTCTGTTGGTCCACCTGTTTGCAAATTCAGCATACATTCTCGGTCCTGAGGCTTTCGATACTATTATAATGATAATGGGTTCTCCTGTGGTAGTTGTAATGGTACCTGTCTTAGCCGCCGGTTTTGTTATCCACATTTTATATGCCGGGTTCCTCACGCTTACTAACCTTAAGGCAAGAGGTAAAGAGAGGTATGCAGTTTCACACACCGGCAAGGCCGATTCGTGGTCCTCAAAGAATATGTTTGTTCTGGGTATAATTGTTCTGGGATTTCTTGGTTTCCACCTTACTCACTTCTGGGCAAAGATGCAGCTTCAGGATTTTACAGGAAGTGAGGCAGAGGATGTGAATATGCTTATGAATCTCACCTTTGGCAACATCTGGATTGTTGTAGCGTACGCAGTATGGTTCGGAGCCCTATGGTTCCACCTGACACATGGTTTCTGGAGTGCTTTCCAGACAATTGGTCTTAACAATTCAAAATGGCTGGCCAGATGGAAATTTGTTGCTTATGTCTATGCAACATTCATTTTCCTTGGCTTTTTGACAATTGCAATCATTGCATACCTAAGAGCCAACAGCTTGATAGCCTTCTAGAGGACATGACCGCCTTCTGGAGGATCAGATAAAAAGATCTCTTATTATCCCGTCGGAGAGGAATAGTTTCTCCTGCGGGATTTTTATTTTGCCGTCTGAAATAACAAGGTTGCCTGATTTTAGCAGCGGTGCCGATTGTCTTTCAAAAATCCCAAACATACTTTCTCCAAATTTTTCTCTGAGGAGTCCCGGGTTGAGCCCATCCCGCTTTCTTAGTGACAACATTATTGTCTCATTGAATTTGTCTTTTATGCTGAGGGTCTCCTGCTTTGAACAACTTTTGTCCATAGCTGTCTGCAGGATGTACTGGTTAAGGTTTGAGCAGTTCCAGAATCTGTTTTCTCCGTTGAATGAGTGTGCTGCGGGCCCCAGACCCAGATATGGTGTAAGGTTCCAGTAGGCGCTGTTATGTATGGCTTCTTTGCCCGGGAGGGAGAAGTTGGATATCTCGTACTGAACATATCCGGCATCGTTAAGACATTGCTGCAGCAATTGATACTCTCTGTATGACATTTCGTCGGAAGTAGCATTGTAACAACCCTTTTCGTAGAGTGACCCCAGCTTTGACTTTGGTTCTATGCTCAACTGATAAGACGATATATGTTCCGGCCGCATCTCCAGAATCTTTTGAAGGTTTGAGTTCCATCTCTCCATTGTAAGCAATTCATATCCGAATATGAGGTCGAGGCTTATGTTGTCAAAACCGGCGGCCCTGGCATTATAAAAAGCATCAATTGCCTGTTTTGAGTTGTGCCTTCTGTTCATCCATTTTAGATCCTCATCCGAAAATGACTGGACACCCATGCTGAGCCTGTTTATACCACTCTTTTTTATAGTAGCAAGATAATCTGGAGTAACGTCATCGGGGTTTACCTCCATTGTAAACTCCTCAATATCCTCAAGAGATATTTCAAAAACCTCACAAGCAGTGCTGACAATTTTAGACAATTGGGTTGCAGACAAAAGAGAAGGAGTTCCCCCTCCTATGTAAATTGTTGTTAAGGGGATTCCTTTGTCTCTGAAATAATCTTTTTTTAGCTTTATCTCATTTAGCAATGCTTCCACATAACTATCCATCCTGCTCGTTTGCTTAGTGGAGTAGAAATCGCAGTAGATACAGAACTGCGAACAAAATGGGATATGAATATATAAACCTGCCAACAGACTGGTTATAAATTACCTCAAAAGCAGGTCAGTAGACCCTAGCTTGCCCTCTTCTGTATAGACATCCACATTATAGACCCCTTTTACAAACGGGCGGTTGTTTGTGAAAAATATACACAATTCAAGTTCACTGCCCTGATAGTCTACCTCTCTTACAGCCGAATAAATCATCTGTTCGCCGGCTACTGTGAAAATCTGCTGTTGTGCCCCGGTCATGAGGATTCCATCGGGTCCTTTTACCCTTATATATACCCTCCTTGGCCCTTTTGCTGCCAGAGTGTTCTCCACAAGGTTAAGGCAAGTTTTAAGTTTCACTGTCCTGCTACTTCTGTCGGTATCTTTGTTTGAACTTGTAATTGCAACAAGGCTTAATCCTCTTCCTTTTAGTATGGCTCCTATCTGTACCTGTTTTGCATATTCGTCTGTGGTACTCTGCAGCTCCTTGTATTTCTGCTGAGTCTCTTTAACTTCGTCCCTTGCGACAGCAGCATCCTTACGCAATGAGATGTTTAGAGTGTTAAGAGAATCTATCTGTACAATATAACCCCTCATTATTGACCTGAGTGTCCCCAGTTCCTGTTCATACTGACGAAGACGCGACCTGTTGGTTGCCTCTGTGCTTTTAACCCGCTCTATCAACTGGTCAACCTTTTCGCGTTCCCTTGTAAGCTGTACGTTAAGGCTGTCATTATTTGAAGAGAGACCTTCATAGTCGGTCTTGAGTTGTACCATCTGAACCGTAAGCATATCTTTTTCTTCTGTAAGATTACCTATCAGCTTGTTCCTGTCAATCCATATCCAGGCAAGCACTGCAGCAAGTGCTACTGCAACTACAGCCATTCCAATTACAAGGTTCCTTAATTGTTTCTCTTTTTCCATACTTCTGATAATTTTTGATAAAGCCAATATAGTACAAAAATAGGAATTTTACTTAGCTTTGTGTACTAAAACATTTTTATCATGAAGGATTTTGACATAAAAAAGTATCTTATAAGAGTAGTTAAATACGCAATTTCTTTAACTATTATCTTCTTTATCCTTATTGCAATAATGGCCATAACCTCAAAACAAGGGCTTCATTACGAGAATTTCTTCCGTCCCGGAACCGGTGGCCAGATGTTAGTCTTCTTAGTAGTTATCTCTTTCGTTTATCCACTATTCGGATATGTAAAGAAAAAAGTTTATCTCAACCGCAGTTTTACAGAAGACAAAGAGAAGATAAAAGAGATTATTATTAACTGCCGTTTCATATTGGTTTCAGAAGATGCTACAACAATCACCTTCAGGCCAAGCTCCAAGTTCGTTCGAGCTATGCGAATGTTCGAAGATTCTGTTGTCCTTGACTTTTCGGACAACCCTATAACACTGAACGGGCTAAGGAAAGATGTTTACAGGCTAAGCCGCTCCATTGAATATGCAGTAAGAGACCAATCGACTGAGTAAAGCAAGAGGTTAAAGACCCTCCTTTTCCGGTTCTGTCAGTTTATTGTTACTACTTAGCTTAAAGGTAAGGTATGTTATTGGGATTCCCATTGATAGATAGTTCTCTTCATAGTGGGTTTTAATGGATAGTAGTTCGTCTGCTCTTCCGCTTCCGTAGATATCTCTGTTTTCCTCTATGATTTCCAGATGGTTTAGTTTAGCCATTGCTACGGTATAATTGTGCAAATAAAGACTGTCTGTCTTAAGATGAATGATACCGTCAGACACTAAAAACTTCCTGTATCTCTCAAGAAACAGGGTTCCGGTAAGTCTTTTATTGTCTCTGTTTATCTGTGGGTCGGCAAAAGTTATCCATATCTCCGATACCTCTCCGGGTCCAAAAAGCCACTCGATAAATTCTATCCGACACCTTACAAAGGCAACATTGGTCAGAGACTCTTCTGTTGCACTCTTTGCTCCCCTCCACAATCTTGCTCCCTTTATATCAATTCCAATAAAGTTAATATTGGAATACTTTCTTCCCATCTCAACGGTGTACTCTCCTCTTCCGCAACCAAGCTCAAGAACAATAGGATTGTCATTCTTAAAAACTTCTGAATGCCATTTCCCTTTAAGCATATAGTCTTTTCTGAACACTTCATCGAATTCCGGTTGAAAGAGACACTTGAAGCTCTCGTTCTCTGCAAATCTTTTCAGTTTGTCTTTTCCCATGTATCTATCTGGCCTTTATTGATATTTGCAAGTCTTTTATTTTTTTCAGAGTCTCATTATTAGACAAGTGCTTTACAGTAAACATCCACTTGCCGCTTGCCGGAAATTTTACCCTGTCTCTGTACAGCCATCTCAAATCTCTCCATACACCACTTCTAACCTCCTGTATATAATTATATTTCACATCTTTCACAAGCGGAAATGATATTGTATCCCTGAACATATCTCCTCCCGGAGATGAGATAGTAAGAACCATGGGAATTGACACCTCGTTAAAGTGGTCCGGTAATCTGACATTAAAGGATATGCTATATTCCGACAACGAGTCTGTAATCTCTACAGGAAAATATGAGTAATATCTACTCTCATTTTCACAAGAGAACAGAAAAAAAAGTAACGCAAGAAGTAAAGTGCTATTTTTGATTGTCATGGCCCCCCCTTGGAGATTTTTTAT
This sequence comes from Bacteroidales bacterium, assembly GCA_041659025.1. Lineage (GTDB taxonomy): Bacteria > Bacteroidota > Bacteroidia > Bacteroidales > UBA932 > Bact-08. The sequence continues at coordinate 591,023 of JBAZZA010000001.1, read as the reverse complement.
GCCTTTTCCTGTTTTGCTGACCCGACCTTGATGTTTCGTCAAATCTTGATATACTCCCTTCCCCAACGGCACTCTTGTATTCTGCCACCTTCTCTTCCGTAGGATTCAGGTTTGCTACCTTTACTCCTCTCTTATTAAGCTTGATAACCTCCTTTACTCTCTCTGCTGTGAGAGGAAACATATTGGCCATACTGTTCTGTTCGTATGAGAACCACATCACTCCTTTAAGAGTATCGGTCTTTACAAGATATGCAAAACCGTCTTCTGTTTCCAGAGGGACCCTCACAAATGGAATGTTAGCATGTGCATCAATATATACAGCAGCTTCATAATTAATGCAACATTTGAGCTTACTGCATTGTCCGGCTAGTTTTTGTGGGTTAAGAGAAAGATCCTGACTTCTGGCAGCCTGAGTTGTAATAGACTGAAAATCGGACATGTACCTCGCACAACACAACTCCTGTCCACAGACACCTATTCCTCCAATAAGTCCGGCCTCCTGTCTTGCACCAATCTGACGCATCTCTATACGTATCTTGAACTCTTCTGCAAAAAGCCTGATTAGTTGCCTGAAGTCGACACGTTCGTCTGCAATATAATAGAATATGGCTTTTGTTCCGTCACCTTGAAATTCCACATCACCAATCTTCATGTTCAGGTTTAAAGAAGCAGCAATCTGTCTTGAACGGATCATTGTTTTGTGCTCTTTTGCAATTGCCTCCTGCCATCTCTCAATGTCGAGTGTTTTTGCTTTTCTGTATATCTTTTTGAATTCAACCGTTTTAATATCTACATTGTTTCTTTTGAGTTGATGTAGTATTACAGGTCCCGACAGAGTTATGATACCTACGTCGTGTCCGTTTGACGCCTCAACCGTTACAATATCACCTATAGTAAGTGATTGTCCTGAAGTATTGAGAAAGCAGGATTTTCGCGTATTCTTGAACCGTACTTCAAAAAGTTCTTTTGTAATCTCTTCCGGAATACCCTGCAACCAATCGAAAACACTTAGTTTGCAGCAGCCTGTTTTGAAGTTTATCCGTAATTCTCCCTCATTGGTCCGTTCTGAAGAACAGCCCCGGGAACAGTCATATATTATATTTTGTTTATCCATAATTTTTCACAAAGATAGAAAAAAGCGATTACTAAGGTCGGAGAAAATATATTTGGAATTTACATTGCGGTCTATGTCTGCAAGTGCTCCGTTTATTGCATCGTAACCTCTTGAGTAAAAGGATGGTTTTATTTTTTTTGCCCACATAGATACTACATCTCTCTGTGAGTCGGGAGTATTCGATATCTCCTCAATTCCCATACTCATGATATATACTCTTCTGATGAACTCCAGGGCATAAAAGCAAAATTGTTTCTGTTTCTCTCTTCCGGAAATTGCAAGATCTTCCCAGACAGATATGACGCTTACCATATCCTTGGCCACACACCCCTCCAGAAGTCTGAGAAAAAGCTCCTGACTTGTGCTCACCTCTATTGATTCTTTTATTATCTCCCGTGCCTTGCTAATACTTCCACCTGCAATCTTTGCCCAGAATATTCCGTCTGCCTCACTTATGGAAAAATCGTGCGAAAGTGTGTTCCCAAGCTCCTCTATTTCGAGAGGAGTGACTCTTATAATCTGGCATCTCGATATAATTGTAGGCAAAATCTTTTCCGGAGACTTGCTCACAAGAAAAATATAAGTACCAGCAGGCGGCTCTTCTATGAGCTTTAGAAGTTTGTTTGCAGCTTCCTGATTCATCCTCTCCGGGAGCCATACAATCATGTACTTGTCTCCCCCTTCGAAAGACCTGAGACTGAGTTTTTTGAGAATAAGGGCCGCCTCATTCACACCAATAAGACCAAGCTTGTTCTCAACTCCTATTTTATCGTACCAATCTTGTTCGGTAAGATTTGGGTTTTCTATAACGGATGTTCTCCAGACATCAATAAAGTGGTCGCTCACCGGTTTCTTGTCTGATGTTATCTTTTTTGTGTTGTTTACCGGCATCGCAAAATGAAGGTCTGGGTGTATAAGTTTCTGAAACTTGTTACATGTGGGACAGGTGCCGCATGAGTCCCTGCCATCTCGGTTGGGGCAGGAGTTGTATTGAGCAAATGCAATAGCAAGCGGAAGCGCTCCATATCCCTGATCTTCGCAAAACATTATAGCATGACTAACTCTTCCCTCTCCGGATAAATTGATGAGTTGTGACTTAAGTTTATGCTGACCGACTATTGAGGAGAATTTCATTTTTTAACTCGCTATTTTAACCAAAGATAACCATTTCACAGTTTTTACAATCAAAACCCAGACGATATCTCTTCCCGTTGTTTTCCAGAAACAGTGGCTCATTCATCTGTTTTACAGCTCCCTCTTTAGGACAAATCCCCATCTCAAACTTTATACAATATTTGCTTCTCATAAGCTCCGCCTCTAAAGGAGGCGATAATTCGAAGGCATCTTCCACACTATCTGCTCCCAAATCCTTATACAGCTCCCTTGCAAGGTTGTTCGATATATTTGCTCGGTAGTCGTAACTTAAACCATTAACTATTTTGTTGTTTCTGTCTGTACTGGTTTTTACCCCATTAACTATCTTCTCTTTCTCCAGCTTAAGTTCAACCCTTTTCCTCTCTCTCGAAATACTGAGTTTATCTGCAAGTGACCTTCTTACTTCATTAAGAGATGAAGCTGGGAAAAACAGAATTTCTTGGGCTTCTATTTCCGAAACAGTGAACTTATAAATATCCGAGGTCTTGCTCAGTTGATTTATAATGTTTTGTCTGGCAAGATCTTCATTTTTTGCTAATTCGTAATTTCCTTCAATTACATATTCTGCACTACAACCATCTTGGCTTTGAGCCTTAACAACAGCACTCTCCTTGTCGGAAATAAACTGCAGTTCCACTTCAATAAGCCTTTTAGGCATGTTTTGCTCCAGCTCCTTTTCAAAATTGTGATTGAAGTTCCTATAAATCTTAGAATCAACAGCAATAATGAGTGGTTCGTTTGTCGATACCAGATTGTCCTTTATACTACTCGCCCTTGCTCCTAACACCTTCCCTTTTGGCGTTATGAAACAAAGTCCGTCTCCATTGTGAATTTTGTTGTCTGATTCATACCTGAATGTAAGGTTGCCACTTTTGTCTTCAACTATTTGCTCTACCTTTCCAATATACTCTCCCACCGACCTTGCAATTTCTCCACTCTGCCATTTACCCCTTTTACCCGAAATGAAAAGATCTGTATATCCCCTGTTGAACGTCATCTCCGGTCTTGGAGTGAACCCACCATATAACTGTCCAGCGGAAGATGCGGTAAATCCCTCTTCAGACGAGATGAATCTGTCAATAAGCGACCTATAATATTTTACCACATTCTTGATGTAGGAAATATTCTTAAGTCTTCCTTCTATCTTGAATGATGATATTCCGGCTTTAGCCAGCTCCTCAATATGTTCCCCCATATTTAAATCCTTAAGAGACAGCAGTGCCTTATCTCTTATCAGGAGGTTACCCGAATTGTCCACAAGGTTGTATTGTGAACGGCAAGCCTGAACACAAACCCCTCTATTGGCACTTCTTCCTGTTGCCTTTGCACTCAAATAACATTGACCACTGTAAGAAACACATAGAGCCCCATGAATAAATGACTCCAGTTCAATTGAAGTACAGGCTCTTATCTCTTCTATCTGAGCTAAAGACAACTCTCTGGCAAGTATCAGGCGTTTGAATCCAAGAGATTCCAGAAACATAGCCTGTTTTACGCTCCGTATGTTAGTCTGGGTCGATGCAAAAAGGGGGATGGGGGGCAATCCTGCCTTAAGAAGCCCCAGATCCTGAATAATCAGCGCATCACAACCTGCTTCGTAAGCCTGTTTTGATAGTCTGACCGCCTCTTCAAGCTCACTTTGGAAAAGTATGGTATTAAGAGTCATGTAAACCTTGGCACCAAACCTGTGAGCATAAGCCGCCAGGGTCTCAATCTCTGAGATCGGGTTACCGGCTGCCTCTCTTGCTCCAAAAGATGGTCCTGCAATATAGAGAGCATCGGCACCGCAATTTATAGCTGCAGTGCCGATGTCTCTGTTTTTTGCCGGTGCTAAAAGTTCTAATTCTCTTAATTGCACTTAAGTTCTGTTTTCACTTTATACTCTGCAATTGCCTTGTAGGTAGGATCCGACAAAAGTTGCTTGTAATATCCGCATGCCTTGCCCGGATTTTTTTTGCCTTCAAAGGCCACAGCAAGATTGTAAATTGTACTGTTCTTGTCTTTGGCATTAGGATCTTCTGCAAGATAGCTCTCCAGAGCAGCAATTGCTTCGTCAAATTTCTTTAGTTGCACACTTGAAAGGCCAACCAGTTTGTTTGCCTGTCCAGACACTACATACTGATTTGATTTCTTTGCATTCTCATAAACGCCTGCCCAGTTCTTTGTTTTGATGGCAGCAGCAGATTTTTTTAGGTAAACAACAGACAATTGCTTGCTTGCATCTTCCTTGTCTCCCAATTGAATAGCCTTGTCAAAAGCTGCAATTGCACCCTCTTCGTTGTTGAGGCGTGCCTCACACATACCTATCCTGAGATATGCAGTTGCATTTTCCGGGTCGCGCGCAATAAGCTTTTTGTAAACGGTTATAGCTTCAGCAAATTTACCCTCGTTAAGGCATGATGTGGCGTCTGCCATAAGAATCTGAGGAATAAGATCTGTTGCCTCTTTTTCTACATCAGCCATTGAGTTTGCCTTTGCTGTCTCAGCAGCTTTTTTAATCTGTATCAATGCGTTGTCAATATCTTTGCTGTTTGCTAGTTCTTTACCGTATCTAAGATAGATCTTAGGAAGTATGTCCTTGCACTCTTTAGAAAGTGTAGCACCCTCTTCCCCCAGTGTTTCAAGCATTTTAAGCGCTTTATTAAAGGAATCGATTGCACCCGGATAGTTGTTTGTATTAAGTGCTGCGGCACCTGCATTATAAAGTTCTGTGGCTGCAGCAAGGTCCTGTCCATATACAGATCCATAAGAGAATAGGGATAGCATACAAATAGCTAAAAATGTCTTGAGATGTTTCATTGGAATAATTTTTGTTATAAAATTGTATAATAATATTTTCGTATGGTAAATGCAAATTTAATAAAAAGCAAAACACGATGCAAAATATTCCCTATATTTGTTATCATTATCAAAAAATCAATCAATTAGTATGAAAAGACTATTTTTATTAGTGGCATCCTTTGCTTTTTTTGTAAACGCAAATGCACAAGTGCCACCAACTTTACCATTGGACCCTAAAGTAAGAACCGGGAAACTGGACAACGGACTCACATATTATGTTGTGAAAAATGCTGAACCTAAAGGACAGGCAGAATTTTACATTGCACAGAAAGTTGGAGCTATTCTGGAAGAGGAGAATCAGCGTGGTCTTGCTCACTTTCTTGAGCATATGGCATTTAATGGGTCAAAAAATTTCCCTGAAAACGGAATCATCTCTTATCTGGAAAAAATCGGAGTTAAATTCGGTGTGAATCTTAATGCTTCTACAGGTGTTGACCAAACAATATATAATATCTCCAGCGTTCCTGTAAAAAGGCAAGGAATTATTGACTCTTGTCTTCTTATTCTTTATGACTGGTCCTGTGCCATAAGCCTTAAAGAGGCAGACATTGAGAAAGAGAGGGGTGTTATCCGCGAGGAGCTTCGTACAAGAAGTAATGCACAAATGAGAATGATCGAGAATATTTTGCCGGAAATCATGCCTGACAGCAAATATGCTCATAGGTTGCCCGGTGGTTTGGTTAAGGTAATTGAGACCTTTACTCCAAAAGAGCTTCGTGATTTTTATCAGAAATGGTATCGTCCCGATTTGCAGGGTATTATCGTTGTTGGTGATATTGACCCCGTTGCTATTGAAAATCAGATAAAGTCTCTTTTCAGTTCAGTTCCAAAGAAAAAAGATGCTGCAGAAAGGGTTGAGTTTCCTGTTCCTGATACAAAGGCAGCATTAGTCTCTGTTGCAAGCGATCCTGAAGCAACATCAACAAATATTATGATGATGTTCAAACAAGATGTTCTTCCAAAGGAATTCAGGCCCACAGTCGCCTCTCTTGCTATGGATTATATGATTAATATGGTTACCGGTATGCTCAATGCCCGTTTGCAGGAGGCAGCTCAGAAGGCAAATCCTCCATATACAAACGCCGGTGCATCATATGGTGACTATATAGTATCGAACACAAAGGCTGCATTTAGTATTTCTGCAGGAGCAAAAGAGGGAGAAATAGACAAGGCACTCAGAGCAATTGTCAATGAATCTGAAAGGGTAAGAAAATTTGGTTTCACCTCTTCTGAATATGACAGGGCAAGAGCCAACTTCACAAGCAGAATGGAACAAATTTACAAGGAGAGGGAGAAACAGAAAAACTCTTTTTATGTAGATCAGATACTTAACAACTTTACTACTGGTAATGCTATGCCGGGAATAGAGATGGAGTACACAATGATGATGCAGATTGCTCCTTCTATTACAATTGATCAGATTAACATGTATGCCAAATCTCTTCCAAAGAACGAGAACCTTGCCATTGTCATAATGATGCCAAAAAAAGAGGGACTTACAGTACCTTCTAAAGAGGATATTCTGAATATATATAACAATGCTCTAAAAGATAGTGTTGAAGCTTATAAGGAGACAGTATCTAACGAACCTCTTGTTCCTGTTGCTCCGGTAGCAGGTAAAGTAGTTAACGAGGTAAACGAGCCAATGAGCGGTGCTATTGTATGGACATTGTCGAATGGTGCTACTGTAGTTGTAAAGAAAACAGACTTCAAGGAAGATCAGATTATGTTTTCTGCAAGTAGTCGTGGTGGTTTCTCTCTTTTTGACAAATCCGACATAGTGCTTACAAAGGTTATTGGAAACATGATTTCGATAGGTGGGGTTGGCAAATTCAGCCAAACCGATCTTAGAAAGGTGCTTGCCGGTAAAAATGTTGGTGTAAGTCCTTCTATTGGTACATATACAGAAGGTATGGGCGGTTCTTCAACACCAAAAGACATAGAGACATTCATGCAGCTTCTTTACTTGAATTTCACAGCCTTAAGACAGGATAACGAAGCTTATCAGGCATTTATGGGCAGAATGAAAGCTCAATTGCAAAATGCTGCTTCAGATCCTATGACTGCATTTTCTGACACATTACAAGCTGCCATGTTTAATAACAATCCTTATTCTAAAAGAATGAACATCGATATGCTTGACAAGGTTGATTATCCAAGAATCATGGAACTGGCTAAGGAAAGATTTGCAAATGCGGCTGATTTCACTTTTGTTTTTGTTGGTAATGTAGACCCTGCCACACTTAAACCACTTGTTGAAACATATATTGGTTCTCTGCCTGCCAATAAGGCCAATAAAGAGAACTGGGCAAATACTGGGATGGTTCCTGTTAAAGGGAAGTTGGTTAAGCACTTCGACAAAGAGATGCAAACCCCTAAAGCTACCGTATATACAATTTTAACGGGTAAGGCTGCGTATACTGTTGAGAACCTTATTATGGCAGACATGATGAAACAGGCTTTTGACATGGTATTTACCAAAACAATCCGCGAAGAAGAGGGTGGCACTTATGGTGTTGGTGTAAACATGAACATGAGTTTTACTCCTGAAGAATTTTTCACATTTATGTTTGGCTTCGATACAGACGTTGCTTTAACAGAGAAGTTGCTTAAGAGAGCTCATCTGGAGATTAACAATGTTCTTGAAAAGGGCGTGAATCCTGCTGATTTTGCTAAGATTACAGAATATATGCAAAAGAATTACACTCAGAACCTGAGAGAGAACAAATACTGGTCTTCGGTAATAACAAACAGGTTCATTTTAGGTAAAGACCTTCATACTACATACGAAGCTGCGCTTAAGTCTATAACTCCTGCCAAATTGCTTAACTTTATCAAAGCTGCTATTAGCCAAGGCAATCAGTTTGAGATAATTATGAGCGGCAAGGCAGCCGAGAAAAAATAAGATGCAAATTATTGAAATTGGTAATTTTCTGGTAGCCTCTACCATACTTACAGAAAAGTTCGTATGTGATTATTTCAGATGTCATGGTGCATGTTGCATAATTGGCGATAGCGGAGCCCCATTATCTGAAACAGAGTGTAGCCATTTAAAAAAAGATTTCAATAAAATTTCAAAATATCTGAGACCAGAAGGGATCCGCTCCATTGAGGAGCAGGGTCCCTTTGTCTTGGATTCCGATGGCGATCTGGTTACTCCCCTTATTGAAGGAGAAGAGTGCGCATATACTCAGTTCGACAAGGAAGATAATTGTTTCTGCGGAGTGGAGGTTGCCTTCAACGCCGGAGAGAGTACTTTAAAAAAACCAATCTCGTGCTGGTTATATCCTATACGAACAACAACATTGTCGAACGGAATGGTAGCACTCAATCTTCATGAGTGGCACATCTGTATCGACGCTTTTGCAAAAGGTAAAAAAGATGGGGTCCCCGTATTCAGATTTTTACGGGAACCCTTGATTTTTGCTTACGGGAAGGATTTTTATGACCAGTTGGAAACCGCTTATAGACAAATAGTTCTAAAGCAGTAATGTTTGTTATGTTACACTTCTCTGTTTCCCACGTATCTTGCCAGTTTAATCAAATCGCTTTTATATAAAGATTCACTTAAGACAGAAAGAGCATCTTCTGCGTTTTTACAATGTTCTAACAGTGCTTTCTGAGCAAGTTCTATTCCGTGATATTTTTTAATCAGAGTTGATGCTTCATCGACAAGTCTCTCTTCATCCGTTGTTTCTCTCATCAAAACCAGTAGGGATTCTCTCTCCTCCGATGTAGCAAGATTCAAGGCACATATCAGGGGCAGTGTTATTTTCTTCTCCTTTATGTCCCCTCCGGCAAGTTTTCCGGTGTTAAGCTGTGGCATGTAATCAAATATGTCGTCTCTTATCTGGAACGCTATACCAAGGTGGTATGCATATCTCTCCATGGAAGTAAGGATTTCTTCTTTTGCGCCGACTGAATATACTGCACTTTTAATTGCTGCAACAAACAGACTCGCCGTTTTTCTGTATATGATGTTGTAGTAGTCCTCTAGTGTTGTATCAAGACTGTCTGCCTTCTGCATCTGGAAAAGTTCTCCTTCTGATAGATCTTCAACTGTCTTAGTGAAAAATCCCAATATCTCGGGGTTTGGCTTTTTTACCAGCAAGGATAAGGCTTTTGCAAGCCAATAATCTCCTGTAAGAATTGAAGCTGCGGGGCTGAAGGTGGTTTGGACGGTAGGAGCCCCCCTTCTGTAAGAGGCATTGTCTGCCACATCGTCGTGGAGAAGGGTTGCTGTATGTATCATCTCTGCTACTACCGAACATGTTACAGACAAGTCGTTAGATTGTCCGCATGCTTTGGCCGAAAGGATACTGAGCAGAGGACGTATCTGCTTGCCTTTGTTGTCGAGAAGGTAAGAATTAATGGTATTGAGCAGAGAACTGCTACTCTCCAGATTCTCCTTCATGATTTTCTGAAAGCTTTGCCAATCCTTGTCTATGTTGCTGTTAATGCCTTTTATCTCCATTACTTGTTACTTAAGCCGGTGCATAATGTCTTGGTTCGAGAAGCTTTCTTTCTGCCGATTCCAATGAGTACATAAGATCTTCCACATTATCTACAACAATCATCCCCTCTCTCCAATTGTTATTTAAAACCCTTTCCTTCTCAAAATGTTCAAACAGCAGAAAAAGAGGGTCATAAAAACCATCCTGGTTAAAAATTATCACCTCTCCTGAATAAAGCCCCAATCTCCTGAGTGTAAACGTTTCCATTAGCTCTTCTAGTGTTCCAAGTCCTCCTGGAAAGGCTACAACTGCATCTGTGTCATAGCGGAGCTTATCTTTTCTTTCGCTCATAGTCGTTACAACCTCTATATTCTCCAGACAAGGGTGATGAAACTCAAGGTCTTTCATAAATTCCGGAATAATTCCCTCCACTCTGGCTCCATTGGAAATCATGGTGTCAATTATAACTCCCATCAATCCCTTACAACTTCCTCCGCAGACAATTGTATAATTAAGAAAGGAGGCCGCCTTAGCAAAGCATTCGGCGACCTCTTTATATTTCTCTTCCAGAATATCGCTGGATGAACAATAGACACAAATTCTTTTACCCATTAAAACAATTAATTGTTAAAAGAGAAATGCCACTGAAAGCTGGAATCCCTGAAGTGTTGCATCTTTATATGTGCCAATTTGATCCCATGTTGCGTCTGCTGTTTTAAGTTTTCCAAGTCCCCAGTTATACTTACCCATTATCTGAAGTTTCCAGAGGTCAAAACCAGCTCCAAGACCGATTCCGTAGTCAAACCTGTTCATATCGGAAATTGGTTGGTTTTCCAGTCTTGTGCTGTTTTGTATAGCATACGAAATAAAAGGGCTGGCAACAATGAATGGCCTGAATATTAGCATATCTATACCTATCTCTACATTTATAGGAAGAGTCAGGTAGTCAATATTGATGGTATTCGCAGGATCGTTGTTGATAGATGTATTTACCGTTGAATAAAGAAGTTCAGGCTGGATGGCCAGACCTAGCAGTGGAACCTTTAACTGCAGGGCTACACCAATCTGATAACCTGTCTGGTTTTGCCATGTCTCGTTAATGTTTGAGCTGATATTGGACATACTGGCAAAATTAAGTCCCCCCTTTATCCCAAACCTTGATTGTGAAAACGAAGAGGTACTAACTATTAGTATCCCTAAAATCAGTGCTAAAAACTTTTTCATAATAATTTACATTAGTGCATTAATCTTGGCGACTATTGCGATTTTTGTTGTTGAGCCTACTATTTTATCTTTAAGTTCTCCGTTTTTGAAGAACAGGATTGTAGGGATATTACGGATACCATATTTTACCGGAACTTCAGAACTAGAATCAACATCACACTTTGCTATTACAGCTTTACCTTCATACTCTCCTGCCAGCTCTTCTACAATCGGAGAAATCATGCGACAAGGGCCACACCATGGTGCCCAGAAATCTACAAGTACCGGTTTGTCTGATTTGATTACAATTTCGTTGAAGTTTGCGTCGTTTACTGCTATTGCCATAATTATTTATTTTTTATTTATTCCGACTGCTAAATTAGTATCTATTTTTAAATAATCCAATTTTGGTATATGGGGACGCAAATTGTGTACCCTTCTTCTGGTAAGGTGCGGAATTCTCTGATGCGTATCCCGGATTTACCCACTATTCAGTCACTTCGTTAAAAAATAAAGGCTGAAATTGAGATTATGCTTATGTAGATTAGCTGCCAATTTCCGCTCTTATTTTTCTTGACACTCCGCTCCTTTATTGGGTACCCAAATCTTCCTTGCAAGTATATCACAACCAGCCACCATGCTATTTTTTCACATAATTAGTGTCTGGGACAATCTCATTGCAATGCCCGGAAAGACTGTCACACAATCAATTTTGAATTGCAAAATTATTTTGAAAATGGGTACACAATGTGCGTCCCCATGTACCCTACACCTTGCCGACGAGCTCGGCGAGTCCTCCTGCTGCGGTCTCTTTGTAAATTCGCGGAAGGTCGTGCCCAGTGCGTTTCATAGCCTCTACTACAGTGTCAAAAGATACCAGATGTTTTCCGTCTGAAAGCAGAGCATACATATTTGCATCCACTGCTCTTGTTGCCCCAAAAGCATTTCTCTCTATACAAGGTATCTGGACAAGTCCGCAAACAGGGTCACAGGTAAGACCAAGAAAATGCTCTATACCTATTGAAGCCGCGTACTCTATCTGAGCCGGGGTCCCTCCAAAGAGTTGAACTCCCGCCCCTGCAGCCATGGCACAAGCCGATCCCACTTCTCCCTGACAACCAACTTCGGCCCCTGAAATTGAGGCGTTTGTCTTTATAATATTGCCTATAAGGCCTGCTGTTGCAATTGCTTTTATAATACGACTGTCTGAAAAATCATAAAACTTCCTGTTCAGATACAAAAGCCCGGGTAATACTCCAGAGGACCCACAGGTAGGAGCCGTTACAACGATTCCTCCTGAAGCATTCTCCTCAGAGACAGCTAGTGCAAATGAAAATGTCATTGATCTGCGTTGCATTGAACCCTGATATCCTTTGGCCTTGATGTAGAACGAAGCTGCTTTTCTTGAAAGATTCAGACCTCCGGGAAGAACGCCCTCTTTATCTAGTCCTCTCTCAACAGAGTCCGTCATTGCCTTCCAAACCTCAGCCAGATAATCCCATACATCACTTTCTTCATGAATCTCTACATACTCCCAGAATGTTCTTCCATTTGCCTGGCACCATTCAAGTATCTCCTTCATTGTGCTGTGAGGATAAACTGTAGCTCCTGTTTTTCTCTCTCCGGTGTCACTCAGGTCACCCCCTCCAATGCTGAATGTTGTCCAGCTCTCAGTAATTTTTCCTTCGTTATCATAAGATTCGAACCTGAGGCCGTTAGGGTGTTGAGGAAGAAAGATTTCCGGTTCCCAGACAATCTTTGTACGCTCTTTTCCAAGAACATCGAGTATCGCCTTATCTGTCATGTGACCCTCCCCTGTTGCAGCCAGGCTACCGTAAAGAGTTACCGAAAAAGATGATGCTCCCTTGTTCCTTTCAAGAAATTGTTCCGATGCAAGTGCCGGAGCCATGGTGTGACTGCTTGACGGCCCCCTGCCAATTTTAAAAATCTCTTTTATACTTTCCATGCCGCAAAGTTATTCGATTTCCGTGATCTGTCAAAACCGCTGGTAACCACGTTCTCCGCCGCAGTAAGTTGTATTTATTTGTATATTAAGGAATTACCAAACGCGAATTTCTAAAAATAGAATTTCATGTTTGGTGATTTGTTGTCTACATGCTAGTTGCCACTTACCGCGGCGGAGAATTAAATCACCGAGTCGGCTTCCCAGACAAATGCGCGAAGGCCTTGTTTTTCTGCTTCTTCGTTGTGTTTTTTGAGTTCTGCCAGTAATGCTGGCAGAACTTCGGGTTCGACAACAGCCATGGTAACCATGTTTTTTGACGGCCAGGCATGTGAGGAGTAGTGAGGTTCTCCCTTACTGGTTCCTCTGCCCTGAACATCTTCCCATTTGGTGAATCCACGTATGCTGCATTTATCCAACGCCTCAAGCACATTTGCACTGTGTGCCTGATTATATATTATCATTATTGCTTTCATTCGGTATAATATTTAATTTTACTAGTATGTTAAGCGTGTTGCTTTGCATGAGCCCTTCTTCTCCTCTTGATATCTCCCACATGGAACGATGTATAGATTGTAGGAATAACGATAAGTGTCAGAACTGTCGAAATTGTAAGACCACCAATAATTGATATACCCATCGGCTGCCATATTTCGGAACCTTCGCCAATACCCATGGCCATAGGAATCATACCCAGAATAGTAGTAAGAGTAGTCATCAGAACAGGTCTCAGACGGGATTTTCCACCTTTTATAACGGATTTTCTTACAGTAGCTCCCCTCTCCTTGTTCAGATTTATATAGTCAATAAGTACAATACCATTCTTGACAACAATTCCGACTAACATTACTGCACCAATAAGAGCAATAAGGCTCAGAGATGTGCCACTAAGCCAAAGAGCAAGAAAGACTCCGGTAAATGCAAATGGTAGTGAAAACATGATTATGAAAGGATCTCTGAACGACTCGAACTGAGCAGCCATAACAATGTATACCAGCATGACTACAAGCAGAAGCAGGGTAAGCATATCGGAAAACGACTCCTGCTGTTCCTGCACCGAACCGGATGTTTCTACGTCAATCATAGGAGGCAGTGATAATTTATCGACCTCTTTCTGTACTTCTGCAGCAATATCTCCTAGTGCCCTTTTATATACAAAACCCGTTACTTTTATAACCCTCTCCCTGTCCTGGTGATCAATTGACGGTGGCGCAAAACCTTCAATCACATCTCCGACTTCTGAGAGTCTTACTCCCTTTCCACGACTGTTATAGATTATTATGTTCTTTATGTCGTCTATCTCTGTCCTGTATTTCAATTCATTTTTTACAACAATGTCATACTCCTCGCCATCTTCTCTGAACCTGCTTGTTATGAGACCATTTATCCTGTTTCTTACTACTGTGGCCGCTCCGGTCATTGTAAGACCATTCATGGCAAGCTTCTCTCTGTCAAACTCTATCTGCAACTGTGGCATATAATTCTCCCTGCTGAGCTTTATATCTCTCAACCCCTCGGTTTTCCTCATGATGTTTGCTACCTGATTAGCTACTGTGTCGGCATCTTTCATATTGAAACCCAGCACATCCATCTCAAGTGATGTTCCTCCCGAACCAAAACCCATGTTTGAACCTCCCGGGATAACTTCGAAACGGTATATCTCCGGAATTGCAGCCAGATCCTTCCTCATTTCGTCAGAAATCTCGAAAATATCCCTCTCCCTTTCTGATGCCTTAGACAGACGTGCAGTATAAGTAATAAGATATGTTCCTGAGTTTCTCATTGCCATAAAAATATTTGAACCGTCAGACTGTCCCAGAGAAGACTGATAGATTTCTATTTCAGGATATTTGTCCTTCCATAAATTGTATAGATATGTATTTAGTTTTCTTGTATGCTCAACCCTTGTTCCAACAGGCAGTTCTATTGTAAGCCCTATCTGAGCGTTATCCGATGCAGGAAAGAAATCGGTTCCTACCTTTGCCAGAAGGAAAAGGCTCCCAATAAACAACATTGCTGCACTTATAATTACAAGAACCCTGTTTCTCAATGCCCATGTAAGTAGTGAGGCATATCCTCTGTCCAATGAATCCAGTGTTCTTTCGATAGGTCCGTAAAGCAAGTTGAATAGTTTGCTTCTCTTAGGATCTTTTGTAAGCAGTTTGGAAGCAAGCATAGGCGTGAGACTAAGTGCCACGATTGCCGATACCGAAATAACTATGGTAACAATCCATCCTAGTTGTTTGAACATGATCCCGGCAAGCCCTGTAACCATTGTAAGCGGGAAGAACACTGCAATAATTGTTAGTGTAGAAGCAATAATTGCCACGGCCACCTCATTTGTTGCATAGATTGCTGCATCCTTTGGCTTACTACCCCTTTCTATGTGCGTCGTTATATTTTCCAGCACCACAATGGCGTCGTCCACAACCATCCCTATGGCAATTGAGAGAGAACTAAGCGATATGATATTAAGGGTATTACCAGTCACCATCAGATAGATGAACGCAGCTATAAGTGAAACCGGAATGGTAAGAATGATTATAAATGTAGCTCTCCACCTTCCAAGGAACAGTAACACAACAAGCATAACAAGAATACCCGCAAGCACTACTGTTTCTGTAAGGGAACTTATACTGTCCTTTATAAATTCCGATGAATCAAGAATAACCTCAAGCTGTACATCCGGTGGAAGTGAAGCCTTTATATCCGGTAAGGCTTTGTTGATTTTGTCTGCAATGTCTACAACATTAGCTCCTGATTGTTTCTGAACTACAATCATAGCGCCTGTCACACCATTGGTAACCACCTGAGTTGCTCTCTCCTTAAGTGTGTCTTTTACAACTGCAACATCTTTTATAAAAATATTTTTTCCTTGAAAGCTTCCCAGTATAATGTCATTTATCTGATCACTCTCCTTGAGCTCACCATTAACCCTAACTGAGTATGTGTCAGATCCAACATCTATGCTACCTGCGGGAATATTGCTGTTTCCAGCAGCTATCAGAGATGCAATCTGTTCATCGGCCATGTTGTATGCCTGCATTTTTTTGGGGTCGGTAAGAATCTGAATCTCACGTTGAGGTGCTCCGGAAATTGAGGTTGAGGCTACCCCGTCAATCCTGTTCAACGGATTCGCTACCTTCTCCTCAAGAATCTTATACAGACCCTGGGCATTCTGAGAGGTTCTGGCAGAGATGAACATGATTGGCATCATCTCTGTACTGTATTTGAATACTACAGGCGACTCGGCACCGTCAGGAAGGTAGTTTTTCTGGAAGTCAAGGACAGATCTTATATCGTTGACCGCCTCATCCATATTGGTACCATATTCAAACTCAATGGTAATGATTGAGACATTATCCTTTGAATTGGAAGATATCTTCTTAAGATCGGAAACAGTACTCAGAGATGTTTCCAATCTTTTTGTCAAATTTAACTCAATATCCGCCGCACTCGCTCCCGAGTACGTAGTCATGACAGTTGCCATGTTAAGCTCTATCTCGGGATAAAGGTCAACCGAGAGCTTCGTATATGAGAATAGACCCAGAACCACAACGGCTATAAAAATCAGAGCCGTGGTTACCGGTTTCTTTACTGCACTTTCATATAATTTCATTCGAAAAAATTTTAATAGTTTTTATGACAAATCTGCACCTGAATCTACAACCTTAACTTTTGATTTGTCGTTAAGTCTTGCCTGACCGGCAACAACAACCTTCTGACCAGCCTCCAGTCCGCTTTTCACTTCGTAAATAGAACCAACTCTTTTTCCAAGAAGTACTTTTGTATATGTAACAACATCTCCATCCAACACATATACATATTTATCATTTGTACCTGCTTGTTTTATAACTGCTTTATCAGAAACCACAACTTTCTCTTTTGTGCCAAAGCTTACTTTTGCTGTTGCATACATACCGGGACGTATTTCAGAATTTCCGTTGGCTATGCTAACCTGAGCCTGGAACGTGCGAGTACCCGGGTCGATAGTAGGATAGATAAGGCTGACCTTACCCGGATATGTCTTACCCTCGTATACATCTACCTTAATCTGAACAGGGGTTCCAATTTTCACCTGAGGGAAGAACTCCTCGGAGATATTTACCAGAATCTTAACCGGTTGTATTTGCATGACAACAAGTATAGGCATTCCAACCGCAAGGTCACCATTGTCAAAATTTCGCTGAGTGACAACTCCGTCAATAGGAGAGAGCAGTTTTGTATTCTTGTCCAGGTTGGCAATACTCTGTTCAGCAACAGAAACCTGTGTCTTCATCTGATCATATTGCTGTGCGGCAATGCCTCCCGATTTATAAAGTGCCTCAATACGCGAAAGGTCGAGTTTAAGATTTTCAAGCTGAGTCTTTGCCTGAGAGTAATTAGTGTTCTCCATCTGAACCAGAAGCTGTCCCTTTCTTACCCTGCTGCCTACCTCTGCATAAATTTTCTCAACCCTTTGGGCTGCTGCACTCGAAATGTTATTTTTTACAAATGGCTCTATGTTGCCGGAAAATTCAGTCTCCTGAGGAACCATCTGTTTACCTATCTCTTCAATCTTAACTAACACATCGGTATTTGCCACTGTCTCTTTTTGTTTGCCGGAAGAACATGCTCCTAAAAGCAATACACCCAGAGCGAATAGAATTGTAACTTTTTTCATATTTAATTTGCTTTTTATTGTTTACTAATGTTTTCTGTACCCAGTACCCTCTCAAACTCATTCTTTGCTTTGAGAAAATCGTAAAGGGTCTGATTTAAATTTAATTGTGATCTTGTAAGAGCTACTTCGGTATCGTTAAGCTCTAGTACAGTTCCCACTCCGGTGGAGTACCTTACCTTTGCTATCTCATATCCTTTTTTTGCCTGTCTGGCAGCCTCTTTATCGGATTCCAACTGGATTTTTGCTCTTGTCATTTCGTTTATTGAATTCTGGGCAGAAAGTGAGAGGTTCTCTCGTAGAAGGTCTCTTTGATACTCCATCTTTCTTATCACCACCTGTGTCTGTTTCTCTTTCATGGATACTGAGAGCTTGTTGAAAATTGGAATCTGCAACGAAATTCCCATGGCGAATGAGTTTGACCAGGCTTTGTTGAAAGAAAACTCATTACTCTGCATCTGAAGCTGGTAATTTGCAAATCCTGCCAACATTGGCAATCTTTGAGAATGTATCAGTTCAAAGTTCTTATTCATCTTTTCAAGCTGGATCTCCATACTCTTAAGGCTGCTGTTCAGGTCAAAGGAAAAAGACAGATTCTTCTGAAAATTATTTATTTCATTTTCAAAAATTGAGAAACTTCCTTCTGCTGCAATAGGGGTGTCCATCTTTAAAGAAAGTAGTATTTTAAGTTGCATTTTTGCAAGTTCAAGTCCGTTTCTAGCCTGAGTGAGTGTTGGCATGATATTTCTCGCAGCAACTTCCGACCGGATTTTGTCATATTCGCTTGCCAACCCTTTCTCATACATATTCTTTATGTTATTGGCACTTTCCATTGCATTCTTATAGCTCTGTTCCAATACCTTAAGCGATTCGCTTATCATAATGATTCCATAGAAGCTGTTCTTAACCTGTGCCACCAGATCTAGTTTTGTTGTCCTCGCAGACTCCAGGGCAGATTTTATTTCAAGTTCCGATAGTTCTATGTTTTTGTACAAGGCAAACGAAAGTAATGGAACCTGCATTGTTCCGCCCACTGCATAACTATGTGTAGAACCGACCTCCATTTTTCCCCCCGGGAAGAAATCCGAGAAGAAAACAGGCTTAAGTATGTTATTTGTATATTGGGCACTTCCGTTTACAGATGGAAGCAACATATACCAATTCTCTTTTTTAAGATAATCCACACGCTCTAGTTCAGCGTTGGCAATTTTAATATTCAGGTTATCACTCATTGCAATTTCCAGAGCCTTCTCAATTGTAAGGCGGAGAGTGTCCCGTGGTTCCGCTTGTACATTAAGGGTGCCGGTAAGAAAAAGTATTCCCATTAATATGGCTGTCAATTGTGATTTTTTTTGTTTTCTCTTAACCATTTTATTTTTGATTTAAATAATTATCAATTAGTTCTATTCCTTTCTGTGTAGATATTCCTCTGAAAAAGTAAATCAGCGTCTCTTTAAACAACTGCTTTCTGGTAATGTTTTCCAGAGAAAAAATGTCTTTGTTCCCGATAATGTTTGATATTTCAATAATTGCCGTTGATACTATCGGAGTATCAATATCACTCAGAACCAATCCCTCTTCTTGTCCCCTTTTGAGAAAGTCGTTAATGTTATCTGAATGGTAGCGAGCAAATTTCACTATAAACTTTGAATAGATTTCCGGATAAAACTTCTTTAATTCTATAAAAAAGTTTATTCTCAGGTTTACGCTAAGTTCCGACTGATTTTCGTGTACCTTAAAAAGCAGGTCCAGAACATTTCCCGGAGCCTTTCTCATCTCCTCCATGTTGCACTTCATCTTTTCGCTTGAATAAAGTATGCACTCTTCAAGGAAAGTTGATTTGTCGCTGAACATTTCGTAAAGGGTCCTCTTCGATATGCCATTTTCTGTAGCCACATCGTCCATGGTAACCGACTTGCACCCTCTGTGAAGGAACAACTCCATTGAATTTTCAATTATTCTCTCTCTTAAATCCATTTTTTTCAATTAGGCTGCAAATGTATGCACAGAAAACTTAAAAAACAAAAATAGTTTTCTTGTTTTTCTTTCTCTATTCATTTTTTCCTTGTTAACTTTGTATAATAACCAATCATTGTTACTAAAAAAACATCATATGTACACAGAATTTCAGAAACACCTCAGTACAGAGCTGGAGAACATAGAATCTGCCGGCCTTTTTAAAAAAGAACGCATAATAACTACTGCCCAACAAGCATTGATTAAAGTGAGCTCGGGTCAGGAAGTTCTAAACTTCTGTGCCAACAACTACCTGGGCCTTTCAAACAGTCCTGTGCTTATTAAAGCAGCAAAAGAGGCTCTGGACACAAGGGGTTTTGGTATGTCAAGTGTACGTTTCATCTGCGGAACTCAGGACCTTCATCTGGAACTTGAAAAAAAGGTTGCGGAGTTCTTTGGAACAGAAGATACAATTCTATATGCTGCCTGTTTCGATGCCAATGGAGGAGTTTTTGAGCCGCTGCTTAACGAAGAGGATGCCATAATTTCTGACTCTCTTAACCACGCATCAATTATTGACGGTGTGAGGTTGTGTAAGGCACAGAGATACCGTTATGCAAATGCAGACATGGAAGATCTTGAAAATTGCCTTAAACTGGCCCAGGCTCAAAGATACAGGCTTATAGTAACAGACGGCGTATTCTCAATGGATGGTAATGTGCCTCCGTTGGACAAGATCTACGAGTTGGCAAGTAAATACAACGCCATGATAATGGTAGACGAATCGCACTCGGCAGGAGTAGTGGGAAAAACAGGAAGAGGCGCTACAGAACAATTCAACCTGAGAGGAAAGGTAGAGATTATTACCGGTACCCTTGGCAAAGCTCTTGGAGGAGCAATCGGCGGTTTCACCACCGGTAAAAAAGAGATTATTGCCATGCTGCGTCAGCGTTCAAGACCATATCTTTTCTCCAACTCAATTCCACCTATGGTTGCTGCTGCTGGTATAGCTATGTTTGATATGATGTCAAAGACCCATGAGTTACAGGATAAGCTACACAGCAATACGGAATACTTTGTAAAAAGGATGACCGATGCAGGTTTCAGCATTAAACCCACTCAATCTGCAATTTGTGCCGTTATGCTTTACAATGCCAGACTCTCCCAGCAATTTGCTGCCAGAATGCTGGAAGAGGGCATATATGTTGTAGGATTTTATTTTCCGGTTGTTCCTAAGGAACAAGCTCGTATCCGGGTACAAATTTCTGCCGGACACGAGGTTGAACATCTTGATAAGTGTATAGCTGCCTTTATTAAAGTTGGCAAAGAACTTGGCGTGATTTAGCAGATAAGACCGTTAGTCATTATTATTGTCACGGTCCCTGCGCCAATCTCGTCTCCATTCACGTCTCCACTCGCTGTTCCAGTTATTGTCCCACCTGTACCAGCGCCAGTTTCGGTCACAGTTCCAGTCGAAATCGTGCCTGCGGTCCTTGTCAAAATCATGTTTGACAGGGTTTTGAACAATTACTTTTACATTTTCCGGAACATATATTGAGACCTCTTTTACAGAGCCGCTCCACTTGTTGGTCTTAGTATAAATGTCGGCGTGAATAGTAAGGAGTGAATCTTTAAGTTCTATCTGAGGAAGACTGTTTTGCGCCTTGATTAGTGCCTCTGCATGTGAATAGGCCATAGCATGTGACTCAAAGTAGATTGTAGATGAATCTTTATCGTCCTGTCTGACAATATTGATTTTAGGGAAAGTCACTATCTCTCTGTCGCTCCTTTGTCCGTCTATCCAGAACATAACCATTTCTGACCTTCCCGCATCAATAAAAACTCTTGTTTCAGGCATCGGATTTGGTGATTCGAATTTGAGATACAAAGTGTCTATACCCTCTTTTAAAGACAGACTGCTGCTCTCCCTGCCTTCGTTCCAATAAGGTCTTGATGCTGTTATTGCTAGTGTTACGAATGCAAATCCAGAGATGATCCAGAGTATGAATATAATAAGTCCCGGTCTTAATCTTGGAGACTTGAAGCCAAAAAGTATTTGGATTCCGCCATAAAGCATTCCTACTAAAGGAAGAAACATAACCAGAAGAAATGTAATTTTAAGCCACAGGGTATTCTCAAATCCCAGGTTCACATAATTGAAAAGATCAAATGGTATTACTCCCTGGAAAATCTCAACTCCCAATAAAAGGAACGAAAGGAAGAGTATTCCGGAAACCGAGAAGATTACCATAAATACACCTATTACCTTTAAAATGACCCTGAATATATCATTCACTACTGCTCCGCTTTGGGCTCCGGCTCTTCTTAGTCCGCTGCCTACCTGGCTTACACCATCTTCTACCCTTTTTTGTATGTGAGAAAGATCGGGCGACTCTCCGTGCATTGCACAACGCTGCTCAACAGTCTTAGCTTCAGGAATTACTATCCATAAAACTATGTACAATAAAACCCAAAAGGAACCTCCCCCAAAATGGAACCCTACAGCTGAAAAACCAAGGAAGCAGACAAAGAAGATAATCCTTACCAATATCCTGTCAAGGTTAAAATATGTGGCCAGCCCGGAGCAAACACCACCAAGAACCTTATGGTCGGGATCTCTGTAAACCCTTTTAGGTGTAAGTCTTGTTGCCCTTTCTTGTGTATGTTCATAACCGGCAGGTTCTGTTGTTCCTGTCTCTTCGTCAATAATTTCCGGCCTCCCGAGAATATTGATGACCTCTTTTACAACCTCCATAGAGACAACGGCATCCTTGCCTGTTTTCTCCATAAAAAGCTCGGCCATCCTCTCCTCTATACCTTCGATGATTTCATCGCCGTTCTGTTTGGATCTGTAATGAGCATTAAGCTCTCCAAGATAGGCCTTTAAAAGCTCGTAACCATCTTCGTCTATGGTAAAAGCCAGGTTACCTATGCTTACTTTAACAACTTTTTTCATCTTATAGGTTTTTTTTGTTTCTAATAAAAGCAATTGTATCTACAACCTCCTGCCACGCACTGTCCATCTCGGCTAAAAGTTCTTTACCCTTTTCTGTAATAGAGTAGTATTTCCTTGGAGGGCCCTGTGGAGACTCCTCCCATCTGTAACTTAGCAAACCCTGATTCTTCTGTCTTGTAAGAAGAGGATAAAGGGTTCCTTCCACAACAATCATCTTTGCATCTTTCAAGTCTGAAATGAGTGATGAGGCGTAGGCGTCGTTATTGTTCAGGATACTCAGTATGCAGTATTCAAGAACGCCTTTACGCATTTGTGATTTAATGTTGTCTGTATTAATATCGTTCATGACCTTTTTATTTATAGTTTGAATACTTCCTTAAATTCTCTGCTGTAACAGGAATTCCTCTCATTTCACATTTTTGGGCCGCTGTAGTTGCAAGAGGAGCAACTATCCAGAATATAATGTAAGCCCAAAAGCCTGTACCACCCATAAAGAAGGCGATAGCAAAAAGTACCCTCAGTAAAACAACATCTACATTCAGATAGAGAGCCAATCCAGCACAAACGCCTCCGATTGTCTTGTTCTCGGGGTCCCTGTACAGCTTCTTTACAGCATATCCACTGTAAGTTGTCTCTTTTTTTGAGGTAAAATCATCATCCATCGCTTCTCCGTCGGGCATACCCAATTGAGTAACAATCTTGTTGACAAGGGTCAGATTCACGACCTCTTGTCCTGTCTTAAGATATTCTGAAAAGAGCTCGGCTATTCTCTGCTCGAGGTCCTCCATGACATCTCCGGTCTGAACACCCATTCTGGTTCTTTCACGGAACTTTTCAAGGTATTTGTCCAATTTTTGATAGGCGTCTTCGTCAATTACAAAACTTCTTCCGCCTATCCCTACATTTACAACTTTTTTCATTTTATATAGTATTTAAAGTTCCACAGTATTTGGTGCTGCAAATATATAAATAAATATTATTACCTTGTATCACATAGTAGTAAATATTTTCACAAAAAAAGCCCGTTACAAATGTAACGAGCTGATATTCTGCTAGAAAATTTTTCTATTATTTTTGTGTTGCTGGCTTTTCAGTAGCTGGAGTTGTTGTCGGATTGGTTGTAGGAAACTCCGGTTGACCTTGAATTGGAGTTGAATTCTCTATTCTTTGCTGTATTGCATTTTGTTTTTCACTTTTGCCTGTTGAAACAAATGCAGTAGCCATTACGCATAGAACAATAATTGCTATTGCAAGGGTCCATGTTGCTTTCTCAAGAAAGTCTGCTGTCTGACGGACACCAAATGTCTGATTACCTGATGCAAAGTTTGCAGCTAATCCGCCGCCTTTTGAATTTTGCACTAAAACTATAATAGTCAACAATATGCTGGCTATAATAATTATGATGGAAATTGCTGTGTACATAATATCATTGGTTGTGTTTACTCTTTAATTCCTGAACGAGGGCTGCAAAGTAAGTACTTTTTTCCGGATATAGCAAAATAAGTTTTGCATAAACCTCTATCGCTCTTTTGTAAAAGCTTTGTTCGGTGTAAATTTTTGCCAGAGTCTCTGTGTAGAAACCTGAGTCATCGAATTTTTCTCCCAGTTCTATCTCCTCTGCGGACTGATTTTCATTATACTGACTATTTGTATTGGATCTTAGCAGTGATGGCTTTTCTGCAATAAACCTGTCAAGTGGCTTTGCAGTATCCAGCTTAACCTCTTCAAAGTCGTTCTTACCAAAATAGTCGCCGCCGGCAAGTACTATTTTAGGCAACTCGTTTATATGCAAAGGATCCGGTTCTATTACAAACGAAATTTCATCAATTGATGCATCAGTCTCGTCCTTCGTTGTAGCATCCTGAATCTCATCCGTTTTTTCCTCGGCAATTTTTGGGTTTTCCTGAATAATTTCGGGCATTTCCGGCTCTTCAGATATATATATATTTATATCTGCTTTTTCCGCCTTTGATATCTCGTAGAGCCTCTCTCTGGAATAAACATATGAGGCAGTCCTGTTAAGAGCTGCATTTTTTTGTTCTTCACCAAGTTCGCATGCCTTTTTAAATAGTTCCAGATGTGCCAGCGAGAACCATGGATATGTATTAATCGTCTGCTCAAGGGCAGAAATGTCAATATTATTCATAACTACCAGTTTGCAACTGTTGCATTAAAGACATCCTCAACCAGTTTTTCCACTATAGCATCCACAAGCCTTGCCTCTACCTGATCCAGACTGCTGGTAGATGGGTAATCCATGAACTGAGCATAGGTCTTCTCAAAGTTCTCCTTCGGATACTTATTGTTAGTGAATTTTATCTTTATGGTTATAGTGAGTCTGTTTTGTGATGCCACCTCCTGAGCAGTAACTGCAAGAGATGTGGTTTCGTAGGCTACAATATCACCCTCAATAAAGAGGTCTCCATTGGCTGGGTCAAGTCTAAGGCTTGTCAACTTTTTATATTTGTCCTTAAGGGCCTCTGTGAGGGTATTGCTAAGAGCCGGATTAACCCTCATTGACCGGTTTTGGATATAATCGATAGTTATAGATTTGACATCAGGAGCAATTGAGGTACCTGAAAATGAATACCAGCTGCAAGATTGGACTATAATCAATGTAAAGAGAGCTAATAATGATTTTTTCATAGGTCTAAATTTAGCTCTTTTATCTTACGATACAATGTTCTTTCAGAAATTCCCAGTTCGGTTGCTGCAGCTTTCCTTTTTCCACTATGTTTTTCAAGTGCCTTTTTTATAAGATCGGCACTCATGTTTTGTATGGAAAAATTCTGGAGGTCTTGTGCAGCAGACACTTCTGTGTCTTCATCATAATCTACAACTGAAGTCTCTTCAATTCCTCCTGATATATCTTTGGATCCGGTTATAATCGCTCCGGCCTGAGTACCTTGTTGCTGATGCAGTTGGTTTTTGAGTTCCTCCACCTCCTGTCTTAACTGATAAAGAATCTTGTAGATAATATCTCTGTCTGTAAGATAGTCCGGATTATATCCGTCAGTCTTTACAGGAAGATGGTTAGGATTGTCTTGTGGCAGATATTTTTTTAATACCTCTACTCCTATCAGTCTGTTATGTTCAATTACAGAAATCTGTTCCGCAAGGCTTTTGAGCTGACGTATATTGCCCGGCCATCTGTATGAGTCAAGAGTGTGGATGGCATCTGGCGTAAGCTTGACTGCAGGCATTTTATACTTGTCGGCAAAATCAAGTGCGAACTTTTTAAAAAGAAGGTGAATATCCTCTCTCCTTTCTCTTAAAGAGGGCACAGAAATAGGTACGGTATTTAGTCTATAGTAGAGATCCTCCCTGAACTTGCCTGTCTCTATTGCTCTTTGTATATTCACATTAGTGGCAGCGATAACTCTTACATCTGTCTTCTGTGCCTTAGAGGAGCCTACTTTTATAAATTCACCCGACTGAAGTACCCTTAGAAGCCTTACTTGAGTAGATAGAGGCAATTCAGCAACCTCATCAAGAAAAAGAGTTCCTCCGTCGGCTACCTCGAAATATCCCTTTCTGGTTTCAATGGCTCCTGTAAAAGAGCCCTTTTCGTGTCCGAACAATTCTGAATCAATCGTTCCCTCCGGAATTGCACCGCAATTAACGGCAATATACTGATTGTGCTTTCTGGGACTGTTTAGATGAATTATCTGTGGAAACACCTCCTTACCCACTCCACTTTCTCCTGTTATAAGTACAGACAGGTCAGTTCCGGCAACCTGAACTGCAATGTCTATTGCTCTGTTAAGGGTCGGATTATCACCAATAATATCAAACCTTAGTTTAATTGCCCGTATATCCATAATCTGCAAAAATAGATAAAATTTGTACCTTTGGAAAATTTTAAACTCATTTGCAATGAAAATCCTTGCGATAATTCCCTCAAGGTATGGATCGACCCGCTTTCCTGGAAAACCTCTGATTCTGATTGATGGCAAAACAATGATTCAAATGGTTTATGAACGCAGCTCTTTGGCTTTCAGTCATGTCTGCGTTGCCACAGACGACCAGCGGATTTTTGACGATGTAGTCCGTTTCGGAGGCGATGTGGTTATGACTTCTTCCAGTCATAAAAGTGGAACAGACAGATGTTATGAAGCAATGAAAATTGTAGAAGGGAGAGATAAATCAAGATTTGATATTATTGTCAATGTTCAGGGCGATGAACCATTTATTTCGCCTGAACAACTTTTGGAACTCATTACCTGCTTTAATGACAGTAGTACAAAAATTGCAACACTTGTGAAGAGATTTTCACCGGAAGAGGACATTTTTAACACAAACAGTCCAAAAGTTGTGATTTCCAAAGACAATTATGCACTTTACTTTAGCAGAAACGCAATACCTTTCCAGCGGGGAACAGACCTTAAAGAATGGAGTGGAAATATGCCTTATTATAAACATATAGGTTTGTACGCCTTTACCAGGGATGCGTTGGATGCTATTTCAAAGATGGAACAAACCCCTCTTGAAAGTGCTGAACAGCTTGAACAACTTAGATGGCTTGAAAACGGTTTTAAAATTAAAGTTGCCATAACTCAACATCCCTCATATTCCATAGACACGCCGGATGATATTGCAGATTTAACATCTAAGAACATTATTAAATCTAGTGTTTGAAATATTCTTATATTTGTGTCTTGCGTAGCCAATTTATTAATAAAATCATATACATAATGAAAAAAAACTTTTTTAAAATCCTTACCGTAACCATCATTGGTCTTACTGCTCTCTCTTGCAGTAATCCATCCAAAATGGCTAAAGACGCTCAACTTGTAAGCGTTCAGAACAACCCTAAGGTACTTGAAGTTATTGCAGACGAGATTACAGCAACTTACACAATGAATTTTCCGGAAGGTTACTTCCATCCAAAAGCAATACTAGAAGTTGTTCCTGTTTTAGTTTATCAGGGAGGCGAAGTAGCAGCTCCAGCCTTTAAGCTTCAAGGAGAAAAAATAACCGACAACTTTCAGTCAGTTCCTCTTGCAGGTGGCAAAGCCAGCAATACTGTAAAGTTTGCATATAAACCCGGAATGGAGGCTTCTCATCTGGAAATACGTGTTGCCGTATGGAACAAGGATAAGAAGATTGAATTTCCTGCTCCTTACAAACTTGCCGACGGTGCAAACATTACATATAAGTTAGTACATACATCCGGAACTACAGCTCTTACTTCTTACGACTATAAAAAAATCATTGCTGAGAAAAAAGAGTCACAGATTCTTTACAAAATAAACAGTTCGGTAGTTCGTCCAAAAGAACTGACAAAAGATGAAATAAAGGAATTCGAAAAATTCCTTGCTGCTGTCGAAGCTGATACCCGCAGAGAAATAAAGAGTACAAATATTGTAGCCTATGCATCTCCCGATGGTTCAATGGATATTAACAGTAAGCTTTCGGATAAACGTGGAGAAACTGCAAAAAGTGCTTTTGACAAAATCACTAAAAAGGCTCCGGTGAGCGCTCCTGTTAATGTATCAACAGTTGCAGAAGACTGGGAAGGCTTCCAGGAACTTGTAGCTGCTTCAACTATTCAGGACAAAGAGCTGATTCTTCGCGTTCTTTCTATGTACAGCGACCCTATGGTTCGTGAGAGAGAGATCAAGAATATGTCAAAAGTATTCAAGACACTTGCCGACAAAGTTCTTCCTGAACTTCGCAGAGCAAGATTCATTGCCAATGTGGACTACTCTAACTATAACGACGAAGAGCTTGTTGAGCTTACAAAAACCAACATCGAAATTATGGATGTGGAGGCTCTTTTATACTCTGCTACTTTGGTTAAAGATTATGATGCAAAAGTAAAAATCTACACAAAGGCCGGTGATAAATTCAAAGACGACCGTGCTTACAACAACCTTGTTGCAACATGCCTGGACAATGGCAAACTTCCTGAGGCTAAGATTGCATTAGCTAAGATTGGCAACAAAACATCTAAGTATTACTACAACAATGCCGGAATAATTGCTCTAAGAGACAACAATCTTAAAGGAGCATCAGAAATGTTCAGAAAATCAGATCTTCAGGTTTCAAGACAAAATCTTGCAATTATTGATATTCTTGAAGGAAGATACAACGACGCTGTTGCAAAACTTACCGGAACTGGTGACGACAATGAAGGAATCGCTTACATCCTTACAAACCAACTTGATAAAGCATCCAAGGCTATCACTCACATGTGTCCTCACGCTGCCTATATGCGCGCTGTGATTGCTGCTCGTCAGGGTAACATGACAGAGGTTGCAAAACAACTTGATATAGTTTACAGTAAGAGTGAAGCTCTTAAACTTCGTTCACAAAAAGACATAGAGTTCGCAAAGTTCCGCGAATAAAGGTACATTGGGACGCACATTGTGTTCCCTGCTTACCGGTAAGGTGCGGGATTTTCAGATACGTGCCCCGGATTTACCCACTTCGCAGTCGCTGAACTAAAAAACAAAGGTGTCGACCGAGAGTATGCTAATGTAAATTAGATACCGGTCGACACTCTTGTTTTTTTATACGCACCGCTCCTTAAGTGGGTGCCCAAATCCTCCTGGCAAGTATCTTCAATCCCCGCCCCTTATACTTTTAAGGTACACAATGTGCGTCCCCATGTACCACGCATGTACCTTAGTCGAGCTTGAGGACGGCCATGAAGGCACTTTGAGGAACCTCTACGTTACCTATCTGACGCATTCTCTTCTTTCCTTTCTTCTGCTTTTCGAGAAGCTTGCGTTTTCTGGAGATGTCGCCACCATAACATTTTGCGGTAACGTCTTTTCTAACAGCCTTAACTGTTTCGCGGGCGATGATTTTTGCTCCGATAGCTGCCTGAATTGCAATATCGAATTGCTGACGAGGAATGAGCTCTTGAAGCTTTTCACACATTCTTCTTCCAAAGTCGTATGCGTGGTCTTTGTGGATCAGACTGGAGAGAGCATCAACTGGTTCTGAGTTAAGCAGAATATCCAGTTTAACCAAATCCGCTTCTTTATAACCAACTATGTGATAATCAAAAGATGCATACCCTCTGGATACAGACTTCAGTTTATCATAAAAATCAAAAACTATCTCTGCAAGTGGCATTTCAAAATTTAGCTCAACTCTGTCGCTGGTAAGAAAGTGCTGGCTAAGCAAAACGCCCCGTTTATCCAGACAAAGCTTCATAATAACACCAAAGTAATCAGATTTGGAAATCACCTGAGCGTGAATATATGGCTCTTCAATATAGTCTATAAGTGTAGGTGCCGGAAGTCCGGACGGATTATGGACATCAATTATTTCTCCCTGTACCGTATAAACTTTGTATGAAACGTTTGGTACAGTTGTTATAACATCCATGTCAAACTCTCTGTATAGACGCTCCTGAATTATCTCCAGGTGAAGAAGACCAAGAAACCCTCCACGGAAGCCGAATCCCAAAGCAAGAGAAGACTCAGGTTCAAATACCAAAGAGGCGTCGTTTAACTGAAGCTTCTCAAGAGATGCTCTCAAATCTTCATATTCGTCGGCATCTACAGGATACATCCCCGCGAAAACCATGGGCTTAACCTCCTCAAAACCAGCAATTGAAGTTGTACACGGTCTCTCCCTGTGAGTTATGGTGTCTCCTACCTTCACTTCGCTTGCAGTCTTTACCCCTGAAATAATATATCCGACATCTCCTGTACGTACCTCTCCTGTAGGAACCATTTTCAACCTCAGCAATCCAACTTCATCTGCCTCATACTCTTTGCCAGTATTTATAAACTTAACCTTGTCCCCTTTTCTTAATATTCCGTTCTGTACTTTAAAATAGGCAATAATCCCTCTAAAAGAGTTGAACACAGAATCAAAAATCAGCGCCTGAAGAGGAGCTTCCTCGTCACCCTTTGGGTATGGCACTTTTTTTACTATAGCCCTGAGAATTTCTTCGATACCCTCGCCTGTCTTTCCACTTGCCAATAGTATATCTTCCTCGTCACACCCAATAAGATCGATAATCTGATCCTTTACTGAGTCAATCATTGCTGACTCCATATCAATCTTATTGAGTACAGGAATAATTTCAAGATCGTGGTTAAGAGCAAGATATAAGTTTGATATAGTCTGAGCCTGAATTCCTTGTGTAGCGTCCACAACCAAAAGTGCCCCCTCGCAGGAAGCAATGGCTCGTGATACTTCGTAAGAAAAATCTACATGGCCGGGGGTGTCAATCAAGTTAAGTATGTACTTTTCGCCATCTTGAATATAGTCCATCTGTATAGCGTGACTTTTGATGGTTATCCCCTTCTCCCTCTCCAAATCCATCGAGTCCAGTACTTGATTCTCCATCTCTCTTGAGTTGAGGGTATGCGTAAACTCAAGAAGACGGTCGGCCAAAGTGCTTTTTCCGTGATCAATATGCGCTATAATACAAAAATTCCTAATTTGCTTCATCTTAATATAAAAGGCTTTTAAGTGGTGCAAAGTTATAAAAAATTACCATAATCAGTCGTTTGGTACTATCTTTGTCCGATTAGTAACAAATCAAAAAACAAATGACAAGTATCGCAAAATTACATGAGGTAGCATCTCAGGTTAGGAGAGATATTGTCCGAATGGTCAATATGGCCGGATCTGGCCACCCGGGAGGCTCTCTGAGCAGTACCGACTTTCTGACAGCACTTTTTTTCAAGGAGATGAATCACAATCCAAAAACCTGGACCCGCGAGGGTAAAGAATCGGATATTTTTTTCCTCTCTGCGGGACATTTATCTCCTGTTTATTACAGTCTTCTGGCAAGAACCGGATATTTTCCGGTTAAGGAACTTGCGGAATTTAGAAAAATCGGGTCAAGACTTCAAGGCCATCCATCGGTTGAGAGGGGTCTGCCTGGAGTGCATGTCGCTTCAGGTTCGCTTGGTCAGGGGCTCTCTGTAGCATGTGGTGCTGCAATAGCAAAAAGGCTTTATGACGACAAAAATAATATTTATGTGCTGATAGGCGACGGTGAGAGCGAAGAGGGTCAGATTTGGGAGGCGGCATTGTTTGCTGCCCAAAAGAAGTTGGATAATCTTATTGCAATGACCGACTGGAATGGACAACAGATAGACGGGCCGGTAAGTTCCATCCTGAACCTTGGCAACCTGGAGTCTAAGTGGCTTTCGTTCGGTTGGGATTGTCGGATAGTAGACGGACACAATATAGAGTCTGTGCTGGATGCTTTCAAATGGGCCAAAAGTCTTGTTGGGAACAGAAAGCCAAAGATGTTGCTCATGAAGACAAATATGGGTCAGGGTGTAGATTTTATGCAGGGAACTCATCTCTGGCACGGAAAAGCTCCCAGCAATGAGCAGACAGTGAAGGCCCTGAGTCAGTTACAAGAGACACTCGGCGATTTCTAACCCCAAAACCATCACTTATGAAAGAGATATTTACAAATACAGGAAATAAAGATACGAGATCGGGATTTGGAGCCGGTCTTCTTGAGGCCGGCCGCAACAATCCTGATGTTTTGGCACTATGTGCCGACCTTACAGGATCATTAAAGATGGACGAATTTGCAGCAGAGTTTCCTGAAAGATTCATCCAATGCGGAATTGCCGAGGCAAATATGATAGGAGTATCGGCAGGTCTGGCACTCTCAGGCAAGGTTCCCTTTGCCGGTTCGTTCGCCAATTTTCTTACAGGCAGGGTTTATGATCAGGTAAGACAGGTTGTGGCCTACTCCGACACAAATGTAAAAATCTGCGCCTCTCATGCCGGTGTAACACTAGGAGAGGACGGAGCCACTCATCAGATAATGGAAGACATAGGACTCATGAGAATGCTTCCTAATCTGACAGTTATTAACCCTTGCGACTACAATCAGACTAAAGCTGCAACAATTGCAATAGCAGAATTCCATGGGCCGGTATATTTAAGGTTCGGCCGACCTTCCGTACCTAATTTTACTCCTGCTAATCAAAAATTTGAAATTGGCAAAGCACTAAAAATGATTGAAGGCAAAGACGTTACAATTTTTGCAACAGGGCATCTTGTGTGGGAATCAATAGTAGCTGCGCAGGAACTGGAAAAGAGTGGAATATCAGTAGAGCTTATAAATATTCACACCATTAAACCTTTGGATCACAAAGCAGTCCTAGAGTCTGTGACTAAGACCCGTGCTGTTGTCTGTGCAGAGGAACATATGATTGCTGGTGGGATGGGTGAGTTGATTGCCGGTCTGTTGTCCAGAGAACTTCCGACACCTGTGGAATTTATTGCAGTAGATGATATGTTTGGGCAAAGCGGAACCCCGGCAGAACTTTTAAAAGAGTACAAACTTGATTCTGGCAGTATTATTGAAGCAGTAAAAAAAGTGTTTCTCCGAAAATAATTTTTTTTAATAAAATGGACGATAAGGATCTCCTGGATCTATATAGAGAGGAAGGAAAAGGAAATTACGCCTTCAACCTTATTGTCGGCAAGTATAGCGAGAGGCTGTACTGGCACATTAGAAAGATGGTTGCTTCTCACGATGATGCAAACGATCTTCTGCAAAATACATTTGTCAAAGCATGGAAAGCTCTTCCTGATTTCAGGGAGGAGTCTAAGCTCTTCACCTGGTTATACAGGATTGCAACAAATGAGGTGCTTACTTTTCTTAAAAGAAAGCAGGTACGCTCATTTTTATCTCTGACAGATTATTCAAAGAAGCTGGAAAACGTTTTGGAATCTGACACCTATTTTAATGGAGATGCTGCACAGACGGCACTTCATAAGGCAATATTAAAACTCCCTGAAAAACAGCGCATTGTGTTTAACATGAGATATTTTGAAGAACTTAAATATGAAGAGATTTCTGAAATTCTGGGTACATCAGTAGGGGCATTAAAAGCATCCTATCACCATGCTGCTCAAAAAATTCAGGATTCTTTACAAGAGTTGCTTTAATCCTTTTAACTTTACAATAGTCAAAGAAGCATGAAAGAAAAATACAACATAGAACAACCACATTTAAAGGAGAATCCCTACTCTGTCCCAGAGGGGTACTTTTCCGCCTTTCAGAGCAATATTTCTGAGATAACTTCTCAAAAAGGTTCCAAACCGGGCGCATGGTCGGTAATTAAACCCCAACTCGCTCTGGTTTCAGTTTTTGCTTTTGTATTCCTTATGGGATACGCTGCAATTAATATATTTTCCCCCGATGTTGCAGTAACAGGCTCTGATAAATTTGCTGCAAACACCGCTCTTATGGAAGAGCATCAGCTTGATGCCTCCTTTATAGACTTCTTCGACAGTGAAACCGATTCGCTTACCAAAAAACAGGAAATCGATCCGGCTGAAATAATTGAATATCTTAATAATGAAGCAGGTATTGTATATCTGGCATCTCTAGATTAACATCTATTTTTATGAAAAAAATAATCATATCTATCATTGCTTTATGCTTCATAACAGGAGCATATGCTCAAGAGAATGAGCAAAGCAAGCAACAAAGAGAAAAAGCACGATATGAGCAAGTTATAAGTGCAAAAATAGCATTCTTCACTACCGCTTTAGGATTAACTCCGCAAGAAGCCGAAGCTTTCTGGCCCATTTATAATAATTACTGGAAGGAGCGGGAGATAGTTCATAAAAGAATTCAAACCACTTTAATGATTATCCAGAAACATCTCGGTGACGAAAAAAAATCGGATAACGACATTAAGAAGTTTCTTGATATTTATATCAACCATATATCCAGCGATGGAGCAATACAAAAAAAGTATCAGGAAGAATTTCTGAAAGTACTTACTGTACGGCAAGTTGCCAAGTTATATACTGCAGAAGAGGAGTTTCGTATGAAGATGATTCATCAGCTCAGAGGCGGCAACCGCTAGATCGAATATTCTCTCCTTATCTAAAAATAGGTGTTAACTGCAAATTCAAATTGATCTATAAATATGTTCTTGAATACCGTAATGTTGTTTTGCTCATAGAACAAAAGCATTGCTTTTTTATATTCAACTGAATCAATTGTCCGGAAAGATATAGGGGAATATCCATTTGCCAGAAGTTCCGCATTGCTAACTATGCGGGCAGTTCTTTTGTTTCCATCATTAAATGGCTGGATATAGGAAATAAGTACTAAAAGTAACAGCGCCCTTTCAAAAACATTGCCATTACTATTTATTAATTGACACATATTTTCTAATGCTTCCCGAATCTGAAATTCATTATCCAGAGGACGGTAATTAGTACCAGTTATACCAACCCTTCTATTCCTGACATTTCTTTCTATACTCAATTCTTTGACCAGGATACTATGAATATCTTCAATTTTTGAAACAGTAATTGGCTTAAGATAATCTGGGTTTTGCAAGATAAAATCCAATGCTTCTTTGTGATTCAGCAACATAACCGCTTCGTCTTTGGTTTTACCTGATGCTGTAACTTTATCCTTAATCAATCTTTCTGTCTCCAAAAGTGAATATGTATTCCCTTCTATCTGTGACGATTTCCAGCTTAAATCAATTGCAAGACGCTCCATCTCCTTTAAGTATTCATTTTCTGAAAGTTTTGAGATGTTCGTTTTGAATGTTTCTTGAAGGTCAGTAAGATGTTTTAATTCATTCTCTGTAAACAATCGGATATTATAAAGTAGGTCCGTTATCAATGTGAAATTAAAACTCTCTTTAATTATTCTTTCGTCAATCTCTTTTTTGAAATACTCATCTATATCAACAGGAAAAAACATATCATACGCAGGCGAAATGACATATTTACTTGCCTTCCCCTTCCCTTGCTGATGCACAAGGTTACTGGAAATCAACTGTGAAAGAATTCTTTTTACCGTTGCATAACCCATCTCTGAAGTTAGCCTAGTATGAATCTCCTTAGATGAAACAAGAGGATTTCTCTTGATGAATTCTAATATTTCTGTCGTTTTATCCTTTCCCATTGTAAGTAAAACCATTTTGTGGCTCACGAAGATATAACATAAAGCTCATTTTACAAGCTTTTTTGATCGTTATTTCTGTTTTTTGTGAGCTCTATTTTTGTTATCAAAACTTAAGGTAGAGATCCCTTGTAAGATTTTTGTACTGTTCTGTGTATTCGAGACCCCCGGTTTGCTGCATTATTAGTACCTCCTCTTGAACATTGTCTGACAGAGGCGATTTTGTGAACTCCAGCAAATAGCGTTTCTCCTTCTTGTCGGCAAGTGTCTTTACCTTGCACCTTCTTACCAACTGTAAATACCCCATAGTTGCGAGCGTAATAAATCTTTCGCCCTCTTCAGCCGGGAGCACAATGGCAAGTTTTCCTTTGTCCGTTAGCATTTGAATAACCGATTCTATTATTGAGCTGTAAGGCAGGTCGTGGTTGTGTCTTGCCGACGATCGTCTTGCCGACGGGGCTTTCAGAGAGTCTGTAAAGTATGGGGGATTAGATACAACCAGATCATATTTCATCTGAGTATTTGCCGACAATAAATCCTGCAGAGAGACTTCCTTGGCCGACAGATGACTTGTCCATGGAGATTGTGAAAAATTATAGTTTGCCTCGTCAACAGATGGTTTGTCTATGTCTATGGCGTCTATTGAAAATTGATCTTTTGAAGAGGTTGAAAATAGTTTCGACAGTCTTTGAGCAACGATGAGTGCTATTACTCCTGTACCGGTACCTATATCCAGTACCCTGAAACTGCCTACAGATGGAAGTGAAAGCCAAGCCCCAAGCAACACGCCGTCGGTGTTTACCTTCATTGCAGAGTGGCTTTGCCGCACTTTGAATTCTTTAAAGCAGAAACTCTCCATCTCTCATCTCCAGGATCCGGTCGCTCATTGTTGCCAGCTCCCGGTCGTGGGTTACAATAATTATAGTCTGTTGGTACTTGTCCCTAAGATCGAAGAATAGCTTGTGAATCTCTGTTTTTGTATTGGTGTCGAGGTTACCTGATGGTTCATCGGCAAAGATAACCGATGGTTTGTTTATGAGAGCACGGGCAATGGCCACCCTCTGTTGCTCTCCTCCGCTTAGTTCGCCCGGCTTGTGATTAAGACGTTCTCCTATTCCTAAGAATGTGAGTAGTTCTCTTGCCCTCTCTTTTGCGACCCCCATGCTCTCCTTTGCAATTAAAGCAGGAATAGCCACGTTTTCAAGAGCTGTAAATTCGGGCAACAGGTGATGAAACTGGAAAACAAATCCTATCCTTTTGTTTCTGAAATCAGATAGAGCGTTTGATGTGAGAGCGAATACGTCTGTGCCATCTATATACACCTTACCTGTGTCAGGAAAAGACAGGGTACCAAGTATTTGGAGCAAGCTGGACTTACCCGCCCCACTTGCTCCAACGATACTTAGTACTTCGGCTTCCTTTGCTTCAAAATCAATTCCTTTTAAAACAAGAAGGTTGCCAAATGATTTTTTTATATTTTCCGCACGGATCATCAATTTGTTACTCATCCTTTTCACTAGCCTCGTACTCCTTAAGCAGCTTATCCTGAACCTCGGCAGGAACCTGTTGGAAGTCTGCATAGGTCATTGTAAAGGTTGCTCTTCCGGATGTGAGCGAGCTTAGTGTGGTTGAGTATTTGTGAAGTTCTGCAAGAGGAACCCTGGCTTTAATTACCTCAAATCCCTTTTCGCTGCTCATACCCTCTATCATTGCTCTGCGGTTCTGAAGGTCACTCATTACATCACCCATACAGTCGCTTGGCACAAGAACTTCAATATTGTAGATAGGTTCCATAATCTTTGGACCAGCTTTCTTGAACGCCTCTTTAAATGCATTTCTTCCGGCAAGTCTGAAAGAGATTTCATTTGAGTCAACAGGATGCATCTTTCCATCGTATACGAATACTCTGATATCGCGGGCATACGAACCTGTCAGAGGACCCTCTTCCATCTTCTCCATAATACCCTTAAGGATGGCAGGCATGAAACGTGCATCAATAGCACCACCTACAATACAGTTGTAGTACTCCAGCTTTCCGCCCCAGTCCATCGTATACTCTTCTTTGCCTTTAAAGTTTAGCACCAGCTCCTTGCCTTCTACCTTGAACCTGTTATTAGGGGCCACTCCCTCTACAACCGGCTCAATAAGAATGTGTACCTCGCCAAATTGGCCAGCTCCACCGGATTGTTTCCTGTGTCTGTAATCTGCAAGGGCAACCTTAGTGATTGTTTCTCTGTATGAAATCCTTGGTGCAAAAAGGTCAATTTCGAGCTTATGCGTATTTGTAAGGTGCCACTTAAGTATATTTATGTGGTGTTCGCCTTGCCCGCTAAGGATTGTCTGCTTAAGTTCCTTTGAATATTCAACTACAATTGTAGGATCCTCTGCGTGTGCCCTGTTAAGTATCTCTCCCAGTTTCTCCTCATCTTTTTCTGCCTTGGCCTTAATGGCTGTCCGGAATTTAGAAGGTGGAAAGACAATCTCTTCAAATGCCCACTCTTTAGGGCCTCCGTTAAGAGTCTGGTTTGTTTTTACCGATTTTAACTTTACAGCACAACCAATATCTCCGGCAACCATTTCTGACACCTTCTCCTTTTTCTTGCCCGCAACTGCGTAGATTGTAGACAATCTCTCTTTTGATCCGTTCTCGGGATTGGTGAGGTCTGCTCCCTCTACAAGTTTACCAGACATTACCCTGAAGAATGAAACATCACCAAGATGTTGCTCTACGGCTGTTTTATATATGAAGATTGAGGTTTGTCCTTTTGAATCACAAGGAACAGTGGTTCCGTCTTTAAGTTTTTGAATTGTTTTTTCCGGAGATGGCGCGACATTGATGATAAAATCCATTAGTCTTTTTACTCCGATATCTTTTTTACCCGACAGGCAGAAAACAGGCATTATATCACATTTGATAAGACCTATTGCAAGGCCGGCACGAATCTCTTCCTCTGTAAGGATACCCTTGTCAAAGAATATCTCCATAAGGTTTTCATCATTTTCCGCTGCCATTTCTGCCAGGATCTGATGTAGTTCAGATGCCTGATCCATAAGATTTGCAGGAATTTCACGCTCTTCACGGGTACCATTGTCATCCTTGAAGAAGTACATTTTCATCTTAAGGACGTCGACAAATGAATTGAATCCTGCACCAGTCTCAACAGGAAACTGAATTAGGACAATCTTTTTACCGAATGCTTTTCTAAGCATTTCAATTGAGTTCTCCCAATTTGCCTTTTCATGATCCAGTTGATTCACTCCTATAAGAAGCGGCTTGCTGTGCTTATCTGCATAACGGGCAAATATTTCTGTACCAACCTCAACACCCTGCTGGGCATTAACTATCATTACTCCTGTATCTGCAACCTTGAAGGCCGAGATAACACCACCAACGAAATCGTCTGAACCGGGAGTGTCAATAATATTGAGCTTGTGATCCATGAACTCTGTATAGAGCAGAGTCGGATAAATCGAGCGTTGATAAATTTGTTCAATTTCGGTATTGTCGCTAACGGTTGTTTTTGCCTCAACGGCTCCTCTACGATCGATAACTTTACCTTCAAACATCATCGTTTCCGCAAGAGTTGTTTTACCGGACTTTGTGCTTCCGAGCAAAACAACGTTACGAATGCTTTGGGTGGGATAGACTTTCATGTTAATTTGTTGATTTTATATTCGTTATTGTTTCATCATCTATAGGGGTATCAAAATTAGCAAAAAAAACTTAACGGACAACACCCTCAAACTCTCTTTCCATTGCTGCGTGTGAGCTAAATCCGGAATATTTCCACAATTCCCTGTATGGAGTTCCCCTTTTTAACAATCCTGTCGCATGCTGAATCCTATACATACCAATTATCTGGGTAAGTTTTAATCCCAGACTTTCGTTAAGTAACCTGTCCACATCGTTTTTTCTAACATTTAGAAGACCGGCAATGTTCCGGTTTGAAAGTTTTTTGAAAAGATAGAGGTGTTCAACCTCCATTAATACCAAAAGTTGATCAACAGATTTTTGGTTTTCAATTGTATTCATAACCATTCTTTTTCTTTCAAATTTATGCCAATGCTTGTTATAAAAGAAGCCATTTATTGTTATTTGTCTTTTTCTGAAAATGATTTGTTCTTTTCTGCTTTTTTATCACCCATATAACATGTTTTAATTGTTTTTATAACATGTGTTACTTGTTGTTTGTCTGACCAAACATTAATTTATATTTGTTTTAATGGAAAACAGGCTTATCAAATTAAAAATTCAGAATCTTCGTAAGATGTTGGGATATACACAAGAGAGTATGGCCAGCAAAATTGGTATGTCTACTAATTCATATAGTCAGATAGAGCGTGGTAAAACACTCCTTGTCAGTAACAGGTTGTTTGATATTGCCAAAGCTCTTAACACAACCCCCGAGGAACTTATTCTTGGTTCTGCCCCTAAGGAAGATCTTACAGATAAAATAGCAGCTGTTGAGATCATGTACAAGGAGAGAATTGCAAAAGCTGAGTCGGAAAACAAAATTGCACGGGTTGAACTGGAGGCAGAAATCCAGCGGCTAAGAGCCACTCTTGAGTCAAAGGATAGTATAATCGGACTTCTCAAAGAGAGCCTTAACAGATATAATTTATAACTATCTTGCAGTAAATTTTCACTCTAAGAATTCCTCCCTATGAAAAAAGAGGTATGCCTCTCTCCTTATCTTAATCCAGATGTTATAGAAGCCGGATGCGACGAAGCCGGCAGAGGATGTCTGGCAGGAGCTGTTTTTGCCGCCTCAGTAATTCTTCCAAAAGATTTTTATCATCCCCTGCTTAATGATTCAAAACAGATTTGTACCAGAGATAGAAACCTATTAAGACCTGTCATAGAAAAAAATGCAATAGCATGGGCCGTTGCATCTGTAGACAATGAGGAGATAGACAGGATAAATATTTTAAAAGCATCCATAAAGGCAATGCATCTTGCCCTGGATAAACTGACAGTAAGACCTGAGTTCATACTGGTAGACGGGAACAGGTTTTATAATTATTCGGATATTCCTCACTCTTGTATAATAAAGGGTGATTCCTTATTTGCATCTATTGCTGCAGCTTCTGTTCTGGCAAAGACACACAGAGATGAATATATGCTCTCTATAGCACAGGAATTTCCCATATACGGATGGGATAAAAACATGGCATATCCAACCAAAGCTCATCGTGAGGCAATTGAAAAACACGGAGTATGCAGATACCACAGACTATCTTATAAATTGCTATAACGTAAAAATTATTTTTCTTCGATGGCAAATTTGCCGACCGCAATAAGGCTGGCACCCATAAATACAACAGCAACAATTACCTCGGGTCTAATTGAACTCAATCCCTCAAAGAGCGAACCCATAGATCCCAAGCCAATTATAAGAGAGCTGTACCCACCAAGTATTATGAATAATAAGAGACCGATCATTGCGAAAACCGATATAATCAATCTTGACCTGTCTACCCTTGGTGCAGGGGCAGGAATACAATCGAGATGAGCGAAAAGCCTTTCACTGAATCCGTCGTCTGCGATGGTTTGCCTGTGATCCTTAAAAAACCTGTTTATATTTTCATCTTTCATATCCAATTGATTTTAAATGTTCCGACATATGTATCTTAGCCCTTGAGATGTGCGATTTTACCGTATTCAAAGGTATATCGGTAATTTTAGAAACATCTTTAAGACTTTTGTCTTCCATATAAAAAAGTAGAATAATTAATCTTTCTTTCTCGTTAAGTTTTGCCAGAGCCATATATAGCTCCTGATTCCGGTATTTATGGTCGGTTGCCTCATGCGAAGTTAGTATTTTATCTTCAATCTGAACAGAACTGTATCTCTGGCTTACTCTTTTGTGGTCACAGTAACAGTTATATGCAATTCTGAACAGCCATGTGGAAAATTTTGAGAGTCCGTTAAATGAGTTAAGATTGAGATATGCCTTAATAAAGGCCTCCTGAGCTATGTCGTCACTTAAAGCAGAATCACCGTTGCAAAGGTTTAACAAGAACCGCCGGAGCGGTTCCTGATTGTTTATTACCTGCTGTTCGAACTCTGTTCTGCTCACTAGCTATTTTTCAGTTTTATTTTTGTTGATCAGATAGGCAATAAGTTGCCCTATACCTATAAACAAAGGGATACATCCGAATGCTGCAAACTTGAATCCTCCAAAGAAGAAGTAGAGTGCCAGAAAAAGGCCTATACCTATTCCAATTGACACCAGTGCACTTGT
Source organism: Bacteroidales bacterium (assembly GCA_041659025.1). Taxonomy (GTDB): domain Bacteria; phylum Bacteroidota; class Bacteroidia; order Bacteroidales; family UBA932; genus Bact-08. The sequence continues at coordinate 549,593 of JBAZZA010000001.1, read as the reverse complement.
CAAAGGATCAGATTTTTTAGAACTTTTTTCTTCTCTGGTAAAAAGATCCGGAGATAAATCTTTTCCATGTTCTATTGCTTTTGCAATAAGTTCGTTTCTTGATTTTTCTTTAAAAGCCTTTGATAAAAAGACTATTAAAATAATAAGAACTGCTGTTAAAAAGGGGACTATAATTCCCAATACTGCTTCCATAATTTTATTGTTTTAATCTGTTTGCCTATTTGACTGAAAATCGTATAGAAAAGTTGCAGATTCAAACGAAATTCTTTCTAAATATTTTTTTGCCCCTTTCATAGATCTGTTTCTGTCACTCTCAATATCTGAGACAGCAAATACCTTTTCAATCCCCGCTGCGGACAATTGTTTTTCATTCAACTGGTTCACTCCGCAATATGCCCATAACCGCTTTCCATATTTCCTCGCTATTTGAGTTATCCCATCAATCAGTTTTCCAGATATGCTCTGCCCGTCAATAGAACCCTCTCCGGTAATTATAAGATCCGATTCTTTTATAATATTTTCAAGATTTGAGAATTCGGAGAGCACCTTCCATCCCGGGACAAGTTCAGCACCCAAAAATCCTACTAGAGCAAATCCAACTCCTCCAGCTGCTCCGGCTCCAGGCTGGTTTGAGTAAGTTTTCCCAAGATACTCTTCACAAACAGTTGCATAGTTATGCATTTCATTCTCCATCTCCTCAAGCAGATTTTCTCCGGCTCCTTTCTGCGGTCCGTAAACCATTGTTGCGCCACGCTCTCCTAAAAGAGGATTATTTACATCGCTGGCTACCATAAAACGGACATTTTTCAAACTGTGGGTTACATTTGTTCCATCTATTTTCTTAATTTGTCCCGGAAATATTGTCTCAACTCCTTTATAATCATAAAACCTGTAGCCCAAGGCTCTAAGCATTCCCATTCCACCGTCGTTAGTGGCACTACCACCAATACCTATTACAATATCCTCAGCACAAGAACCCTCTATAGCCGCCTGAATTATCTGGCCAAGTCCGTATGTGCTTGTTTTATGAGGATCGTACTCGTTCTCGTTGAGAAGTTGCAGTCCGCAGCACTTTGCCATCTCAATAAATGCCTTGTCTTTAACCAGCAGGTATGGTGCCCTCACTGGCCTTAACAGAGGGTCACAGACCTCTGTATATATCAGCTCTCCTCTTTTGGATTTCTTTATAACATCTATTGTCCCCTCTCCACCGTCGGCCATAGGGAAAATTTTTATCTGCTGATTTATACCGTGTCCGAAGGACCCCTGGAAAAGTCCTTTTCTGATACACTCTGCTGCTTCTTTTGCAGTAAGGCTCCCTTTGAATTTGTCTGTGACAATAAGAATTTTGAGCTCTTCTGCCATTTTTTTCTATTTTTGTTAAAATTATAGAATATTTAAATACAATGAAAAAAATCTGCTTATTAATTTTATCTGCTTTAGTATTTTCTATCAGTCCTGTCAGGGCAGATGAAGGAATGTGGCTATTGCCTCTTATTGAAAAACTCAATAGTAAAAAAATGTCTGAGCTGGGTCTAAAACTTACGGCTAAGGACATATATAATGTAAACAATTCCAGTTTGAAGGATGCCGTAGTCCAGTTTGGAGGCGGATGTACAGGAGAAATCGTCTCTAAAGAGGGGCTTCTTCTTACTAATCACCACTGCGGATATGGTGCCATTCAAAAACTTAGTACTGTTGAACATGACTATCTTCAGGATGGATACTGGGCAATGAACCGTCAGCAGGAACTCCCTTCTGCCGGCTTGTCCGTTACATTTCTGGAGAGTTTTCAGGAGGTTACAAAAGAGGTTGTAGGTGCTATAGAAGGTGCAGCAACACCTGCCGACAAACAAAAGGCATTTGAAGCCATAATTAAGGATCTGACATCAAAAGCAATCGGGGACAATAAATACCTGCAGGCAAAAGTAACATCTATGTATGGCGAGAATGCATACTATCTGATTGTCAGCAAGACTTATACAGATATTCGTTTTGTGGGCGCCCCTCCTTCATCAATAGGCAAGTTTGGCGCTGACACAGACAACTGGATGTGGCCACGTCATACCGGAGACTTCTCTATGTTCCGGGTTTATGCCGACAAAAACAACAATCCGGCACCTTATTCACCGGATAACCAGCCATATGTTCCCAAGAAATCTCTGACTATCTCTCTCAAAGGAGTTGAACAAAACGATTTTGCAATGATTCTGGGTTATCCCGGCCGCACAAGTCGTTTCATGACCTCTGCCGAGGTTAAGCAGACAAGCGATGTGTCTAATGCAATTACCATATATGCCCGAGGTATCCGTCAGGATGTGCTTATGGAGGACATGCTTGCCGATCCTAAGGTGAGGCTCCAGTATGCAAGCAAATATTCAGGTTCTTCGAATTTCTGGAAAAAAGCAATAGGGATGAACGAGACATTCAAAAAGCTGAACGTTCAGGAGCGCAGGGCTCAGGAGGAGAAGGAGTTTACTGCATGGGTGAATGCAGATCCTAATCGTGTTGCAAAATACGGAACTGCACTTGATAATATAAACAAGGCAATTACTGAGCGCGAAGAGGCTCTGTATCTTTACAAATATCTTACAGAAACACTTGCCAACATAGAGATTGCCTCTGTTGCAAATCACTATATAGGAGTAGTTGAAGCATTTAACAAGGGTGACAACGCAGCAGCACTTGGTATGGCTAAGTCCCTGGAGGGCAGGATTGACAATTTCTTTATAAACTACTCTGCCGGAACCGACAGAAAAGTGGCAAAGGCTCTCATTAAAGTATTCCAGGACAAAGTAAAGAAAAGTGACCTTCCTTCTTTCTATAGTATCATTTACAATGACTACTCAGGGAACATTGATGCTTATGTGGACAATCTGTTCGACAAATCGGTTTTCACTTCTAAGGAGAAAATTGTTGCGGCTCTTACTGCCGGTAAGGATGCTATTGCAAACGATCCTGCCCTGGCTCTTGGAAAAAGCATCTTCGACATGATGCCTAAACTGCAGGCAGCTCTGGCAAAATATAACGGGCTGTATGCAAGAGGAAACAAAGATTATATTGCCGGCCAGCTGGAGATGAAGAAAGGAATGGCAATGTATCCGGACGCTAACTCAACAATGCGTCTCAGTTATGGAAAGATTCTGAATTACTCTCCTAAGGATGCCATCCTTTATGAACACATTACAACTCTAAGCGGAGTTATGGAGAAAGAGGATCCAAACAATTGGGAATTTGTAGTTCCTGCCAGACTTAAAGAGTTGTACAAAGCAAAGGATTATGGTATGTATGCAATGAAAAACGGCGAACTGCCAGTAGCTTTCCTCAGCAATAACGACATCACCGGCGGTAACTCCGGCAGCCCAGTCCTGAATGCCAAAGGAGAACTTCTCGGAATTGCATTTGACGGCAACTGGGAGGCAATGAGCGGAGACATTATTTTCGAGCCCACACTTCAAAGAACCATCAGTGTAGACATCCGCTATGTACTTTTCATTATGGATAAGTTCGGCGGCGCAGGGTATCTGCTTAAAGAGATGAATATCGCCAAATAGGGTATACGGGGACGTATACAGTGTGCCCGTTTAACTAGCAAGTAAGGGATTTTGAGATGCGTATCCCGGCTTTACCCACTTAACGTTCATTCCGCTAAAAAACAGAGGCAGAAACCAAGATTGTGCTTATGCATATAGCTACAGGTTTCTGCTTCCTGTTTTTCATACGCTTCATTCACTGAGCGGGTGCCCAAAACCTCCTGATAAGCATCTCAAAATCCCTTACTTATTAGATTTGGGAACACTGTATACGTCACCGTGCACCTAAACAGATACGGTCTTAGCGGTGTGCGATCCTCAATTATGAACATTCCCTTCCTTAACGATAACATTGGAACTCCTGAAAAATCTGATTGCCAACGGTAAGTTTCAATGGCGATCTATCGAAAGGCGCCTGTTACAGATAACCAAATCACCTGGAGTCCTTTTAAGCCGATGAAATAGCCAGGTGCCCGCATAGATACTAAAATAGCTTCCACTACAAATGGAAGCTATTTTTCATTAAAATGGAAAGTCTGTTATTTAATTATGAGCATCACCTAAAGATCTCGCAGTTCGCTTGTCATTTAATCACAAGCATATCAATTTCACAAAGCTCCTGTTCCAGGTCCAACCCGTATTGGTTAAGGAAAGACTTAAATTTGAAAATGTCTTTCTCTTTTGACGGAAAGCAGATGTCTATTTCAGATTTTATACCCGTACTGTCAATGATAGGTAACATCTCTTTGCTGTAAAGGGAAACCATGGCATTATAAAAATTCAGGAAAGGTTGTTTGTGATATACTACCAAGTTAGAATCGTTCGTTATAATTCCCGGGGAGTCGCTTTTGGAAACGAGGTTTTCTATCGAACCTTTTTTCTTTAATACCCAACATTTTACCCTCCTTTTTTCAACAGTTCCCTGGATATTATAGATAGCACCAAAAAAGCGGTTCAAATCTTCCAGCATGAGCTGAGGTGCCATTTCTTTTAACCCTACTGGTACAATTAACTCGTAACAATAATACTTATCACGGACAACAGGTGAATAAGCCGGCACTTCTGGCGGGGGAAGTACTTCTTCTTGTTTATCGAAATCCAGAATACACCTGTTGGTATAAGATAATGGTTTATTTACATATCTGATTGCAAACAGGTATAACTGCAGAACATTACCGTTCAAAGCCCTGATCTTGTACCGGCCTGAGCTGTCGGGAAAAACTCCGCCACCGCCAATTCCGTCCAAATAACCAGTAAACAATGAATGATACAACAGGTCCTTTGCTCCACCACCATTTTTGTTCAGCAGCAATGGCTGCGTTAGATCATAATCAAAATTGAACTTTTGTTCTGGAAAAGATTTTATTCTTCCATTAAGTGCTTGACCTATATTATCTAATGTTACTTCTTTTTCATCAGTTATGGCAAATATTTTCCCGTCCTTAATCCATACTTCGTGCGGAACATAGCCATGAGGAAAAATCTTTGTTAACAAAGTGTCGCCTACTACTGATGGCAATTTTACGTTTCTCTTTCTAAAAAACTGAGATATAGCCTCTTTAGATTGGGATGTGACCATAATGAACTGGACATCGTTCTTTAAATCGTGTTGCAGTTTTTCAAATTTAGGAATAGCTTTTATACAGGGTGCACACCAAGTCGACCAAAAATCAAGTATTATTAATTTATCCCTGTAATTTCCCAGAGAAATGTTCTCTCCTCCTTCTTGGTTCACTGCTGTAAATGACATTTCCCACAACTCTTCCGGTACTTTATCTCCAATTCTCAACGGGGTAATATCCTGTATCTGCTTCGCCTGTATTGCCGTTTGTATCAACATTAACAGCAGCAGCAAACCTATCTTGTAAGTTTTCTCTTTCATATATATAATTTTTTTATTCCCTTGGATTTTGCTCGATTCCATTTGCATCGATAACATTTTTAGGAATAGGTAGTGTGTAATTAATACTATTAGGTTTCAATTCGTAAATTGTACCATTCAGGTTCCTGTACAATGTTTTTGCCGTAGCAGGGTCCAGATTGAGCCTGCGTAAGTCTGTCCATCTTATACCCCGGTACACAAGTTCCTTCCGCCTTTCCAGCAATATAATACGCAACGCTTCTGCCGGTGTGCCTGCGGTTAAATCACTAAATTTTCCTGTTGTATATCTTTTGCGTAATAAGTTGTTGAGAACCGTCATGGCTGCTTCTGTTTGCCCTTTTCTGGCAAGACACTCTGCTTTTGTTAAATAGCATTCGCTTATGGTAAGACCATAAAAAAAAGAGGTTGTCCCATCATAACTTCCCTTATATGTGTTATTACCGCTTACAATTTTAAACCACGCTCGTTTTCTTATATCATTATCATTATACGATTTGAACAAAACACTATCAATAATAAGGCGCGAAGTTGAAAATATAGTAGATGCAAACTTACAGTGTGTTATTACTTCGCTATTGAACCGGGTCATAGGATATGATGCCGAAGTATTGAGCGTATTAAAGTCGATCAGACTAAAATCTGAATTCAAGGCTAACTCCGAGAATTCCAGTGCCTTGTCATATTCCTGCATAGTGAGGTAAACACGAGACAGCAAAGCATAGGCAGAGGTCTTAACAGGTCTGGTCTTATATGTCTCGTAATCTGGCAATAGATCTTTCGACTCATTCAGGTCTTTCAATATCTGGTCGTATGTCTCTTTTATGGTTGAACGTGTAACCTTCACATTCAAATCGGATGTCAGACGTAAGGGAATACCAAGGCCGTCGTTTGTGCCAGCCTTAATATACGGCGGACAAAAGAGCTGCGCCAACTGATAACTAAGCCAAGCCCGGAAAAATAGTGCTGCTCCTTTTATGTTATTATACTTAACCTGGTCCGTTATGGTAATCCTGTTCAGTCCGTCTAATGCATTATTTGCATAATATATTCTTGCGTAGCCATTGTTCCAATCTAAGGAGGTTCCGGTTTCATATATCTCTTTCTTCCATATATATTCATTCTTTAGCCAGGGTGAAGAGAGGATGTTCCAATTGTTATACGTCATATAATAATCGTCCGCACTAACCTCTCCGTCTGCTAGCATATTGGAGAACATAATATCGCGGTCAAGCAATGCCCTCATATCATCCAATGTGGAAGGAATAACCAGCTTTTTGTCGGGCTTTACCTCTAGGAAATCTTTACTGCAAGAGCTTAGGACTATTGTTGCCAATAACATTTTTATTATAAATTTTTTCATAATTGTTGTTTTAAAACTGTACTTTTATGCCAATTGCAAAAGATCGCGGAGCCGGATAAGAATGGGTAGCATAATCGGGATCAAGCTTATCTTTATTGGCACGCCATATAATGCCGATATTATTTATATAACCATATATAGATGCCTTATTGACCGGCAACCAGTTGTACCTGGAACGGTTAAGATCATAGGAGAAGTTGATGTCCTGAAAGCGGATATGATCCCCTTTTTCCACTAAAACGTCGGAATACATATAAACAACATCCCTTGTGGAACTGGTACCGGGAGCAGGCATAGATGGAACTTGCGTAATCATTTCGTCCCCTGGTTTGATCCATCGTTTACTAAAATCAGTATGACCATTCCAACCATTAAAGAGATTAATATAAAAAATAGATGATTTCCTGAAATAATAGCCAAATTTATAACTAATATTAAAACCAATCTGGAAGTCCCTGAAACGGAAATTATTCCGGAACGAACCAAAATGCGTTGGAAGGGCAGATCCATGATAAACAAGATCTTCTGGTGTCAGACGTGACATAATAGTAGTATAATCCTTGGTTATAAGTCCTCCGACGAGTATCTGAGGATCACCATTTTCCGGATCCAGTCCACCCCATTTTAAGCTGTATACACTATATCGCGAATTTCCCACCACAGGCGAATATCCGGAGAAATAGCTAGTAATGGAACTATTTTTAAAATCATATCTTGTTATTTCGTCTTTAGCATAACTGTAAAGAAGCTGCGCGGACCAATTGATTGTCCCAATTGATTTTTTAATATCCAATTGAACGTCTATCCCCTTGCCTTTCATCGAAGCATTGTTACCGGTAAACTCATTCCGGCCTCCTACCTCGAAACCTATGGTAGGGTCCAAGGTCGATCTGCCTATCAGGTCTATCCCTTTTTTGGTATAATACTCAATACTGCCCGATAGCGAACGGTCCTTGGTTTCAAAATCCACACCCCAGTTAATCATTTTGGTCTTTTCCCATCTGAGGTTGGGATTGGGAGGAGTTAAAAGCTGAATATAGGGTAGACCCGTAAGAAACGTGTTGCCGTATTGTCCTGTGGCATAGGCTGTAAGTGATTTGTTTACATTTCCGCTATAACCATAACTTGCCCGTAATTTTAATAATGACAGCCAGCTTTCAGATGGATAAAAATTTTCCGAGCTTAACTGCCATCCTAATCCCGCCGACCATAATGGAACTCCCTTTTGATTGGCATCTACACCAAACAGATTGGATTTATCTTTTCTGGCACTTGCCGATATCATATAGCGGGATTTATAAGTATATGATGCGTTTCCATAATAGGATATATTTCTGTCTGTCTGGTCTGATAACCAGCCTCCGGAAGGAATTCTTGAGCTATATCCAGTTGGATTTTTTAAATAGTCTGTTATATAGTCTACATCAGAAAAAGTAAGTACATTGTCATTATATCCGTATATCCTGGAGGCGGATCCGGTTGTATTGGTCAGCCTCATTTCTATACCTGCCAGTATGTTCAACTGATGTTCATTCGTCCATTCCCTGTTGTAATTAGCCTGAGCCCTGGCAGCATGAGAAACGACCGAGATATATCTATTATCTAAAATAGCACCTATGGGAACAGGGAAAACAACAGTACCATCTGTGTTTGTGTAGGCATATTGGTTAATCAGATTTCGAGTGTAGTAACGATTCTCATTTTGCAAATCCCTGCTGTTTACGTCCTGTTGCTGAAACTGATACCTTCCTTCTATATTGAAAAACTTGTCAAAGTTGTATTTTATAGAAGAATTGATTCGCATATTGTTTGTTGTTACCCTGTAATCGGCATTCCGGAGTTCCTCTAACGGAACGTACGACCAATCAAGCAGGCCGTTCCCTTTTGCCTGATTCACAAAATCTGTATTGTAATCGTGAACGATAGATAAAGGATTACCATCATTGTCGGCTAACCTGGCATAAGGGTACAGTCCTTTTGTGCCGCCGCTAGTTATATAATCACTTCCGCTGTTATTTGTTACCTGATTGCTGCGGGTATAAACCATATTTGTGGAAATCTCCAATTGCGGTGTCGGATGATAGGCCAGTAAAGTATTTACACTAACCCTGTCAAGTTCGTTCCTGACAAGATTAGTGGTGTTTTTATCAAAACCACCGCTTAGATAATAGCTTACTTTTGCTCCCCCACCTTTTAAAGAAATGGAGTATTGTTGCTCAAAGCTGTTTCTGTAAAGATATTTACTGAAATCTCTTCGCACATCCTCTGTCCTGTATCTTGCAATCGTGCTTTCCGCTTCCTCTGAGCTTATTCGCCCGTCTCTCTTTGCAATCAACAATTGAACAACGGGAGATATGACCGGATACGAAATATCTGTTTCATTCGACAAATAATAGCCTTTGTCGAAAAGACTTTTTTCTACATCAATAAAATCGGAAGAATTTAGAAATTGTCTGTTATAGTAGAGGTCGGGTTTGGAAGCGATTGATAAATTAGAATTTACTTCTATAGTGAGTGGTTGTTCCATACGACCCTTTTTGGTTATAATTACAATCACCCCATTACCGGCCCTCGCACCCCAAATAGAGGCAGCAACAGCGTCCTTAAGGATAGTTATATTCTCAATATCATTAGGATTGATAGTGCTTATATCTCCTTCATATGGAAAATTATCCACTACAATCAAAGGTGTTGCATTGGATTGAATCGTACTTTGCCCTCTTATGCTTAATGTCGGTGAACCGGTTGATCGTTTGTCAAACAAAAGGCTACTGGTAATATTTTCCAGTCTGTTTATAATATTCGTACTTGTGCTTCTATTCAATAAATTGTTGTTAATCATGGCAAAAGAACCATTTGTCCTCTCCTTTGGTATTTCCTGATAACCAGTATTAAAGACAAAACTTACCTCCTGTAATTCGGTCGGTGCTTCAGCCATTTTTACATTTAGTTCCGTTTTGCCGATGACAGCTACTTCCATTTTCTGATAACCCAGAAAACTAAATATTAAAATAGCATTCTCCGGGACATTGATGGAAAAATTACCATTAATATCGGTCGTTGTGCCTTTTAATGTTCCTTTTATAAGGATGGTGGCACCAATTAATGGATCTCCTTTGGTGTTGGTTACTTTTCCGGTAATGGTGATCTGTTCACTGGCTTTTTTTTTCTGTGAAGCGGGGAAGATAACTACCTGTTTGTTTACTATTTCAAAAGCAAGGCCGGAGTCTTTAAGGCAATAGGTGACAATTTCGGCCAAAGGAACTTTTGTGAAATCACAGGTTACCTTTTTAAGGATTTTAATATCTGAACTCTGGTACAGGAAACTATACCCACTCAGTTTTTCCAGTTGTTCAAAGACCGATTCAACAGTTTGATTGTTACACTTCAACGTGTAAGTCTTGTTTTGATTATTCTGGGCAGAAGCAGTGGCCAAGGTCATGACACTGAAAGCCCCTGATAGAATAAGCGTGAGATTGACAATTAACAATGTTTTTCCTATTCCATGCTTTTTGCGGAAAAACATTGTATGGAAATTTTTCATACATTTGTTTTTAGAGTTTAACATAAATTCTGATTGTTTCCCCCCTGTTAATTCCGAGGGGAGGCTGGGCAGGGGGTTGTTCGAGCAACTCCCTGTCTTTTTGTGTAGTGGATTAGGTTATGGTTCTTTCATAATAGTAATTGTTTTATTGGTTACCTGAAACTGTATACGTTTTGTTTTTCCCAACAGAATGAAAATTTCTTCTACACTGGTTTCTCTCGGAATATTACCTGTGAAACAGAGGCTCTTAAGTGAAGTATCGGCATAAAAAACATCGACATCGTACCATCGGGACATATTTCTCATTATATCTTCAAGTGGAGTGTCTTTAAATATGAATCTGCCATCTTTCCAGGCCGTGTATAAGGAGGTATTCACCTCTTTCACTCTTATCACTCCTTCTGAATCAAGGTCGGTCTGTTGTCCGGGTTTTAATATTACCTGCCCGATTTGTACGGAACCTTCCACCAGTGTTGTTCTTACTGTAGATTCGTCGGCATAAGCATTGACATTGAAGTGTGTACCTAATACTTTTATTTCGGGTTTATTAACTACTTCAACTATAAAGGGAACCCTGTTTTTCTCTACTTCAAAATATACTTCACCTGTTATTTCAACCCTGCGTTCTTTTCTGGTGAATTCAACGGGAAATTTTATGCTGGAAGCAGCATTCAGCCATGCTTTTGAACCATCGGGCAGTTCCACAAAATATTCTCCTCCGCGTGGTGTTTCTACGGTATTCATTCTTATCTGACCCCCTTCATAAGGAGAAGAGTTTGCATATAGTAATTTACCGTCATCTTGTTTTATTATTTCAGAACCACCCTGAGTAGCCAGAGTACCAGTCCTGGCACTGTCCAATACTATTTTGGATCCATCTGCCAGAGTAAGTATGGCTTTATTGCCACCCGGAACTATTTTATTTATTTGTAATTTTGCTGTTTGTTCAAGAGATATCTGTTGTCTGTCATAATAAAACCAAGTGCCGGTTATCATAATAATCACTGCTGCCGCTGCAGCATAGCGAAATAAAGAACGCTTAAAGTATATACGTTTATCTGTCTGTTTGTCTATTTGACGTTCGAGTTTTTCCCACTCTTTCTCCTGATCATATTCGGCCAGTATCTTTTTTCGATTCCCCCATTGAGTCTGGCTTTTTAAGGTATTATAGATAGTCTTGTTCCCGGGTGCTTCATCAAGCCAGTTCTTTAACACCTGCAACTCTTCTGGTGATGCATTCCCCGACAGTTCCCGGCTTATCAAACGGGCAATTTCAATATGTTTTTTGTAATTTTTCATTCTTTTTACTGTGTCCTTCATATGTATAATAACGTTTGGATGGAAAACGGGTGACAATTTTTTTATACTTTTACCAACAAATGGAGTTAATGCAGATTACAGATACGCATATTCTGAATATCCGAGAGGGAAACAGGACAAGTTTCAAATTACTGTACGAAGCTGTTTTCCCGCCGCTGATTTTGTTTTCCCGCCGGTTTGTGGATGAAAAGGATGCCGCTGCAGATCTGGTGCAGGAGGCACTGCTTGCATACTGGAACCGCCGTAAAGAATTTAAAACGGTTATCGAAGTAAAAGCGTTTCTGTACGGCACCCTTAAAAATATGTGTTTGAACCATCTACGGACAAAAAAAGTGCATGGACGCTATGTACAAAAGACTATGAAAGAGGCAGAACGAACCTCAGAAGCAGTGGATGAGCCCTTAGTGATCAACAATGCAATTATTGAAGAAGAGACCTTTGCATTGTTGTACCGTGCTTTATCTGAACTGCCCCCACGTGAAAAAGAGATAATGGAACTCAGTCTGCAAGGCAAAAAAAATCAGGCAATTGCAGATATTCTAAGTTTATCTGTGAACACAATAAAAACATTAAAGTTACGGGCCTATCGGAGGTTAAGGGAAAGTATACGGTGATACTGGGAGGCTTCAAAACCTCTTAGTACTTTAAAACTCCGACGTTGTCTGATTATCATTAACCTAAAACTAATTTATAAACCCAGTACTTATTGGAAAAATCTGACAACACCGGAGTATTACTATTCTATTACTTTTAAACTTGCAGCTGTTCCTAAATTCGCCAAAATCTTCGTCTTTCCACGAAATTGGTTATTTTTTTGGCACACATTTTACAAGACCACTAGCCTTTGAAGCCAGATAGACATTATCCTTAGTGTCAACAGCCATTGGAATGTATACGCAACCTTTAACCAGCTCCTCAATGCCTTCTACCTTCTTAGCTCCCTCTTTGCTGTATACTTTTATACGTGTTGGACCCTTCTCAACAGTTACGATACCACCGTTTGAAAGGAAGGCTACGCTTACAGGGTTGCAGCAACCATGAAAATCGTCAATACCGTTACCGCGCTTTCCAAAAGCGAAAATACTCTTACCCGAAAAATCATAGCAATTAACTCTGAAAGCGCCAAGATTTGCAACTAAAATCTGGTTGTTGGAATTTATACTCAAATCCAAAATTCCACAACATACACGCATATTCGGGATTTTCGATATCAGCTCACCAGTATTGGCATCAAATATGGCTACTATTCTCTTATGAAAATCAGCAACTACTATCTTTTTTTCTACAACTCTGGCACCTGTTACCATAGAAACATCAAAAAGTTTAAGTTCATTCTTCTTTACACCTTTTTTATCATAAACAACACATTTTGTCCCCTTTGGCATGTTTCTTTCATACACTTTTCCCCTGACATTCTGTTTCACTTTTTCGTAAAAAGTACCAAGCACATATATATTATCGTCTATATCTGTCGCTATAGTAGATGCTTCTTTTGGCAATTCTGCTTTAAAGCTCTTTGATTCCTTACCCTCAGATGTTATCAGCTTTACTGTTGCATCTTGTTTTAATGCACACAATGTATTATCAGAAAGAACACTTAAATAAATAATATCTTTATGCTCGCTCCCGGAAAATTTTTTATCTACTTCATACGATAAATTGTGAGCTTCTGTGATTATGTTTCCAATACCAACTTCAGTTTGTTTCATTTTATCAATATTTGCACGCAATCTTAATACTGTTGGTGTGGTTGCCAGTTTTGGATCGAGAGCGGCAATCTCACTTTCTATCTCATCGGCGCTTTTCCCAGTTGACAACTGTTCAATTAGTATAGCTGAATATTCCGATGCCGGATTCTCCTTAATAAACGTTGGATCGAGAGCTCTTATTTCTTCATCACACTTTGACATAATATTTCTAAGTTCTGTCCTTCTATTCTCTGGTATAGCAGGAAGAAAAAACTCTTTTCTGAGTTCCGCAATATTATATTTCTTAGTAATGAGCGATTTTTGTTTATTAATTATATTGTAATCATCCTGAATTTTACCTCCTTTAATAATTGCTTCAGCTAATGAATCTGCATGTCCGATTAGTGTCATCTCAGAATTTTCAGGATAGAAATACGCTCTATAGCTTTTACCGTCTTCTATCCCTAAGGTATACATTGGAGGAAAAATATCAGATTCAGAAATATTCCCGGAAAAGATAAATTTCCCGTCTTTAATGATTGCAGTATCAGGTTTAATCCCTTCGTTGTAAACCGAAGACATAATAATCTTTCCCTCTTTTATTCCGCTTAATGTACCTTTAAGCACGAATGAAGTTTTGGATGAATTGTTACAGGCTGGTAATATTGCCATAACCAGCATATAAGTAACTGATAGGAATAATAATATTTTTTTCATTTTATTTATTGATTTGTATATTATTTAAATCTTGGATTCACAAAATTATTAAGCTGTTATCCAAAATTATATGTAAGGCCGATAGATGTTGAATAGTTTAAATTTGTAGAAAATGCACGTAGTCTAAGTAAAATTTTCTGATTACTTGCACTTCCCTTTCGCAGTCACAGAAAGGCTGAGACTACCCCATGGCTGTGTATCTGAAGCTTGTCATAGATGGTAATCTCATTATTGTCTTAGCTCACTCTCAGGATAAAAGCGTACTACCAGAAATTTGCTATTTGAGTTACTAAATGGGTAAATACTGTATTCAAGTCCAATATCCGCTACTATTGTGTTACGGTAATTGTTATATGAACTCTTTGAGTAATCCACTTCATAGGAATGGGGAATATTATAAAATTCTAGCCAGGAGATAAAACTCTGAGTAAGGGTGTCTTTTATTTTGTATTTGAATACCATTCGTTTTAAAAAAATAGTATCGTTTATATTTTCAAAATTTTTATGCCTCAAAGCACGAATAGTATAGCATCTCCTCTCTTCTCCTGTTTATTGTACATCAACTAAAACATGTACATCTGCATCTTGTTGGTCACGCACTTTCATAGCTAATGTAAACTGTTTTAATTAGGGATGAAAATGTGGAATCTGGGATTTTGGTCCAATCTCACACCTAAATTCCACGGTTTGCAGGGGCATACATTGCACATCGCTGCAAGCCTTGAAATTTATACTGCCTTTAAGAATAGTGACTGTACGTTTTTTCAGTTTGATCTTTTGCACAAAATCTTGCTGCAAACCTATTTCTCTCACTTCTCCTTTCAATGTGACATAGGGATTATCTTCAAAGGAGAAGCGTGTGGGTTCATTCATCCCACCCGACACACCGAGGGAATAAATGTGCCAGGAATTCTGTACTTTGGGAGTAAAGTGAATTTCATAGGTTTTCCCGGCAATTTTCTCACACTTGATTTCCCATTTCACGACATCCTGGGCCCTGCTGATAAAAGCAAAGCACAATAATAAAATTATAAGACTTGTTTTCTTCATCGTTATCACTTTTTACCCAACATGAGATACACATAACCCCTGTGCACTAATGTGGGATCTCCTCCTTTTTTCAGATATTCACTAACGCGATATCTTATCCCTTTTGAATCGGGATTGCCGGTACGCTCTGCTTCCACCCTATCAGGTGACATGACACCCGGATTCTCCTTCACAATCTGTGTATCACCCTCCCATGCCCAGGAAAGTTCATAATTGAATTGTCCGCCATTGGTTGTTGCTACACTGGTTCCTATCAATAAGTCATTTACTCCGTCATTGTTCCAGTCGGTCACAAATACCCTAAGCCAACTCCCCGGAAATGCCTTGTCCCCGTTTTTAGCAGTAAATAAAGGAATTCCCTTTTCACAACGATAACCCTCTGAGGTCCTTACCCCTCGAAAAAAAATCACCGCCTGCGAGCCTTTTGAGGCATAAACGTATGTTACCAATAAATCCAACACTCCATCCTTATCCCAATCAACAACGTGGGGAACAGCAGTACCCACGCCCGAGGGATAATGTTCCAGATATCCCTCTACACTCTTCAGTTCCTCTTCTGAGGGATCGTATACTCTCAAGGGATTACCCTCGGTATCAAGCAAAAACTCACGATACGCAAAATGAGGGGCAGTTTTTGATCCGGTGTTCTTGCTAAGACGCAAAGCAGATCCCCCAACAACCATATCGAAATCCCCATCCCCGTCAAAATCGCCAAAACTGACTGCAGAATATGACCAATAATGCCAGCTGTTCACATCAGTAAAAGGAAGTCCGGGATCCTTTTTCCCTGAGGGATTACCCTCCTGTGGAAGTTTTTCTCCGGCGGAAAAACCATTATCACTCCCCCAAAAACAAGTTACCTCACCTTGTTCATACTGCCCGGTGACAATATCTTTATAACCATCATCGTTTAAATCTACAATCTGGGGGGTAAAACCAAGGCAACACCAGGTATAGATTGAAAGGGGGGTGCCGCTACCAGCAAAAGGATTCGACCAGGCATATCTAAAATCATCTCTGAATTTTGGATCGCTATCAGTTCCAATATTCTGATAGACTCTTACAAAATTACCCACAACACGCTCTTTGTTCTCCAAACCGCTGCCAAACTCTCCGATTAAAAGATCCTTCTTACCGTCACCATTCCAGTCGTAAACAGCCGGGGCTGCCCAACCCATGCCTTCCGACATAAGAGGTTCTGTCTTACCCATAAGAAGCTGAGGAGCGGATAGCTTTGGCGCTCCGGGGATATCGGGCTGTAACAGCTTAGGGAAATCATTCAGCTCTTGGTTTTTCAAATTATTTTTTTCTTGTGCAAATAAGATAGTCAGAAAGAAATAGAATAATCCAACCAAGAAAATATTTTTTTTCATAATAATTTTTTATTTTTATTAATAAGATTAAAGAAAAATATTCCTGAACCTATATAAATAGGCCATAAGTTCAGGAATATTAGATTAGATGGTTTTAGTAACCTGTGTTTTGTGTCAGATTCGAATTAAGTAAAATTTCTGATTCAGGAATAGGTAATAAAACATCTGTAGCATCCCATCCCGGCTTAATTGATCCTAAAACAGCATTTGCAAACCCCAAGCGTTTCAGGTCGAAAAATCGATGACCCAGTTCCAGAAAGAATTCAACCTGTCGCTCATGTAAAACAGCTTCCAATAAATTATTCAGGGTTGCCGCATTTGTATTTCCCAAACCTGCCCTGTTTCTTATTGTGTTTAAATCTTGCCTTGCGCCGGTAATATCTCCCAAATGAGCCCTCGCTTCTGCACGGATCAGGTACTGCTCTTCTATTCGCAAAAGAACAGAATATTCCTTTGAAGGGGTTGAGTTGGAAGTTTCTTTGTACTTGGAAGAATAATAAACCGTTTCTCCATTACTGACAGCACTTCCTACCCACTTTGATCTTCGTAAATCAGCAGGCTCAAATGCTTCTGCCACATGACTGGTCAGCCAGGAAGATTTATATACTATGTAACTCGGAGCTAAAAGATAGAATGTTCCGTCACTTGCATTGTTTGAACCTCGTGACTTTAGACTTAGGATTGTAGATGTGCTTCCTTTTAAAAATACCTTGCTCAAGTCGGTTTCCATGGTAAAAATGCTATTGGTAATGAGAGATGTACTCTCTGATTCTGCTTCTTTCCATTGTCCTGAGTATAAATAAACCCTGGAAAGTAAAGCTGATGCAACCAATTTATTTACATGAACCCTTTCCCCTGTGCTGTAATTTTCAGGCAGCAAACCTTTTGCAGCGATCAGGTCTGTAATAAGATGGGTATAAACTTCGTGCACCGGCATCCTGGAAACCTTCCTGTTCTCAGCGTAATCGGTCGTTTTAATATAAGGAATATCCCCAAAAAGATTCAGCAGGTAAAAATGTAAATAAGCCCTGAAAAAGAGAGCCTCTCCTTTGATCCGATTTTTATCTTCTATGTTGATCTTTGTTGATTTTTCCATTCCTTCAATCAGTGCGTTTGCCTTATAGATTGCCTTATAATTCTGACTCCAGAACGAGAGATTCGCAGAGTTGGTAAGCAATACATTGTTGTTAATAAAATCCTCATAAAGAGAAATCTGAGATCCTATATATTCTAATTCATCTGTATATAAACTCATGTAGGTTGTAAAATATGTTGCATGCATAATTCTATTTAAAACATCATTATAGATGTCCGCGAGAGCCGCATCGGCTAAGTTTTTTTCTTCAAATACCAACTCACCCACAATCTGGGACTGTGGGGTATCAATTTCAAGAAAAGATTCACAAGAGCTTAGCATTAAACTTAAATAGATTCCTAAAAATATTTTTATACAAAAGTGAGATATCCTAAACCGGTTATATATATGTAACTGTTCCATATTTATCATTTTTATTTAAAAGTTAAATTGAATACCGAAATTCAAGCGTTTAATCATGCCAATTTGCTGCCCCGGTTGTTCAGGATCGGGCCCTTTATACTTGGTAAAGGTTAACAGGTCCTGGCCTTGTACATAAAGGCGGCATTTCACTCTTTTCAAAATGGATTCGGGGATGGTATAGGCAATGCTAATATTTTTTAAGCGTACATAGGAGGCATCCGCATAAGCATCATTAGAAGAATATAACCTATCAGCCGCAGTTTGGGCTGCAGAATTTCTTCCTGCAGTATATCTTTGCAAAAACGCCTGATCACCGGGTTTATGCCAGCGGTTCTCCAATGTTAGTGCAGACTGATTCCCGGAAGTATAAATTTGTACTGCATAATTATAGGAAGTTTTTTGGGAAAATTGAAAGAAAAAATCCAATTCCAAGTTCTTATAGCTTATGTGGTTAGCAAGACCTCCATAATATTTTGTGGAAAAGTCTATAATGAATTGCCTATCGTTGCCGGAGCTGATCACCCCATCATTATTATAATCTTCAAATTCATAGATCCCTGTTTCAGGGTTTACACCCAGGTTGTGATATAATTTTTTGATGTTAAGTGATTTCCCGATAATGTAGGTGTTGGCATAGGTAGAGCCTTCCAGATCAGGGAATTCAAGCAGTTCATTCTTTGGAAATGTCACATTAAATGAAGAAGTCCAGTTAAAGTTCTCTTTCCGGAAGTTCACTGTATTTATTTGAATCTCTAAACCGCTATTTTTTACTTTGGCATCTAAATTTGCCCTGAGAGAGGTAAACCCGGTAGTCGCGGGCATCGGGATTCCGACCAATTGGTTGGTGGATATATTTCGAAAATAGGAGGATGTGATTTGAATACGGTCATTCAGCAAACCCAGGTCAAGAGCAATTTCTAGTTTTTTATTCACTTCCCATGCAAAATAGGGATTAAATAAACGTGTAGGTGTAAATCCAATAATTCCGTCGTAATCTTGTCCGGAAATAGTGTATGTATCCATAAATTCATAATCGCCAATTTGATCATTCCCGGAACTTCCATAACTGCCCCTTAATTTCCCAAAGTTGATAAAAGGAAGTATTTCTTTCATGAAGGGCTCTTTGGTGAAAATCCATGCAGCCCCGACAGCTCCGAAATTGGCAAATTTTTTATTAGAGCCAAAGCGGCTGGATCCATCGCGACGACCAGTAATATTAACAATATACTTCCCCTCCCAGTTATAATTAAGTCTTGAAAACAGGGCCTGGTACTTATATTGTTTTTTATCATCACCATTAATGTATTTGGTTGAAGCCGCGGATAAATTATTTAATAATTCATCACTGGGAAATCCATATCCTCCTGAACGAAATTGTTTGTCGACTTGTTTTTCAAAAGTAGCTCCCGCCAGAGTTGTCAGTTTTCCTTTACCAATGGAATGTTCCCAGTTGATTTGGGGCTCTACTGTCCAGGACCGCCTGCTTGCATTATTGCGGTTTACAGAGGTGTATATGCTATTGTTATAAGGGGGTGTGTATGTCAATGTTGCAGGGTATGCTGCATAGTCTTCCAATACTGTACCCGTATATCCCAGATTGGCCTTAAACTCAAGCTTGGGGAGTATTTGATATGATATAACTGTATTGGATAATAGGCTATAACGTTCATTTCCATATTTGTTTAATGAAGTGGTTACCGGGTTGTCATAACCAGATTCAAAATGCAGGCTCCCGTCTTCATTGTAAGGAGAAGGTGCATTTGGAGCCAAGGTGACAGCAAACATGCCCATGCTTTGTGTATAAACAGGTAGTGTACCATCCTGAATCGTGTAGCTTGCTGAAAAAGCAATCTTAAAACGCTCATCTGCAGAGGTATGATTTGCTTTGGCAAGAACTGAACCTCTTTTATCTATGTGATCTCCAATTATCACAGAGGTTTCAGTCCGGTAACTACCGCTCAGAAAAAATTGGGTATTGCTGCTTCCTCCTGAAACAGATGCCTGGAAATCATTCGTACGAGCTATATTGCCTAAGAGTAATTTCTGCCAATCGGTATAACGATCCTGTGGCCAGGTACCATTAACAGCTTTTTCGGTAATATTGTTTTCTGCTACACCATCATTAGCATAAGCTTCTTTTCTTGTTTCTATGTACTGCTCCGTAGTTAACAAGGTATGAAATTTGGTTATTTTTGCCGCACTTGTATTAAAACTTACATCAAATCTTATTTTCCCTCCTTTTCCTTTTTTGGTTGTAATCAAAAGTACCCCGTTGGCACCACGGGATCCATATATAGCAGTTGCATCTGCATCTTTCAACACTTCAATACTTTCTATATCAGAAGGATTGATCAAGCTAAAAGGGCTAAGGTCCCCTCTGAAATTTTGTGAGACATTTTTATGACTCATACTCTTGGAATCATAGGGAATTCCATCAATAATATATAATGGTTCATTACCTGCTGCTATACTATTTTGTCCACGTATCCGAATGGTAAAACCGGCACCTGCTAATCCCTGGGACTGGGTAATTTGTACCCCCGGCATTCTTCCAATCAGTGCCTCCAATGGATTGGATATGGGTTGTTGCGCGATGGTTTTCGCGTCAACTTTCTCAATACTTCCTGTTTTTTCACGTTCCTTTACATTGTAGTAACCCGCACTGAAAGTTAATTCTTTCAGCTCTGCGATATCTTCCTGTAAGGTCACAATAATTTCATTCCTGATTCCAACTGCAATTTCCTTTTTCTGATATCCCAGAAAGCTAAATACCAAAATTGCTTTTTCAGGGACCTCAATGGTGTAATTGCCTTCGGCATCGGCGATTGTTCCCTTTGTTGTCCCTTTTATCAAAACGTTGGCTCCGGATAACGGATTACCTTTTGAATCAGAGATTTTTCCTCTGATTAGTTTCGGTTGTTGATCATTATCCGCTTTTTTGACTGTAAGAACTATAGTTTTTCCAGTGATTTTATAAGTAATGGGCTGGCCTGTAAGACAAGCGTCCAATGCATCTGTCAAGGGGACATTCTGCACGTTTACTGTTACTTTTTTGGCTGCACTGATACAATCGTCTTTGTAAAAAAAGTTATATCCAGTTTGCTGGTGTATCTCCATACAAATTTTTTCCAGAGACATTTCTGATGCATTAATAGAAACCATTTGTGCATAAGACTTGGCGCTGACCTGAAAACAGGTAGCTAAGACTAAAACAATGGATATTTTTATCACTCTCATTGCTTGTTTGAAACCCCATCCCGTTTTAAAAAAGGAGGGATTCTGAAGTTTAAATTTCATACCTTTGTGTTTGTTGGGTTAATTGTTAATTTTCATTCGCGTGACATATTAGCTTATCCCTGACATTCCGCCACTCCGGTTGCCGCCGGGGTGGTTTGTTTATGGGATAAGGTATTTACTCCTTTGGTTATCCCTTTCTCATATTACCTCCTTTATTAGCTATGTTCATAATTCATTAACATTAAAGCACAATAAGCCTCTCTCCGTCAATTTTGCATTTTATGCCACTTAACTGTAACATATCCAATACTTCCGAAAGATTTGTGTTACGGCTCACAATACCTGAATATTCTCCCAGTGGTTTTTCATTTTGATAAATAACTTCCACCTTATACCAACGTGATATTTGTCTCATAATCTCATCAATGCTAAAGCTGTTAAACTGAAAAGTTCCATTTTTCCATGCTACAACTGCTTCTATATCTACATTTTGAACTAATATTAGGCCCTGATTATCAGTAGTAGATTGCTGTCCGGGAGATAAATTTACAGGGGCGCCGGAAGGGTTGGTTACCTGAACTGAACCTTCCAGAAGAGTTGTCTTAATTACTCCTTCGTCTGGATAAGCATTAATATT
This sequence comes from Bacteroidales bacterium, assembly GCA_041659025.1. Classification (GTDB taxonomy): domain Bacteria; phylum Bacteroidota; class Bacteroidia; order Bacteroidales; family UBA932; genus Bact-08. The sequence goes on along the minus strand of JBAZZA010000001.1, from coordinate 527,754 downwards.
GAAGTGTGTGCCCAGAACCTTTATCTCAGTCATACCATCTACTTTTACTATAAATGGTTTGGTTTTGTCTTTAGAAACCTCCAGATAAACCTCTCCGGTTATTTCCACAACACGTTCCTTGCCTTTAAACGCAGTCGGGTACTTTATACTGGAGGCCGCATTCAGCCAGGCTTTTGTTCCATCGGGAAGTATAACCTGGTACTCTCCCCCGAGTGGTGTTGTAATTGTATTTGTCCCTACAATCTCATCATCTCCTGAAACAGAAGCAGATGCACCGTAAGCCAACAGTCCGGATTCTTGTTTTATTATGCTGGTATTGCCCTGTGTGGCCAGAGTTCCCATTTTGGCTTCCTCCAAAACAATTTTTGAACCATCGTCCAAAGTCAGTAAAGCCTTAGAACCGCCCGGGCCGATATCATTTGATTTTTCGAGCAATAACAAAGCCCCAAGACAAAGCATTACAAGTATAGCAGCTGCTGCATAACTATAAGATTTCCTGAAATAACCCGAGATACTGGACCTTACCGGAGGTTTCTCTATTTTTGCCTTGATCTCCCTGAATATCTTGTTCTCAAGTACTTCTTTTTCTTCCTGAGAAAATGAATCAGAAATTTTTACCTCTCGGTCGAAATATAAATAATACTTATCCAAAAAGGCTGCTTCCTCAGAAGATGCCATTCCTCTGCGATATTTCCGGATTAATCTTGCAAGCGTTTTTTGTGGATCTTTATTCATAACTAATGATATTCTGTGGTTATATAATACATGTCACACAGAATAGTAAAAGTCCCAAAAAAACTAAGAAATTTTTCTTAAAATAGTTTTAGATCTGATTCCCAATAACGAGAATTAATAAAGGTGCAATGCGGGTTCGAACATCCAATATAATAGATCTCAATTGGTTCTGAACCGTTTTACGCGGAATTTTCAACAGCTCTGCAATCTCCTTTGTTGATTTGTTTTCGATGAAATGAAGACGGAATATCTCTCTTTTCTTTTCGCTAAGAGTATTAATGTATGCGATAATCAGGCTATACAGCTCTTTTTCAATTAACGAACCATCTGTCCCACTTGAGCTCAAAGCAATTTCTACCAACGGATCATAAAAAGATTTATGAGAGAGATTCCGTTCTACATAATTAAAAACCTTGAATTTTACAGCAGTATGCAAATATGCCGGAAGATTATCGATATTTTGATTTTTTCTGCGGAGCCACAGAGCGAGAAAGACGTCTTGTACAATATCTTCTGCCTGTTTTTTGTTTTTTAGACGTTTATAGGCACTGTCATACAATTCAAGCCAGTAGCATTTGTATAACTTTTCAAATGCTTCCTGGCTATCCTGCACCATCTGGCACAAAAGCTCTCTGTCCCGAAAATTATCCCCGGCCAAAATCTTCTTTTTGCAAATATAAAAGAAAATAAAGATCTTTTTTAATGTTACAAAAGGATGATTTTTTTATTAGTTGTCTTCATTACACAATATATGTCTAAATTGTTAAAGAAATTAGTACAGAATTACCGAATTTAACAACTAATTATACATCTGGTGAAAACGCCCAGTTCTATTGAGAGACAAAATAAAAGCCTTAATTCTTAAATGAATAAATATCCTGAACAATAACGACGAAATAGTAATATTCCAAAAAGAAGATGGATCTCCGTCCATAAATGTATTATTTGCAAATGAGACTGTTTGGCTTAATCAATACCAAATCGAGAATTTATTTCAAACTGACCGGACTTCTATTGTTAAACACATAAAGAGTGTATATGAAACCGGTGAATTGCATGAAGAATCAACTTGTGCAAAAAATGCACAAGTTCAAAAAGAAGGAAACCGTAATATTTCCAGACAAATAAAATATTATAACCTAGATATGATTATATCTAGGTTACCGAGTACAATCCCATATAGCTACACAATTCAGAATCTGGGCGGCTTAGCGTTTAAAGAAATATATCATTAAAGATTTTGCATCTTAAAATCGTTTGTGTAATTGTCCGAATAGGCATTGCAGAGAGCATTTGGGCACCCACAAAGTGAGTGGAGCGTCAAAAAAATAAGAGTGGAAATTGGCAGCTATTGCTTACTCGCAAACTATCAATTTCCACCTTTGTTTTTTAGCGAAACGAACACGATGTGGGTAAATGCGGTGCACGGCCTATGAGGACAACTACACAAACAAACACAAAAGATGCGAAATTGCGATGTGTATTACAATACAACGAACAAACGGGCGTGATATTTGTTGATAGGGTTGTCGTTTAAAAGGAAAAAATGAATATAGGCAGAGTAGAGGAGGCACTAAAAAGTGTTGTACATCCGGTTAAGGAGAGAGACGTTGTTTCTCTCGGCATGATTGAGGATATAAAAGTAGATCCCGAGAAAAAGCAAGTGAAGTTCAAACTGGTATTTCCTTCACCTGATGCTTTATCGTCATCCATAAAGAAAAACTGTGAGCAGGCTGTGAGAGATGCCTTTCCCGGACAAGATATTAAGGTTGGCATTATGGAGCTGGTGAGAGAGAGGAAAATTGAAAAGAGGGTCAACCTAGAGATGGGGCAGGAGGCTCTGGCAAATGTAGGTCACATTATAGCAATTGCATCCGGAAAGGGAGGAGTGGGAAAATCTACTGTAGCGGTTAACCTTGCAATCGCACTTTCAAAAGCAGGTTACAGAGTCGGACTTGCCGATGCCGATGTTTACGGCCCATCTGTACCTAAGATGACAGGAACAGAATCGGAGGCCCCACTTGTTGATGATTCGAGTGGTAAGGAGATGATTATTCCTATTGAAAAATACGGTGTAAAATGGATGTCTATCGGATATTTTGCAAAACCCGACCAGCCTCTTATCTGGAGAGGTCCCATGGCAAGCAACGCTCTTAAACAGATGGTTCTACAGGTAATTTGGGGAGAACTTGATTTTCTGCTTATAGACCTTCCTCCCGGAACAGGCGACATTCATATATCAATTGTGAAAGATATTCCGCTTTCCGGCGCCATTGTGGTTAGCACTCCGCAGGCAGTAGCTCTGGCCGATGTGGAAAAGGGTGTAAATATGTTCCGCAGTAAAGACATAAACAAGCCGATACTTGGCCTCGTAGAGAACATGTCGTGGTTCACACCGGCTGAACTTCCCGACAACAAATACTACATCTTTGGAAAAGATGGGTGCAAAAAAATGGCCGAACGATTCGGAATTCCTCTGCTTGCACAGATTCCGATAATACAGAGTATAAGAGAGAGTGGCGATAATGGAGTTCCGATTGCCCTTCAGGAGAGAGAAGATAGTGCCGCATTTGCCTCCCTCGCCACAAAACTCGTCGCCACACTAACCCATTAGCATATTAGCACATTAACCAATTACAAGTGCTTGTACTTCGCCATGCGCTCATTCCATCTGTCTCTGGCAAACTGTTGAAGATCTGCAACCACGTCCCTGTCGTCCATGATTTCCAGACCCAGAATCGTCTCTATTATGTCTTCCATTGTAACAACACCCTCGAAGCCGCCGTATTCATCTACGATTAATGCAATATGGGCCTTCTGAGAAAGAAGTTTTTCCCATAAAACCGTAAGTGGCTGAACATTGGGAGCTACCAGAATAGGTTTTTTAATTTCCAGAAGTTTAAGGTCAAAATTGTCTTTTGCAAGGTGCTCAAACACCTCCTGACGATATATGAAGCCAGTGATATCCTCCTTGTTGTCTCCCGAATAGACAGGAATCCTGGAATAGTGAAGGTAAATTTTGTTTTTGTAAAATTCACCAATGGTAATCTCTTCCGATGCTGTTGCAACAACGACCCTCGGGGTCATTACATCACTTGCCCTCACACTCCTCAGCTTTATAAGGTTCTGTATAATCTTCTTTTCCGTATCCTCAAAGGTTCCCTCCTCAGTACCAATGTCAACCATGGCAGAAATTTCCTCTCTACTTACTGTTTGTTCATCCTTGCTGCGTCGCGAGATAAGTTTTGTCATAAGGGCCGATAAAATTACCAGCGGGTATGTAATATATATCATACCCTGAATAATCCGGCCCGAACTCATTGCTATTGACCTCCAGTAGTGAGCACCTATTGATTTTGGTAAAATTTCTGAGAGAACAAGAATCAAAATTGTCAATATAGCTGAGATTAACCCAAAATAAGCCTCTCCGAAAACAATAACAGCCTGAGAACCAACACCGGCAGCTCCAACGGTGTGAGCGACAGTATTTAACGACAAAATTGCCGCTAATGGTTTGTCTATATTTTGTTTTAACCTTTTTAAGATTTTTGCCGATTTAACACCTTGTTCCTCTTTAATATTTATAAAAGAGACCGGAGTAGTGAGAAGGACCGTCTCCATCACCGAACAGAGAAAAGAGATCGATAATGCAAGTAAAAGGTAAAAAATCAAGAGGCCCATAAACGTATATTGTTAACTTATATTTTTTGGACAAAAGGAGCTTTTATAACTCCTTTATCTCTCATCTGAAAATATTATAATGCAGCCGTGCTCTTCAGACAGAGCTCTTTCATCTGAACTTCGTCAATTTTTGAAGGTGCATCCAGCATTACGTCGCGCCCCGCGTTGTTTTTAGGGAAAGCAATGTAGTCACGGATTGTCTCCTGTCCCCCGAACAGTGCACAGAAGCGGTCAAATCCAAAGGCGATTCCCCCGTGTGGCGGGGCGCCATACTTAAAGGCATTTATTATAAAGTCAAACTTATATGCTGCTTCCTCTGCAGAAAATCCCAGAACTTCAAACATTCGTTGCTGTACTCCTGAATCATGAATTCTTATGGAACCTCCACCAATCTCTGTTCCGTTAAGGACAAAGTCGTATGCGTTGGCACATACTAAGGCAATCTCCTTTTTGTCTGAACTATTGAATTTATCCATGTCCTCCGGTTTGGGAGAGGTAAACGGATGGTGCATGGCATAGAAACGCTGAGTCTCCTCGTCCCACTCTAAAAGCGGGAAGTCATAAACCCAAAGTGGAGCATAGACGCTGCTCTTGCGAAGTCCCTGTCTGTTTCCCATCTCAAGACGAAGTGTCCCTGCAGCCTCCTTGGTTTTTTTGCTGTCGCCTGCAAGAATGAGAATAAGATCTCCAACCTTTGCTCCCATTGTTGTTGCAATTGCTGTAAGCTCTTCCGGAGAATAGAACTTGTCAACTGAAGACTTGATTCCATCTTCGGCAACTCTTATATAAACCAAACCTTTTGCCCCTATCTGCGGACGTTTCACCCACTCTGTAAGTTCATCCAGTTGCTTGCGTGTATATACCGCAGCTCCCTCAACACATATTCCACCTATATACTCCGCCGAATCAAACACCGGAAAGTTTTTACCCTTAACCATTGATGTGATTTCAGTTATTTTCATCCCAAAACGAATGTCCGGTTTGTCTGAGCCATAAAAGTTCATGGCATCGGCATATGACATTCTTGGAAAAGCTTCATTGAATTCAAGATTGAGAATGTTTTTGAAAAGAGCCTTTATCATCCCCTCAAAAGTATTCAGAATATCCTCCCTTTCCACGAAAGCCATCTCACAGTCAATCTGGGTAAACTCAGGCTGACGGTCGGCACGTAGGTCCTCATCTCTAAAGCAACGAACAATCTGAAAGTAACGGTCGTAACCGGCCACCATAAGTAACTGCTTGAATGTCTGTGGGCTCTGGGGAAGGGCATAGAATTCTCCCGGATTCATCCTTGAAGGAACAACAAAATCGCGCGCCCCTTCCGGGGTAGATTTGATTAGTACAGGGGTCTCGATTTCCATGAAACCAATTCCGTCCAAATACTTGCGAACCTCCTGAGCCATTTTGTGTCTCAACTCCAAAGCCTTTTTTAGAGGATTTCTGCGAAGGTCCAGATATCGGTATTTTGCCCTTATCTCCTCTCCTCCGTCGGACTCGTCTTCAATCGTAAAAGGCGGCACCAGCGAGGCGTTCAAGACTGTAATATCTGTAAGTTTGATTTCAACATCACCTGTAGGCAGTTTTGAGTTCTTGCTGGTTCTCTCGGTTACAATACCCTTCGCCTGAATCACGAACTCTCTGCCAAGTTTTTCTGCCGATGTATTTAAATCTTTAGAAGCACTCTCGTCAATTGTAAGTTGAGTTATACCATATCTGTCTCTCAGGTCGATGAAACTCATCCCTCCCATCTTACGAATTCTTTGTACCCAACCAGCCAGCGTAACTTGCTCACCAACATTGTTTATGCGTAACTCTCCGCACGAGTGTGTCCTATACATATCTTATAATTTCTAATAATAGCTACAAATGTAATACAATTATTTTTTTTTGGCGTATTTGGCTGCTTCCGGAATGACCGCAAGTATATTCTTTATTCTGTTATCGTCGGATGGATGGGTGCTGAAATCCAGCCCTATGCTTTCATGGCCAAGTATTGATAATCAATGATTTAATCATTATTTTCAAAACACATAATGTTGTGAATATCAAATATATGCCATGAAAGCATAGGGCTGAGCACTTTTCACTTTTTAGTTCTCCATGTATTTTTTTACAAAATTGTTCAGCTCTTCGCCTCTGAGGTCCTTGGCAACTATCTTTCCTGATTCATCAACCAAAAAGGTTCTTGGAATAGCTGTCACCCCGTAATCTTTGTTCACAATGCCTTTTTCGTCCAATACTTGTAACCATGTGAGCTTATCGTCAATTATTGCTTTTAACCACTTATCTTTATCCTCAACCTTGTCAATGGAGACACTGAGTATTTCAAGACCCTTATCTTTCCATTTACTGTAAAGCGCAATCAGGTTCGGATTCTCTGCACGACAAGGCCCGCACCACGATGCCCAAAAGTCAATTATTGTCAGCCTCTTCTTAATTGATGCAAGCGAAAGTTGTTCCCCTTTATCGCTGACAAGTGTGAATACCGGTGCCGCAGCTCCTATATCTGTTCTTGTTTCTGCATTGACCCTTTTTACCACGCTTTTATAAGCATTCTTGTCGGAGTATAGTTTATAGTTCTCAAGTATTTTCTTTAAATCATCTGTTGAAAAGCGACCCATAAGCTTAATTACATAGTTCAATCCTGCCATATTATTACTGTTCAATGCAAACTCTTCCTGTTTGGTCCACCATGATTTTGAAACTTCCAGAGCCTCTTTTTCTAGTTGTGCCGCTGCCTCTTTCTCTCCTTGTTTTTTTAGTACTTCCACCTTTCTGAACATTTTTTTCATTTGCATCCGAAGTGGTTCAATCTCCTTGTCCAGCATAAAAAAAGCGTCATTGTTGGGTGTACCGGTAATAAAGATAAGAGAATCTTTAGTAGCCGTTATTGTAATGGTTCCTTTTTCTAGTATTATGTAATGCACCATGTTCCTGTCCAGATCCAGAGCATAAAGCCAACCAATTTCGCCGTCATATTTATCCTGTTTATAGGTAGCAACCCCATTTACAAAATAAACAGAATCATAGATGAAGGTGGGGCTGGGCACCTTAATCAGAATTTTTGCCATTCCGTTGTAAGGCATTATACCATGTTCATTAATTATTTTTTCAGTCTGGGCAAAGGTGTATCCCGAAACGGTAAGGAACAATGCCAAAAAAAATACTTTTATAAATTTTATCTTTTTCATTTTTTATTTAATATTTAAAAGAGCCACCCGTGAAGGCGGCTCTTACTGTCGATCTTCTCTGTATTGTACTTACAGTTTATTAACACATGAATAACTTAACCTAGTCAACATAACCTAAATTATAATTTGTAAATACCGCGGGAAAACCGGCCGAAATCTGTTCTGGTTTTACTATTCACCGAAAATCTCTTTCAGTTTGGCAGCAAGCTCTTCTCCTCTGAGGTTGTATCCGCAGACCTTCCCCTCTTTGTCGAGCAGAATTGAGTAAGGAACACCTGTCATACCATAAGCTAATCCGTACATTCTGGCAACAGGACACTCCCAGCCAACCAGACTGGAAACCTGATTTTTCCATGGTAAATTATCGGCTTCAACGGCCCTTACCCATTTTTCCTTATCCTCGTCAATTGATACACCCATAACAGTGAACCCTTTTGTATGGTACTTATTGTACAGTTCAACTACATTCTTGTTTTCCGCCCTGCATGGAGCGCACCATGAGGCCCAGAAATCGACATGAACAACCTGCCCTCTTAATGAAGACAAGGTGATTTTTTTGCCGTAAGGATCTTTAAGTGTAAAATCCGGGGCAACTTTGCCATAATCGCATCTGCTCATAATGTCGGCCCTGTCCTTTAGTCTGTTTGTGTACCAATTATCCGGTGTTTTAGGATCAAAAAGGTTCAATAAATCACACAATCCCCTGTAATCCAAGTTTCCTGTCCCTGCAGAAAGAAACATTGGTGCCAGAATTGTATTATTGTGTTTAATTGCAAAGCTCCTTCGAAAAGCATAAAAAGCATCGTACGATTTACTGTTCTCCTCCAGTAATGCCTTCTTCTTTACAGGATCTGTTTCAGCTTTTATTGCAGCTCTCTCTTTGTTGATCTTTGCATCTATGGGAGCAATTTCTATCTGATATTTGTTCCATGCATCATTGGAGGGAGTGCCTGTCGCCTTTATGGTGACAGGTTTAGTAAAATCTCCACTGATCGTAATTACACCCGGTTCAATAAAAAGGTTTGATAAGGTTCTTGCTTTACCTATAAAAAGGACTGTAACGGTTCCCAGAAATTTCTCTTTTTTCTCTATCTTAAAAACTCCTGATTTAACAACTCCTGCATTCAAGGTGTCTCCGTCAAATGCATTTAATATATATACTGGACCATCGGGAGCTCCTGTAATATTTCCATTTATCGTATAGCCACTTTTATTTTGCGCTAATGCCAGAAACGGTATAAATAAAATAAACAATAGTATTTTTTTCATGATAATTTTATCGGTCTGATATTTAATGAGTTAGTCGGTAATTGGTACCTCGACACCCTGGCTGTTATAGTATTTAACACCGGTAGCTGTTCTGTCATATTGCTCCAGTTCAGAGTTCATCTCTATATATGGTGTAAATATTGGCCATACTATACGTGGATCATTGGCCGGAACAGCAATTTTAAGCGACCCCAGATTGTGAGAATAAGCAATGTTGAGGCGCTTCAGATCGAACAGTCGCATGTCTTTTCCATAAAGTTCTCTCCTTCTTTCTAAAAGCACCCTCTCTAAAACCTTGTCTTTACTATTCTGGAAAGCAGTAGGTGTTAAAGGTGTAAAAGTTCCTGTTTTATACCTTTTCGCACAAATCGCATTTATGTCGTTTAGCGCTTCCTGCAGCTTGCCATCCCGCGCATTACATTCTGCTCTTGTCAGATACATTTCAGGAGTGGAGACTGGATTATGACACGCAGAACCACCTGCCGATCCATCTGTTTTATACCTTGAGTTGTAAAAATTGAACATGAAAATAACCGTTTTGGTTGTTATCTTTCTGTTTAATGCTACTGCGTTGAACTTGAGGGTACGCCTTAGGTCGAAGTTGTTTAATGTACCGTCTGCATTTTTTGTGAAGTCAGGATATAATTTATTGAAGGACATTGTATCTAAAATAAAATATGAGTTTGATGTTGTTGTATTGGCATTTTTAGCGAACGCCTTCCATAAAAGCATCTCTTCATCATTCATTCTGGATATTCCTATCAGGTTTGCATAGTAATCAACTGTACCTGTGTATATTGTGTTGTAATCATACAAATAGCTTCTTGTCTGAAGAGCTTTTCCTGAATACTCCAGTGCTTTAGCATAGTTGCCCATATAAAGATAGGTTCTGGCCAAAATGGCATTAACAGCTAATTTTGTAGGCCTGTGTTTGTACTGATTCACGTCATCGGGCAAATCAGGCATTGCTTCTTCCAGCTCTTTTATAATGAAGTCATATACCTCTTTTACTGAGTTTCTTATAAGAGGAGGCAACCCGGTAGGATTGCTGACAATAGGTACCCCTGGTGTGCTGGCTGCAGTTGTGGCACTATACTGAGGAGCGTATAGATTTATCAGGTGTAAATATGCATATGCTCTGTGAACCTTTGCCTCAGCTGCCAGTTGCTTTTGAAGAGTCATATTGTCTGTTGCTTTCACTATCTCAGACAATATTGAGCTGCAAAGTGATATTATATAGTACTGGTTGTTCCAGTTTACTTCATTTGTAAATGAAGGTGAAGAATATGTCCAGATGGTATTCTTGAACACATACAGGTTTTTAATGTGCTCCAATGTAGTAGTGTATGTGTTCCATTTAGTTGAATCCAGAAATACATCATCAGACAATATATCTACAAAGGACATTGTAAGAGACAACGAGTAGGAGTATCTGGAGTTATCTACATAATCCAGTAGTTTTCTAAAATCAGCTGTTGTTTTGGCTATCACCTGACCTCTCGGTAAAGAGTCAAGAAACTCTTTCTCGCAAGAAATAAATATACTTGAGATGAAAAAGATTGCAATTAGATATATAAATTTTTTCATGATCTTTTATTTTTATGCATTAGTTAGAATAATCCAATCTTTAATCCCAAAGAAAACTCAGGGCGATTACGTGTTACGAACAATAGTGCCCCATAGGTAGAACTACTGTAAGGTGGGTTATCCGGATCAAATGGAGCAAATTTGATAATAGGGCCTAAGTTTCTGGCTTCAAACACAATTCTCAAATCTTTAAGATTTGCTTTCTGAAGAAAAGACCTGGGTACCAAATAACTTAAAGAGATGCTTTTAACTCTTACAGAACTGGCATTGTATACATTTTGCGTCCCATAGGCCATAACGGCATCCATCAATTGTGTATGTGTACTGTTGGTAATTTTATTGTTAAGATTGTACATTTGTGCAGTTGTTGCATCTTCTGCGGATTTCCAGCTATATGCAATCTTTTCAGGTAAAAAAGTGTACATTTTTGATACCGTCATGAACGAACTGAACATCCCCGTAGGAGGATAGTCTCCAATGACCTTGTGTCCGAACTTATAATACAAACTAAAGGCTAGTTCTATGTTTTTATAGGCAAACCGGTTTGTCCATGAGCCAAAATGTTTTGGATCTTTTTGTCCCACAAACTTGAACAGTTTTTCCATATCTAGCTTATTTACGTCTGCTATATCAGTAATTTTAGTCTCTTTCCCGTCATAAATAATCTTAGGCAACCCAACCTCGTCGTATCCTGCCCACTCTATAGCCGCAAGATAACTCAGGGGCTGGTTTGGTTTTCTGTAATAGAATGACATATTTGTATATGCCATTATATTATTCAACACTCGGGTAATATCTTTTGCTATATTTTTATTGGTTGAATATTGGAACATTGTCTGCCACTTAAAGCTTTTTGTGTTTATCACATTGGCCTGAACATCAAACTCCAGTCCGGTATTTTTAAGTCTTCCGGCATTTAATGTAGCCCTGTTGTTCTGGAAACCATATGTACCATTCACAGCCATCTGTACAAGGCAGTCTTTCGAGTCCTTATGATAAAAGTTAATGGTACCGCTAATGTTGTTTGATAGGAAAGCATAGTCAAGACCCAGATTATAGGTAGATGTCTTCTCCCATGTCAGGTTAGGGTTTGGTGCCGATTGTATAGCCGAATAAGGGAGTTGCATAACAGCATCTTTCCATGGATATCCGTATAAATATGGAGCGGCACTTTTATCTATATTCCCGTTCCATCCGTATGAGGCCCTTAATTTTAAATAATCTACACCTTTTAGGTACTTCTTTGCAAATGGTTCTTCAGTTATGCTCCATCCAAGTCCTACGGACCATTGCGGTAAATTAGGTGATTCCGAAGAGCTTCCGAAAAGATTTGTCTTATCCAGTCTGATACTTCCAGTTAGGTCGTATTTTGTTGAAAAAGTATAGCCAAAGTTGCCGAAATATGAAACATATCTGTCGTCCCTCCCGTTGACACTAAAATAGTATTTTCCCGGAATCATTGGAACAGTCTGATAATATGTATATTGATTTGACAGTTTTGGATATACCGGTGTTTTAAAATCCATTGCAGCAGAATATGTAAGTGCCTGAGGGTCGTATCCATAATAGCCATATGGGGTTTCGTCATAATAGTCTCTTCTCCAATCTGTACCAGCCATCGCTTTTATTGAATGCTTGCCAAATCTCTTGTCGTATGTAATCTGACCACGATAGTTATTTCCCGAACCAAATCTTTTGTTTTCATATAACATGCCTCCCGGAGGTACAGGAAATGTTCCGTCTGTCCTGGCGTTGTTATTGACCTGATTCCTTACCATCCATGAGCTTTCATTATAATACTCCCGTAAATAGCGGTTTATATATTGGTATTGGTAAGATAGTTCAATATTTATACTCTTTATAGGCATCAGATTTACCTTGGCTGTCAGGCGCAGGTCAGAATTTCTTTCTGTATTGTTCCTATTATCGGCCTCTCTTTTAAGGTTCCAGTTCCAGTCATATGGGAGCTTGTATTTTGCAACAGTATCTGCTCTTGATGATGTTTTTAAGGAATAATATGAATCGTAAGTAGATCTAGAATCCTGGGCAATCATGGGCAGGTAATTTCCGTTGTCGTCCATTATCCTGGTCATCTGATTAATATAGTTCAATTCTTTTATATCCATGCCATTATTTGTCTGTTCGGTGAGGTTCAGGTTTGCTCCCACGGATATTCTTACCCACTGGGCAGGCATGAGTTGATCGTTTACATTAATAGTATAGTCTGTCCTTGAGTTTCCTTTGTTATACTTCTGGTTTGAAGTGGCAGTCATGGAGGTTCTGAAATTATGGGTTTTACCACCTAACTGATAAGCTACATTAGCTTTTGTATTCGTCTCTAATTTATTAAAGAACAACTGTGCAAATTCATCTCTTACATCAATACCCTTCAGCGCGTCCAGCTGACTGTTTGCCTCTGCCATTGTAATCACACCTCTTTTAGCAGCAGCAAGGGTTTTGATCACAGGAGCCAGGTCGTATTTGTCGTAATATGTAGCATTGGTAGTGAACTGGTCCAGATAAGTAGTCTGAAAAGCCATCCACTTGTAAATATCTACTGCCTGCGAACTGCTGGCCCATGGAATCTTATTAAGATTAGGTGCCTGTTGGGCAAAAAAGTCAACAGAAACGTCGACTTGAGGAGTAGTACTTTTGCCTCTTTTTGTTGTTATTACTATAACCCCGTTGGCTGCTTGTGCTCCCCAGATAGAAGCGGCTGCTGCATCTTTCAAAACTGTAACATTCTCAATGTCATCTGGATTGATTGACTTCCAGGGATCTGATGCAGTACTTACAGGAAATCCGTCAACAACAATAAGAGGATTGTTGTCGCCAAATGTACTTGCTCCCCTTATTATAATACTTCTGCTGGCCTGATCTGTAGGATATTGGTCCTCTACATAGTTAGGTTCGAAATATAAGCCTGGTACCAAGCCCTCCAATTTATCCTTTAAACTGAAATTTCCCACCTTTTCCAATACTTTAGAGTCCAATATTGTATAAGCTCCTGTTGCCCTCTCTTTTGGCAGGGTCTGGTAACCTGTTACCATCACTTCGTTAAGCTGCTTCTCGTCTTCCTCCATAACAACAACATAATCTGTTTTGTCGTCGAGAAAGAGCACAACGTTGTTCATGCCAATCATTTTAAACATCAATGACAATCCTTTTGTCGCAGGAACATCTAATACAAACTTTCCCTTGTCGTCGGTAAAAGCTCCCTTTTTTGTTCCCTGAAGAATTATTCCGACTCCGGGCAAGGGCATCTGGCTCTTATCCAGAACCAGACCTGTAATTTTAACAGATTGGACACTGGCCGGATTAACTGGTTTTTGCTGTATTACAATCTGCTTTTCATTAAACGTGTAAGTAAGATTGGTTTTTGCAAAAACAGTATTTAGAACTGTGGAAATAGTCTGATCCTTTGCCTCAATCGAAATTTTTGGCAATAACTCAACTTGTGAAGTTTTGTAAAAGAATTTGAAAGCGGTTATTTTCTCAACCTCTTTAAAGAATTCAATAACAGTCACATCTTTTAAGGAGATTGTTATTCTCTCTTGTTGTACCGCTCCATAGACAAGAGCCGGTAACAGGAGGGAAAAAACTACCGGCAACATGACAAGTTGCCGCAAAGCATGCCTTCCGTTGAAGCACTTTTTTCTCAATAGTGAAAAAGTTTTCATAGTTTTGCGTTAATTTCTGGTTAATATTCATGTATTGATCGGTATCGCGGGAGGTAATAAAGTTTACCACGCCTTAGGATCTCCCGCTTTTACTATTCTTTGTTGTCTTCAATTATTAAAATCCCATTTTCTATTCTGTATCTTACTTTTGCACTGAGGGCTATTGTTCTCATAGCTGCTTCAATATTTTCCCTGTCAAATTTTCCGTTGAATTTCTCACGTCTGGATACTGTGGAGTTGTTGACTATTTCAACTCCATACCATGAACACAGGCTCTCCAGCATAGAATCAATTGATTGTTCTTTCAGAACCAGGATTCCATCTTTCCACAGAGTCATTGATTTTGAATCTACACTTCTTACCGACATTTTTTTATGAAGACGATTGTTTGAAAGCATCTCGTTTGGACTGATTATCTTGCTTTGTCCGTCTGCCAGAACCTTAACCGAACCCTCTACAAGGATAACAGATGAACTAGTTGCTTCCTTTTTTGATTCCACGTCAAAAGATGTTCCCAGTACCTCAACCTTCATATCTGATGTTGTAACTATAAACGGAACCTCCGATTTCTGAACGTCAAAGTATGCTCTCCCCACCAGGGTAACATCCCTGCTCTCCTTTCCAAAACTTACAGGATACCTTATATATGAATTTGAGTTCAAATATACTTTCGTTCCATCTGAGAGCACAACGGCAAAGCGCTCTCCTGATGGTATTGATACAGAATTGTATTTAAGACTTTCTGGTTTTTGAGGGCGTCCCGTTTTCTGAGCAACGTATGAGATTTCTCTCTGATTTGCCGAATTAAGGTTAATCTCTTTTTCCTTGGAATAGTAGGGCGATTTTCTCATTGGATTTATTACCCTGCCATCGGATAATACAACCTTAATTGAATCTGTACTATATTTTAAATCCGAAAATGAGACATGTGAATAATTATACCATGTACTGTAATTGTCATAAAATCTGAATAACCCAAAAATTGATAAGATAACCGCAGCAGAAGATATTACAAATACAAATCTTCTTCTGGTTACTTGTTTCTTTTTATTGTATCTTATATAGTGTATTAATGACTGGTGGAATTGATCTTTTTTCCCCTCAGTTACATGAATTTCTTGTGCAGAGTGCCATACCTCTTTATATTGTTCAAAGTATCTCTCATTGTCGATATCCTTGATCCATTCTGCAAACTCTTCAATTTCATCCGTATCGGCAGTTCCCTTGAGTATCCTGGAAATCAGAATATCTGTTGCCTCTTCTCCTTTTAATTGCATCCTTTTAATTGTTGTTTTTCCTAAGACGCAAAAAAGGGAATCATCCCCTAAAGCAAAATGAAATATTTTAATTTTTCCTTGAGCCTTTTTAATGCTATTGTCATTTGGTTCTCTACCGTCTTTATGGAAATGTCCATAATGCCGGCAACTTCGGCATAAGACTGCCCGTTAATTTTGCATCTGATAAAGATCTCTTTGCACCTATCCGGCAGGGAACCAACATTCTGCAAAATTGCTCTCCTTGTCTCTGAATCAATCAGACGCATTTCTGTCTGCGGACTTTGAATTATTCTGGAAAAATAAAGGTCTATCTGGCCCTTTTCCTCATATTTCAAAAGCAACTTCTTTTGACGGATGATATTAATGCAATTATTATAGACCGACCTGTAGAGGTATGACTTTATTGAGTCCCTTATTTCCAGTTTGTGACGGATATCCCACATATGATAGAATGTCTTCTGCACACTTTCCTGTGCATCACTACTGTCATTCAGTATCCTGTATGCATATGAGAATAAATTACTGTAATACTTCAAAAAAATAAAAGAAAAAGCCTCCTCACCTCCCGCCTTTAGAGCGTTAAGCAAATCCTCATTTTTTGTAAAGTTCTCCATAGGTCTATGCAAAGATAATAATCATTTTGACTCTCGTTATTATAGCATCTTTATAGCCATAATTATGGGATAAATCATACCCGCAATGAGAATAAATGTTATAAACGGTCTGTTAACATTTTGCCACTTGTAGTTTTTTTTCTTTACCGCTTCAATGGCATGATTAAGACCGGAGAAGATAAAAAAGAAGATAAAGGCAAAAAAGATTGTCAGCTCTGCTTTTATCCCCCAATTAAAGAAATACACCATAATTGCTACCACAGCATAGGATAACAGGGCAATTGCGGACTGCCTCTGATAATTGCTACCTACCTCAAATCCTTTTATTTCGGCCGATTTTTTTGCAAAAAGCAGACCCTCAAGACCGGAAATTCCTGCGATTGTCGCTATAATTACCGGGATCATGAAATGAAGCTGTGCCAGTGGATCGTATCCATTCGCAAACCCTATGTTGTATCCAAAATAAAAAGTAAAGCATACAATTACAATTCTCAGAATGTCTAGTATTTTAATCATCATCATATTATTTAATTAATTATTAGTGCATTTTTCAATGTTTCTATTCGTATACGCCTGCCGTGGCCCGGCAGAAAAAGAGTGCAGCCTGTATCCAGTAATTGCTTCCAGCTTTTTTTCATTAGAGGAATATCATCGGCAAATGGTGGAAATATAGAGTCGCGCAATACTCCGAAAAGCGTATCGCCAACAATTGCAATTTCTCCATCTATTATTACACTTAGAGACCCAGGAGAATGCCCGGGTGTATGGATGACATCAATATTCAGACCCATATCCTTCTTAAAACCAAGATGTTCTCCTACAATCATATCTGCATTAAAAGGTTTATATCCTGCAATTTTATCCCCTAAAATTCGCCCGAGGGCAGATATCATCCGGGCAGGAGCAACGGTCCCTTTTGGAACAGGAGTATAGCCGGCTATTGCAAAATCACTCTCAAACATACTTGCCACAATTTTGCATTTATATAACTCTTTCAATGCAAAAGCATTCTGGCAGTGGTCATAATGGGTGTGAGTCAATATCAGATAGTCTATGCCTTTACAATCAAGAAATGAGAGGTTTTTCAGAAGTTTTTTATAGGCTATTTTCCTGCCTGTATCAACAAGAATTTTGAATCCTCCTGCTTCTATGAGAAAAGCGTTGCTCCTCAGGGAGAGGACCTGATAAATTTTATAACCGCTTTTCGTGGTCCAGTTTTTCATAGTTGGCCAGGCGAATTCATAAATAAATATACTATTGTTTTTTTAAATTTTCTCATCTTTACTTAAAATACCTTTTTTTAAATATGATTTCAATAAATATTCAAAGCCTAAGTTCGGTTTCCCTGGTATTAGTAGAGGGAAAGCTGGACACAACAACTTGCCTTGAATTTGATAAGAGCGTCCAGCCATTGGTCCAAAATGAGAACTTTATAATCATAGACCTGTCTGAGTGCACTTATCTCTCAAGTGCAGGAATAAGGGTTCTTATTATTTCTGAAAAAAAATTACTCGCCAAAGGGGGTGGTTTGTTTTTGTCGGGGTTGCTGCCGGAGGTATATCAGGTTATTGAGATGGCAGGGCTTCAGGTTGTTTTCCGTATTTTCAGGAACAACGAGGAGGCACTGGCCGAAATCAGAAGAAAAAATTTAAAGGCTGACGAATCCATTAAATGGCAAAATGGTGAGTTTTCATTTAATTTCATTCGGGCCGATATTGAAACGAATGCAGCGACTCTCTGGCATGACCAGGGACTTGCCGGATTAGACGAACTTAAAGTTGCCATCGGAACAGATTCACAAGGATTTTTTGTCACATGCTGCCGTTGTGCCGGATTCATTCCGGATGACACAGGTGTACCTCCCGATTTCAAATTACCCAAGGACCCCGCAAAGGTCGGTATTTTTGTAAAGCAGGCTGTCTCTTTTGGTTGTCACCCTACCGGTCTTGCAAGACTATCTGAACCATGTTCTATCACTCTTGAGGAGCTGGCTAACGGAATTTTTTCTTTAAAAACCAAAATCAGCCCAGATAGTATTGACCTCATAGCGATGATTGTTGCAAACTTTAATCCTATGGATCAGTCGGTAATTATATATCAATTCAACAGCGGTGAAGATGGAGTATCTCTCACAGGAGCAAAATTTGTACTGGCCGACATATGCGGAGTTCCTACAGATGCCTCCTTGGCTAAGTTCCTTGACAGCACATTGACACTGGAAAATATTATTGCAGTAGAGAAAATTAACTGCAACGACGTCGCAGTTAATCCTATGGCATGGGTTTTCATATCTGATACTATTACGGATGTCACAGAAACGCGTCTTAAAATTGATACTTCAGGGGAGGTCCGCCTGGAGCCCCATATTGAATTCCTTGTCAGGAGATTGTATACCGACTCTGCACGAGTAATAATAAAACAGATTCATGGCGGATACTCTGCAAAAACATATCAGGTGACATCCTATGACAGCGACAACCGGAAACTGAGACCGACTGTACTAAAAATTGCAAACAAGGCAATAATAACAAGAGAGTCCGAACGATGCCAGAAGTATGCACTTCCTTATATCCTCAATAACAGCGCTATAGTGCTGGGCAATGAGTTTTTTGGCGACACAGGGGCACTGAGATATAACTTTGTGGGCATTGGCGGAGAGCAGACGCAACTTCAATGGCTCACTCATTATTATAACAGCTGGCCCGTTGATAAGCTGGAACCTCTTTTAGACAAGATATTCCTGCAGATCCTCAATCCGTGGTATGGTCAGCCGGTAAACCAGACAATTTTCCCATATCGCGACCATGACCCTACTTTTACATTTTTCCCTAACTTGTGCAAAACCGCTGAGGAGACATTCTCTATCACGGCGGACGATGAGTTTTTTACGATCAGGGAGACTGGACGGAAACTTAGAAATCCATACTGGTTCCTTAAACATGAGTTTGAAAACCGCCGCGAAACTGCCATGGATTATTATACATCTATATGTCACGGAGATCTTAACATGCAGAATATTCTGCTCGACCAGGACATGAATGTATATCTTATAGATTTTTCAGAAACAAGGCCACGATCGCTTGTGTCCGATTTTGCAAGACTTGAGGCAATATTCATTGTTGATAACGCCCCTGTAGAAAACGATAGTGATATGGAAGAGTATGTGAAGTTCATATCAGGTTTTTATAATATCAACAGGCTTGATGAAATCCCTGTAAATTGTTACAAAGGCAAACACAGCCAAAACGTAGACAAAGCATATTCCTTAAGCCTAAAGATGAGAAAGTATGCATACAATAGTGTAGACTGCAACCCGAATCCATTACCATACTACCTTGCCCTACTTGAATGGGTGTTGCCTGTTGTGTGCTATAGCAGCGCTTCTCTAGCACAGAAGCGCATCTCTATGATTGTAGCAGGATTGTTGTGCGAGAAGTGCTGATTTTTTTATTTTTGCTAACTAAGTTATAACTATATGAAACAAGTAAAATTTGGATTTGTAAGCGCATTGCGTTGCATCGCAGTTATTTTCTCTCTAGTACAAATGTCCGGTTGTGAAAAAAATATTGCTACTGCTTCAATAGATTTTGTTTCCGAACAGATACCCGGAAGCAAAAATCATAGTCCCAACGGAACCTGGTGGGGATACAATCAAAGCAAAATAGTACGCTACGGGAATGTAGTCTATATGTATGTTATAGAGAATCAAAACGTTGATTCAAATCCAAATCCAAATGCCACAAATCCCTCAAAGATTGTACTATACAGGAAAGACAGCGACAATAGCTGGCAAAAAGGAGGGTCGTTCAATACATCGCGTCCCGGCAATATTTTAATTGATTCTGACGGCATTGTGCACCTTATTGTCTTCGAGCCGACCTATACCCTGTCAACAGAAAACGGTTCGTATGGCAAACTTAAGCACTACTGGTTCCCTAACTGCAAAACAGGCGACATAACAAGTTCCCAGCAAGAGACAATCATAGACAACGATGGCGTTTCTCAGGGGGAGACGGTAAATATGAGAGTGGGGGCATCAATCGGCAAGGATGACGTTATGGCTGTCTCTTTTGGCCTGAACAAAACTCACAGACTCTATTACAAAGAAAAAACAGGAGTAAAGTGGATCATGGATTATTCCAGTCCAAATCTGGGAAGCGATATCTTTTATCCTTATGTAATTGTTACGGATTCAGGTTTTGGCATACTTGCTATTCAGGATGATTATGTTGGCCAGAACCTTCCAAATATTTACCAGAAAACCTATTATTTCGAAAAGAAAAACGGAGCCTGGAAGAATGAAATTTTGATTAACCTGCAATCTCACCCTCTGGCGCAATCGCGACCTCAGCTGATAGAGAACAGCGACATCTGTCAAGATGCCGCCAAACAAATCCACCTGCTGTACCAGACCAGATTAAATCCTTCCGACCAATCTCAAAACTCATTCTCCCTCTCCTCTCAACTCACATCGGGATGGGACAATCAGCCTGTTACTGCTTCTGACAATACAAACTGGATGCGGATAATCGAGGTAAACGGCGAAACCTACTATTTGTGCAGCTCCTGGGACAAGCTTTACATAAAAAAAGGTGTTGCCGGAGAACTAAAGCAGCTGAAGGTTCCAAAAGTGAGCGGTATGTATATCTATGTATCATCGCCTCGCGGAGGTACCAAATCTGCGGAAAATTATGTTGATATATTGCTACTTAACGGCAATAGGGACGATTATCCAAATGCAAAGAACTATTATATAAGAATTGCAAAGTCAGAATTTGCCAAAATCTAACAGAGTAAATTTGTTTATATTTGCCTGCTGAATTTGTACTATCGTAATGAAAACATACCTCTCTCTTTTAAAACATATAATGGAAAACGGTACGCTTAAAAGCGACCGTACAGGTACCGGCACAAAAAGTGTGTTCGGCTATCAGATGCGTTTCGACCTTGGTAATGGTTTTCCGTTGTTGACAACAAAAAAACTACACCTTAAGTCTATAATCCATGAACTGCTCTGGTTCATTGCGGGAGACACTAATATTAAATACCTGAAAGATAATGGTGTTTCGATATGGGATGAGTGGGCCGACGCCAATGGAGATCTTGGACCGGTCTATGGAAGTCAGTGGCGCTCATGGAAGAAATCAGACGGTGGCTCGGTGGATCAGTTGTCGGCCCTGATAGAAGGAATCAAGAACAACCCGGATTCGCGCCGGCATATAATTTCTGCATGGAATGTCGGAGAGATTGACAAGATGGCCCTGCCTCCCTGTCACGCCCTTTTTCAGTTCTATGTTGCAGATGGCCGTCTGAGTTGTCAGCTTTATCAGCGCAGCGCCGATGTTTTCATTGGGGTGCCATTCAATATTGCCTCATATGCTCTCTTCACAATGATGGTTGCACAGGTTTGCGGATTGAAGCCGGGTGAGTTTGTTCACACATTCGGTGATGCCCATATTTACATTAACCATTTTGAACAGGTTAAGCTTCAACTTTCTCGTGAACCACGGACCCTGCCCAAAATGTTAATCAATCCCGATGTTAAGGACATCTTCAGCTTCAAATACGAAGACTTTCAGCTAGATGGCTATGACCCGTGCCCGGGAATTAAGGCCCCTATTGCAGTATAATTATAATCAGCTCATTACGCCGTTCTACCAATTTTTAAAACAAAAACATCTCTCAAACACATGATTTCCATAATAGTAGCTATTGCCGACAACTACGCCATCGGATGCAAGAACCAGCTCCTTTGGCACATTTCAGAAGACCTTCAGTATTTCAAGCGTGTCACTCACGGACATCCTGTGCTGATGGGCTGGAACACATGGGAGTCAATAGGAAAGGTTTTACCCAACAGGAGAAACATGGTTGTGAGCCGCACACCTGCCATAGCTCCGGGAGCGGAGGTTTTCCTCTCAATTCCTGACGCTCTTGCTGCTATAGAGCAAAACGGAGAAGGACAAAAGGACCAGGAGGTGTTTATAATTGGAGGAGGAGAGATATACCGTCAATTCCTTCCATTGGCAGACCGACTTTACCTTACTCTGGTCCACACCTCTATTGAAGAAGCAGATACATTCTTTCCGGAAATAGACTTCAGCCAGTGGGTGGAGATATTCCGCGAATCACATCCGCGAGGCGAGAAATTCGACCACCCTTTCGATTTTGTGGTACTGGAGCGCCTTTAGCGGTGCCGGTCGGCCCTGCACAGGTCAGCACTGCACTGCCCAGCACTGCCCAGCCCTATGCTTTCATGGCCAAGTGCTCATTTCCAGCTCATTACAACATTTTGCCAAATGTTTTAACTTTTTGATTATCAATGCTTAGCCATGAAAGCATAGAGCTGGGCATCTCGCGCAGGGCATCTTCGTCGTTGAACATTTTTGGAACTGTTCTGTTATCTTATCATAACAGTAATAGCAACTATTTACATTTTAAAAAATGAAACAATTAACATTAATGCTCGCATTGGCAATTTTGCCTTTTGCCGCTTTTGCGCAGGCGGGCAACTCAGATAATAACACAAAAAACAAAACAACAATGACAACAATAAATAAGTTTGAATTCCCTCAGCTACCTTACGCGTTCGACGCTCTTGAACCATTCATAGACAAACAGACAATGGAAATTCACTACGGTAAGCATCACAAAGCATATTTCGACAACTTCGGAAATGCAATCAAAGGCACGGAGCTGGAATCAAAAACCATCGAAGAGATTTTTGCAAACATAAGCAAATACCCCGCAGCAGTCCGCAATAACGGAGGGGGATTTTACAATCATGTAATTTACTGGGAAAGCATGAAGCTTAACAGCGGCAAATTATCAGAAAAATTACTAACCGCCATCAACAAGACTTTCGGATCAATTGATGAGTTAAGGAAACTATTTCTTGACGCCGGCAAAACACGTTTTGGCAGCGGTTGGTCATGGCTAAGCGTTAACGACAAAGGAGAGCTGTTTGTCTCTTCAACACCAAACCAGGATAATCCTCTTATGGATGTTGCAGAAAAGAAAGGGACACCTATTCTTGCAATGGACGTATGGGAGCATGCTTATTACCTGAAGTATCAGAACAGACGTCCCGACTATGTTGAGGCGTTCTGGAACATAATCAACTGGGAGTTGGTATCTAAAAAATACGAGGCACTAGTTAAATAGGATAGCTCGTGGCACGATAAGTGGTATATAATTATTAATGAGTATGTTAGTAAAAATATTTTTAAACCAAATCGTTAAAATATTTTAATATATGCTTGAAAATTAGAGAGATACCAGTTATTGTGGCACGCTAATTTACCAGGTCCCGAATTATCTCCGCAGCGCTCTCCTCCTTCCTAACCATCGATGCCACCTGTCCTATTTCGAGTTCGCCCTGAGAGAGGTCGCCTTCAAAGATTCCTCTTTTTGCGCGTCCCCGGCCAAGTAATTCCGAAAGCTCTTCGGCAGAGGCTCCCCTGTTCTCAGCTTCAACGACCGCCATAGAAAAATCGTTGTCTACAAGTCGGGCTGGAGCGAGTTTTTTCAGAAGTAATTTTGTCTCTCCCTCTTTGAGACCACGGCACCTCGCTTTAAAATCGGGATGCGCAGAGCTCTCGGTACAAAGTGCAAAACGGGTTCCAATCTGAACACCCTCTGCTCCCAAGGCAAATGCTGCATTGTAGCTGGCTCGTGATGCAATCCCTCCGGCTGCAATCAGTGGTATCGTTATAGCTTCGCGCACCTGCGGAACCAGACAGAAGGTGGTTGTCTCCTCCCGGCCATTATGTCCACCAGCCTCAAATCCCTCTGCAACAACCGCATCCACACCAGCCTCCTGGCATTTTACGGCAAAAACCGAACTAGAGACAACATGCGCCACTAAAATTCCGTGACCTTTAAGGAACGGTGTCCACTTTTTAGGACTCCCTGCCGATGTAAAGACTATCGGCACCCCCTCCTCAACAATTATATTCATTATCTCGTCAATCTGAGGATACATCAGAGGCACATTCACACCAAACGGTAAATGATTAACAGCGTCGCCTGTTGTAATCTCAAGAGCCACCTTGCAGCTCTTAATATGGTGCCTCAATACATCCGGATGCATTGAGCCGGCACCAATTAATCCTAAACCTCCTGCTTTACTGACCGCAGAAGCCAGTCGCCATCCACTGCACCATACCATTCCGGCCTGAATGATAGGGTATTCTATACCAAAAAGACTACAAATTCTATTTCCCATAACACTGCAAATATACAGAAAACACAAGATTTTTGTATTTTAGGTTAATGGTAATTATATTTGGATAATATCAACTCAACTATAAGTAAAGTCATGGAAAACGAAAATGACAAGATAATTGAGATATTCTCAGGTACCGTCTGGGAGTGTGAGATGGTAAAATCTCTTCTTGAGAACGAAGGAATAGAATGCTTTTTCCGTAACTATCTGGGTACATCGTATGGTTATATTCCCACTTCGGCCGAATCTGTAAGAATCATGATTTCAGGTTCCAATTACGAAAAGGCAAAAATTGTTGTAGACAGCTACTCCTCTAGTCAGACACAGTAAATCATACAATACAGTATCGTCGTAGATATCAATCAAACACAGCTCTTGAAGCAGCCTCAGGTTTTCGAAGAAAACTGGAAAGCTGCGTAAGAGCTGTCTTTGATGATAACAATACTGACGATCTATTTCTGGACCTTGCACCTCTCCAGATAACCAGCAAGTTCTACCGCCTTGTCACCTGTATAAAAGTAAATAGAAGAATAGGGCTCATATGTAAATGGAACATATTCCAACACCTGAATGGCAGCAAATTGTTTGTCCTCAGAAGATATATATTCGATTTTTGCATTCCCGTCACTATCAAATTTTATTGGGTTTGCATCCTTAAAACTCTCTTCCGATAATATTTTCTCGATTTGGGTTAGATTGGCTTTCTCAAAAAATTTCGAATAGAATTTTATTGGACTGCCCGTTCTTTCATATATGGTCTTTCTGTATTTAACTCCAAGTATTATTAGCCCCAGAGAAACCAAAATAGCTCCGATTAAATATTGAGAGAAAAACATACTGCCAACCCCCAGGTCAAAAATCAGAAATGAGGTTACGATGGCCCAGTAGTTTATACTTGTCTTTATTTCCGGATGCGTGATAGTTTTAATATTTGGTTTTTGTTCTTGTGTTTTCATCTTTTTATAATTTATTGTTAATACCCATGATACATACACAACCAACAATCTTCATTACAGATATTGAATGAAAATATTATGATTGTAACCAGTAAAAGATAAAAACTCTAAATAATAATTTCCCTGAGAACAAATACAAAGTATTTACCCGGGGTTTTAGAAGAATGAACGAAGTAGGGTAAGAAGGGTTTTAATGAGACCCTTGAGAGAATTTTTTCTCTCAGGTATGAGTATGACAAAATTTTCTCAAGCAGATATGCAGAAAAAATACTTATTGTTGTCACCTCTGCCTGGGACGATCCTCCAAAGCCACTATTCAGAATAGCGGCTCCGCTATTAGGCAGGTTCCCATTTGAAAATTCATACTGTGAGGTATATTCGCTGGTTCCTGTATTATAACCGTAAAAGTCGTCGGTTACATCTGAAATATTCAGATACGGGGTTATCAACAACATACCGGTAATTATTACCAGGAATCCAGAGAAAATTATGTTTCTTACCAGTCGCATTTCTGTAAATATAGTTAATAAACAATCAGCAAAGAAAAATGTTACTCCTTGCTCCTTAACTTAACAATCTCGACACCTATTACCGTAATCAGAAGCAATAGCAGCAAGCCGGAACTAATTCTGGAGTAAAGAGCACCTTTGCTGAACGATTCCGGTTCAAACACAAATTCAACCTTATGGTTCCCTGCCGGCAGCTTCATTGCTCTCAGAATGTAATTGGCTCTGAATATCGATGTCGTCTCTCCGTCGATTGTTGCCTTCCAGCCCGCCGGATAATAAACTTCGCTGAATACAGCAATTCTATCTTTAGCCGAAATATACTCGTAATTAAGTTTGTTTGGTGCATAACCTGTGAGCCTGATTGTGTCGGAACTTATTTGAATTGTTGTATCAGCCAAACCAAGACCTTCAATCTCCTTAGCGAAATCTTCCGATACAACAGCTGTGTTTTTAACATCAATCATTCCAAGAAGTCCAATCTCCTCTTTTGCCCCTTTTGCCAGTTTCACATCATTCACAAACCAAGCATTTCCCATTGCTCCGCTGTTTGTAAGCGGAGGATTTTCTCCTCCCACTACAATATATTTTGTGTTTAGCATATTGAGAACCGGATAGTCGCCTAACTTAGCCTGTGCCTCATCAAGCGTCTTGCTCCCGGCAATGTCCTGCCTCATTTTTTGCATCTGCGGTGCAATAAAATAGTCTATCATATCCTGATACCTCTGCAACTTAACAGGACTATACCCCCCTATTGTCTTGTGATGATAGCTTACATGAGCATCGTTAAATGTATTTATACTTATATCGAGAACCCTGTAATTGGGGTCGGTGTCTTTAAGGATTATTTCGTCAACAGGTCTTTTTGCATATTGATTTGCGAACTCCCTGTTTGGAACAAAGTGAGAATCGTTAAGGTATCTTTTATCGATGGCCCAGAGATCGGCCAAAATAAGCAGGCCAAGAATACCGTAAAACCACACTGGCTTTATCTTTTTTGTAAAGGTAAACCAGAGTGCCCCTGCAGCAAGAAGAATGAAGATTATTGAACGGAAAGCATCTGTTCTTAGAAGTGACATCCTGTCTAAAATCAAAGAATTTCTCAGTGGTTCGGGAATCTGTCCGTCGGATGCCCCGACGAATGAACCTGCCAGCGAAGGGAGAAGCAACATAATCAGAGAAAACCCTACCGTCAGTGCCAAAGAGATAATCATCCCTCTTTTTACACTTTTTTTGTCGAACTCTTCCTTAAGAACTCTATCGGTTGCAATGATAGCTAATAATGGTATGGTAATCTGGAGAATAACCAGTATCATCGAAACCGTTCTAAACTTATTGTAAAGAGGAGCATAATTAAAGAAAAACTCCGTAAAGAACAGTAAATTAGATCCCCATGAAAGCATGACAGCAATAAGACTCACAACTGCAACCCACCACTTTATTGGGCCCTTAAGCAAGATCAGTCCAAGTATAAAGAGGAAGAAAGATATTGCTCCCATATACATTGGCCCTGCGGTAAACGGTTGCGGCCCCCAGTATAAAGGCATCTGTTTTACAATCTTGTCGGCACCCTGATATCCCGCACTCTGCAGAGCCTTGTATGTTTCCGAACTTTTGGAAAGCTCCCCGGCAGAAGCACCTCCATTGAAGTTTGGAATCATCAGATTCGGCATCTCCTGGGGACTGTATGACCAATTTGTTGCATAAGCAATGTCAAGTCCCTCCTGCTTGTTGTTCTCCGTAAGCTCCGACCCACCCCTCATAGTATACTTCGAATATTCATATGTCGGAAGCAGATGATTAATGTTTGTTGCAATCCCTATGGCTCCTGCAACCAAAAGGTAAACCGATGTTTTAAGGAACTTAAGGAAATACTTCTCCTTTATCGAAGAGTACAACAGAGCAAAACCGTAACCGAGAATTATGATCGCCAGGTAATATGTTATCTGAGGATGATTTGCCTTTATCTGAAAACTCAGTGCCAATGCGAAAAGGAGGGCGCCCAGCAATGGTTTTTTCTTGTATGCATAAACGACTGCAGCAAGAACCCACGGCATAAACGCAATGGCAACCATTTTTGAGTTGTGCCCCACTTGTATTATCTGCGGATTATAGGCACAGAATGTAATTGCCAGCGCCCCCACTACAGAGAGGTAGATATTGACCCCAAATGCGAGAAACAGCAAAAAAGAGCCGATAAGGCTTATAAGCAGATAACTTGGCGGTCTTTGCCCTACAAACAATAAATTGTAAAGATTATCGGTATAGTCTCCTTCATACTTGACTGAAATGCTGGTGGCCGGCATTCCGGAGAACATAGAGTTTGTCCAGAGAGTCGGGTCCTTGTCTGGATTAGCTTCGTTATATTGAATTATTTCGTTGGCCATTCCTCTCCACGAGGCAATGTCGGACTGGTTTACAACCTTCCCCTGAAACACCTGAGGGGTAAACATGTATGCCAAAATAGCAAATGCCATAATAGCAAGTGCATGCGGCAGATATTGTTTGTAACTATTCATATTTTGTATGGTTAATTTCTGTTTTGTATTAGTTCATCCAGCAGTTCCGCAATGTTTTTGCATAAGCCCCTTCTTGAATACCGGTCAATTTTCCCCGACATAACCGGAATCTCACCCCTCCGGTAATGTTCATACTGATTATTGATCCACTCTTTTGCTCCTTTATGGTCCGAATAGTCAAACATTGCCCCGGCTTCGCTCTCATTAAGAGCAATGTCCATGTCTCCTCCTTTCGGACCAAATCCTATAATTGGCCTTCTGGCTGCAAGATACTCAAAAAACTTTCCCGTCAGTATTCCTTTTGCCTCAGGTTCCTGACCACCGGCCAGCAGAAGAACCCTTGCCGACTGCTGCCACTTTACAACCTGGCTATGCGGCATGTAGTCCATTTTTATAAGATTGTTGTCCAGTCCGTTATATGAAATATCATTCCATACCGTTTCATCGGTCTGTCCAATAATTCTTATCCTCAGATCATCTGCAAAAACCGGGTCCGATTTAATTTTTTCTCCTAACAGACTCCAGAGTACTTTTGGGTTCCTGTCCTTCACAAAAAGTCCGGTATATGTAATTGTGAACTTTTCTTCGGGAGATTCCCTATCCCCTGCAAAGTCACTTTGGTCAAAACCATTTGTTATCACCTCTATCCTCTTAGGATTAAGCTCCAAATACTCCTTCTTCATTACATTAGTAACAACAACCACAGCATCGGCCCGCCGTACAACATTCTTTTCCATCTTTTTATGGAACGCTTCAACTAGCCTTGTGTTGTTCATGTATTTGAAGTTGTACATCCTTGTCCACGGATCCCTGAAATCTGCCAGCCATGGAATCCCTAAGGTTCCTGCCACCTTCATCGCAATCATGTGCATTGAATGTGGCGGGCCAGTGCTCACAATTGCATCCACAGGATTCTCCTTAAGGTATTTTTTTAAAAAACTTATAGACGGAGCAATCCAGAAACACTTAGGATCGGGAATAAAGAAGTTGCTTCTTATGAACAGCGATATCTTTTCTGCCCATTGTCTTTTGCCCTTAACTTCCCGCCCTTTGCCTGTTGCCTGTTGCCCAATAAGCCCCGGCTGAATGCCCTGGCCCTTTTTTCCTGTAATCAGTTTGTAAAAAGAGTAGGGTTCAAGTATCTTCCTTTTGATCACAGTTACACCCTCAGGTATCTCAGCGAGTAAACCCTCATCCATAGCCATAAACTCAGGATTAAGCGGAGTGTATACAACCGGTTCCCAGCCAAACTCCCTAAGGTATTTGACAAACTTGAGCCATCTCTGCACTCCCGAACCCCCTGCCGGTGGCCAGTAATAAGTTATTATCAGTACTTTTTTCACAGATTCTTTTAGTCCTTCACAAAAATATTATACATCGCCCTTATGACATCGACTTGAATAACAGTGAAGCCATCTTTATAGGTAGGAGTGCATCCGTTAGTCATCATTACAACACCAAACTTCTCCTTTGGCTCAAAAAACATAGCACTGTACAATCCATAGGCAGATCCTGTATGACCTACCATATCCTCACCCGGAATCAGGTTGTATGTATGGAGAAGAGCCATACAATACTTGCTCGTTTCACTAGTGGCTATAACAGGGGTCTGCATCAGACGCGAACTCTTTTTGGAAATAATCCTGACACCTCCCGATTTTCCGTAGTTCATATGCATTATCATATACTTTGCAAGATCCTGTGCTGAAATCTTAATTCCTCCGGTAGGCGAGAACAGAGGAGTACTGTAACCCATTATATATCCGTTGGCTATATCAGCTGACCTGCTACGGTAAGTAGAAGGATCAGAAACAAATTTACCCGAAGCATCCTTTGAATATAATGTCACAAACTTATTTGCATCCAGTGAATCCACATTATGATTTGCATAAAGACCAAGCGGTTTTATAATATTATCCTTTACATAATTGTCGAAACGTACCCCGGATAGTTTTTCAACAAGGGTGCCAATAATATTAAAGCCAAGGTTGCAGTAGTCATATTTCTCCCCCGGAGCATAATAACTGTGATATGCCTTTGCATAGCCCGGGTTTTTTTCCGGGTTAACAAGATCCAGTTCAAAATAACCCAAAGAATCGCAAAGACTAGATGTATGAGAAAGAAGCATCTTTACCGTAATTTTAATATCCGGATATTTTGGGTTTCTCAGTTTGAAACCAATAAGGTCGCTTACGTCCATGTCGAGCGACAATTTCTTTTTCTCTACCAGCTGCATAAGAGCTGTAGTTGCGAATGATTTTGAGATAGAGGCTATCCTGAAAATATCAGTCGGCACAAGGTCAATATTCTTTTCAATGTCTTTCTTGCCTAGTGATTTTACAAAAACTATTTTCCCGTCATCAACAACTGCCACCGCCAAACCAACTGCATTTGTCCTTGCCATGATCTGCTCAAGCTCCTTAACCGCCTGCTCCTCTTTAGTTATTCTCTCCTGAGACATAACTGTGCCTGAGGCAAAAAGAAAGGCCAAAATAAAGAGGGCCATTTGTTTGATAGTTAGAATTTTTTTCATAATCTGTTTTTTAAAAGGATATATTACAAAGATAAAGTTTTGCAATAAAAATATCTACTTTTGTAAGAGTGAACCACAATAAATAAGAATGAACGAAGATAAGAAGATAGTGGAGACCCCTCTGATGAAACAGTATTTTGCAATAAAGTCGAAGTACCCCGACGCATTGCTGCTTTTCAGAGTTGGAGATTTTTATGAAACATTCGGTGAGGACGCAATAACAGCGTCTAAAGTTCTTGGTATTGTACTCACCCGCCGGGCAAACGGAGCGGCTCAATTTGTAGAGCTTGCAGGGTTCCCCCATCATTCCATCGACACGTATCTGCCCAAACTTGTAAGGGCGGGCCATAAGGTGGCAATTTGCGACCAGCTCGAGGACCCAAAGCTTACAAAAAAAATAGTAAAAAGAGGCATAACCGAGCTTGTAACCCCCGGAGTTGCATTCAACGACCAGCTCCTGTCCCACAAAGAAAACAACTATCTGGCCTCTGTCTACTTTGAGAAGGACAAAGCCGGAATCGCCTTTCTGGATATCTCTACCGGAAGCTTCCGTGTAGCCCACGGCTCTCTCTCATATATAGAACTTCTTTTGTCAAGCATTGCCCCAAAAGAGATACTTCTGCAAAAAGGTTATAAGAGCGGCTTTGAAGAGCGTTACGGCCGCGACATTTATCTCTCGACAATGGATGAATGGGCCTTCGTTACAGACTCTGCATATGAAAAATTGCAACAACATTTCGCAGTATCGTCACTCAAAGGATTCGGCATAGACAATATGCCACTGGCTGTAACAGCGGCGGGCGCAATCCTTTTCTACCTGGAACTTACAAGACACGAAGGGCTCGGCCATATCTGCTCAATTTCACGCATAGATGAGGGCGAGTATGTCTGGATAGATAAATTCACATTCCGGAACCTCGAAATTTTTGGCAGCTTCCAGGAAAACGGAGCCTCGCTCATAAGCGTTGTGGACCGTACATCGTCTCCAATGGGAGCAAGGTTGCTCAGAAGCTGGCTGGCCATGCCAATACTGAATACCGACGAGCTTAACCTCCGGCTCAATATAACTGAGTATTTTTTCAAGGAGAGAGATCAGAGGGAGACTATACAAAAATATCTGCGGGAGATAGGCGATCTTGAGAGAATTGTTTCAAAAGCAGCTGCCGGTAAAATTTCCCCACGGGAGGTTGTCCAGCTGAAAAGAGGGCTTGGCCAGATTGTTCCAATAAAAGAGATTTGTACAGAATCCGGTATAAAAGAACTGGAAGAATTATCAGAACCATTAGATCCGTGCACAGCTCTCCGTGAAAGGCTGGAGAGGGAGATTAAGGCAGAACCTGCAAGCCAGTTTGGCAAAGGAGATATAATTGCAGATGGTATAAATGCGGAACTGGACACCCTCAGAAGGGTAGCCAGACACGGCAAAGAACTCCTGAACGAGATCCAGGAAAGAGAGATAGAGAGAACAGGAATAAGCTCACTTAAAATAAGTTACAACAATGTGTTCGGCTATTATCTGGAGGTAAGGAACACTCACAAAGAGAAAGTTCCCCAAGACTGGATTCGCAAGCAGACACTCGTTAGTGCAGAGAGATATATAACACAAGAGTTAAAGGAATATGAGGAAAAAATTCTTGGCGCCGAGGAAAAAATGCTCGTTTTGGAACAAAATCTTTTTGCTTCTATCGTCTCAGAGGTACAAAGTAACATATTTGTTATACAAAGGGATTCTTCTGCTTTGGCAAAATTGGACATTCTTGTAGGTTTCGCTCAAATTTCGCAAAGCAATAATTATAACAGGCCGTCTATCAACCTTGGAAACTCAATTGTTATACGAAATGGCCGTCATCCTGTCATTGAGACACTTATGGCACCGGGAGAGGAATACATTGCCAACGACCTGCTATTAGACTGTGATAATCAGCAAATTATAATTCTTACAGGTCCTAACATGTCGGGTAAAAGTGCCCTACTCAGACAAACGGCACTCATTGTGCTTCTGGCCCAGGTGGGATGTTTTGTTCCGGCTGACTCGGCCGAGATAGGAATAGTCGATAAAATCTTTACGCGGGTAGGAGCTTCGGACAACATCTCCAGAGGAGAATCCACCTTTATGGTAGAGATGCTGGAGACAGCTACTATTTTGCATAATCTTTCAAGCCGCTCTCTTATTTTGCTTGACGAAATAGGCAGAGGGACAAGCACTTATGACGGGATGTCTATTGCATGGTCAATCGTGGAATATATTCATGAACATCCCGAATACAGGGCAAAAACCCTGTTCGCAACCCACTACCATGAGCTTAATGATCTGGAAGATAAATTTGAAAGAGTTAAAAACTTTCACATTTCTGTCAAAGAGGTAGACAAAAAAGTTTTATTTTTACGTAAATTGCTTCCCGGTGGTGTTGCGCATAGTTTTGGCATACATGTGGCAAGAATGGCAGGGATGCCCCAGGAGGTTGTCAAGAGGGCAGAGAGGGTTCTGAAACAGCTTGAAGCAAGAGAAAAGGACCTATCAAAAGCCGACAGGAAAAAGAGAATGACAATGAACGACGATGCTGTTCAATTATCATTTTTTCAACTGGAGGATCCGCTGCTCATGAGTATAAGGGACGAACTCAACGAGATGGATATCAACACAATGTCTCCACTAGATGCATTTGACAAATTGCGAAGCTTAAAAAAGAAGATTGGTTTATAACGAGAGAATATGGTTACTTATTACAGAAGACTCACAGTGGTTATCAAGCTGGTAATCGAAAGCATCCGCTTCGCCTTTGGTTCGCTTAAAGGTGATCGATTCAGGACATTTCTATCTCTCTTTGGAGTAAGTATCGGAATTTTTTCCATCGTTACCGTATTTACAGCAATAGATGCTTTGCAGAAAAATGTTGAGAGCGGGCTCAACAGTTTTGGTGGTAACACCCTCTATGTTCAGGAATTTCCGTGGGAACCCCCAGAGGGCGAAGAGTACAAGTGGTGGGAATACCGCAAAAGGCCGGCTCCTAAATACGAAGAGTTCCTATTTATCAAGAATGAGGCAAAAACAGCAGATGCCGTAGCCTTTGTAATTTTCACAAACAAAAACATACGATATAAGAGAAACTCCTTTTCCGGAGGATTCATAACTGCCCCTACGAGTGACTGGGACAAAATCTCCAATGTAGAAATTGATCAGGGAAGATACTTCTCAACATTTGAAGCTCAATCTTCCACACCTGTGGTAATTCTCGGGTTCTCTGTTGCTGAAGCTCTCTTCAAGGGAGAGGACCCATTGAACAAGGTGATCAAGGTAGGCTCAAGCACTGCAAAGGTGATAGGCGTTCAGAAAAAGGCAGGAGAAAGTATAGTCAATATATTCGATACCGACAATTCAATATTAGTTCCCTACAGATACGCAAGTACAATAATAAATGCCCGAAACGCCGGTTCTATGATCTGCGTTAAACCACTAGAAACGGCAAACAGAGAGGAATTTCTTCTGGAAATGAGACAGTTGCTTAGATCTATCCGCCGGTTGAAACCCAATCAATCTGACAATTTCGCATTAAACGAAATGACATTCCTGCTAAATCAGACAAAGGCAATCTTTGGTGGCATTAACCTCGCCGGGTGGATCATCGGAGGTTTTTCAATACTGATTGGTGGTTTTGGAATCGCCAATATAATGTTCGTCTCAGTAAAGGAGAGAACAAACCTGATAGGTATCCAGAAGGCTTTGGGAGCAAAGAAATATATGATTCTTACACAGTTCCTGGCCGAGGCAGCCGTTCTTGCACTTGCCGGAGGGGTGATTGGATTATTGATGGTCATGGGGGTTGTTCTGGCGACGCAGGGAAACCCTGCCTTTCCTATGGAGCTTAGCGCATATAATATAATCCGCGGTCTGCTCATCTCTTCTGTAATAGGCATTGTTTCGGGGTTCGTTCCTGCTTATACAGCGGCCCGACTTAATCCGGTAGATGCAATTAATTCTAAATAGCAGAATCAATAAGCTTGGTAAGCTCAATAAACTCCTCTACCGACAACTGCTCGGGACGTTGTCCAAGCAGATAGCTATCAGAGAGAACAACTCCGTTCAGTAATGGCTTTATTGAATTCCTTATTGCCTTGCGGCGTTGGTTAAACGATGTCTTGACCACCATTTTAAACAATCTTTCATCGCAATCTATTGATTTTCTTGCGTTTCTTTTTAATCGTATGACTGCCGATTTTACCTTTGGAGGAGGGCTGAAAACATGCTCGTCAACAGTAAAAAGATACTCTATATCGTACCAAGTCTGCAGCAGTACAGACAGAATGCCATAGTTTTTCTTCCCAGGAGGCGAGGCCAGCCTCTCGGCAACCTCTTTCTGAATCATCCCCACAACCATTGGAACACGCTCCTTATAATCAATTACCTTAAAAAATATCTGCGAAGAGATGTTGTACGGAAAGTTCCCGATAACCATAAATTTATCGTCAAACTGTTTCGCCAGATCCATCCTCAGAAAGTCCCCCTCCAACAACCTCTCTCCCAATTGCGGAAAATGAATTTTCAGGTACTCCACAGACTCCCTGTCAATTTCGGCAACTGTCAGTCTTATTTTTGGATCTTCAATCAGATACTGAGTAAGCACACCCGTTCCCGGACCCACCTCTATTACATCGGTTACTCCAGCAGATACTCCATCCGCTGTTGTTCCCTCATCAATAGTAAGGCTCTCAACAATCCTTCTTGCAATGCCCAGATCTTTAAGAAAATGCTGGCCAAGTGATTTTTTTGCTTTTACATACATGGTGCAAAGGTATCCATTTTTTCTATTGAAATCATTATTGGCAAATGGTCACTTATCCCACCGTTATATCTTGGCCCGATATAGCTTCTTTTTGGCTTAAGCCCAAGGTACTCCTTATCCTTTTCCAAAAGAAACGGCAGTTTGTAAATTTTCATTGCCGATGTGTCGCAAAATATTGGTTCTTTTCTGTTTAAAAGGTTTCCGGAAACCATAAACTGGTCTATAAGCTCCCATTTCCCCCTGTATCTGATGGTCCCCTCCCCTTTTATGAATAGATTTCTTGCCAGGTTTGTGAATTTATCAAAAGCATTAAAAATATGAGAATCCGGGGTGTCATTAAAATCTCCGGTGAGCAAAATATTTGCATTTATATTCTGTGCATAAATTGAGTCAGTTCTGTTTTTTAAAATATTTGCTGCTGCTATCCTGTTCGGGTGAGATGCCTCTTCACCACCAAATTTAGATGGCCAGTGATTAACAAACACATGAAGAGTGTCCAAATCTTCCAGCACCCCTTTAACGTATAGAATAAGCCTTGTTTTTGCAGTTGAATCCGGGAGTGGCACATATACGAAATTTACCGAAAGTGGCCTGAAAACTTCCTTTCTGTACAAAAGCGCCACATCTATGCCCCGTTCATCCGGAGAGTCGCGGTGAATTATCCCATAGTTAAGCAAGGCAATTGGCGTGCTGCGTACCAGCTGCTCCAGGACGAACCTGTTTTCAACCTCTGCCAGAGCAACCAGAGCAGGGTAATTTGTCTTTTCACCGGCAGAAATAATCACCTTTGCAATCCCGTTTCTTTTTGATGTGAACTTTTTCCAGCTCCAGTGCCTCTCCCCAAACGGAGTAAACTCATTGTCCGACGTCTGAGGATCATCAAATGTATCAAAATAGTTTTCCAGGTTCCAGAACATTACAGTATAATGCCCTCTCTGCTCCCCGTGTTCCCTCCCGTTGCTCCCCTCTATAACAAATCCTTTTACTAGCGCCATCGCTAAAACCGGCATCAATACCAATCCACCCCATTTCAAACTTTTCATTTAATCTGACCTGCTAATATTTCATATATAAAAGTAGTGACAATACATTTTCTATCCCTGTTCAATTTCTCTAATTATCTGATTTAATGTCCGTTTTATCTGATTTTAGATTTTCCCGTAATTATTAGCTATTTTTACCATCTCAACTAATTAAATTCAGGAAAAATGTCACTTCAATGCGGTATAGTAGGCCTTCCCAACGTCGGAAAATCAACATTGTTCAACTGTATAAGTTCCGGCAAGGCACAATCTGCAAACTTTCCTTTTTGCACAATTGAGCCTAACATTGGTTCCACAATAGTGCCTGACGAAAGACTCCAGGTACTTGAAAAGCTTGTAAAACCTCACAAGGTTATCCCTGCAACGGTAGAGATTGTAGATATTGCAGGTCTTGTAAAAGGTGCCAGCAAAGGAGAAGGTCTTGGCAATCAGTTTCTTGCCAATATCCGTGAAACCGACGCAATCATACATGTAATCCGTTGCTTCGAGGATCCAAACGTTATTCATGTGGACGGCAGCGTCAATCCGGTAAGAGATAAGGAGATAATTGATACAGAACTGCAGATAAAGGACCTCGAGACGGTAGAAAACAGAATCAGTAAGGCTCATAAACAGGCACAAACCGGTGGAGACAAGAACGCAAAGAGGCTATACGACATCCTTCTCAAATATAAAGCGGCTTTGGAACAAGGTAAATCGGCACGTACAGTAAAAATAGACAACGCCGAAGACAGGAAGCTGGCAAAAGAGTTGTTCTTGCTTACCGACAAACCTGTTCTTTATGTCTGCAATGTGGACGAGAATTCTGCTAAAGAGGGAAATGCTTTTGTAGAAAGCATAAAAGAGGCCATAAAGGGCGAAGATGCACAATTGCTAATAGTTGCAGCAAAAATAGAGTCGGAGATTGCAGAACTTGAGAGCTTCGAAGAGAGGCAGATGTTTTTAAATGAAATAGGTCTGGAAGAGTCTGGAGTTTCACGTGTTATCCGCGCCGCATACTCACTTCTAAACCTGGAAACCTACTTTACTGCCGGCGTTCCTGAGGTAAGGGCATGGACAATACACAAGGGAACAAAGGCTCCTCAGGCAGCAGCTGTCATACACACCGACTTCGAAAAGGGCTTCATACGTGCAGAGGTCATCAAATATGAAGATTATATTAAGTACCGCTCAGAAGCAGCCTGCAGAGAGGCCGGCAAGTTGGGCGTAGAGGGCAAAGAATACGTCGTTCAGGACGGCGACATCATGCACTTCCGCTTTAACGTATAAACAGGTATAAGGGCAGATATATGGGGACGCACATTGTGTACCCGAGATCACAATCTGACTACAAAAAGAGGCTGACCAAAAAGTAATTTGTCAGCCTCTTTTATTATAATAGTTATCGGTATCAGCAAAGGAAAACATTGGCTCCCGAAAAGGGAGGGGACCCGCCGTCAGGTGGGGAGGATTTTCCGTGCTGATACCGATAACTGCTTATTAAGAGAAAAATTAAAGAGACCAACTAAAAGTGTGTTTTAATCGGCCTCTTTTTATGTTTTGATCTATCGATATCGAGTCGGGTACACACTGTGCGTCCCCGTATATCCGCTAAAAGAATTTTGTCCTGTAATCTTTAACGCCAGCTGCCTTTTCAAGAGTCGAAGGCAACATTTGCATCTGATAACCAAACATTTGATTAGCTCTTGCCTTTGCATCGTCTTCTGTAAAGAATGCGCCGGTCTGTCTTGCATCTACATTAAAGATATAAACACCCACATTGCCTCCTATTGGACCCGTTAAAGTGTTTTCCTTTGCTCCGGCAACCGATCCTACAAACTTAGGATCAAACGACTGTGATCCGATTGCTCCAAATGATATCCCGGTCTGTTTGCTGACGGTAGAACCAAGCTTGCCTGCAATTGCTTCAAGAGTTGTCATATCTTTAACTTGCTCTGTAATATTTGCAAGCATCTTTTCGTTACTTTTCTCTTTCTTGAGTATTGATGAAATATTTGACTCAACAGCTTCAAGTTCCGGAATTCCCTCTTCACGGGCAGCAGTCAGTGCAACAACAAAGAAGAATTTGTTTTCAATAGTGATCAGTTGTGAAACATCGCCAACCTTAGCTTCGTAAGCCCAACGGCTTATTTCACGTGCATTTTTATATGTGGCAACAGTTTTTGCTCCCTGGGCTATTCCATTTGCTGGAACAGGAGAAAGGTTCATCTCTTTAACAACGGCATTGTATTTTTCAATTTTACCATCAGATTTTGAAACCAGATCATTAGCTTTTGCATAGTAAGTCTGGAAGGTCTCCTTGCTGGCAACAGCATCTTTTTGCAAGATAGCCAACTGAACCTTTGTTACTGGTTTTGTCCTCTCCTTGACTCTTACAATATGAAGGCCATAGGTGGTTTCAATTGTAGCAAGCTTGTTTGGAGCAAGTACAAAACATGTGTCAAATCCGGGGATATTATAACTCTGTGTCATCCATCCAAGGTCACCCGGGTTTGCTGCTTTTGGGTTCTTGTCTGCTGAGTTGGCCGCTGCAATCTGGCTGAAATCTGCTCCACCCTCGATAAGTTTAATCAGAGAGTCTGCTTGTGCCTTTGCAATTGCCTTATCGGCATTTTGAATAAGAATGTGCTGAACATTCACTGAGTCCGGTACTTGTTTGATTGCGCTTATTCTTGCTGCCCTGAAAGTGTTGCCCTCCTGATAAACAGGAAGAACCGACGACAAACCGGCTTTAAATGCGAAACTGTCCAGAACCGGAGAGATTGCTGCAAGTTCACCTGCCTTGTAGAAATATGGGTTAAGAGACTTGTCCGAGTTTCTTGCCAGAAATGTTTTAAGGTTTGTAGATGTAACGAATTCGTTATAAACCTTATTGATATCGGCCTCTGCAAGATTAACGTCCTGTAAAGAAGGAACTACTTCAAAAACAACGTATTCAATATCCCTACTTGCCTTTTGTTCAAAGTTGTTCTTGTTTTTGTTATAGTACTCCCTTATCTCTTGCTTAGTTACTGAAATGGTTGTATCCGGGCTCATTCCGTAAGGCTGAATAATGAAAGAGACATCGGAAGTTACATTATTCTCTTCGATCGTCCTTCTCAATTCAACTGGATTTGAAATATTGCTCTTTGCAAGAAGAGAGATGTACTTTGTAAACATCTGCTCGGTTTTCATTCCTTTTTCCAGATATTGCCAGTATGTGGCAAGGTTTCCTGTATTGTCCTGCGGAATGGCTTTGATAAAGTTAACCAGCTTCTCTCTGTCAAACTGACCATCAGGAGTAACAAAAGACTGTTCTCTCAGAAGGACCGGAGATATCTTTGAACCCTGACTCAGGTCGAACAATTCTTCATCTCCAACAGTCAGACCTGCGTCTTGTATAGCCGGAATAAGAACATTTTCGCTGATTAGCTCCTGCCATGCACTCTGATTTACCATCTCCTGACCTTGCTCGTCAAGCGAGCTTGATCCTGTTGTAAGTTGGTGAATCTGTGTGTAATAATCAATTTTCTTTTGAAAATCTCTATAAGAGATTGCTTTCCCGTTCATCTCTCCTATATCGTTTTTAGAAGAAAACATAGAGATTGCCGATTGAAATGTGTCTGCGTCTATAATAAACGAGAGTAGTGCAACACCAATGAGAAGTGTTATAAAGGCTCCCATTTTAACGCGGATCTTCTCTAGAACTGCCATTTTGTATTAGTTTTTAGTTATTTTCTTGTAGGGCGCGAAGATAGTAATTTTTTTTATAATCTCTTTATTCTTCATCTATTCTCAACTCTACCTTTTCAACTCTGTTTGAGGTAGTTTTTAAAATAGTAATGAACATGTTTCCGTACTCCAGTACATCACCTTCAGACGGAATGTTTTCATGGAAAAAGGTTATAAAACCGGCTAAGGTCTCATAATCTTCCGATTCCGGAATTTCAAGACCATATATCCTGTTTAAGTATTTAATCTCAATCCGTGCCGAAAAAACAAATTCATTATCGGAAATTCTCTTTTCTATAAGTTCTTCCTTGTCCAGTTCGTCTGAAATCTCTCCGAAAATCTCCTCAATAAGGTCTTCCAGAGTAACAATTCCTGCAGTACCTCCATATTCGTCCAGAACAACGGCAATGGACCTTTTACTCTTTGTAAGAATTGTAAGCAGCGACTGGGCACTCATTGTCTCCGGAAGATAATCTATCTCCCTTATAAGCTCATTTATTGGTTTTTTGCCGTTAAAAAGGTCACGAGAATGAACATATCCTATTATCCTGTCTATGCTTTCCCTGTATACAATTATCCGGGAGTAGTTGGAATCAGCAAATTGAGCCAACAGCTCTTCGAAGGTGGCATCTTCTGCTATCGAACAAATCTCAGTTCTCGGAACCATACACTCTCTAAGTATTACATCCGAAAAATTAAGTGCATTCTGAAAAATTGCTATATCCTTTCCCGGTTCTTCCATTACAATTCCCTCCCTTTTTACGATTTTTTTTGCCAGAGGCGAGAGTATCGCATATGAAATACTTGCAAACCAATAAAACGATTCAAGTATCCTGTTTGGATTCCTTGTAGAGACAGCAAACGGAACTAATACGGCAGCCGTGAGCACAATAAGGGTTATTCCGGCAATCTCAATGGCAATGACCATTCCTCTTCCCATGTCGACAAATTGCGACAGGAGAGGATCAAAAACAGCTGCCAGTGACAATGAGAACACAAGCAGAGAGATAGTTCTTCCAACCCTGAAAGAGGCTATAACTTCTCCTTTTTCCTGGGACAGTCTATCAACGCTCTCGGCATATACTTTTCCCTGCTTCTTGTCAACCTCAACCCTGAGCATGTTGTAGCACCTGAATGCCCTTTCCAGAGCAGTAAAAATGGCCATTATGACCAAAGAAGCAACGGCAAGGGAAATGGACGTATACATGTTAATTTTTTTTAGAAATTAATGGACCAATAAAATTTATTGTGTCAATATAAGGAACCTCCAGTGAGTCCCTTGACACTATTGCATAACTATCAAAAGGTCTCAGAATTATAGCATTACTTGCCCTGTCGTCAGATTCCATTCCGTAGCCCTGCATAAACAGGTCCGGTGTTGTAAGCTTAACCCAGCATTTTGTAAATATCTTCTTGTTTACCCTGTCCCAGAAGAGTGTGTCCGTGACCATCTTTTCTCCCTTTACGTAGTTGTTCACTATCACATTACCATGAGCCTCCCATATCTCTTCAGTTGCTGCATTAATATGTTTTGCAAAGTTAGCCCTTATTTCAGTCTCCAGAAGGCCCTCCTTTGTAAACGCCTTAACGTTTATTCCTTTTGGGAAATTATCATATGGTTCCTTCTCCTCTGTAAACCTCTCCATAACCGGTGCCTCAATCCGCAAGACAACAATACCCCCATCTGTCTGCTGAACAGACATATTTTCAATTATTTGGCTTGGAAAGGCGGTAGGATTCACAGAGTCGGTGGCCGGTAAATTGTCCTTGCACGACAAAATGATGGTAGCAACCACAAATGTGACTGCTACCATAAGAATTTTATGTTCTTTGAATATCTCTTTTCTTACCACCGGTTTTCTGGTTCTTACTGTTTTCTGGTTCTTACTGTTGTAGTTGCGCTCATTCCTCCGCATGAAACCGTAAATGAAGATCCGTCAACTATATCATACATAAAGGCCTCTTCCTGCAAAGGAAAGTATTGAGAGTACTCTCTTATGCGGCTTGTAAGCTCTTCCATAAGTGGCGCGGCATCGGCAAAACTTCTTGCTCTGTTAAAATAATCAACGGCAACCCAATACTTTGCCCTTTGCTCCACTTCGTTGCCACCACATTTCTGAGATGCCCATATAAGTCCAAGAATGTAATTGGCCTTTCCTGCAACATTTGTACTTTTTTGAATAGCCAGTTTGGCAGTTTCAGCTGCTTTTAAAGGACTTCCCATTTTCTGTAAGTAGTAAGTAGCCATATCAATAAGCATGTCAGCATCTTCTGAATCATTTGATTCGGGGTAGTCAATTGCCTCCTGCAGAAATTTCACTGCATTCTGATGTTCTTCTCTCGATGCATAAAGCTTATAAAGATATAGAGCCGTTTTGTATGAAGGATCCTGTCTGTGCAGGCATCCAACAGCAGTTACATAAAGTTCTTCCTTAAAACACTGAGCATCATTAAGCAGCCTTACAATTCTTGAAATAAGTTCTTTGTCATTAGGATTCTCATTGAACTTAGGACCAAACATTGCTACTATGTTTTCGCAACTTGCAACACCACTATTTGCAAATAAAAGGTCGATATCCTTTTTCGCCTGTGGCGCCTCTGTAACACTTGCCTTAACCTGGTATTCAATTATAGGTGTCAACCGAGAATATAGATCAAGGACATTGTCGGCAGATATTTGTTTTTCATTAAAAAGGTTTACTGCCACTTGCATATAAATAACCAAAATCGACGGATCTGTATTGTTTCCCGCCAATTTAACAACATTACCAAGGGCTTCATACACCTTAGGACTTTTGTCCCCCATATACCCAAACATATCAAACGCCTTGTTAGTCTGAGCGCCTATAGTGTATTGAGGAAAGTATTCTGTTCTAAGATCGTACATCAAGTACAAAGAGTCAATCAGCTTACTTTTTAATTGCGCATTACTTTTGTTTTTTTCAATAAGGTACTTGAATATCTTCTCTCCATGCTGATAAAAAGTTGCTCTTACTCCCGGAGGGCAGAGCCTGAAAGCTTCTCTCCAAAGAGGAATGGCCTCAACTAAATTTCCCTGTTTATAATAATCATTATAAAAACTCAGGCTGTTTCTACACTCTACGCTATCTTTTCCTTTTCCATATTTGCCTGGTTGAGCATAGCCGGTTGACATCCCAAATGTCATGATAGCTATTACAAATAAAATGGTTGTTCTCTTCATAAAATTGAATATTTATATTGTATAATAATTAGTCGTATTTATATTTTTTGAACCAGGTCGGGTCGAACAGGCTAATATTTACTACAAACATCAGGTACCTTTCCCTCACCATATTGTTTTTAATACTCCCCCTTTGGCCCATATCAACGGCTACTCCTACTGAATTATACAATCTGAAGATTGGGAAGCTTGCTCCCAGAGTCAAACCGGCTGAGTTAACCTGATGTCCACCCAGACTCATGTATGATTTTTCATAATATGCTCCCCCTTTGTAAGTTACTCTTCTGAAATAATATCTTACATCGTATCTGTTTGGTGTGAATTCAAATCCGAATTTAAAAGTATTGCTGAGAGAAGGAGCAAAATTCACTCCCGGTGTTGCAGTGAAAGAGGCATTTCTCCAATCCTGCCTTACAAAGTCTGCCCCTATCATCCATTTGTCTGTTTTTCTGAGTGATGCACCCAGAGCTATCTCAGATGGTATTTCAATTTCGGTTTTGGTAGACAAGTTAAATGTTACAGTATCTGTCGTTCCGGCACTGTTAACAGCAAATGAGTATCTCGTAAGGTCTCCCCTCATCTTGGAATTTAGAAGGTATGTGGCACCTAGTGTAAGACTCTTGTCTTTAGGTAATTTGAGAGAATATTGCAGCCCCAGTTTCCCGGAAATTGATCCCACAACATAATCCATGCCTGTCTTTATGCTCCTGTATGAAGCAGCGTTTGAAGTGAACAGAATATTTGAATATCTGTCAATTGTACCAAAATAATATATACCCTCGGCTCCAAACGACAAGTTTTTGGAAAGCTTCAATGAGCCGCCCAGAAAGAATTTATTTATTCCTCCTGTCCCATATTTCTGATATTTGATATCGCCCATCTCTGCAATGATTACAGGATTCGTCTCGGTCTGTTCAAATTTGTAACCGACACTGCTATATGGAGTGATTCCTACAATCAACGCAGATCTCTTGTAGATGGGAAGTGTTAACATAAGATGGTGCATGTTGAATGCATTGTATGCCGACTTTGTATTATTGTCGGACATATAAAAATTCTTCTGCTCCAGACCAAAGTCAAGCATGAATGTCAAGGTATCCCTCTCCGCAACTGAAGCCGGATTTAGATAATTTATGACGCGGTTGTCCCTGACACCCACGCCTATACCTCCCATTCCCTTGTTAAAAGCTGTGCCGGGTCTTAACACAT
Organism: Bacteroidales bacterium; assembly: GCA_041659025.1. Taxonomy (GTDB): domain Bacteria; phylum Bacteroidota; class Bacteroidia; order Bacteroidales; family UBA932; genus Bact-08. The sequence goes on along the minus strand of JBAZZA010000001.1, from coordinate 483,033 downwards.
CACCCAATCCGAAGATTGAGTATGGTGTAAATGAGTTTAAGGCATCAGTACTTTGTGCAATAATTTGCTGACTGAATAGAAGCAGAGTAATTAAGAATACTCCTTTCTGAATTTTTTTAAGATTTCGCATGGTAATCTGCTATACGGGCCAAACCCATCAACACTAAATTGTAAACTACAAATATGGAACTTTTCAATTTTTCTGCAAAATAAATCGCATCTCCTCCGGTAAAAATATAAATATGATCGGGATAACGACCTATATAACCCTCAACTTCAAAAATCAGACCTAAAACTACACCGCTCTCTATTGCTTCTCTTGTTGTCTTGCCCAAAGACTTTACCTCTTCGGGGTTATCTAACAACGGAAGTTGTTGAGTATAAAGATTTAAGGCCTTAAATCTTGTTCTTAAACCAGGAGAAATATTCCCCCCGAGAAATTCTCCTTTATCACTTAAAAAATCTATCGTCAAGGCCGTTCCGAAATCAAATATTATGCAACATCTGTTGGGAAAGAGGTCAGATGCGGCAACTGCAGAGGCGAGCCTGTCAGGTCCTAACGTAGAAGGAGTTGAATATCTGTTTTTAATGGGAAGCCTGGTTTTTTCGTTAAGGACTACCAGTTTATCACAAACGTTCTCTAGCGATATGTAAAAAGCTTCATCAAAGAGCCTTACCGAAGAAACTATCAATATATGCGGACGCTTTACTAAAGCAAGATCTTCAATAAACTCCAACACATTCTCTCCCTGATATTTATGGGTTTCCCCCAACTCAATACCCTCGGCATATGCCGCTTTAAGGGATGTATTTCCTATATCAATTATAAGGTTCGTCACAATTTGTAAAGTTATAAATTATCAGGACTTCATCTCTAAAAATATTTTATATGCTTTTTCAACGCTCTCGACAGAATTAACTGTAATATAGAGTTTATCTTTCTGTTCCTTTAGCCTGAAGCGTTTAGCCTGCTTTTGGAGAAACTCCAGAATCTTGGCAAAATGGTCGGATTTGTAGTAGGAAGAGAGTTGGTTGCTTACAAAGTATGCAAGCATCATCCCGTTTTTAAGGACAATCTTTTCAAACCCCAGTTCAACAGCAAGCCTCCTTAATCTAACTGTATAGGCAAGTTGTGTCACCTGTTCGGGAATTGGTCCAAACCTGTCTCTCATTGAATCCAGAAACTGCAGTAGCTCTTTCTCTTCGGTTATGGCATCCAGTTCTTTGTATAGCCTTATCTTCTCTGCGGTTATTCCAATATACTCATCCGGTATCAGTATCTCCAGGTCTGTATCAATGCTGCAGTCAGAAATATATTCGTATTCTTTTTGTCCCCTGTCGGTCGTCTCCTCAATTCCTCTCTCCTCTCTAAGCTCAGAGAAGGCTTCGGCCAGAATTCTCTGGTATGTTTCAAAGCCCATGTCTGCAATAAATCCACTCTGTTCACCTCCCAGAAGATTTCCTGCTCCTCTTATGTCCAGGTCTTGCATGGCAATATTAAAGCCGCTGCCAAGATCCGAAAATGTCTCTATGGCTCTGAGCCTCCTTCTTGCATCTTCAGTAATTGAAATAAGAGGTGGAACTATCAGATAACAGAAGGCTTTGTTGTTCGACCTCCCTACCCTGCCCCTTAGCTGGTGAAGGTCGCTAAGACCAAAGTTCTGAGCATGATTTATGATTATTGTATTGGCATTAGGTATGTCTATCCCGTTTTCTATTATTGTCGTCGCAATTAGAACATCGTAGTCTCCTGCCATAAAATCCAGAGTAACTTTCTCCAGTTCTGTTGGTTCCATCTGACCGTGTCCAATACAGGTCTTTACATCGGGACACAATCTTTTCACAATATCCTCAACTGACTTTATATCCTCCACTCTGTTATGTACAAAGAACACCTGTCCGCCCCTCTCTACTTCAAAATTGATTGCATCCCTTATGTTCTCTTCGTTAAAGTCTATTATCTCTGTCTGTACAGGAAGCCTGTTAGGAGGAGGAGTATTTATTATAGACAGGTCTCTTGCTCCCAGCAGGGAGAACTGCAGCGTCCGAGGGATTGGAGTAGCTGTTAGAGTAAGAGTATCAACATCAAGCTTTAGTTGACGTAGCCTCTCCTTAGCCGCAACCCCGAACTTTTGTTCCTCGTCAATAATAAGAAGACCAAGATCCTTGAATTTTATCTCTTTGTTAAGAAGTCTGTGGGTCCCAATTATAATGTCAATCTTTCCTTTTTCAATATCAAGGATTATCTCTTTTATTGCATTTGTCCCTTTTAATCTGCTTATATATTCTATGTTGCAAGGAAAATCCTTGAGCCTTCTGCTAAAAGTCTTGAAGTGCTGCAATGCCAAAATTGTTGTAGGAACAAGCAAAGCCACCTGTTTACTGTCGGAAACCGCCTTAAATGCAGCCCTTATTGCAATTTCTGTTTTGCCGAATCCTACATCACCACAAACCAGCCGGTCCATAGGAAAAGATTGTTCCATATCCTCTTTTATTGCCCTTGTGGCCTTCATCTGGTCTGGTGTGTCTTCATAAATGAAAGATGCTTCCAGTTCGTTTTGCATATAAGTGTCATGCGAGAAGGCAAATCCCTTAGCATCCCTTCTTTTTGCATAAAGGTCTATAAGATCCTTTGCAATATCTTTTACCTTCGACTTTGTCTGGCTCTTTAGTTTCTGCCATGTTCCTGTGCCCAGCTTATATATTTTTGGGGGAGCAGAGTCTTTCGATTTATATCTCGATATTCTATGAAGTCCGTGAATTGAGACAAAAATAACATCTCCATCCTTGTATATAAGCTTAATGGCCTCCTGTTGCTTACCGTTTATCTGTGTCTTTACCAGCCCTCCAAACTGACCGGTTCCATGGTCAATATGTACTATATAGTCTCCTATCTGATAGGAATTCAATTCATTAATAGTGAGTCGCTCACTTTTTTCCACCGAACGTTGTGTTTTAACCCGATGGTATCTCTCAAATATCTGATGGTCGGTATAGAGACAGATTTTAGAAATATGGTCGATGAAACCCTCGTGCAAAGTGAAGGTTTTTGTGTCAAAAACCACCTTCATCTTTTCGAAAGATTCAAAAATCTGACGCAACCTCTCAAGTTGATTTGGGTTGTCACTCAGAATTGATACGGAATATCCCTGTGCTGTCTTGTCTGATATCTCCTTAGCAAGCAATTCAAAATTTTTATTAAAAGTAGGCTGTGGAGTTGTATGGTAGGTAAGCGTTTCATGTTCTTTCAAACCCTTTGAAAGAGGTCCGAAAAACACTCTTTTATGTTTTTCCAGCCCTTTTACAAATGTATCTTTATCCAGAAGCTCCTGACCCTCCTTCTGATGCTCCTTCAGCAGAGCAATCTGTTGTGTGAAAAATTCATAATCTGTTATCCATACTGTTGACTCTCCTTTTGTAAATGAAAAGTAATCAACCATCTCCTCAGCTTCGTTACCTTCGTATATGTTAGGATATATTTCAATTGTCTCTACCTCTTCTGTTGACCTCTGTGTTTCAATATCAAAGAATTTTATACTCTCCACGGTATTTCCAAAAAAGTCAATTCTGCAAGGGTGGTTGTCAGAGAAGGAGAAGAGGTCAATTAGGCCGCCTCTTAATGCAAACTGTCCTGGTTCGGCAACAAAGTCAACTCTTTCAAAAGAATAGGCAATGAGGGTCTCCTTAATAAATTCATGAGAGAGTGTATAGCCTCTTGAAATACTTAGAATACTAGATTTTAATTTTTTTGAGTTTAGGAATAGTTCAGAAATTGAATGGGGATAACCAACAAGAACAACCTTTCTGCTATTCTTTTCTCTATCAAGATATGATTTTATAGCTCTTATTGCAGCAGTCCTTTGCACCTGATGAGAAGAGTCCTTTATACTATTCTTTAAATTAAAATTTGAAGAACTAGGCAGAAAGAATACGCTCTCCTTATTCATGAGATTACAGAGATCGTTTGAGCAATAAGCTGCATCTTCTTTATTGTTAAGGAGTACCAGATGCAACCCCTCCTGCATGGCCGATGCCATTGCCAAAGCTTTAGCAGATGAGTATAACCCTTCCAGAACAAGTAGCTCTTTCGAAGGGCTATTAATCCTATTAATAAGCTCTTTATTAGACTCTTGCTCTATAAATACTTTTTCTGGAATTTTATCAGTCATAAATCAGGGGGCAAAGATAGTTTATTAACATAAAGTATGAAAAGATGTTAATAACTCCGTTCAGAAAATGTGAAGAAAAAGGAATAACTTATTTTTAAAAAATGAAGAAAATTTATATATAATTTCCTTTATTTCTATTCCAAATTTTCAAACATCAATTTTCCATCTTTTTATCATAAAATTATTCACATTAAAATTTTGTTAAAAAGTGAAAATAATAGTTTTCAACAGATGTTTATAATTCTAAATTAAATATTCTTTTTTCTTGTTTTAAAGACATTTACAAATTAATTATTGTGTTGAAAACAATGTTAATATCTGTTAATAATTATATATTTTAGTTGATATCTTTAGTTATTAACATATGAACAAACTAACATTAAAAACAAAATAACTATTAAAAGATTAAATTATATTTGTAATAATTAATACAGTTGATAAATGGCAAGTTTCGACCCTCATAACGACAAGGAAATCAAAGATAGAGATTTTGAAGGACAAATAAGGCCACAAGATTTTGCCGAATTTTCCGGTCAGGAAAAAATTATAGAAAACCTTAAGATTTTTGTAAAAGCTGCTCAAATAAGGAGCGAAGCTCTTGACCACGTTCTTCTTCATGGACCTCCTGGTCTTGGTAAGACAACCCTTGCACATATTGTAGCAAACGAATTAGGTGTAAATATGAAAATTACATCTGGTCCGGTATTAGATAAACCTGGAGATCTGGCAGGTTTACTGACAGGACTAGAGAGGGGAGATGTCCTTTTTATAGATGAAATTCATAGGCTAGCCCCTGTTGTTGAGGAGTATCTATACTCTGCCATGGAAGATTTCTGTATAGATATTATGATTGATAAGGGACCAGGGGCAAGATCTGTACAACTTACCCTTAATCCATTCACTCTTATAGGAGCTACTACCAGAAGTGGTCTTCTCACATCTCCTCTAAGAGCAAGATTTGGAATACAATCTCATCTGGAATATTATGATGCAGAGGTACTTCTTAAAATAATTATAAGAAGTGCATCAATATTAGATATAGGAATTCAAAAGGAGGCAGCTATGGAAATTGCCAGAAGAAGCAGAGGAACTCCAAGAATTGCAAATTCACTATTGAGGAGAGTAAGAGATTTTGCACAGGTAAAAGGAGATGGAAATATTGACCTTAATATAACAAAATATGCACTGGATGCATTGAATATTGATAAAAGAGGTCTTGATTTCATGGATAATAAAATATTATCTACAATCATACATAAGTTCAAAGGCGGTCCGGTAGGGGTAAGCACTATAGCAACGGCTGTAAGTGAAGATATTGGCACAATAGAGGAAGTTTATGAACCATTTTTGATAATGGAAGGATTTATACACAGAACGCCAAGAGGAAGGGAAGTAACAGACCTGGCTTATAAACATCTGGGTTTAAGCAGAAATACCATTTTAGATGACTCTTCCCTTTTTTCTATATAACACTATAAACATCAATATAATGAAGAAAACGATCTTTGTTTTCGTAGCAGCATTTCTTATTGTTTTAAACAATAATGAAATGATGGCATGCACATCGGCAATCATTACCGGAAAAATCACTCCTGACGGAAGACCTTTATTATGGAAAAACCGTGACACAGGAGAAGATAATAACAGAATTCAGTTTTTCAGAGGAACTAAATACAACTTTATTGCACTTGTAAATAGTCCGGACACTACAGGAGTTGTGTGGATGGGTACGAATAGTGCAGGTTTTTCAATAATGAACACAGCTTCTTATAACCTTAAGGATGATGATGTCAAGGAAGCAGATCAGGAAGGAGTAATAATGTTCGAAGCTTTGTCGGTGTGTAAGAACCTTGCCGACTTTGAGAAATTTCTCAAGAAGCACAAGAAACCAATGGGAGTAGAGGCAAATTTCGGTGTTATAGATGCAGAAGGGGGCGCGGCATATTATGAAACAAATAATTCTAAATTTGTAAAGGTAGATGCAAATGATCCAAAAATTGCACCGGATGGTTATCTGATTTACACAAACTTCTCATATACCGGCAGATATAATGAAGGAATGGGTTACATCAGATATAAGACAGCAACCGAGATAATATCTAGACAATCATCACATATGAATATTACTCCTTCATGGATTTTCAACAACCTCTCCAGATCTTTTTATCACTCTTTACAGGGATTTGATTTACTTAAACCCGACCAATCACCTGAAAGATTCAGCGGATGGGTAGTGGATCAGGATTTCATTCCGAGAAAAACCTCTACTGCCTCTGTTGTAGTGCAGGGAGTTAAAACAGGAGAAAATCCGGAAATGACCACAATGTGGACTGTTCTGGGCTATCCTCCGGCAGGGGTGGCGATACCTCTTTGGGTTAAAGCAGAAGAAAAACAACCATCGACACAGATGAGATCAAAAGATTCCCAGAACGCAACTGCATGTAATCAGGCACTCTACCTTAAAAATAAGATATTCTCCTTAAAGAGAGGGAATGGTGGTAAATACATGAATTTCAATCTTATCTATAATAGTAAAGGGACCGGTTTCATGCAGGAACTTAAACCGGCAGAAGAGTTGATATATCGTTTATACAAGCCCTCTATTGAAAAATGGAGAAAAGAGGGCCTGAATACCGACGAACTAGAAGAACTTAACGAACAATCGTCAAGAATTATTGATGCTGCATACAAAAAGCTGACAATCAATCAATTTTAAGATCCTGAAAAGCAGCAGTATTGGCATCATTGGGAGCAGTTACCTGTATCCTTACAGACATAACTGGTTGTTTTGGATATAAGACAGCTGTCCCGTTAATAAAATTATCGCCCTTTATATAGTCAGTACCATTAATTGAATACTCTACGTACCCGTAAGTTACTGGATAGAAAGAGATATTTGGAATTCCTGTATCAATAGTAATCCTTTTCGAACTTACCGGTTGTTTGAACTTGTATGTAAAGAAGTCTCCTGCCATAAGCTTTCCTGCTGTCCTAACATAGGTGTTCTGCTTGTAGTCGTAAAGATTTTCCACAGGAGTGGTTCTGTTTAAAAGAATAGATGTGACTACTTCGTATTCAGGTTTCTGGTATTCATATTCTACATTTGATACTTTTGCAACGGCGCTTCTTAGTTCGTCGTGATAAAAAGTTGCAAATCTGAAATTAAGAGGATTATCTGTAAATATCTCTCCTTTGTATAAAAGAGAATATGGAGTAGGGTTGGATTCGTCCATGGTATATCTGATAACGGCCCATGAGAACGGAGCCTCTGCCTTTACTGAGCCATTATTGTAAGTTACAACAGGAGGAGGTACCCTAAAGGCAATTCCCATTTGATTCATCCTTTCAAAATGTTCTTTTGTCAGCCTTTTGTTAAAGTCATCCCAGCCTCTTAGCTCTTGTTTTGTCCAGCCCACTTCAGAAATTGCACATAAACGGGGGTATGTCTGGTAATCAATAAATTTTGCTGGTCTGGCTAACAATTCTGTCCACAAACCACCCTGGACACCTAGAATAAGATTGGCCTCATTTGGCGCTAACTCAGTCAATGACAGAGGGTCAAGCGAATAACTCTTCTCCGTAGAAACAATCCCCGCCCAGTTGTGACCCCTCTCTTCCGGTGTTTGTTTCATATCGAGATAACAGAAAGGGCCGGGCATCATAATGGTAGGCTGTCCCTTCTTTGCCGACTGAACCCCCTTTGCGGTGCTTCTCCATGCATAAACTCTTGTGTTGGAATTAAGCGTTCCTCCATCAAGAATTTCGTCCCATCCTGCCATATGTTTACCATGTTTTTCAACAATCTTTTCCATTCTTCTCACAAAAAAGTTTAGAAGTTCAACAGGTTTCTCCATTCCTCCATTAGACATCACCTCCTGGCATAAAGGACAAGAGTTCCAGGCAGCATAGTTGACCTCATCACCACCTACATGAATATATTTGGAAGGAAAAAGCTTAGATATCTCCTTTATAATGTTGTCGAGCATCTTGAAGTTTTTCTCTTTACCCACGCACCATACATTTCTTCCTTCGCCATTAACGCTTTCGCTATTATCATTTGTATTGCAACCAACTTCAGGATAAGAGGCAGTTACAGCCTTGCTGTGACCAGGCAGATCAATTTCCGGAATAATTTCAACATGTCTTTCGGCAGCATATGCCACAATCTCTTTAATCTGCTTCTGTGTGTAAAAACCGCCATATCTTTTGTTCCCCGATCCATAAGACGGAGCAAGCACCTCGTCGGGACCCCTCCATGCACCCTTGTTGGTAAGTTCAGGATACTTCTTAATCTCAATTCTCCATCCATTGTCATCGGCTAAATGCCAGTGAAACGTATTAATTTTATGATAAGACATCCAGTCTATGTAGTTTTTAACCGTTTCCGCATCAAAGAATGTTCTTGATACATCAAGCATCATTCCTCTATAACTGAATCTTGGTGAATCTTCTACCCTTAATACCGGAACCCGCCACTCCTCGAACCCATTTGTCCTGCCGGAATATACGGCAGGAGGCAAAAGCTGCAGTAATGATTGTATCCCGTAAAAGATGCCGGAGCTGCTGGATGCCTGAATAGATATGCCCGAAGTTGTAATAGTAAGTATATAACCTTCATTTATAATATTATAGTCTTTAGAATAATCTAAACTGACATAATTGGCAGATGGTAAGCTTTCTGTTACATTAAAAGGTAAACGTGTTGCTTTAACAAGTTTGCTTCTAAGGTATTCCATATTTGAGGAGCTCTTTTCATTAGAAATAACTACGCAATTTTCATTCAGTTGAAAGAAGCCCTCTCCAATCTCCACTTTATTTGGTTTTGGGATAATACTGGTTTGAGCGGCCAGTGAAATTGTAAGCAAAGTAATTGCACAAATTGTAATTATTCTCTTCATGTGTCAGTTATTTATTATTAATAGCTTAATTTTCTGTGATATACAATATGATCCGGTCAATAACTATCTTAAAGCAGCTACTCTCGATTGTCTCTTTTACTTTAGCCTCAATAAGCGCCTCTTTAGCTGCTCTTTTTTCTGCTCTTGTAAGAGTTTTTGTTTGGGCGCAACATGTTGAAAAAGAAACAATAACCGAAGTTAAGATAAGAAATACGGTCTTTTTCATAACGTAGTTTTTAAGTAAGCCATAAAGATACAAAAAATGATATATTATTGGTATTCTTCTCTAAATTGCATAGTTTTGTGCTCTTTTAAAATAAAAAATAATGTCCGAAAAGCTGATTTCAAAAATCCCTGAAGGGCCTTTGTCCTCCAAGTGGACAGAGCATAAAGCTCATATACGAGTTGTAAGTCCCGGGAACAAACGTAAGTTAGATATTATAGTCATAGGTACCGGTTTGGGAGGGGCATCAGCGGCTGCTTCACTCGGAGAACTTGGCTACAATGTAAAAGTCTTTTGTATAAGCGACTCTCCAAGGAGGGCTCATTCCATTGCAGCACAGGGAGGAATAAATGCTGCAAAGAATTATCCTAACGATAATGACTCGGTTTACAGGCTTTTCTACGATACAATCAAAGGGGGTGACTACAGAAGCAGGGAGGCAAATGTGTATCGTCTTGCTGAGGTTAGCAACCTGATTATTGATCAATGTGTTGCACAAGGAGTCCCTTTTGCAAGGGAGTATGGCGGACTACTGGATAATCGCTCTTTTGGAGGCGCCCAGGTAAGCAGAACATTTTATGCAAGGGGTCAGACCGGACAGCAACTTCTCTTAGGTGCATATGCTGCACTTAACCGTCAGATTCATCTGGGCAGCGTTAAATCATACACTCGTCATGAGATGCTTGATCTGGTTCTAATTAATGGAGAAGCAAAAGGAATAATTGCAAGAAACCTGGTAACAGGAGAGATTGAAAGGCACGGAGCACATGCTGTTGTTATTGCCACAGGTGGATACGGAAATGTTTTCTTCCTCTCTACAAATGCAATGAATAGTAATGGTTCAGCAGCCTGGCAATGTTACAAAAAGGGAGCATTTTTCGCAAATCCTTGCTTTGCCCAGATTCACCCTACATGTATTCCTGTACATGGTGAGCAGCAGTCTAAGCTTACACTTATGAGTGAATCCCTTAGAAACGATGGGAGAATATGGGTACCAAAGAAAAAGGAAGATGTAGATAAAATCAGAGCCAAAAAGATTATGGCTTCTCAGATACCGGAAGAGGGCAGAGACTACTACCTTGAGCGCCGTTACCCGGCTTTCGGGAATCTTGTACCTAGAGACGTAGCATCGAGGGCAGCCAAAGAGAGGTGTGATGCAGGTTATGGTGTAAATGAGACAGGACTCGCTGTTTTTCTGGACTTTAAGACCTCAATTGAGAGGTTGGGCAAGCATGTAATAGCAGAGCGATACGGCAATCTTTTTCAGATGTATGAGAAGATAACAGATGTAGATCCATACAAGGAGCCCATGATGATATACCCTGCAATTCATTATACAATGGGAGGAATCTGGGTTGACTACAACCTTCAGACAACCATACCGGGGTTATTTGCCATTGGCGAAGCAAACTTCAGTGACCATGGTGGAAACCGTCTCGGAGCATCTGCGCTCATGCAAGGACTGGCCGACGGATACTTCATACTTCCATACACAATTGGTGATTTTCTTGCAGGTAAGATACAGGCACCAAAAACAGATATCAACAACCAAGCATTTGCAGAAGCAGAAAAGGTAGTAAATGAGAAAATATCAAGACTTTTTGCTGTAAAAGGAAAGGAGCCGGTAGATTATTTCCATAAGAAGCTTGGTCATATTATGTGGGACTATGTAGGTATGGCCAGAAACGAGAAGGGTCTTGAAAAGGCAATTAAAGAGATAGGGGAGTTAAGATCTGAGTTCTGGGAAAATGTCTATGTGCCGGGAGAGAACAACGAGTTTAACCAGGAGGTGGAGAAAGCACTAAGGGTTGCAGATTTTATAGAAATGGGAGAACTTATGGCAATGGATGCACTTCTTCGCAGGGAATCCTGTGGCGGACACTTCCGTGAAGAAATGCAAACCGAAGATGGAGAGACTCTTCGTGATGATGAAAATTACATGTATGTGAGTACATGGGAGTACACAGGAGAAGGCAAGGATCCTATAAAGCACAAGGAACCACTCAAATACGAGAATATTAAAATCGCCACAAGAAACTATAAAGATTAAGGAGCATTTTCATTATGGACTTAACATTAAAGGTATGGCGCCAGAAAAGCGCAAAAGAGAAGGGATGTTTTGAAACATATAAAGTTAACAATATCTCGCCGGACTCATCGTTTCTTGAGATGATGGATATACTTAATGAGCAGCTTATAAGGGAAGGTAACGACCCTGTTGCTCTAAACAAAGGGTGTAAAAGCAATGGTCCAGTAGCATTTGACCATGACTGCCGAGAAGGAATATGCGGAATGTGTTCACTATATATAAACGGACGCCCGCACGGGCCAGATAATGAGGTGACAACCTGTCAGTTGCATATGCGTAAATTCAAAAACGGAGATACCGTTACCATCGAACCATGGCGCTCGGCTGGAATGCCTGTTATAAGGGATCTTGTTGTTAACAGAGGTGCACTGGATCTTATCTTGCAGGCCGGAGGATATGTATCTGTCAATACAGGGGGAGTTCCTGATGCAAATTCAATTCCTATCCCAAGAGATGATGCGGAAGAAAGTATGGATGCTGCAGCCTGTGTAGGATGCGGAGCATGCATAGCTACATGTAAGAACGGATCGGCTATGTTATTTGTATCGGCAAGAGTAAGCTCATTGGCGCTTTTACCTCAAGGGAAGATAGAGGGAGCACGCAGAGCAAAGGCAATGGTGGCAAAAATGGACGAACTTGGTTTTGGAGCATGTACAAACACACGTGCATGTGAAATGGAATGTCCTAAGAATATATCAGTTGCACATATTGCGCGGATGAACAGAGAGTTTCTTCTAGCAAAATTAAAGGACTGAAAAAAGCTGCTATATTTTGGCTCTTACATAAACGCCAACACCGTCAAACCCTTCAATAAGCTTAGAAAACGTCTCTTGCGAATCATCTGCCGGAGTAAGAATGGAGTTGAGGACACCCAGCATATATGTTTTATCATAATATATCTCAAGCTTCTGATTGTTAGAAGCTCCGGTAAGACCATTTGGGAAAAGAGAATTTTTTATACTTACGTATATCTCAAATTGCTCAAAGGTTCCCGTGACTGTAGGTGTTGTAGAGGTTTTATATACGAAGTTGACAGTATTAGGAGCAACAAATTGTATAATTTCCGGCTTCTTTATCTCTTTCAGGATTTTTTCTTTGTTATCTTTAAGAAATTGAATAGCTCTCGGATTTTCGGAAGCGAATGTTGGATTGTAAAAAATCTGAAGGAAAGTAGAGATGGAATCTAACTGCCACGAACCTGTAAGAACAATGGGTTCAGGTTCTTTATTGCAACCGGAAAGCGACAGGGCCATAATTGCAAACGCAGCAATAGACAGGAATTTTGTTAATTTCATTTTAAATAGTTTTGTCAATTAATAAATTTCAGGTCTGGGTTAGTTCACAAAAATATAAAAATAACTCCAATTACTATTAAATTTGTAAAAAATATAAAACAAATGGAATTTTTTGCAACGTGCAATGGAATACCTATCCATATTTCGGACAGTAAGAAAGGGGACGTTACTATACTTCTTCTGCATGGGTATCTTGAGACACTTTATGTATGGGACGACTTCATAGCAAAGCTCTTACCTAAATTAAGGATAATCTCAATAGACCTTCCGGGACACGGCCTTTCAGGATCACATAAAACTAACAACAGTATAGGGTTTTCTGCAGAAGTTGCAAAGGAAGTAATGGATATATGTAAAGTAGAAAAGGCGTGCATTATAGGGCACTCAATGGGGGGTTATATTGCAATTGAGGCAGTAAAAAGATATCCTGAAAGATTTTCTTCTCTTATACTGATGCATTCAGGTCCGCATGCCGACTCGGAAGAGAAGAAGGTTGACAGAAAGAGGGAAATTGTGTTAATAAACAAGTCCAAGCTGCAAGCCATAGCAAAGATGGGAATTCCTAAAATGTTTGCTCAAGAGAACCTAAGAAGGATGGACGAGAAGATACACGAAATAATTGAACTTACAGATACACACGACCCGGAGGGAGTAGTTGCTACACTAGAAGGACTAATGTCAAGAGAGGACAACCTTGTGTTTCTAAAAAAATACTCAGACCCTTTCCTTTTGATACTTGGAAAACAAGATTATCATATACCAGAGGAAAAGGCAAATATGTTGATTGCAGAACTGCCTAATGCAGAGAAACTTATACTTGAACATTCTGGGCATAATGGTTTTCTGGAAGAGACAGAGATAGTTCAGAAGAGAGTCCTTGAATTTTTGAATCTGGAAATATGAAAAAACTTTTTTTATTGACATTGTTGTCAAGTTGTACTCTGCTGTCAGCGCAGGAGAGGGTAAGGGATTACGGAATTGAGATAGGTGTGTTCAAAACAGGAAAGAATAATGCTATAACCGATGTGAAAGGCGTTAAAGTAGGGCAGGTAACACTAATAGAAGGAGATGATATAAGGACAGGTGTTACTGCAATTATTCCGCATGAAGGCAATATATTCAGAAAAAAGGTACCTGCAGCAATTTATGTGGGCAACGGATTCGGAAAGCTAGCCGGATATACTCAGGTAAAGGAGCTGGGAAACATTGAAACTCCTGTTATCCTAACAAACACTCTTAGCATTGCTGCCGGCCTTGATGCCCTGATTACTTATACACTTTTACAAGAAGGGAATTCCAATATAGGATCTGTGAATGGCATAGTAGGTGAAACAAACGATGGAGGATTAAACAACATAAGAGCACGTTACGTCAAACCGGAACATGTACTTAAGGCAATTGAAGAAGCAAAGGATGGCATAGTAGAGGAGGGTAGCGTAGGAGCAGGAACCGGTACAATATGTTTTGGCTTTAAGGGGGGTATTGGTACATCTTCAAGGGTTCTTCCGGAGTCGCTTGGTGGCTATACAGTTGGGGTGCTTGTCCAATCTAACTATGGTGGTGTTATGGAAGTTTCAGGAGTGCAGGCCGGCAGGCTATTAGGGAAATTCGATTATAAGAATGATATTTCCGGAAATGCCGACGGTTCATGTATGATGGTTGTAATAACTGATGCACCAATAACTTCTCGAAATCTGGAGAGACTTGCAAAAAGAGCGATAATGGGACTGGCGAAAACCGGCGGAATAGCATCAAACGGTAGTGGTGACTATGTAATTGCCTTATCGGTAGCAAAAGAGAACCTTATTGATGAAAAAACGGAATACTACATGCCAAAGGAGCTTCATAATGAATCAGTATCCCCTCTGTTTCTTGCTACCATAGAGGCAACTGAAGAGGCCCTGCTAAACTCATTATTCGTGGCAAAAACAATGAAGGGGTATAAGGGCAGGATTGTAGAGGAATTACAGGTTAATAGAATTATTGGAGCACTAATAAAAAATCAGAAGGCCAAAGCTGACCAATAGAAGCCTTACCATAAAAAAGTATCAAAAGGGTATCTGCCGGCATGAATTTCGGCAACCATTTTGTAAAGGTCGTTCCTGAGTTTGTCTATCTGAATCTTCTCCTTTGCAGATATAAATATGCAAGGATCGTTCTCCTTTCCCATCCAAGAGTTCTTAAGTTCGTTTAAACTGTAATTTTCGCGCTTTTTAGGCCCTAAGTCATACTCATCCTGAGGAATGTACTTAAAAAGGTCAACCTTGTTAAAAACGAGAAAAAGGGGCTTTTCTTTGGCGCCTATCTCTGTAAGAGTTTCTTGAACAACTTTTATCTGTTCCTCAAAATTAGGGTGAGAAATATCCACAACATGCATTAGAATATCAGCTTCACGAACTTCATCAAGTGTACTTTTAAATGATTCAACAAGCTGGTGAGGGAGTTTTCTTATAAATCCTACTGTATCGCTAAGCAAGAAAGGGACATTTTCTATTACAACCTTTCTGACAGTTGTATCGAGGGTAGCAAAAAGTTTGTTTTCTGCAAAAACATCACTCTTAGCAAGAAGGTTCATGAGGGTGCTTTTTCCCACATTTGTATAGCCGACAAGAGAAATCCTTACCATGTTACCCCTGTTGCCCCTTTGAGCAGACATCTGACGGTCAATTTTCTTGAGCTGTTCCTTAAGACGACTGATTTTATCAAGGATTATCCGCCTGTCTGTTTCAATCTGACTCTCTCCCGGACCCCTCATTCCAATACCACCACGCTGACGTTCAAGGTGCGTCCACATACCAGTTAATCGGGGCAGCAAATATTGATACTGAGCTAGTTCAACCTGTGTCTTTGCATAAGCTGTCTTGGCCCTTTGAGCAAAGATGTCTAAAATAAGATTTGTCCTGTCTA
Source organism: Bacteroidales bacterium (assembly GCA_041659025.1). Taxonomy (GTDB): domain Bacteria; phylum Bacteroidota; class Bacteroidia; order Bacteroidales; family UBA932; genus Bact-08. The sequence continues at coordinate 467,452 of JBAZZA010000001.1, read as the reverse complement.
GTATACGACACTCAAGATCTTTCTCAATATTTCTAAGTTGTGAAGGGGTAAGCTCGTCATCAAAAATGACAAGGTCAATTTCGTGTTCTTTTATGTAAGCTTTTATCTCTTCTAGCTTTCCGGCACCGATGTATGTTTTTGGATTTGGTTTTTCAAGTCTCTGAATGAACCTCTTTTCACCAAAAGCCCCGGCAGTTTCAGCAAGAAATTCAAGCTCATCAAGATATTCCTTAACCTTTTGTTCATCATCATTTTGCCTGATAACTCCTACAAAAACGGTTTTTTCCATACTTTTACTCACTCTTTTAACTACAGAAAAGGCTGCTTCAAATGAGGCAGCCTTTATCCGTTCATTTTTATGTTTGTATTATCTCAACTGGAATATCACAGGGAAAGTGTAACGAACCTTAACAGGTTTGTTTCTCTGCTTTCCTGGTTTCCATTTAGGTGAAGAGGCAACAACGCGCTGTGCTTCCTTGTCAAGAGAGGCGTCAACACCTCTGACAACTTTAACATCACTGACGCTTCCGTCGGTACCTACAAGGAACTGAAGGATCACACGGCCTTGAACGCCGTTTTCCTTGGCTATTTCAGGATACACAAGTCTGTCAAATACCCATTTGGTGAATGTGTTTTCGTCACCACCCTGGAAAGAAGGTTTTTCTTCTACAATTGTGAAAGGAATTTCCTCTTCTTCAATAACCTCTTCTTTACCCCCTTTAACATATTCTTTAATCTCAACACCAAGTTTGCTATTGTCTTCTGTGCTGATAACAAGATCGTTAGACAACTTCATGTCGTCGTCTACAATTTCGATAACGTCAGATACAATAGGAATTTTAGGCATTTCAGGAGGAGGAGGAGGAGCTTCTTGAGTCAAAGGGACCATTTCTTCCTCAATTATCACTGCATTATCGTCCCCAAGAGTTGAGGCAGTTTTTTCATAGGTCTTCCATTCAAAAGCAAAAAGGACAATGGCTAATGTCAATACCAGACCAATCTCTCCGAATAGAAATTTCTTGTTTTCTAGGTTTGCCTTAATAGTTTTCTTTATTTCCATAACTTAATGTGTGTACAGATGTTTATCAGAATGTAAAAATAGTAAGAAATAATTATTAGACAAAAGTAATTGTGGATAAACTTTTAAATAATAACTCTAAGTGCAAGTCGATAAGGAAGATAAAATTCTAGTAAATTGTTAAAAACTTTTTTGTGGAGCATATCGGAGTCGAACCGATGACCTCTTGCATGCCATGCAAGCGCTCTAGCCAACTGAGCTAATACCCCTTACCTTTGGGTCTGCAAAGGTGAGAAATATATTTATTATCTCCTAAACAAGATTCAGTTCGTTAAGCACGTTATTAGTGGACCTTACAGAATCGGCGCTTTGGCTGAAGAGTTGCTTTTCTTCTTCATTAAGGTTAAGCTGAACTATCCTTTCCCAACCTTTTCTACCAACAACAACAGGAACACCAAGGCAAATGTCGCTCTGGCCATACTCGCCTTCAAGCAGAACGCTACATGGATAGATCTTCTTTTCATCTAAAACAATTGATCTTACAAGAGCGGCAGCAGCAGCACCCGGAGCATACCAAGCAGATGTTCCAAGATGTTTTGTAAGAGTTGCTCCTCCTACCATTGTTTCCTGAGCAACCTTTTCTAGAGCTGTTTTGGAAACGAGTTCGCTTACGGGTATTCCTCTTAAGTTAGCAAACCTGGTAAGAGGAATCATTGTAGTATCACCATGACCACCGATAACCATTCCGGCAACATCGCTCGCCGGTGCATCCAGAGCTTTTTTAAGATAATAGACAAAACGGTTACTATCTAAGATTCCACCCATTCCTATTACCTTGTTCTTCACGAGATTTTTGGTTTTGACTGTAAGATATGTCATAGTGTCCATAGGATTTGAAATCATTACTATAACGGCATTAGGAGAATATTTAAGAGCATTTTCCACAACCTCGTTTACTATAGCCGCATTAGTTCCGATCAGTTCATCGCGTGTCATGCCTGGCTTACGGGGAATACCGGACGTAATAACAATAACAGCAGATTTAGCAGTTGCTTCATAATTATTTGTTACTCCCGTAATCTTTGTGTCAAATCTCAATAACTTTGCAGTTTGCATCATGTCAATAGCCTTTCCTTCTGCGATACCGGGTTTGATGTCGAGTAATACAATCTCACCGGCAAACTGCATCATATTCATAGCGTTTACGCACGTTGCTCCAACATTACCTGCTCCAATGACAGTTATTTTTGCCATAATATTTTAAAGTATTAATTTATATATTTTTGTAATTTTGCATCCAAATAAAAATTCTCATGGAATCGATTAGCAATTTCCGCACATATCGTGCCAAAATGAATAAAATTATCCTTGATTCGGACAATTTATTTTTCAAGCGTTTCTTCAATTTAGACACGCGCACATACGAAGACGGAGCCCTTTCGGCACAAACAAAAGAGATGCTGGGACTGGTTGCTTCTTTGGTTCTGAGATGCGACGACTGTGTAAAGTATCACATTGAGAAATGTTTTGAATTGCATGTAACAAGAGAGCAGGTATTCGAGATATTTTCTGTTGCGAACCTTGTTGGGGGATCAATTGTTATACCTCACACAAGAAGAGCAATAGAATACTGGGACGAGCTTGAGGAGATGAAAAAAAATGATTAGCTATCTAAGAGAAGGAACGAATTTTAACTTTAGAAAAAGGCGCATCTGTACAAAATGGATTAAATCTGTAATTAGTGAAGAAAGCAGTAAATCCACCAATGATGATGCCGTTTGTAAAGGAACAGTAGGGGACATATCAGTTGTTTTCTGCTCAGACGAGTATCTTCTGGAGATAAACAAGAAATTTCTTTCACATGACTACTTCACAGACGTAATTACTTTTGATTACTCTTCGGGAAAAACAATATCTGGAGATATTTTCATTAGCATAGATACAGTCAAGTCAAATTCTGATTTTTACAAGCAAGACTTTTCAATAGAACTTTACCGTGTTATAATTCATGGTGTGTTGCACTTAATTGGTTACAAAGACAAAACAAAGACTCAAAAGCTGATTATGAGAGAGAGAGAAGATTTTTACTTGAATAAAAAAGAGCTTAATGACTGATAGTTACGACATAATTGTAATAGGGGCGGGGCATGCAGGTTGCGAAGCGGCTCATGCAGCCGCAAAATTAGGTTCTCATGTTCTTTTACTGACTATGGACATGGGGAAAATTGCGCAAATGTCATGCAATCCTGCAATAGGAGGAATAGCAAAGGGACAAATAGTAAGGGAGATTGACGCGCTTGGTGGTTATACGGGACTTATAACGGACGCTAGTACACTGCAATTCAGAATGCTGAACAGGTCAAAGGGTCCGGCAATGTGGAGTCCAAGGGCACAGTGCGACAGACAACATTTTTCCCTTAACTGGAGGTTCCTTCTTGAGCACACAAATAATCTCAACATTTGGCAGGATACCGTGACCGAATTTACATTTGAAGAAGAAAGGATAACAGGGGTAAGAACATCACTCGGTGCAACTTTTTTTGCAAAAGCAATAATATTGACTGCCGGAACCTTTCTAAATGGAAAATTGTTTGTCGGACAAAATTCTGTAGTCGGAGGTAGGATAGGCGAATTACCCTCTCTGAATCTATCTGAACAACTTATAAGTAAGGGAGTTGTGGTTGATAAAATGAAGACTGGAACTCCTCCACGATTAGATGCTCGGTCAATAGACCTTACTAAGCTCCAGATACAGCACGGAGATGATGTTCCGGAAAAGTTTTCTTTTCTGAATATTCCATCTCCCATTCAAGGAAGCGTCAAGCAGATGTGTTGTTATATGGTCCATACCAACCAGAATGTTCACGACATACTAAAAAAGGGATTTGAATTATCTCCGCTCTTTTCCGGAAAAATAACGGGCAGAGGACCGAGATATTGTCCAAGCATAGAAGATAAATTAAAAACATTTTCTGATAAGACTTCGCACCAGCTTTTTCTTGAACCGGAAGGGTGGAACACTAATGAGTATTATCTGCAGGGCTTTTCATCATCACTTCCTTTAGACATACAATATGAGGCACTAAGAGCAATTCCGGGATTTAAAAATGTGGTGATATACAGACCGGCATATGCCGTTGAATATGATTATTTTCCACCAATCCAGCTTTATCATACACTTGAACTAAAAAGTATCCCGGGACTATATTTTGCAGGGCAAGTTAACGGAACCACAGGATACGAAGAGGCAGCAGCGCAAGGGTTAATGGCGGGGATTAATGCCCATCATAAAATTAAGGGGAAAGATCCTTTTGTCCTGAAAAGAGACCAGGCATACATAGGGGTACTTATTGATGATCTAGTAACAAAAGGGGTTGATGAGCCATATAGAATGTTTACCTCAAGAGCGGAATACAGGATTTTATTAAGACAGGATAATGCAGACCTAAGACTTACTAGTCTTGCTCATGAAATAGGATTGGCTTCAGATGAACGAATGAACTTATTGATTAAAAAGGATAGGGCAGTAAATGCACTTACTGGTTTTCTTGATAAATGTTCTTTGTTTCCGGAAGAAGTAAACACTTATCTTAGTGAGAAGAATACTTCAGGAATTCTGCAGAAAAAGAAGATCTCCGAAGTATTAAGCCGGCCACATATAGACATACTTGACATTCTTAAAATTGTTCCACGTGAAACTTTCCATAACTATATTCAACAAAGTGAGCATGTTGGAAGCATTTCTCTTGAAGGTGATTTTCTTAAGGGCGTGAGTCTGATATCGGGGACTGATGCCTCGCAGGAAAATACCTACGAGATTTTAGCAAATAGTTTAAGCGAAATGTTTCCGGGAGTGAAAGATGCATTTAAGTTGCCATATGAGGCAGACATATACCGAAACCAATCTACGTCTGCGGCATTATCCGTAAAAGAAATTATAGAATCAGCAGAAATACTAGTCAAATACAGGGGGTATATTGACAGAGAAAAAAGAATTGCAGATAAAATCCTTAAACTTGAAGACGTGAAAATTCCGGAAAACTACGACTTTGCTTCACTAAAATCGCTATCAATAGAATCAAGGCAGAAGTTAGAGAAACACAGACCACAAAACATTTCACAAGCATCAAGAATTCCTGGTGTTTCACCATCAGACATTTCGGTATTGCTTATCAGTTTTGGAAGATAGATGTGGTTCCACGAGGAACGAAGCACTATTCCAGAGGTAAGGAAAGGTGTAATTTTTCAATATTGCCAGTTAATTCCTTATCGAAAGTGTGACATAGTGCAGACCGGCTTACTATATTATTGTCCTTTAAAGGAGAATCAGATGAAGATTCAATCTCGATCTCCTCTGTTCCGGGGTATTCAGATATAATAGACGATTTTAAATACTCTATTTCTATGCGATTTCTGGCATTTGTCTCCAAAACGTATATTCTTTTTTTGTTTACTACTGTTGGATAGGCAATATAGTAAAGCAAATTACAGGATTTATTGGCGACTATTTCAATTTTATTACATGATCCCGATCTGCTTAAGGCCTCTATTATTACGTATTCAAGTATCTTTTCGGGCCAAAGAAAATATGTTCCAGCAAAAGAATTCTGTCTGAGAGAATATAACTCAGAAGCATCTGTGGGAGATATGGTTATTTGGTTGCAGGCTATAAGATTTGTATGCTTAACATAATGAATGGTAGTGCTTTTATATAGGGTGCTTTCGAAGGAGGCTCGTGAATATAAGTTGTAAAGCGATTCTGTGGCAGGTTTAACCAATAGGTAGGACAACCCATTTTTTTGACAATCACTGATTGCCGATTCTATTAATATTTTTGAATAAGAATTACCTCTATGCTCAGGGAGGGTTCCTACAGCATAGAGGTAACCACCTCTTATAATTTTGGAATTTAATACAAAGTATGAAGGAATGATTGATAGACACGACACAATTTCGCCATTTTCAACTTCAAGTACCCATGTTTTAGTATGAGGGAGGCAATACTTCAGATAATTCATTATATATGCCTTATCATCAGTGAAACAAGCATACCATATCTTAAATATATGTTCAGAGTCTTTGTTGAAGGCCAAACGGGTAGTCATCTAGCTGTCGTACTTGTAGATATCATTAATTAGGTCGGCATATTTTGCTTTAACTTTATTTCGTTTTAGCTTAAGGGTCTGCGATAGCATGTCATTTAATGGAGTCCATTCGTCATTTATTAGTTTTGGCCTTCTTATTTGTTCATGAGCAGCGAGCTTTTGATTAACAGCATCAATTTCTCTTACAATTTTCTTTTGAACCTCAGGATTTTTAATCAAATCATCATTATCTGTGAATTGAACTTTGTGTTTTGCTGCCCAAAAATGTAATCTGCTGAAAGATGGTATAATAAGCGCCGATGCGAATTTCTGATTTTCTCCTACAACCATGCAGTTCTCGATATATGACGACTCTTTTAACATGTTTTCGATTACCTGTGGAGCAACATATTTTCCAGCGGAGAGTTTGAAAATCTCCTTCTTTCTGTCAGTAATTTTAAGAAATATCTTATCTACCATAACTCCGATATCACCGGTGTGGAGCCATCCTTCGCTGTCAATAACTGTTTTTGTATACTCCGGATCTTTGTAGTAACCCATCATAATATGAGGGCCACGACTTAGAATCTCTCCATCTTGTGCAATCATCATCTCTGTACCTTCCATGGCCTTGCCAACGGTACCGATTTTAATAATCATCTCTTTTGGATTGTTGACAGCTATAACAGGAGAGGCTTCGGTCATGCCGTAACCTTCAAATATATACATCTTTGCTGCTGTAAATAAGCGTATTATCTTTGCTTGAATAGCTGAACCGCCGGAAACAATAAGCATTTCCTTTCCTCCTAGTTTAGCTCTCCATTTGCTGTATACCAGTTTATCTGCAAGGCTGTACATCATATTATAAAGAGTTCCGTTTTTTGTATAGTCATATTTGCAGGCAATGCTGAAGGCCCAGTAATAAATAACTTTTTTGATACCCTTAAGGTCCTTTCCTGCTGCCTCAAGTTTATTGAACATCATTTCGAGAACACGTGGAACAGCACAAAATCCGTCAGCATGGCAATCTGCGAGGTCACTTGCGATAGTAGCAAGGCTCTCAGCGTAATATATGCTAATTCCAACATATTGATAGTCGTAGTTCATGCCTCTTTCGTAGATATGACAAAGAGGGAGAAAACTTAACATTTTATGTCTGTGGTCCCTGATTTGTTGTACAGCTGTACCTATGAAATTAAAAACCAGATTTCTGTGAGAAAGCATAACACCTTTTGGCGTTCCTGTAGTTCCTGATGTGTAAATTATTGTAGCAAGGTCGTTTTCACTGATTGCTCTTTTATTCTCTTCTACTACCGGTGCAAATACAGATGCCTTTTCATCTCCGAGTTTATATAATTCTTCTATACACTTATAACCAGGGACAGCGTCCATTGTATAAATTTCAACAGGAGCACTCATCTTGGCAATAATTGGAGCTATCTTTTTCAATATAGCATCACCACCGGCAAAAATAACCTTAGCATCGCTATGGGAGAAAATGTGTTTATAGTCATCTGTACTTAATGTAGTATATACCGGAACATGAACCATGTGTGCCAGCGATAATCCCATATCAATAAAGTTCCATTCAGGACGATTGCTACAGATTGTTATTACCTTGTCCAGAGGTTGCAAGCCTAGAGCAAGAAAAGCATGGGCAAGTGTGTGTGAATACCGATAATAGTCATCTACAGAATACTTTACCCATTTGCCATTAACTCTTCTGCTAAGAATATCATCTTTTGGAAACTGCTCCTTGAGCCTCTCAAGAAGATCAAAAACTCTGGTTACTTCCATAATTATAGTTTGTTAAGTTAGTGTTTTACAATAGTGCCTTGATATCGCGTATAAAGGTGTCAATATCCTCTTTTCGTGTGTTGAATGAACACATCCAACGCACCTCTGTAGTTAAATCGTCCCAAATATAGAAATAATGCTTTTCCTGCAATTTTTTGCACAAATCAAACGGAACATAAGCAAACACGGCATTAGTCTCCACTGGCCTGCTGATTCGGATTTGTGGAATAGACATAAGCTCGCTCTCAAGGTATTTGGCTATGCTATTTGATTGGTTTGCAAGTCTTATATTCAGATTCCCAGTAAGGTATGCAATAAATTGAGCCGCAATGAAGCGGTTTTTAGAAAATAACTGAGCAGCTTGTTTTCTTATATATGAAAAGTTCTCTGCTAATTCTTTACTGAAAAAAACGACAGCTTCGCCAATCAATAATCCATTTTTTGTTCCGCCAAAAGAGAGGGCATCGACACCAAGATCGGAAGTGAACTCTTTTATTGGCATTTTAAGCGAAGCGGAAGCATTGGAAATTCTAGAACCGTCCATATGGAGGAGACAATTGTTCTCATGCATAAGATCTGCAAGCTCCTTTATCTCTTTTGGCGTATAAAGGGTACCAAGTTCGGTAGGTTGTGATATTGAAAGGACCTTTACTTGTGCATGATGTTGGAAACCAAATCCTTTAAGTTCTTTTTTAACATCTTCAGGAGAGACCTTGCCATCTTTTGAGGGTATTGGTATAAGTTTGCATCCTGTCATCTTCTCGGGAGCAGCACACTCGTCACAGTTAATATGGGCCGTGTCTGGACAAAGAATGGCATTATAGCTGTTGGTCATGGCTTTAAGAGCGAGAATGTTTGCACCGGTGCCATTAAAAACAAAAAAAGCTTCGGCATTTTCTCCCAGTTGCTCCTTAAAAAGGAGTGAGGCAGCTTTTGTTTTTTCATCTTCACCATAAGCGACTTGAAAGTCTTTGTTGGCATTAATAATTGCTTCCAGAATTTCCGGAGCAACTCCGGAGTGATTGTCACTTCCAAAACTATGTAGCATAAATATGATTGAATTAGGGATAAATAATTGTGTGGTGTAAATATAATAAAAAAACCCTTTGGCTTGAATCCAAAGGGTTTTTGTTTAATCTCTATTTGCGAAAGACTACAAAATTGCCTTATATGCAACCGCATCTAAAAGAGCATCAAGTTCTGACAAATCAGTCATTTTGATTTTTACCATCCAACCATCACCATAAGGGTCTTTGTTAACAGACTCTGGGGAATTCTCCAGATTGGAGTTAACCTCTATTATTGTGCCTGATACTGGCATTAAGGCATCAGCTACGGTTTTTACTGCTTCAATTGCACCAAAAACCTCTGTTTTGTCAAGAGTTTCACCTTCTGTTTGGATATCAACAAACACGATATCACCTAATTGGCCTTGAGCAAAGTCTGTGATACCTACTGTTGCGATGTCACCTTCTACCTTTACCCACTCGTGGTCATTACTGTACTTAAGATTTGCAGGAATATTCATATATAAATGATTAAATTTTTCGCAAATGTACTAAAATTATTTAATATTATAATCGTTTTAGTGCAAGCTTGATAAGTTCTTCCAGTTTGTATCCCGGGCTCTCTTTGAGCAGTGATTCAATCACTTTATCTACATTTGGTTTGGAAAATCCCAACAGTACAAGAGCTGTTGTGGCCTCTTCACGTTGTGTCGATCCGGTTGAAAGAACGAAAGCAGACGCTCCTCCTGAATTACCGCCTTTGACAATTTTGTCTTTAAGTTCAATAAGCATCCTTTGTGCTGTCTTAAGACCTATTCCCTTGATGCTTTTGAGCTTATTAATGTCTCCGCTAATAATTGCATTCCTTATTTCGTCTGAAGACATTGAAGAGAGCATCATCCGGGCAGTGTTTGGTCCTATTCCGGAAACTTCTATCAGTAAACAAAAAACAAAACGTTCTTCCTTGTCAGAAAAACCGAATAAAAGTTCAATGTCCTCTCTAAGATGATGATAGATAAATAGTTTGGTTTCACTTCCGGCATTTAATGTTGAATATGTCTGAAGGGAAATAAGTATCTTATATCCTATATTACCGGTTTCCAAAACAACTTCGGTTGGGCCGAGTTCTGTGATTGTTCCTTTGATATAATCGTACATAAGGGGTTAAATAAACAATTAGGGCAAATTTATGTTTTTTAAAATAGAAACAGAAACTTTGTTTTGCTAATTTTGCAAAACTACGCTATCTAAATAAATACAATTAATTAATGGAACTGATAAAAGATGTTGAATGCATACGTAAACTGTTTCCTGCTCTTGACCAGAAGGTAAACAACAAGAGCCTTGTTTACTTCGACAATGGAGCAACTTCACAAAAGCCACTATCTGTTATTGAGTTGACAGATAAGATGAACTCTGGCGTTAATGGTAACATACACCGGGCCGTTCACGAGTTGAGTGCAAGGACAACAGAGTTGTATGAAGGAGCAAGAGAAGATATCAGGAAGTTTATCAATGCTAAGGAACGGGAAGAGGTAATTTTTACTTCAGGTACAACAGCTTCCATTAATTTGGTTGCCAATAGTTTCTGCCAAAAGTTCCTAAAAAAGGGAGATGCAGTTATTGTTACAGAGGCCGAACATCACTCGAATATTGTCCCCTGGCAGATGGCCTGCGAAAGGATTGGGGCGGAATTAAGAGTGCTCCCGGTTGACAAGAACGGTGAATGGATGATTGAAAAACTCCCGGGAATATTGGACAACAAGGTGAAGATTATTTCTGTTGCTCACATATCCAATGTTTTGGGTATTGTAAATCCTGTTAAGGAGCTCATAGAAGCCGCTCATAAAAAGGGAATTCCGGTAATGATAGATGGTGCTCAGGGAATTGTTCATACCAAGGTTGATGTTCAAGAACTTGATTGTGATTTTTATGCCTTTTCCGGTCATAAGTTATATGGTCCCACTGGTATTGGAGTTCTTTATGGTAAAAAGGAGTTACTCAACAGAATGCCACCATGGCTTGGAGGTGGTGATATGGTAGAAACGGTTTCGTTCAATAAAACCACATATGCCGACCTTCCTCTTAAGTTCGAAGCAGGAACACCAAATTTTATTGGAGCTGCTGCACTTGGCGAGGCTGTAAGGTTTGTACAATCAATTGATCTTGATTTTTTGAAAAACCATGAAGATGAGCTTGTCAATTACCTCGTTCACAACCTATCGTCTATTAATGGAGTTAAAGTTTTCGGAACATCGACCAATAAAATTTCTCTGTTTTCCTTCACTGCTCAAGGAGTTCATCCTACAGACCTTGCTATGTTGATGGATAAAATGGGAATTGCTTTACGATCAGGCTTGATGTGTTCAGAGCCGCTTATGACTAAATTTGGAGTTACAGGAATGCTTAGAGCCTCACTAGCTATGTACAACACTGTGAGTGAGTCTGAGTACTTTATTGACTCATTGAAAAGAGCATTGAGAATGCTTTCATAATTTGTGAAGTTATAGTTGACATAAATACATGTATTTAAAAGAAAATAAGAAGAATAAATGATAACAATCAGACAAGCGGAGCAGGAAATAATTGAGGAGTTTTCAATCTTTACGGATTGGCTAGACAAGTATGAATATTTAATTGAACTGGGTAAATCGCTGCCAATAATAAATGATAATGGCAGACAGGAGAGTAATCTAATAAAAGGCTGTCAATCAAGAGTATGGTTAGCAGCGGACTATAGAGATGGAAGGATATATTTTACTGCAGACAGTGATGCTATTATCACAAAGGGAATCATTTCATTGTTAGTAAGGGTTTTTTCGGGAAGGACCCCAAAGGAGATTATTGACGCAGATCTTAGTTTTATTAAGGAGATAGGTCTTCAGGATAACCTTTCTCCCTCCAGATCCAACGGATTAGTATCAATGATAAGGCAGATAAAGTTTTATGCTGTTGCATTTGCTGCAAACAAATAAAAAAAATTAAAACGATGAACGAAAATAGTGTTGAAAAGAATATAGTATTGGCACTCAAGCAAGTACACGACCCGGAGATACCGGTAAATGTTTATGACCTTGGCCTGATTTACGAAATAAAAGTAGATGATAATCATAAGGCATTCATCAAGATGACCCTTACTGCTCCAAACTGCCCTATGGCAGATCAGTTGCTGGAGGATGTATACGATGCTGTTTCGGATGTGCCTACAATAGAGGATGTTGCAATAGAACTAACCTTTGACCCTCCGTGGGACAGGAACAGAATGAGCGAAGAAGCTCTGCTTGAACTCGGTTTTTTATAAAGGATCATAAGCAATAAACATAAGAAATGTCCCAAGCGTACCTGCTCCTGGGCAGTAACCAGGGAGATAAAGTAAAAATACTGCAAATGGCAATTGAAAAATTGCGTCTGCTGTCCAAAAAACAGCTTGTAAAATCACCCTTATATGAAAGCGAGCCCTGGGGATTCGAGGCAGATGAGTGGTTCCTGAATATGGCAGTAAAGCTGGAAACAGACATAAATCCGCGAGATTTACTAAAAATGTTGCTCGAAATAGAGAGAGAACTAGGAAGAGTAAGAGGAGATAATGTTAGGCGCACAGGGGATGATAAGAGGAGCTATTCTTCAAGAACAATAGATATTGACATTTTGTTTTTCGATAACGAAGTTATTAATGAAGAGGATCTTATTATACCACATCCAAGAATGCAGCACCGGAAATTCGTATTATTGCCACTTTTCGAAATAGCCCCTAAACTTATACATCCGGTTTTAAACAAAGACATTGAGAAATTGCTTGAGGAGTGTGATGATAAGTCAAAAGTAATAATAATTCCTGCCTGATATGAGTGCAATCCCCTCATTCGATCTTATGCACTACGAAGAACCCGTACTATTCGCCTTCAAATCAATGGAGGAAATTTTTGACGAGTTTCAAGGAGAGACCGATTTGCCCCACAAACACAACTTCTATACGATAGTATGGGCCAAAAATGCCTGTGGCAAGCACTATATAGACTTCAGAGAGTATGATATAAAACCCAATATTGTCTTTTTTGTTGCTCCGGGTCAGGTTCATCAGGTTATAACCCCTCATAGACCGGTAGGAGTGGTTATAATGTTTACAAGTTGAGATAAGCGAAGATAGTTCATTCAGACTCGGGATCTATTCAGAAACGACTCTTTGGCTTCTTGGCTTAAGCTTTTCTTGATTGAGTGTAATAAAAACCTTAGTGAGAGGGAGGAGATAACAAATACTCAGCTCCTTGAAACAGGAAGTATCAATTGAAGAAATCAGGTAACGGAGTTTATGTTTTTCTTATAGAGGGTGTTATAACAGTTGATGGACACAGGTTAAACAAAAGAGACGCGATATCTGTTAAGGAGACAAATGATATAGAAATTGTAGCCGAACAACCTTCAAAAGTGCTGATTATAGAGGTACCTTTAAAGCTTTACACAAAATAATATTAATTAAACTAGATTATACACAACATTATGAGCATAACAAACAACCTTAAGTGGAGATACGCTACTAAAAAGTTTGATACATCCAAAAAAATACAGGCAGATAAACTGGAAATACTTAAGGAGGCGGTAAATCTGGCACCAACCTCTTATGGGCTTCAGCCTTTCAAGGTTCTGATAATTGAGAACCAGAAAATTCGCGAACAGCTGAAAGATGCGGCCTGGGGCCAGTCACAGCTGACTGATGCTTCACACATATTTCTGTTCTGTAATTTCAAAGAAATGGGACCAGAGAAGATAGACAACTATCTTAAATTAAGGTCAGACATTAATAACACAGATTTTGCAGAGACAAAACCATACGGTGATATGATGAAGGGGCAGATGGCTGTACTATCAACTGACGAGATATCTGCATGGACAGCGAAGCAGGCCTATATTGCACTGGGCACACTCATTGCTGCAGCATCGGAACTCCAGATTGACTCTTGTCCAATGGAGGGCTTTGACAAAGTGAAATTTGATGAAATCCTGGGTCTTAAGAATAAAGGGATAACCTCTGCAATGCTTGCAGCAGTAGGATATCGTTCAGATTCTGACGATACTCAGCACTTCAGGAAGACCAGAAAACCGATTGACGAAATATTTGAAACAATTAAGTAGTTTCTAAGAGTTACTTTCTCTTTTGAAACTCAGCAATACCCGACTCCAGAAACTTAAGAAACTCATCAGCTGAACACTCTCCTACAGGCTTTATCAATACCTCCTGATTTTTATCAATCAGAACATAAAAAGGTTGAGAAGCAACGCCGAAACGAGATACCTGATAGTCTCTGAGCTTTCTGCCCAGGGTATTTTTTATTTTTCCGTCAATGGTAGATGTTATCTGCTCATCTTTTGGCAGTTCGGTTCTGTTGTCGACATAAAGGGTAGTAAGTACAATTTTGTTACTCAGAATATCAAGAACCCTTGGGTCACTCCATACTGTAGCCTCCATCAATTTGCATACACTACAGGTTACAGCCTTAAAAGAGAGAAGAACCGGCTTGTTTACCTGTTTTGCGCATTCCACAGCCTGCTCAATCTCAAAATATGCCGGAAGTCCGTAAGGAGCCTTGTGGTTTGGGTCCGCATATTTTGCAGGCCCACAAAGACCTTCAGGAACGACCTCGCCGGATAATTCAGGGGCAGAAGATGTGGTGGAACCGGAACCGATGACAAACGTGCTCTCATCTGCCGGTGGAATTATAGCTGAAAGAGAGGCAAGTGGTGCACCAAAAAGACCAGGTACCAGATATACAGCAAAGGAGAATGAGGCAATTGCAAACAGTAATCTTCCTGTACTTACATGTCCGGTATCGGAGTCATGGGACGTTTTGAACTTGCCCATGAAATAAAATCCCAGAAGGGTAGCCAGCACAATCCAGATTGATATGAACACAGTACGGGTGAGGATTCCCAGACCGAACCAGGCATCCACAGATGCAAGATACTTTAAGCTGAATCCTAGTAATATAAAGGCAAAAACAACCTTGACAACATTCAGCCATCCTCCCGATTTAGGCATTTTCTTCATTAGCGAAGGGAAGAATGAGAACAAAACAAACGGAAGCGAAAAAGCAAGACCAAAGAAGAACATCCCCAGAATCGGTTTTAATGCCAATCCTCCCGTAACCGCTGCCGCAAGAATTGACCCCACAAACGGACCGGTACATGAGAAAGAGACAACAACCATTGCGAAAGCAACAAAAAACGATGCAATGTACCCACCTTTGTCTGCCTGGGCATCTGCTTTGTTTGCAAGACCCGTTGGCAGTGTAATCTCAAAGGCTCCGAAGAACGATATGGCAAAAATCATGAAAAGGAGGGCAAACAAGAGGTTAGGGATCCAATGGGACCCAAGGGTGTCTGTTGCATCGGTACTTTGAAATACGGCTACCAGAACGCCAATGAGGGTATAAATAAGTGTTACAGAGAGTCCGAAAACCAAGCCCTTTATAATTCCGGATTGTTTTTTGCCCGATCCGCTCAAAAAGAAGCTTACGGTCATTGGAATCATAGGGAAGACACAAGGGGTGAAAACTCCTCCCAGTCCTGCAGCAAATGCTATGAGAAGGAACATAAGCATCCCTTGAGATGCTCCGGCTTTGTCAGAATCTTCAGTTTCCTGGCTCTTGTCTTGACCGGAAATAGTCTTTATAGCGACGCCCTTTACATCAAACACAACATCGACCTCCTCCATGAGGCACTCTTTTCCGTTACAGGTCTGAAAGGAGAGAAGCCCTTCAACTTTTACGGAACCTTCTGTGGTTTTGCGGATTGTCTGTATAAATGTTGCGCTTTTCTCAAATACACTCACTTCAATCTTGAACGCCTTATCCATCTTTTTTGTGCCAACACCAACGTCCTTAAGCTTTCCTATTGCCTCAAAGCCGGAAATGTTCTTGAATTCGAAAGTTGTTGGAAGTGGTCCGTTTTTTATAACCTCTGTCGTGTATATGTACCAGGGCATTTCAATCTCAGCATTGAATATAAGATCAATTGTTCCGTCGCCGTTATCCTTTTGGCTATAACTCCAGGTTGCAGAAGTCTGAGCAAAAAGGTTTATAAAAGCAAACACAAAAAGCAGGGAGAAAATCAGTTTTCGCATAGTTGTTGTTTTAATCGATAATAGAGCACTAATTTACCCTCTTTTTTGTAAATAAATAGTTCAACACCTATAAAAGTAAAAGAAGCTGCCATTTTTTGGCAGCTTCTTACAGAAGATCTTCCCGGATATGTATTTATCGTTTATAATAAATGAACAACTTAACCTAGTCAAAACACATACCTAAATTTAATTGATAAATACCAGAAAAGATCATTCAGTTTATTTTGTTTTAGTAACGTCAACAGCAGGAGGAAGTTTTAATTTTATCTCCTTCTCCGTTGGTGGCAGACAAGTTCCGTCGTCACAAGTCATCCATTCAATTACTGCAACAACATCGGTTGAATCTTTTGCTGAAACCTCCACCCGTTGTGCAACAATTACTTTACCCTCACATATGCCTATTTCCATATTGAACATGGCATCAAACATCTTTTTAGCTTTCGTCAGCAAATAAGGTTTCCCGTTAAGTCTGATACTTGAAGGCAGCGTTAAAGTAAGAGACGTGGGATTTGGTCCGTCTGTATATGGGCCCAGATCATAGATGTGCCAATTCTGCTTGTCTGCATCAAAAACACCAATGGCCTGCACCTCATATATGTTCTTCTCAACATGAACTATTTTGCCGTTCCACTTAATGGGTTGATCTATCATCTGGGCCATTGTTGTGGAGACTGCAAACAAAGTGAACAGGGTCAGGATTACTAATTTTTTTTTGTTCTTCATTTAATAATTTACTTTAAGTTCTTTAATAGCTCCTCGGTGGCGGGTTGTGATGGTCTTGGTGCAAACGGATCTAAAAAATTAAAATCTTTATCTATCAGTATAAACCGTGGGATAAAAGCAATTTTATATGGGCTCAGATAACTGCTGTTCACATGTATTGAAATAGTCTCGTGAGTATGTTCCTTCATGTACTGACGCCATTTGTCTTTATCCTGATCTGTAGATACTGATATAAAAACTATATTGTTTCCATCTTTGAATTTCTGATATAACTCTTGAAAAAAAGGATATTCGTTGATACAAGGACCACACCATGTTGCCCAAAAATCGAGGTAAATGTATTTTCCTTTAAACTGACTTAGTTTCACCGGATTATTATTAGAGTCAAATCCTGTGAAATCAAATACAGGAGCTCCCTTTTTAATGTCGCCATATTGGTGTATGCTCTTATCAATCAATTCTCTGTATAAAGGAGTGGTCATTTTGACTTTTGCGTTTTCCAACTCCAGAAGTACTTCGTTTGGGTTCACCCTTGGTGGAGAGCTTGTAAAACAGGAGGCATATTTCTGTAAAAGTTGTTCAGTAAGCTCATAATCCTCAATTCTGTCAATCCGGTTATATTTAGGTAAATACTCTCCTTTAGAGTCCTTTATCCAAACAAGTATCTTTCTGAATTCAGGCAAAACTATATTTTCTGCTTTTGCCAATCCCTGTCCATATTCCATCAATACTTTCATGGATTGGTTAATCTGCTCTTCTCTGGTTTTGTTAAACAGATCTTTATGTTTCTGATAATCGTAGCCTTCTATGTATTTTCTCGTATGGAATGCTGTATACAACATAATACTTTGGATCACATTAGATTTTATCCGGGCTCTTTCAAGTTCTTTAAATTCGGAAGAGACCATTTTCAGATTATCAAGTTCTTTAAAACTTTTTTCTGCTCTGGGCAACATATAGCCGGTAGTAAATTGTTGAATATCTTTTGTGATATTCTCAGCATTTCTTCCTAAATAACCAATGTCGACCTGAGAGAAACCCGGTATGGTTTTAAGGTAGTTACAAGCCTCACTTCCCTTTCCTTTAAATGTAGAGTTGTTCTTATCCGAACAATCAATAATAAGTTGCAATTCATCCCCAGGCGTAATATATAAAGTATTAACTTCAAGCTTATAATAGCCGGGTTCGTTGAGGTTGAAATTCAATTTGAATTCGTTGTTGGCATCTAACAGAACCGGTATATTGTCAGGTACTCTCAATCCCGATTTATCTGAAACATCAACAAGATATGTCTTGTCTCCTTTAAAGTTGAGAAGCTTACCCTTAATGGAAATTCCATTATCATCCTTAAGGCACCTTACAGACAAGCCAACCAGCTTGTAGTTCAGGCGGCCGCTATATCTGTAAACACTGTTGCTGCCATAGTAAAGATATCTGAACCATGCATTATTAGTGTTCTTGTCGTCCTCCGTACAACTCCACCAGAAACCACTGTGGGTTTTAAAGATAAAGGTTCCATTTTCATTACGGTAGCCCCCGGGTAGTCCGGTAAAACCACTTTCATTGGTAGCGTTATTATTTAAGTACCATCCGGTGCTGCTTTTCATTTTTGCCCCGGCAACGCTTTCTCCACCTAAAAAATCTGTCAGGATTTTCCATTCAGCATTACTGGGAATATGCCAACCTTTTGGTGCCAGGCCCCTTGGGTCAATTATCGCAAACCTATTATACAATTTGCCGTACTCTTTTTCATTTCCATTGTCATTGTCGTAGTAACACCAGGCAGGCTTACCGTTATTGGCAGCTTTCAGCCACTCTTCCTTAGTCTTAGCCTCAGGAATAGGGTCTCCATTGTTAAAAGTAGACAGCTTAAGATTTTCTGATGTCCAGATCTGAGTTCCGATTTTAACGGAACTCAGATCCTGGGCAACAGAAATCATAGCAGAAATCACAAAGGTTGTTGTGATCAATAATGATTTATAGTTCATTTTTACAGAATTAGGCCTACTTAATATGTTTATTCAGCAACCTTCTTAATGCTCCGGCTTCGCAGTAACCTACTTTCATAGTAACTCCTTTTCCTTTAGGATCAATAAGAAACAATGTTGGATATCCGGAA
Organism: Bacteroidales bacterium; assembly: GCA_041659025.1. Lineage (GTDB taxonomy): Bacteria > Bacteroidota > Bacteroidia > Bacteroidales > UBA932 > Bact-08. Next base: position 448,587 of record JBAZZA010000001.1, on the reverse strand, counting down.
ACGCCAAAGTATTCAGGAAGATCTTTTTTAGTTTTATCATTCACCTGTGTCCAGACCATTCCGTCATCCTTAATAACCTTTAACATGCGCTCCCTGTCAGACTCCTTGTCAACAGATATACTTATAATTTCAAGACCCTTGTCTTTGTATTCTTTGTATATCTTGCCAAGATTTGGAGCCAGCTTTCTGCACCAATGACAATCTACATACCAGAAGTCCAGAATAACCCATTTGCCTTTAAAATCTGAAAGTGATACCATTTTACCATCAGGTGCCGGAAGGGTAAAGTCTTTCACCTTAGCTCCGTCTGTACTTCTGGCCATTGCTTCATAGTGCTTTTTTAGATTCTCGTAATGAGTTGTATAGCTGTATCTTTCAAATTGCTTCATGAAGGGCTCTATTGTTTTAGCTCCCTCATAGCGAGTAAGGCGAGGAAGTATGACAAACGACGCATAATTGTTGTTTTCTTTAAGCAATTTCAGCGTCAATGCTCTCTCTTCCTCTTTAATTATTTCCGATTTTTCCCAAAGTTGTTCCAATTCTGCTTCGGTAGCTTTATTGTTATAAGCACGTTGCCATGCGTAAAAGGAGGCCCCGGAGTTTTCGGAATATTTACTGAGTTGTTTGGTAAGTCTGTCAAGATTCTCATTTTCAGGAGTACCGCCAATAGTTAAAGCGTTTCTGTCAAACACAACCGTAATTTCTCCCGGCTCAAGAATTATTGAATTGCCTCTTCTGGAGTTTCCCTCAACAATACTTAAGGATGCCTGCCGTGGATATGTTCCTTCTGCCAATTCTCCCTTAATTTCAAAAGAGCCGTTGTTAATTTGAACCTTCTCGCTTTTTGTTCCCCAGTCATTATATTCCAGTTCCAAATTGGGATTGTTTTTAACAGAACCCTTAATGATGTACGTCTTTGCCTGACTGTATGCATTTAAGCAAAGTGTCAGACAGAATAAAATAATTATTGTTCTTTTCATTTATATAATTTTTAATACATGTTTGTTAAACAGGATCTTTGATGCACCTTACACTATGCCCAACCTTCTTATCTGTAGAAGCCCGGGTCACTAATTTGTCATAATAAGGAATCCAGTTATAGTATGCCGATGTACTTGTAACACTTACCGGAGTAGATGTCCAAAAGTAGGCCGAAAAGAACAAGTGGTAAATAATGATTCCGTTGCTGGGGCGGAAGTCGCCCGGAAGCGCAGTAAATCCAACTTCGTTTGTTCCAAATATATTTTGGCCATACCAATGAGTAGATCCGGCCTCTTTAAGCTTGCCCCCGGCAACAGTTCTTCCGCCAAGGTAATCCATAAGTGCCGTCCACTCTACATCGGTAGGTACATGCCAACCTAAAGGACAAATTCCCCGAACATCGGATACAGCATGCCAGTTATACAGTCGACCATAGGTATCACCATTTTTCAAGTCATTTTTAAAATTGCAATATGCTCCTGTAGTGAGGAGCCCCCATTGTGAGTCATCCGTAACATTTGCAATGCTTGAGCCGTCGCGGTACTTAATTGTTTTCAGATTTTCCACAAGCCATATCTGGGTCCCTATTAGAATTGGATTGTATTTATTTCCACTAACATCTGTTATAGGTGCAGTTATACCCGCAGGAAAAGTTCTTGTGATAAAATTAAATGCTGTGGCACCGCCATAGCTTGTGCCGACACTGTTAGTTGCATATGCTCTCACATAGTACGTTGTATTTGGGTTCAGTCCTGTAATAATACTGACAAACTTCCCCGCTCCTGCGCCTTCCGATGTTTTTGTGGTTAGTGCTATTGTTGGAAGCGGAGTTGTTGACCAAACCACTCCCCGGGCTGTTATTGCATCACCTCCGTCATTTGTAACTTCTCCACCGCATTCTGCAGTGGTTTGAAGCACATTGACAGGTGTGTTGGTTGTTAATACAGGTAACTGTGGTTCAGGAGTCTCTGGAATATCCTCCTTTTTGCAACTATTGAAAAGCACTAATAATGTTCCCATCCCAACAACTATTGGGATAAATAAACAAGAATGTAATTTTCTTTTCATAATTATTGATTTCTAAAAGCTTAATAATGTTTAATGTTGTTTTTTGAGTGATTAATAATAACTTATCAATCTCTCTGTGTACGTTACGGGTCTTTGGCTAACAATTTTAATTCGCCTGAGCCAATTCCCTTTTTTGTCAATTTTATCGTATTTGTTAACGTATTTGGTACCCATGCTGCCCTGATTGTAATAGTCCCACACCAGGCCATACTCACTACTGCCCTGATTAACCGATGATTGAAGGTATAGACTTCCATCAGGATCATACCTGCTTACTTCAGTCACATTCCCTTCGGAATCATATCCATAAGAGTACTTAATTACAAGAGAGCCATCTGGTCTCTTGACGCTTTCTTCCTGCAGTTTACTCTCTTTATCATATTGGAAAGTATACCTGGAACTTAAGGTTCCCCCTGCATCATAGACGTTTTCTTCAATTATGTTACCCTTGTTGTCAAAAGAGCGTGTGAATCTAGTCTGAACACTCCCATCGGAAGAGATGATTCTCTCTTCTTGCCTATTGCCATTTTTGTCATATAAGGCAGAATACCCCGAACATAACTCTCCGTTTGGACCATATGTGTTTTTTTCGGTTATATCACCACTTTTATTATACTTGTATGTAGATCTGAAACCTAAAATGCCATCTTTGTCAAACATGCTCTCCTCAAGCAAATTATTTGCAGAATCGTATTTATAAGTATTTCTAAACTCACGGTAATCACTTGAATTATAAGTATCCTCCTCCGTTCTGTTGCCGTTGGAATCATATTTGAACACCGATTTCGAAGAAAATTTACCATTTTTTTCAAATCCTAATCGTTCTGACAGGTTTCCTTTTGCGTCATATTTACAGACAGACCGGAACAATAAAGTGTCTCCCGAATTATAAAAACTTTCTTCGACCAGATCTCCGTGTTTGTTATAATTGGATATCCGTTTATTTTGCATGTTACCCTTCTGGACCCCATCCGGTTTTTCTACTGCTGCAAAATCAATTTCGGTCAAAGAATTTACCTTCCCATCTGTTTTTTGTTCGGCAATACATTTAATCATTTTGTTTTCATGGCTATCTGTGCCATTGTATTTTTCAATGATATTTGCAATTACTTCATGGGTAAGTTCATAATCTTTACTTAACGGAAAACCCTCCCATCTTACAAAACCTTTTGGATCTATAAGAACATTATGGGGTATACCTTTTATTTCAAGAAGTTTAGATGTTCTGTTTTTTGTGTCAATGGCAATAGGCGTTTCAATAAGCATACTTTTAGCAGCTTCTACTTTTTCAGCTGTTTCTGAAGTAATAAAAATTATAACCAATTCGTTGGCAAACTCTTTTTGAAAATCGTTTAACTCAGGCATCGATTTGCGACAACCATGGCACCATGTAGAAGAAAAGTCGATTAACACGAATTTTCCCTTAGTGTCCGGTTTTTTAGTAAGCCATTGTTCAACAATCAACTCCGGAGCTTTTTGGTTTAGAATTGAATTTGCAAATAATTTTTTTGCTCCATTGGTCTCTTGAGCAACAACATCTGCCACTACAAAACACAGCAATAGCAATAATAACCGCTTCATATTAGTTATACCCATCGTTTTGAATTATTTCCGGACTTTGATTTATATACTTTCTAGCAATTGGCATTACCCAGTGAATATCGCCTGGCACTAACTGATCTCCGGTAAAATTTCGCCTGATAGTGATATTTGCATTTTCCAAAGCATTTAAACGTTTCAAATCGAACCATCTTAGTCCATTACCAAAGAATTCCCGTCTTCTTTCATTTATTACTAATTGAATAATCTGATCTTTGGTGTAACTCGAAGCAACATAGTTTTGATATGTTCCTGTAATATACCTTGTTACCCTAAGAGTGTTTAAAGCTGCTATTGCGGCATCCAAATTAGCTGCTCCACCAATGCGTGCCAATGATTCAGCACGGATAAGGAACATTTCCGGCACAGTAACTCCGACTATTGGATAGTATTGCACCGAAGACCATCTCAGAGTAGGTTCTCCATATGTATAGCTGGTACCACTCAGTGAACCGAACTTAAGGAAAAATCGCAGGTCGTTTACATTGTCATACAGGGTGTTAACTGTTTGAGCATCACTCAGCATATATGAGCGATAATATGTACCGCTAACCATGCACGACTCTTTTTGACAAATAAGTTCTTTGTCATACCAGGCATTTGCCACGATAGTTGAAAGAAAAGCATTATAGTTGGCTGTTCCGGCAACACGATTCATTGTGGTATTAAAATCATACAAGAAACTGGTAATTGCCAGACCTAGATTAGCATTTTCCAATGCCTTTGCGTAATTCCCCTGGTAAAGGTAAGTGCGCGCAAGGAGAGCATAACCAGATGCCTTATTTGGCCGGTGGTTATATATTTGGGTAACCGGCAGGTCAGGAATTGCTGTCTCAAGGTCGTTTATTATAGCATCGTATACGGTTTTAACCGGAGCTCTTTCGAGAGATGCTGTTAAAGAAAGATCTAGTCTCAGCGGAACACCAGGATCGGTTGCCGCACCTGTTGGAGTGTAATGCTTAGCATAAATATTCACAAGGGCAAGATGACAAAACGCCCTATGGAATTTTGCTTCGGCTATCAATCCCTTTTTTACGGATTCTGCTCCGGAAGCCTTAGGAACACCGTCAACCGCAGTATTTGCAATGTAGATCTGCCCATATAATGAAAGCCAGTCCGGGTCCTCTACATCTTCTGTATATATTGCACCCTCTTTAGCCCATTTGAACAGATCACCCCTGTCGTTAATGGGAACCCCTGCAACATTCAAAATTGTTTTATAAGTAGCAGAGTCGGCAACCTGATAATCATCCGCCAGGTAGTTTACAATACCATATGTATTGTAAATAGTACTTTGCAGACCAACGCTGTTTTTATTTCCTACATAATCAAGTACCTTGCGATAATCGTCGGTTGAGGATGGAATCATTTGACCTTTCGGTTTGATATCCAAATAATTATCACATCCGGTGGCAGGTAACAGAGTGGCCAGCAATATGCCAATAAAAATATGTCGTGTTTTCATAATATTATCTTATTTAGAAGGTTGCCATTATACTAAATGCAAGTTCCGGACTGGTCCGCAGCAGGAAGTTGCCCTGCATATCAGGCAGGAATTCCGGGTCTTCATGAAATTTATTGAATGTGATTACACCCAGATTACGGCCTTGAAGCATAAATGTCAATCTGCTTATCATTTTTGGCAATTGTTTTTTATCAAGTGAGTATGAAAGACTTATACGCTGAACACGAATATTTGCGGCACTTTGAGTCTGATGGCTCCCGTAGTTTACAGGGTATGTATACCAGATTGTCAAGGCTCTTACCTGAGCACCGGTCAATTCATAAGGCATTTTAGGTATATCCGTCTTAAGCTCATCACCCGGTTGCTTCCACATGTCCTCAAATTCCTTTGCATAGTGCGGAATGTAGTTTCCCTGAGCTATACCAAAAAGATCGTTGTTACTGACCCTGAATGGAGCTACATGCTGATATACATGCCCGAATTTGTAACTAAGTAGAAAAGAGAGTTCAAATCCTTTATACGTTACCTGGTTGTTCCAAGATCCATAATGAGGAGCCAGAGTTGTTCCTTCATATTTAAGATCGGCGAATTTGTAGTTGTTCCATGTTGGAACCTGAGGTGTCCGCCAATTATAAAGAGAATCCTTAAAAATAAACTGAGGGTAACCTTGTGCATCCAATCCTCCCCAAGGCATAGATACCAGATTAAACCTCGGCCTCCCTTTCACTACACGATATTGTTGATACATAAGAGCAGTAGAAATGGATGTGTTGTTAAGAATTATATCCTTGTCTGTCTGGGTGATAATATTCTGGTTGTATGAATACATTAACTGGGTTCTCCAAGTGAATGAGCCTTTCTTTATTGGGATATAAGACAATGTGACATCAACACCTTTATTGTCTATTGCTCCCACATTGAACTTTGCGCTGCTAAAGCCATAAGTACTGTTAATGTTTTTTGTAGCAAGCAAGTCAGTACTTTTTTTGTAGTAGTAATCAATAGTACCACTAAGCTTGTTGTCTAACATTGCAAATTCAAGTCCTATGTTAATCTGCTTGGTTTTTTCCCATCTTAGTTCAGGATTTGCAGGATTATTATATTTTGCCCCGGGTAATGCAAGGGTTGAGTTAGTATACGAACCACCAATAGAGGCAATTGCATAAGGACTGGTAGATTTGTCAACGTTTCCGCTTGAGCCGTATGTTGCTCTTAATCTTAATCTGTCAATGAAAGGAACTTTGAAAAACGATTCCTTATCTATTGTCCAGCCAACTCCAACAGACCATAATGGAACCTGTCTGTATTTAGGAGAATCGCCGAACATATTAGATTGATCGAGTCGCCAGCTTGCGGTAAAGTCATATTTGTCATTATAGTTATAGGCCATATTTCCGAACAGAGAGACAAAACGGTCCGTATTGAGATAGTAATTATAAATTGTGGTCCACTGTGCCGATGGGTCTATGAAATATGGAGACTGGGTGGACATAAGGTTTCTCGGATATTTTGTCAGATAGTCCATCTGTGCTACATATGAAAGTGTTTGTGGATCGTACCCGTAACGGCGGACATTGGATTTGTCGGCACTCTGTTCACGAATTTCTGTACCTGCCAGAACTACAAGATCATGTTTTTTTGCAAATTTCTTGTTATATATTGCAGTTCCCTGGATGTTATGTGAAAAGTTTGTGCCATATTGATGTTCCAGAATTCCTCCTTTTGGAACAGGCAGCAGAGCCGGTTGAGCAAATGTATTTACTAAGTTTCTAACAAGAAATGTTTGCTCATTATAATAGTTCTTCTGCTTTGACGATCCAAACTCATACTGATACTTTGCCTCAATGGTAAGATCATTTCCAATTGGTTTAATCTGTACTCCACCTTGTAATCTTGTGCCTACGGTGTTTACGGTATTGTCCATATTGTCCCATTCCTGTTTAATGTTCCACTTCCAGTCATAAGGAAAATAGCTATATTGCTTGACAACATCGTCTCGGACATATCTTCCCGTATTGATTCCTGTGTATTTGCTCATTGATGTATAATTCCCATTTTCATCCAAAATACGCTGATGTTGCGGGATACTGAACAAATCATTTAAAGACAAACCATTCTTCTCTTCGTTTCTGAGGGTAAGGTTGACAGCAGTAGTAAATACCAGCCATTTAAGGGGCTTAGCCTGATTGGAGAAATTTACAACTATCCTATCGTCATTGTTACCTTTATTAATTGCCATATCTGTGTCATAGGCAATAGAGAAACGATAGTTACTAAAACCCAATCTCTGATTTACCGATATATTATATTGCTGATGAACATTATTTTGCAGAAAGTAATCGGAAAACTCATTTCTGTTATCGTATGTTTTCATCTGTTGCTCCAATGCAACCAGATCGCCCTGGCTGAGTATGCCATCACGAACCCTGCCACGAACGTAAAAGTAATCAGTAAGATTTGAATACTCTGTGGAGCTTGTGGCATTGGATGTAAACCAGCTTGAATTGTAACGGTTTTGTTCTATCGAGAAGTAAGTTTCGGGATTACAGTAAGGTAACTTACCAACGTCGGTTTTAGGCTTGAAAGCAATATTCATGGTAAAATTGACTTCCGGATCGCTTACCTTTCCACTTGTTTTTTTCAGATTAATAACAATAACCCCATTAGCTGCTCTTGCCCCATATATTGAGGTGGCAGCAGCATCCTTGAGCAGTGTGACGCTCTCAACGTCGTTGGGATTTATAGAGTTCAACGCTCTGGTTAGATTGTCAAAATCCACGGCATCATCTGCATATTGATTTTGATTTATATCTACCTGAAGAGGAAATCCGTCTACTATTACCAGTGGTAGTCTGCTTGCACTAATAGTGGCAACACCCCTGACAGAAATTCCTGTTGTAGGGTCAGAAAGCAGACCACTCAAGGTTCCGTTTTCCAGTTTGTCCTGAATGTTGTAAGAGAGTGTACGTTCCAACTCTTTTGTGTCAATTTTGGAAAATGATCCCGTAGTTCTTTCTTTAGGCAGGGTTTGATAACCTGTAAAAACTACCTCTTTCAGAGACGCTACATCTTCTTTTATTACGATATCAATAATTGCTCTTCCGTTGACAGGAATTTCCTGAGTAATATAACCGATATATGTAACAACAAGTACAGCATTTCCTGCGACATTGGAAATAGTGTACCTGCCCTCTACGTCTGTGGTTGATCCCGCCCCTTTAACACCCTTTACCTGGATATTTGCATAAGGAACAGGAGCACCATCTTCTGAGAAGGATACCTTTCCGGTAATCTTCAACAGACCCGAGACAGATTGAGCACCATCTCGTTGTTGTATTACGATCTGTCTGTTATTAAAAATGTAAGTTAAGTTGGTTTTTGCAAAAACCGAATTAAGAACAGACGTAATAGTCTGATCTTGTGCTACTATTGAAACGTTGGGGAAAGATTCTACCTGAGAACCTTTGTAAAAGAATTTGAAGGTCGTTATTTTTTCAATTTCTTTAAAAAACTGGACAATAGTTACGTCTTTTAAGTTAATTGAAATTTTCTCTTGCTGATCCGTTCCAGAAACGGGAGTAGGAGAAAGAAGAAAAAAAACTACCGGCAATAAGACAAATTGCCACAAAGCATGCCTTCCGTAGAAGCACTTTTTCCTTAAAAGTGAAAAAATTTTCATAGTTTTGTTTAATTTCAGGTTAATACTTAGGTATTGATTGGTATTGCGGGAGAGAAAAAAGTTTACCAGGCCTTAAGATCTCCCGCTTTTTTTATTTTGCATCTTCAACTATTAACGTTCCATTATTTATTCTGTATTTTACTTTAGCACTAAGCGCGATTGTTTTCATAGCCTCTTCTATATTTTCCCTGTCGAATTTCCCATAGAATTTTTCTTTCTTTGACACAGAAGATTCGTTAATAATTTCCACACCATACCATGAGCGGAGATTGTCAAGCATTGTGTCAAAAGAGAGTTCCGAAAGGACCAGAATACCATTTTTCCATAAAGTCATGGTTCTTGAATCAACACTACTTACGGAAACCTCTCTGTCAAGGCGATTAATTGAGTATTTTTCATTGGGACTTATTGTTTTACTCTGACCATCGGAATACACTTTTACAGAGCCTTCCACAAGAATTACCGACGAATTCATTGCGTTCTTGTTAGATTCTACATCAAAGGAGGTTCCCAGTACCTCTACTTTCATATCGGGAGTATGAACTATAAATGGAATGTCAGATTTAGTGACATCAAAATACGCTCTCCCCATCAAAGTAACTGTTCTGCTATCTTTCCCAAAACGGACGGGATATCTTATATACGAGTTTGAATTCAAATACACCTTTGTTCCATCTGACAGGACAATAGCAAATCGTTCTCCTGAGGGGATGGATACTGAGTTGTATTTAAGAACTTCAGATTTTTGAGTGCTACCAGTTTTCTGAGACGTGTAAGAAATTTCTCTGTGATTTGCGGGATTAAGATTAATTTCTGGAGTTTTTCTTAACGGATTTATTATACGGCCGTCGGATAATTCAATTTTAATTGAATCGGTGTTATATTTTAATTCAGAAAAGGAGATCGTAGAAATATCATTTTGAACAAAAAGAGAATAACCCCAGAAAAATAATAGCATTGCAGCTGCAGATGAGACAACATATATAATTCTTGTTCTTATATTTTGGGTTCTTTCCCTTGCCCGGGTATATTCTAAAAACCCTTGAAGAGACTCTTTGATCTGATTGTCATCTGCAGGAATGTCATGAGCAACGTGCCAGACCTTCTTATACTGCTCAAAATAAGTCTCGTTTTTGTAATTTTTTATCCAGACAGATAGTTTTTCAATCTCTTCCTGATTGGCACTTCCATTTAGATTTTTAGAAATAAGAAAATCTATTTCTTCCGCTTCATTAATTTTTCTTTGCATCTCTTTTATGCTTTTACACTAAGACGCATGCAAAAGGGTCAACCCCTAAAAAATGATGAAAATATTTAATGTTGATTTTAATTTCACGCGTAGCTTTTTAAATGCTATCGTCATTTGATTCTCAACGGTTTTAACAGATATATCAAAATCATTGGCAACATCGGAATATGATTGCCCTTTTATTTTACACTTTACAAAAATTTCCCTGCATTTTTTAGGTAAAGCATCAATGGAATTAAGTATTATATGCTTTGCTTCGGATTCTGTAAATCTCATTTCGGCCGAAGGGTCCTGGACAATACTGGAAAAGTAAAAATCAAGCAGCCCCTTAACCTCATATTTTGCAAGGAATTTTTTATGTCTGAGGATTGTTATACAATTGTTATAAACGGCCCTATATAAGTATGACTTTATTGAATCGTTTATTTCCAAACCTTTCCTGATATCCCAGAAGTGGCAAAAGGTCAATTGTATACACTCCTTGGCATCTTCTCTGTCGTTCAAAATTCTGTAAGCATATGAGAAAAGATTACTATAATACTTGACAAACAAAAACGAAAACGCATCCTCTCTCCCCGCTTTTATAGCGATAAGTAATTCATCACTGTAACGACAATCATCAAAAGATTTACTTTCTTGCATACTGGGTCAATGATACACAAGTTTAAAAATAATTAACGACAATCGCAAACTCAATGGGACTTTATGTGAAATTTAAATTGTTTTATTAAAAATCCTTAAAATGCACTAATTTTGCCCTTTATTAATGATAAAGACAATATGACACAAGAGGAGCTATTCAAGAGTTTGATTGCACATGCCAAAGAGTATGGCTTTATTTTTCCTTCGAGCGAGATTTATGACGGACTTAGTGCAGTATACGACTATGGCCAGCTTGGCGCAGAGCTTAAGAACAATATTAAAAAATATTGGTGGGATGCAATGGTTCGTCTGAACGAAAACATTGTGGGTATAGATTCTGCAATTTTCATGCATCCTAAGATATGGGAGGCATCTGGCCACGTGAATGCGTTCAATGACCCGCTTATAGACAATAAGGACTCAAAAAAGAGATACCGCGCAGACGTACTACTTGAGGACCACATTGCCAAAATTGAGGAGAAGATAGAGAAAGAGGTTGAAAAAGGGCATAAGAAATTTGGCGAATCATTTGATGAGGTACAATTCAGAGCTACAAACCCGAATGTCTTAAGAAACAGGGCAAAGGCCGACGAAGTTACCGCAAAGATGAACGAAGCCCTTAATGCAAACGACCTTGAGGCGGTTAAACAGCTTATAATCGATTGTGAAATAGTCTGCCCAATCTCAGGCACCAGAAACTGGACCGATGTCCGTCAGTTTAACCTGATGTTCTCTACACAGATGGGAAGCGTGAGCGAAGATACAAACATAATTTACCTCAGGCCGGAAACTGCTCAGGGCATTTTCGTAAACTTTCTGAATGTGCAGAAAACAGGAAGGATGAAGATCCCGTTTGGAATTGCCCAGATTGGAAAAGCATTCAGAAACGAGATTGTCGCCAGGCAGTTTATATTCAGGATGAGAGAGTTCGAACAGATGGAGATGCAGTTTTTCGTGCGTCCGGGAGAGGAGATGAAGTGGTACGAACATTGGAAAGCTGCTCGTCTGCGTTGGCACAAAGCGCTTGGGCTTGGCGATGACAAATACAGGTTCCATAATCATGAAAAGCTTGCCCACTATGCAAATGCGGCTGCAGATATTGAGTTTGAGTTTCCTTTTGGATTCAAGGAACTTGAAGGGATACACTCCCGTACAGATTTTGACCTGACTCAGCATCAGAAATTCTCCGGACGCAAGCTCCAGTATTTCGACCCTGAGACAAATGAAAGCTATGTGCCATATGTTGTTGAAACATCAATTGGGCTCGACAGGACCTTCCTTGCAGTCTACTCTTCTGCATATTGCGTGGAAAAGCTTAATGACGGAGAGGAGAGGGTTGTACTAAAATTACCGGCAATTCTGGCTCCTGTTAAACTTGCAGTGCTCCCGCTTGTTAAAAAGGATGGGCTTCCGGAGATGGCAAGAGAGATAATGAGCGACCTCAAATATGAAATTAACTGTCAGTATGACGAAAAGGACAGCATTGGCAAGAGATATCGTCGTCAGGACGCAATTGGAACACCGTTCTGCATAACAATAGACCATCAGAGCCTGGAAGACAAGTGCGTAACCATAAGATACAGAGATTCAATGGAGCAGGAGAGGGTTCCGGTTGAGAAACTGAGATCAATAATTGAGGAGAAAATAAGCTTTAGAAAAGTATTGGAAAATATTTAAAATCAGAATTATGAATAACTTATCTGTAAATTACATGGGGCTCTCATTGAGCAGTCCACTCATTGCGGCCAGTTCCGGTCTGACATCTCAGATTGACAAGGTAGTTGCTTTTGCAAAAGCCGGGGTAGGAGCCATAGTTGTCAAGTCCCTTTTTGAAGAGCAGATAATAAACGAAGCAGAGTTCATAAGCAGTCAGTCGGCAGATTATCCTGAGTCGGCAGATTATCTTTATCACTATCTTCGTTCAAGTTCAATCACCAAGTATCTTGAATTGATAAAGGATATTAAGGCAGCTGTACAGGTTCCCGTAATTGCAAGTATCAACTGCTACTCTCCAGGGGAGTGGACAGCTTTTGCAAAAGAGATACAGGATGCCGGAGCAGATGGTCTGGAACTGAATTTTTACTCACTTCCGCTGAATATACTAAAGAGTTCAAACGATGTAGAGAGGCAATATCTTGAGGTAGTAGGAAAAGTCAGTAAGTCACTTAAAATCCCTGTTTCTATTAAAATTGCGAGCACCTTCACCAATATTCCCGGTTTTGTAAACGGCCTTAAAGCCTACGGAGCAAAGGGTGTGGTTATGTTCAACAGATTTTACAGTCCCGATATCGATATCAAAAAAGTGAGAATGATTGCAGCAAATGCATTCTCATACGAAGAGGAGTATCTTAACGAGCTGAGATGGATAGGGATAGTGTCAGCCTTGGTTCCGGGTATAGACCTGTCGGCAAGTACCGGCATACACAATGGAACTACAGTAATTAAACAGATTCTTGCAGGGGCAACAACCGTTCAGATGTGCACCTCTCTGTATCAGAAAGGGGCAGAGGCTATCACTCACGCAATTGACGATATTAATCTGTTTATGGATGCACAAGGGTTTGAAAGTTTGTCGGATTTCAGAGGAAAACTGAACTATTCAAACATAGAAAATCCTCAAAGGTTCGAGAGGGTTCAATTTATGAAGAACTTCGGGGAGCTGTAAAGAGAGTTTATACAATTATACTTAAAAGAAGAGGGCAACCGTATGGTTGCCCTCTTTGGTATTATAAAGATAATCAGTCGCTTAGAACGAATATCCAAAAGCAAGACTCAACACATTTGCGCTGGTGCCGGGAATGAATGTGGCATCAGGAGCCGAAGTGAACGAGTATTTAGCATCAAGATAAATTGAACCACCAATTTTTTTCAATCCAACAAAATGAGCGTATCTCACTCCAATCTCTCCCTGTAGTTTACCGGTTGTAAGGTATTCAAATTCACGGTTAAGCAGGTCGACTTGTTGTTCAGGAATCAAATCTTCAGAAATGTTGCCTATAGAAGTTGTTGAAACATGCTGGGTGAGCTTGTTTCCACTTCCCTTACTGTATGCGCCAAGCAATGTGATGTCAAACATACCTTTGTTTAACAAAAAGTTCTTTTTTGCCTTTAGGTAACCAGAGTTGATTTTCATATCCTGAGTAAAGTAGAAAGGATTAATAAGTGAACTCTGCGCCATCTGAGACAAATGATGATATCCTGCTTTTAAGTCGAAAGAGGGATTACATTTGTATTTTCCAAAAGCAATTTCATACTCAGCATTAAAGTTAAAACTTCTTTTTGCAAAAGTTTTGTTTAGTCCATAATAGTATGTAACATATACACCACCAACTCTCTCTTGGGCTGTAACATTGTCAAAGTTGACAGCATCGGTATAGTTTGTATTAACACTCAGATAGTGCCTTTTATGATCTGCCTCATATTGAATTTTACCGGCATATTCATAAATTTCAGCTTCTGACTTTGTATATGCTCTGTCTGCTCCGGGACCTGTAAGACCCTCTTGGTTTTTGTATGTAATTTCATTGAAAAATTTCAACTTGTTTAAGACAATCTCAAATTGAAGAGAGCCACCATTAATGACATCGGTAAATGGTCTCGAAAGATTCAAGGCGTCTTGTGTCCAAGTGTCAAACATTCCGAACCAAAGGCCCTTGAACAGATATCCATTGTAAATGATATCGTCTTCAGCAATTTTTGAGAACGTAACGTTTTCGTGGAATTTTCTGTAATAGTAGTTTGCTCCAATGTTCAGTATCCCTGCTCTGTATGCAAGACCGCCCGTTGCTTCAAAATCCAGAAGATTAGTTGAGTGCCTCAGGTCCTTTCTTTTTGCAAGGTTTGCTGTTTCGTAATTAATCAACATACCAATGAAAAGGTTTTTAGCCAAAGGTGTAGAAATACCTCCGGAAAGCTTGTAACTCTCCTTCGCTTTTTCTGCCGGCCTGTCATCTGCAACAGTAAGAAGATATCTTTCCGGATAAATAAGACCGGACCATGTCATGTCCTGTCCAATAAAGTTATTATAGTCAATTTTTCCAAAGAAAGTGGTCTTGTTTATCTTTTTGTATGAAGATGATCTTAGTCCAAAATTGAAGCTGTTGTTTGATTCATTGTAATTTACGAAGTCACCATCGTTTTTGCCCATATAGGCTTCAATGAAAGATGAGCTCCTGAAGTCTATGAAATGCAGACCTGCTGCATTGTAGCTGTTGGTCCACGTTTGTTTACTTTGAAGGTCCTCAAAGTGATACAAACACCTCTCTTGCACTTGTTTTCTGTTCTGGCCATTAATCGATGAGCTCAAACAGAGTTGCGAAAGAACGAGTGCAGATATTATCAGTATATATTTTTGTTTAAATTTCATAATCCTGGTTTTTCACTATTGTTTAATCGATTGGCTTGCTCTGACTTCAAAATCATTTCCAGAGTTGTTGGTATCCATGTATACAATTCTTCCACCTGCCAGTTGAGTGGCAACTGCATCTATCTTTCTGTGTATGGTTTTACCAAGATACCTGTCGGCATCCTCCATCAAGACATATGTGGCATCCACAGTAGCCGGTAATCTTTTGTAACGGGTAGTGACATCGAAAGCTTCAACGCCGTCAAGGATCCATGAATATGGAATCATAACATATTCGGTAGCAGATGT
The DNA here is from genome assembly GCA_041659025.1 of Bacteroidales bacterium. Lineage (GTDB taxonomy): Bacteria > Bacteroidota > Bacteroidia > Bacteroidales > UBA932 > Bact-08. The sequence continues at coordinate 433,250 of JBAZZA010000001.1, read as the reverse complement.
AGAACCCGGTTTACGTTTTCTGTTTGCCGGATCGTCTACATAAGCCTGAGCTCCAACAACAGGTATCCTGAAGATAACAGGAGCCGGACACACTGAAGAGAACGGGTAAGCAGTGGCGGTACCCCCCTTCCATAGCAGGCTAAGCCAGTGATTAGCAAGATTGGGACCAGGAGATGGGTGGTATGACGCCATAGAGTATCTCTGGTTGTAACAAACCCAATATCCGGGAACATTAAGGTTTACTGACATTGGACGCAAGATAGTATGGTCAATTGCTCCGTTAAGTGCAACAACTGCCTGTTCTCCCGGTTGAAGAGGATGTTGTCTTCCTGTCCCCGGAAATTGCCAGATTGCTTCAATTATTGGAAGAGTATCACTTATCACTCTTTGTCCGTCTTTCATATAACTCCATGGTGTTGGAGCCGTAGATGGTGCATTGTATGGTTCGACAACTCCAAAACAGACACTGTCCAGATATGTAACTTCGTCGCTGTTGTTATAGACAGAAAAGTATTTGTCGAACTGATATGTCTTTAGGTCGGTACCGGTACATCCTCTGTAATACACCTCTTTGATTATAAGCTGACCGGCAAAAGAGAGAGCAAGGTCTACATTAAGGTTCACATTTCCTTTGTCTGCCTCAATCATCCTTACCTGGTCTATGCTTCTGTTGAAAATAGGAATTGCACCTGAAACAGGAGTCCCTTTGTCGGTAACAGAAACGCGGTAAAAACCATATTGAAGGTCAATTGAAACCTTCCCTTGAGCATCTGTTTCGAGGTTATATACAGCACCGTTAGTTGGATTTGTGATAGTAACATTGGCCCCTGCCTTCATCTCTGATTCATAACCCTGCGGGTATTGCAGAGATATGTTTAACTTTTTTGAACCCGTAGCATACGGATTCTGCCCGGCCAGATCTTGCAGTTGGTTGTCGCAAGATGTAATCAGACCAAAAAAAGCTAATATAATGGATATGTAAAAAACTTTTTTCATGTTTCGATTAGTTTAAAATTTTATTCTTAGGGTTGCGCCATATGCAAAGCCGATATTTTTGGCGGTCTTGATATCTGTTGCCCAGCTTCGTATGTATGGGTTACTCTTAGTAAAGTTGTTCACATAGAAAGAGAAAGAGGCCAAGTCGCCAATCTCTTTTGTAATACTTATGTTCGACATAAAGTATGGTCCGTTACCGTCTCTTGCGAAAGAGTAAACGGTATTAGAGCTACCGACCAGATATACTAAACCGGGATTTTGAGTTAGTGCTGCCTGTGTAAACGGATGAACCTTCTGGTCAAGACCCATATAAGCCACTGGCCATACACCTGAATAATACTCTTTCTGATTGTATACACTTCCACTAACCTTATTTCCGTTTTCATCCAACAGGTATGCCCACTCTTTGCCATTGTAGTAAGTCAGATTCTGGGATTGAGAATAGAGGGTTGCTTCTACTCTTAGCGAAATAGTCATACGGATTTCCGGGATATGGGTAGTTGCAGTGAAGTTGGCTGTTGCTCCATCTTTCCAGCTGCCGTTATAAGTTATGTTATTGGTAGTGCTTCCAAGGTAGTATCCTACAAACTCATATGATCTGCCGGCATTTGTTGGCAGTGTTGAGTGAGGAATGTTTGTGTATGAAGACTGAAGCCTCTCTGTAACGTTCTTTGAATATGAGTACCTTGCGTCAACTCTGAAAGATGTACGCAGGGCTTCAATCTTGCCGAAATCTATAGTAAGTTCGACTCCCTGATTTGTGCTGGGTTCGCCGTTAGTTTGCATGCCATTCTGTATGAATGTAGTATCGCTTACAGATGTTGGTATCAGAACCTCTGTGGAACCAGCAACGTCTTTGTTTTTTACATATACATCACCAGTTAATTTATCTACTCTGAACTCTGGGTTGGTAGGGATAGTGAAGTTCTCATCAGACTTTTTGAATGCATAAGGGACATGGTAATATTCAGTAATATAAGGAGTTCTTGATTTGTTGTTATAATAAACAAGAGAGATGGCAACGCCTCCTAAATTAGCATCCAGTCCGGCTTCAATATTTCTGCTTGTAGACCACTTAAGATCTGGATTGAAATAATCACGGAATACATTTGTGTTGAAAACATAGAAATAGTTGTTGTTTGCACCGTAGTTTTTGGAATAAACCCTAATGTCCCTGTATTTATCTTGTGGATAAAGAACCGACAAAGAAGGAAGCTTTTCCATAATTCCCCAACCGCCTCTTACGCTAAGGCTTCTAAGAAATCCTTCGTTACCTCTTCTTTCTATAAGTGAGTACTTTCCGTTAAAACGAGGAGAGAGCGACACTGCATTCTTGTATGCCATGTTTTTAATAATGTTGCCTTCTAGACGTACACCACCAATAAGTGACAGAGAGGTGCTTCCGATAGGAAGTGTAAGATTATCCTCAAGATATCCGCTCCAGTTGTGAAGGAAAGGAATTTCGGAATACGGTCTTGGTCTGAAACCATCGGGAAGAAGGTTTTTTTCATAATATTCACCCTCTCCAATATTGCCACTGCTTGTCCAGCTGAAACCGGCTTTTATCTTGTTGCTAATATTGCCATACTTTTTGTTCAGATTGGCCTTTACAGCTGCACCAAAGTTCAAGCCCTTGCTGTCTATAACCTTAAGATTATAGAACTGAGCAGGAAGATAGTTGCTTTCATGGTAGCCACTCTCGGTTGTATTAGAAGCGGGCTGAATTCCAGCATACGAGAAGTAAGTGTTGCTCTTACTGATTTCGTCCTGATAGCTTCCGTTCACGCTAAAGTCCATACTTGTTATCCAGTTGCTGTTTATAAGCCAGTTTGCAGAAGCTCCTACTCTGAGTGCATTGTCGGCTGTGGATGACCAGGTGTCCTTGTATGCGTCCGGATCTTGTTTTGAATCCTGACGTCCGATAGTTCCACCAATATTTACGTTAAACTGAACTGGTTGTTTTTCACGGTTGAATGTATTTGAATAGTTCAATCCGTAACCATTTCTGAAATACGTTGTATAAGGGGAAACCGGATTTGAGAATGCATGAGCATACTCAGCGTTTATATTGACAATACCTCTGTCTTTCAGAAGGTCGAAACCCTTGCTCACCGATACCTGCTTTGTTGTAGGGTTTAGTGATACTGAAGCTGAATACGGAGACCGTCCCTTTTTTGTCTTTATGATAACCATACCAGAAGTCAAGTCACCATACTCTACAGAAGGAACCCCGGTGATAACCTCAATAGACTCAAAGTTTGAAACAGAGAGGTTTCTTGTATCTGCTCCGGTAGCATCTCCGGAAATTTTACTGTTTGAAGACAAACGGACACCGTCTACCTCAACAGCAGTACCAAAGCTGCCATTTCCGTCACCACCGCGTAATGAGAAAACGCTAGGAGACATAAGGTTTGGATTAACGGTTTTACCACCAGGCAGCAAACTCATTATGTCTGTCGGATTGATAACCTGAAGGTGGTTAATGGCCTGCCTGTCCATCTTTGTTGATGTATTTAGCGAGCTTTTACTGCCTTGAGCCGTAACAATTACAGTCTCCAGCTTAAGGTTGTCTTCTGCAAGCTTAAAAGAGAGGTTTTCAATATCTCTCTCAATTGTAATACTGGTTTCCACTGTTTGAAACCCCAAACAGGTAATAACCAGTTTTGTAGCTCCGGAAGGCACTTTGTTGATTGTGAACTGGCCTTTTGAATCGGTAGTTCCCCAAAGGTTAAGATCCGGAAGGTTTACCAAAGCCATCTCAATGGGTATTTTCGAGTCGGTCTCGAAAACAAAACCCTTCACTGAGTAGAGCTTTCTGGTTGCCTGGGCAGACAAGATTGTTGTGAGCCCAAAACAGAGAAGAAAAAACACTAATAGTTTCCTTTTCATAGTTGTGATAGTTAGTTTAATATATAAGATCTAGTTGCGTAAAAGCGGGTTGGTTAAAGGTAACGGTTTCTCCTTTTTAAAGGATAGGTTGTTCAGTTCAATATCGTCTAATAAAATTGCTTTTGGTAATGTCAAAGTTAATGGATTATTGTCCACAAGGAGAGACATTGTCTGTTCCTTATTGGATACGGCTCTTATTCTCTTTAATACGGCGATGTTTATTGTTGTAAGGAGTGCTGCAGACTTCACAAGCTTCTCTGCACCCGTTTTAACATCTACCTTGTATATAAGAGTAGAGATATTGCTTCTCAGTTCCGGATAACGTCTTATTATATAGGCGTATTTAAGACCCTCGCCGGCTGCTGCTTTTAATAACACTCTCTTCATCTTTTCCGGACTCCTTCCTATACTGGTGCCGATTGTCAGCAATGTAGGGGTAAGACTGTATGAAACATCGGTGCCTTTAGTGCTAAAGCGCATGCTGCTTGTGGGAACCAAGCCACTATCTGCAGGAGACCTGCCCGATATCAGCCTCTTTAAAATTCCCTTATCAACAATAGTAATTTCACCCTCTTTTCTTATTCCTTCCGCATCTATGCCTATATAGCCGGGCAGAGGAGTACCATTATAAGTAGAGAGGAATGAGAGGTCCTTTATGGTAATTTTCTGGTCGATTAACTTCTTGTTAATGCGAGAAACGAGCGATTTATCAATTTTGGAAATCCTGGCGGCCCCACTGTTCATATTTATATTGTCCCTTTGGGCAACAATGCCGTTTTTCATAATGAGATTTTCCATAAACATTTTATATACAGACTGATCTTCGAACAGAACAGGGCCGCAATAATACTCGTCAATCTCTTTTGCTGCAGATATCTCCTTCAACGAACGTATCATTGTCTCAATTCTTGAGGTAACCTGAGCATCAGAAGGCAGGTAATCGTCAGATGATGCAATTATTTCAATTTTATCTGAGTGTTCCTGACCGTATTCATCCATAATAGCAGCTTCTATAATAATAGTAGAAAGGGCAACCGGCTGTACAAACCTTATTCCCTCAGTATTATAGAAATAGTAAAAAGTGTTGGATGCGGAATAATCTACACTTGATTTTACAATATATGGATATTTCAGGAAAACCGACGACAGCTCCATTAATCTTTTTTCCCACAACTCTCTTTTGAAAGGAATTTTGTTGAATTCCGTGGTATCTTTTACAAATGGATCAGATTTAATAAAATCAGGAAAATTTTTTGTTGCTGAAGATGCAGATTTCTGTTTGAATGTTTTTGCTGCATCTTTGTACGAGGCATCCGTAGCGAGCCACAGGACCCGTCTCAGCTGAGCCAGGTCATTTTCCGAAGAGGCCTTGCTGGTAGTTATTGCAGAAGAAAAATTGGTTATACTCGAATTATTATAATCTCCCAGAAGCAGTTTAATAGAAATATTTCTGAAACGAGGCATTTTCCGGGAATAGAGTATTGCACCCAATGAAGACCTGACGTCAAGAACCTCTTTGTCTATGACAGAGTAACTTATATAAAATGGCTTTGGTGATCCCGGAAGCTTTAGACTATCCATTCCTCTTTGAGCCTCTTTTTCCATTGCTCCGAATATAATATCTTTTCCCTCCTGAGAATATAGATCTGCAGACAGTAGAAATAATAAAATATATATAAATGTTTTTTTCATTGATTGTCCTGAAGTTAAGGTCTGGCTAAAATTGGTGGCAGGTTGCCCGATTTCGGTTTCATCTGAAGTTCAACTTTTGATACAAGAATAGCAGGGGATATTGCCGATACAGGCACATATCCCGAGATTGACCCACAACTGCCGATAAAACTCTCGATACTACCACCGGCACAGACTATGTTTGAAAACATCGACAATGGAGTACCAATCATATCGACCCCTCTTACCAGTTCGTCCTCTCTTCCGTCCACATATATCCTGTAAACTTCAAGCGGAGTAACGTTAAATGCATTTGGACTGCTTCTGCCTGTCATTGTAAATCCGCCCGTTACCTCCTTAAAATAGAATCCATACTCCTTTCCCTGTCTTTTTGCTTCTTCTCTGAGCATTGTCTTTAACTCCTCATCGCTTTTTGGGTCACCGGTCTCGACTATCAAATTTGACTGTCTGGACGTAGGATCATAACCAACTTCTGCTCTGGCATGACCGTTTGATTCGGGGAATCCTTCTATTGAAGTTCTGGTCATAAGGAAATCGTTTAGAATTCCATTTTTCACGACTGTAACTCTTCTGCCGCTCACACCCTGGTCGTCATATCTATAATAGCCATTAAGTTCCTGCCCCTTATAATTACTAAGTGAAGGGTCGTCGTAAACAGATATACTGGAAGGTAAAACCAAATTTCCAATCATCTTTTTGAATGTCTGTCCGTCACCATCACTTTTCATCTTTTGTCCCTCAATTCTGTGGCCGAAAATCTCGTGAAAAAAGACACCACTTGTAGATCCGGAAAGCAGGGCGGGGCCTGTAAATGGTTGAACCAACGGAGCCACTCTAAGACGGTTTAGTCTGGCGGACAGATCTTTGATGTCTTCCTCAACCTTGCTGCCAGCTGGAAAATCCTTCTGATCAAAGGCAAAGTAAGTGATGGCCAAAGGAAGATCCATTCCATCTTCTGCCTTAACAGATGCTCTGATCATCAAAAAATTATGGGTTAAGTTATGCGATATCTTAGCACCTTCAGTTGAAACGAAGTATTTTCTAATAAGTTCCTGACGGATGATTACTGAGCCTCTAATAATATTTGGATACTTTAAAAATTCAGCGGAATATTTTTTTGCCAGTTCTTTGGATTTTTCAATGTCCAGTTCTTGTTTCTGGTAATCGAAAGGAGGCTCCTGGTATTCTGAAATATTTACGGAAGTGAAATCTGGCGACCTGTCGCTCTCCTCTGTTCTGACACCTTTTGACGATCTCATCTCCTGGTACTTTGAAAGTCCGTACTTGTATCTTGATGTGAACTCACGCCATAGTATCTGCTTTACAGCTGCCTCTCCTCCGGTTACACTGTATGGAAGCATTATTGGTTCCGGAGATGAAAAGTAAGACATTGTCGTCCCCGGAGTATTGTTGTGGAAATTGTCGAAATCTCTTGTACCTATCCGTACTTCAGGAAGGGCAGCAACAACTCTGTTTTGTGACACACTGTTTATAACTCCAAACGACGCATCTACTATTGTTGTTTTAACATCATCTACCCTGCAGCTTAAAAAATAGGGCGGTATTTTTTCTCCCTGTAGCTCTTTATAATAAGTATTCACTTCTTTAGAAAGAATCTCCAGTAACTTATCCTGCGCTTTCACACTTGAAGCACAAAAGAGAACAATTATGTTTATAAATACCAGTTTTATAAAAAAGCTACGATTCATTTTTTTCCGAAGATTTTACACTGTTGATTATAGAGCGCACACCCTCAAGCTGTAACTCAAGGTGTCCCCTGTCTATCGATCCCTTCCTGTATCTCCTGGCCGACGAAGCAAGATCGGCTTTAAGTTCATTAAGTTCGTTCCATACAATGGTTTGCAGGTCATTCAGATAAAGAATGTTTACACCCATTGTCTTTGATACATCTGCTACATTTTTTGGAGCAAGCCCCTTAAGTCGGTCAATATATATTTTTTGAAGACTCCTCTTGTATACATCCATTGACGCTCCTTTGTAAGCATCCTTAAACAGGGAATGTCTGATATCGCTTAAAAGCTCCTCTACCTTATATGCATCGGAGTAGTTATAAGAAGCATCCACCATTCTCGAAAGAGCTGCCATTGAGAGGATGTCGCTAATGACTCCTGCCTGAATGGAACGAATGTTTCGTTCATACATTCCAGAAGCATCAAACTTGGCTATAAGATCACGTTTTATAAGCCATTGTGGCATTTCGAACACATTCTCCTCTATAAACTTAATAGCCCTCTTTTGCTGTACTTTTTCAACCGGCAAATATGCTGCTCCCTCCTGACTCTGCTTTTTATATGTTTCGTATATTCCACCTATGTTTGTGCTGACATGGCGGATGTATCTTCTCCACTGGTTGATTGTCTCTTCGTAAAAGTCCTTTACAGGAGCAAAATTTTCGTGAGGCTCAACAATCCATTTGTCAAAATTGGCCACGACATATTGTAAGTTTTTAAGTCCGTACTCACCAGCCAGCATAGGATCGTTTCCTAAGTCCTCTGTCTGTCCTCTCGGGTCGTTCTGAGTAAGACCATGCTTGATATAGAGGTAAGTTCTGTCTCCGGCTTTCTCTTCTACTATTTTGTCAAGTACTGGTACCTCCTCACGAGGAGTCTTTGCGCCGGGAATAATGCGGTATGCCCAGTTAATCACATACTTGTCATATGGGCCAACTATTGGAATGTACCTTTTTACACCATCTCCTGGTTGTGCAATATAGTTGTATCTCGAATAGTCCATTATGGACATTGTGGTTCCGTATTTTTCTGTAAAAGATGGTGACCTGAGTGAATCTACAGGTATCGCGGAGCTTGCTGCAAAGTTGTGCGGAAGGCCCAATGAATGGCCAACCTCATGACAGACAACCTGCCTGTAAAGTTCGCCCATAACCACGTCGCTCAATGTAAGCGTACGTGCCTGCGGATTGGATGCCGCTGTCTGTATTCTGTACCAGCTAGAAACTAATTTCATAAGATTGTGGTAGACACACACATGGGTGCCAACAATCTCACCCGACCTAGGATCAGCAACATGAGGGCCGTATGCATTCTCTTCTTCCGAAGCGAGGTAGTTAACCATAGAGTAGCGAGTATCCATAGAATCCCAGTCCGGATTCTCCTCTTTTGAAGGAACGTCCTTTGCCACAATTGCATTCTTGAATCCAGCAGCCTCAAAGGCAACCTGCCAATCCTCAATACCTTGTTTGAAGTACTTCACCAGTTTTTTAGGTGTAGCAGGATCTATGTAAAAGACAATAGGATTCTTTGGTTCTACCAACTCTCCCCTTAAATATGCCTCCATATCCTTAGGCTCAAGCTTCCAGCGACGTATATATTGTGTCCCTTTAATTCTGAAGTAATCATAAGAAAAGTCAGTTTGACCTTGCGTGAACATACCTATCCGGTCATCTGCAATTCTTGGCATCATCGGTTTCTCAGGAAGCAGCAGCATTGAGTGGTTTATCTCGAATGTGATGAATCCGTTGGTTTCTACGCTGCTTTTTGTCTTTCCTGCTTTTTTGTATGTTTTCTGAGAACGACACTCAATATTTGTTGGGAAAGACTTCATGTAATGGATGAAGCTCTTGTTGTCTTCTATTGTTCCAATACCGAAAGAACTTTTTTTCATTTCTGCCAAACCAAATGTAATTGCATCCTTCGCATAGAAATCAGTAACATCAATTACCGCAGAAGAATCCGGACCGAATGTCTTTATGTCAAAAGAAAAGAAAATTGGCTCAACAAATGAATTTGTGAAGGCCGCGTAAATATCACTCTCTTTATCGGCGACGTTATAAATATATGGCGACCTTAAGTATATTTTTTTCCCATTTAGCGATTTCTCCCAACGAAACAGGGTTTCACTCAGAGATTCTCCGCCATATCCGGCTCCTCCACCCGTTTTAACTGTGCGTACAACTAAGAGGACCTCTCTTCCTAAAATGTTTTTTGGTATTTCGAAATAATATTTGTCTCCGACCTGATGTACACCAAACATACCTAGCTGCGAAACAGCCTTAGATGTGATTACGTCTTTATAAGGCTTCATAACAGAGGGGAGAGTAGCTTTTTCTTTGGCTGCTTCCACAGTATTTTCTGTTCCCTCTTTTACCTCTTCCTGAGCAAATATTCTAATTGGAGTTAAAGAGAGAATTAAAATCAGGCCTGCTGTAATAGTTCTGCAAGCTTCCTGTTTGATGGCGTAGTTTTTCACAGTATGTATTGATATAGATAGCTAATAACATTGATTACTATCAGGTTATAAAAAAAACACCTACATCCTAATGTCCATAAGGGTTTGCAATGTAAGAAAAATTTTGAAAAAACACGACAAATTCTTACTTATTCAGTTCAGGCTACACCTTAAGACTATAGAAAATGCTAATGGTTTAAAAGGCTAATGTTATAAATTGTAATGTGCTAATTGGGGAGTTTTGCGTATTTGGAGATTATGGAGAGCAACTCCTTCTTAATGATTGGTTTTGAAATGTGATCGTTACAACCTGCCAGGATTGCTTCCTCTCTGTCATTAGAAAGAGCATAAGCTGTCTGGGCAATAATTATGATGTCTTCATTGAAGGAACGGATCTCCTTTGTTGCTTCAAAACCATCCATTTTGGGCATTTTGATGTCCATAAGAATGATATCAATATCGGGATTCTTTTTAAAAATCTCAATAGCTTCAATTCCGTTTTTTGCATGCAGAATGTCTGCATCAATCTCCTTAAGAAACTGGGTAAGAAGAATGTCAGAAGAACTGTCGTCTTCTGCGATTAATACTTTTAACATACCTGATGGTTTTAAACCGGATTCTTTTGTTTTTGCATTATTTGTCTGAGGAGCGCATTTTGGCATACTCTCGCAAGGAATGGTAAAATAGAAACTCGAACCAAAGTCAGGTTCGCTTTTTACCCATATCTTACCGCCAAGAGCCTCAACATATGCCTTTGTGATAGTCAACCCAAGCCCGGCTCCCTCATAATCCTTTGAAAGAGACGTGTCTGCCTGAATAAATCGGTTAAAGATAATCTTCTGTTTTTCGCTGGAGATACCTATTCCTGTGTCATGGACAAAAAAAGTAAGCTCGTTATCAATTTTATCGAATCCAAATTTAATAAATCCATTGTTTGTAAATTTAAATGCGTTTTTGACAAGGTTTGTAACTATTGAATATACCTTTTCTCTGTCCGATTTTATTGTAACCTCATTGGTTGGGAGTTTTTTATCAAGTAAAAGCTGAATTCCTTTTCGTTCAACTTCGGGTTTAAAATATGCGTATATGTAGTCTAGCAACTCATTCAGATTAAATTGAGTGATATTCAGGTCAAGCAATCCGGACTCTATCTTTGAAATATTAACCAAGTCATTGATTATATTGATCATACGCGTGCCACTCTCTTCTATTATCTTTATATATTTTTGCTGTTGTTCACCGGTAAGATCAGGCTCTTTAAGCAATCCGGCAAATCCCATTATCCCATTCATCGGCGTCCTTATCTCGTGGCTTATGTTGGTCAGAAACGATGATTTTAACCTTTCAGATTCTTCGGCCTTATGTTTTGCTGCTATAAGCTCCTCTTTTTGCCTGAGATGCCGTCCGAACAGTTCCGCGATTTGCTTGAACTCACCTGGTGCTTTCTGTAGCTCATTAATATGGTTAAGGTCCTCTGTGGCAATAATCGATTTTATTAAGTTGAGAGGTCTTACTACCCACTTTATAAGAGAAAAACGAATAAGCAGCCATGAAACAATAATTGATGCCAACAGCAATAAAATCATGCGGGTAGAACTTTGTTTGTAAAGCCTCAACCCTTCAGGCTCTCTTGTAAAGAGTATACTTCCTACATGTTTGCCGTTCCACCCATTAAGGCTGACAGATGATGACAACATGTACTTGTCGGGTTTTGCAGCATTGTCACCAGGATACTGTAATGATATGATAGTACCGCTCAGGTTAGCGAGCTCTTCAATAAACCGGGTGTTCCAAAGTTTCCCTACAAATAAATATCCACTGGGTTTTGTTGCTTTATGAGTGGGATCATTTGAAGGATGTACAGATGCCCCGTTTACTTCAAAAATTCCTTGAGAAGTTGCAATAGAAAAACTTATTACAGGATTCTTGACAAATTCAGAAAAAACGGAATCAGGAATAAATTGCCGTACAGTTACATCGCTGGACGATGCTTCATGAATGATTTTAAGGTTAGGGTCGTAAACAACTACATAATCCATATGGAAGGATGTGATGATTGTGGAGATGTTCTCCTCGTACCAATATGGATCGCGGGACTTCAATGCACTCACAAACTCGTCCCAGTAGGTGTAATCCCATGCTACCTCACCCTGAGTTCTGTTGCTGATTTTTATTAGAGCTTTTGCTTCTTGTTCAAGCTGTTGCCTCGATAATTCAAAAACGATGTTATAAGATCTTCTTTCTGATAAATACAGAGACAGGATAAAAAGAATAAACAAAACTCCTGTTATTGTAATAATAAGAAGCAGTCTGCTGTTTACGCCGTAATTCCTTTTCATCTGAATAATTATTTATACAAACTTACCCCAATTGTAAAAAAAATAGTTTTTGCCTGTGGATTTGCAATCAAACTGAGCAGCAGATCGAGGTTGCATTTGTCAGAAACTAGCATTGGTTGCCGGAATGTTGCGCCAATATTCACAAAACCTGCTTTTTCCGCATAGAAGGTTCCCTTTGGCTGAAACCCGGTGAATATCATAAGTTCTGCCCTTTTTAAAGGCTGAACAAACTGTAGTTCCAGATAAATACTTTTTGAAGGGTCCGATCCGTAGAAAAAATAGCTACCCAGAAGATTAAACGGCAACTTATCACCACCGGAAAGCAGAATCTGCCCTTCAAGGAGATGTGACGTGGATTCGCGGTTGTAATTCACGAAGGTAGAAGGGTTTGTTTTACTGAAGGACCAGTAATCCCAAACTGCAAAAGTAACCGGCCCAATCTCCTTTGATATATAAAAATCGAGTTCATCATCACCCGGGCCTGCAATTCTGAAAGCACCCCAAGCGCCTAATGTGAAGTTTTTCCAAGAAGCAGACACACCGGGTTGCAGACTTGGAACGTGTCCATAATCCTGTCCCCTCCAGATATATTGACTGAATATATCTGCGGATGCAGAAAAAGTGACTGATTTTGAAGAGTCCTCCTGTGCCGACATAGAAGAACTGCAGATTGTAAGAAAAAGAAGCAAAACAAATGCTTTTACAGTGATTTTTGCTTGCATTGGCAAAGAGATATAATATTTATTACAAATATAACATTTGTAAGATAATATTTTTATACATAGAAAACATTTATACATTTGTGTCATTAAAGAACGGGTGTTATTGTATGCAAAAAAAGAAAAAAGAGATTTCAGATGCCATAATGGCTCATGCAGAGCAGGAATTCTATGAACATGGATTTGAAAAAGCTTCAATCCGCCGAATAAACAAGTCATCAGGTACCACTATAGGAAACTTCTACAACTATTTCGATAGTAAAGAGGCTTTGCTGGAATCTCTGGTAGCAGGAGAGCATGAGAAGTTCATAGCCTTTATGTCTCAACATGAACATGAGGGGAATCAACTAGCAACAGAGGCCTTTGTAAATAGCAAAGATTTCATGAAGAACCTTCCGGAAATAATATCCGGATTATTACCCGATTTCAATATGAGGTTTGTAATACTCATAGAAGGTTGTAAGGGAACTAAATACGAAAATGTCCATAACAATCTGGTGAACCTTATAAGTGAGCATATTGCCGAACATGGAGAGAAATCGGGAGTAAAAATTTCGTCTGAAATTGGCCGGTTGCTGGCAGTGCATTTTTTAGACGGAATCGTAAATATTGTAAAGTCTCATAAAAATGATCTACTGGCCAGGAACAAATTAATTACGGAATTCCTTTTGTTTTATTTTATAAGTTATTATGATAGAGGTAAATGATTTGAGTTTTACGTACAGTAAAACGAAGAAACAGGCAATTTCTAATATGAATTTTCACATTCATAAAGGAGAAGTTTTTGGATTTCTGGGCCCAAGCGGAGCAGGTAAAACAACCACACAACGTCTCATAATTGGGCTTCTCAGGAATTATGAGGGGCATATAAATGTTCTGGGAAAAGAGCGAAGCGATTGGGAGAAGGAGTTTTATGAGCAAATAGGTGTTGCCTTCGATTTTCCCAATCTTTATCTGAAACTTACAGCGTTGGAAAACCTTAAACTGATAGGCGCATACTACAGGAAAGTTCCCCGGCATCTGGAAAAGTTGCTTGACAGGGTCGGTCTTCTGCCAGATAAGGATATGCGTGTAGAAAACTTTTCCAAAGGTATGAAGATGAGGCTAAACTTTATCAGGTCAATAATGCATGAGCCCGATCTGATGTTTTTTGACGAACCGACTTCTGGCCTTGATCCGGTTAATGCCCACATAATAAAGGATATCATTAAGGAGCAGAAAACAAAAGGAAAAACGGTTTTCCTTACAACCCACAATATGACGGTAGCCGAACAGCTTTGCGACAGGGTGGCATTTATAGTAGACGGAAGCATTGTAGTAACAGGGTCGCCAAAAGAACTTATGGTAGAACACGGAAAACGTCTTGTTAAGGTTGAGTATGCAGATAAAGGGATTCTTCACGAAGAGGAGTTTGAGATGAACGGTTTAGGTTCGGACTGCAGATTTTCTGAAATTCTCATGAAGAATGATATAAAGACGATACATAGTTGTGAAGCAACCTTTGAGGAAATTTTCATAAAACTTACGGGGAGGAAGCTATTATGCGACTGATGAGTGCAATTTGGGCTGACATGCATTTTCAGATGAAACAGGGATTTTATCTAGTTTATGCAATCATTACCCTTATTTATCTGCTGATTTTATCTTTTTTCCCGGAAAACATGTTGCAGACAGCTGTTCCATTGGTAGTTTTTTCTGACCCGACGGTGCTGGGACTGTTTTTCATAGGGGGCATGATAATGCTGGAAAAAGTGCAGGGAGTGCTTTTGGTTGTTGTTGTATCTCCTTTGCGAACATGGGAATACATTTTTTCTAAAGTGATATCATTAGCGTTGGTTTCTTTGTCTGCAGGAATAGTAATTACTGCTCTTACTCCTTGCGGGAGCGTCAACTGGTTTGTCCTCTTATTGTCAATTCTGCTTTCTTCAGGAATATTTACAATGTGCGGTATTATGATCTGCGCAGGTTGCAAGACTGTCAATCAGTATTTTGTTAAGATGGTTCCATACATGTTGCTGTTTACGCTTCCTTGCTTTTCTCTTATTGGCTTTCCTTTTTCCTGGGTTTTTGATATTTTTCCAAGTGTTGCTGCGTTGCGACTTATGATGGGTGCCTTCTCCGGAATGCCGGTTTTAGAAACAATAGGGCTGACTTTTTATCTGGTCGTGTTGAATTATCTGTGTTTTCGCCTTACTATGCGAGTATTTGAAAAGAAAATTATTTTTGAGGATTGATGATTATGATACACATGGTTCACTTAAGAAATGACTTACGGCAGATTATACGTGACCCCATAATGCTGATCCTTATGGTTGTGCCCCTGTTGATAATTGGCATATTCAAGATGCTGCTGATTTTTGCTCCGCCTTTTCTTTTGACCCGTTATGGCATTGATGTCTCCCCATATTATATTTATATTATTGTGTTTACTTTGTTAATGATGCCAGGTATGCTGGGCATAGTTACAGGCTTTATGATGTTGGACGACAAAGACGGAAACATTGCCGAACTGATGTCGGTTACTCCATTGGGGAGAAGCGGCTACTTGATAAACCGTTTGTCCTTATCTGCCTTTTTGAGCATCGGTTACAGTCTGATGGCTTATTGTGTTTTGGATGTGATCCGGGTGCCATTTTTCTCGCTGCTTTTACTGACATTCTTGCTTGCAATGTACTCGGCAATTATCGGGCTATTATTGTTTGGTGGAGCCGACGATAAGGTCAAGGGTCTTACCTTTGCAAAAGCATTAAACATACTTGCGCTTTTTGCCTTTACCGACCTGCTTTCGCTCAGGTGGCTTACAGTTGTTTCGTGGTTTTTCCCTTCGTACTGGGTTACGGCAATTATTAAGAATCCTGATTCATTGCCTTCTCTTTTTGCAGCAATCTTTTGTTTCACTTTCTGGCTCGGAGCCCTTGTGATCCGTTACTGGCGCAAAGGGATTTAAAAAAAACCTGCAAATCATACGATTTACAGGTTTTTTGTTGAGAAGCTCTCATTTTGTCGGGGTACTCCGACTCGAACGGAGGACCCCCTGCTCCCAAAGCAGGTGCGCTAGCCAACTGCGCCACACCCCGAAAAAAGAACTATCCCTTTTTGGAAAGGGATTGCAAAGTTATATAGGAATTGTTAATATGCAAAAAAATGTTCAAAAACTTTCAATTTGCATCTTTACGGGAGGAAAACCTCTCCTCAATGATTCTCTGCTGAGAGAGAATTGTCTCTGCCTGCGTTTGAATCAGCTTAAAGATTTCAACAGGGAGGGTCATATATTCAACTGACATGTCTGTCAAAACACGAGGACTGTTATTTTTCTTTACGTCAGCCACCTCTTCGTTCAAAAGCATTTTTCCCTCTCCCATTCTTAACCAAACAGGATTTAACTCGGGAAATGTTAGAGCAACTTTCTGTAAGATATTATCACTGATTGACTTTCTGATATTATTCACATACCCGTTAGAGAGCCCGCACCTTTTTTCGAAGGCAGACTGACTCAGTTCCTTATATTCCAAAAAGAATTTAATTCGCTCTTTTACAGACATTTATAATAGTGGTTTAAAAACAACACAGAGGTTAGCTCTAAAATATTTTGAAAACACAGAACAATGTTCTAAATTGCGTATCAATAACATGCTTATCACTAACATATGTAACATGTCAACAAATATAACAAAAAAATCGAAGGTTAATCCTCCTCCTCATGGTTATATAAATGAGATAGCAAAAATTCTGGGATGCCACAGGGTTACTGTAAGTAATGCCCTCATGAAAAACACAAAGGGAACACTGGCCGAAAGGGTAAGGCAGATGTATAAAATGAAATTCGGGAAAGAGAGTGACGATTCTGCCTCTCAAAATGATGAATGTAACCGCCTTAGGACTCTTCTTGCCGACATGAGTCATGAAATACGGACTCCAATGAATGGTATTCTGGGTTTTGCAGATCTTATGAAGAGCACTAATCTTACACACGATGAACGACACAGGTATATAAGGATAATTGAGGATTGTGGAGCACGAATTCTTCATATTGTCAATGACATAATCTGTATATCAAAGATTGAATCAGGCCAGATGACGGTTTGTCTCTCAGAGACCAATATAAAGGAGCAGATAGATTTTATCTGTGCATTTTTCAGACCGGAGACAGAGCGGAAGGGCATAATGATTTTTGCTGATGCCTCTATGTCCGAGAATGAATCCACGATAATTACAGACAAAGAAAAGATAAATGCCATACTTATGAATCTAGTTAAAAATGCAGTGAAATACAGCGATAAAGGGACAATTGCCTTAGGGTGCAGGAGAAAAGACAGTTATATAGAGTTCTATGTGAAAGATACGGGAATAGGAATACCTAAAGAGAGTCATCAGGCAATTTTCAATCGCTTTGTCCAGGCAGACACTAAAGATAAAAGAACTTTTAGTGGGGCGGGGCTTGGCCTCTCCATAGTGAAGGGTTATGTAGAGATGCTGGGGGGCAAAATATGGATTGACAGCGAAGCAGGGAAAGGGTCGACGTTTTATTTTACCATCCCATTGATGACATGAAATTGCTTAGAAGAAAACTCCGCCGCAGTAAGTGGCAACTATCACATAATCTGTAGGTTACTAAAAGTGAAACTCTTAGGACAAAATTTCGCCTTTAGTAATTCCCTCACTTTGTTCGCCCCCTTTGGGGATTGCCTCACTTTGTTTGCCCCCCTTGGGTATTGCCTCATTTTGTTCGCCCCCTTTGGGGATTGCCTCACTTTGTTTGCCCCCTTTGGGGATTGCCTCACTTTGTTTGCCCCCTTTGGGGATTGCCTCACTTTGTTCGCCCCAATTGGGGATTGCCTCACTTTGTTCGCCCCCTTTGGGGATTGCCTCACTTTGCTTGCCCCCTTTGGGGATTGCCTCACTTTGCTTGCCCCCTTTGGGGATTGCCTCGTTTCACTCGGCGTTCCCCAATTGGGGGGGCTTAAAAGGAAAAAAGCCAACTGCCTTTGGCAGTTGCTAAAAATGCAAAACCCGCATATGAGCAAGCTCAAGCGGGTCTTTCTTTTTAGCTTATGTCCTTCGGACTTTGGCTTTTTTCCTTTTGCGGTGAGGGGGGGATTCGAACCCCCGGAACCCTTACGAGTTCGGCAGTTTAGCAAACTGCTGGTTTCAGCCACTCACCCACCTCACCAAAATGCTGGGTAACATTGCTTTCACAAGCGGTAAGTACCGCAAAGGAGTGCAAAGATACTAATTTCTTTTTATGTTCAAAATTAGTTTTCTTCTGGAATGCTTTCGGCTGCTTCATTTTTTATTATAGCCTCGGTGGTCACACCCTCTGCTATTTCGCTCAACAGGGTCACCAGTTGGTCCGCCTCCTGTTTATTGCTGAATGGGCCTACAAAATAAAGGGTTTTTCCTTCGACCACCTTCATTGCGATATCTTTGTCTGTGGTTTTTCTAATCAAATCCAGAACAGGTTGAGGAAGTCCGTCGGGATAGCGCTCCAATCTAACCTGATAACTTTTTTCTTCAACAGGTCTGTTTTCAAGAAGTCTCGCCTCCTTTATTCCGATGCTCTTTCCGTTATGATAAGCAATAGCTATTACCTTAGGAAATTTCAGAGCCTTTACCATGGCGAGTGCAGAAGATAGTTCTGCGTATGATGAAAACCTACCGGCTGTGTAGTTGAACTTTCCGGAAGGAGTAATTGTCTCAAATACGGGGCTTATTCCGTTTAGCACTTCAGGATCTACCTTTTGGGAAAGAAGGAATAGCTGAATGCTGTATACCAGGCCGTCAGGAATGGAATCGTCAGTAATAATTACCGGCTCATCCTGAATTTTGAATGTATAGTCTACAGGAACAACGGGTGATAGTATCTCCATTTTAGGGAGAGATCCATACAGCGATACTTTGGCAACAAGAGGTTGTTTTATTTCCGATGAATCTACGGTAACTACCGGATCCTTGAAAAAGTCCTCTCTGGGAATTAGAACTCCCTGACGAAGAAAATTCATTTCTCGCTCCTGAATCATCTGATTTGCAATGCTTAATTTTGATTGTTGTTCAAGTAGCAACAATTCTGCCTCGCTTATTTTTTTACCAAGAAGAGCTTTTTCGGCTGTGTTCGACAATGTGTCATACAATGCTCTGTTTGCATTTATCTCTTTGTTGGATATGGCAATCTCATTCTGTATCCTTCTTACATCTTTTACCATATTTGTATAATCGCTGGTTTCCGGATTTGTACCAAGAGAGTCTTTATCATTTGTGGTTTTATTCTCCCGGGTATTTGCGGAAGTGTCAGATGTAGATCTGAGAGAAGAGATTTCAAGAGCCTCTTTGGTTGTTATAGAGCTTTTTACAGGAGTGTTTTCGAATTCCAGTTTATATATCCTTATGCTGTCCTTTGCAGAAATACTCCTTGTTGAGGCAAAAATCGAATAATTTTCATTGTCGGAATTAATAAACAGATAATCATCGTCGGGAGAAGAGTAGGGGAAGCCGAGGTTCTGAGGTACTCCCCAGCTGCCGGTTTTCTCATCCCAAATGCTGACATAAAGATCAAACCCGCCCATTCCATAGTGGCCATTCGATGAAAAAAATAATTTTCTGCTGTCGGGGCTAAGAACAGGAAAAAGTTCGTCCCCGGGAGAATTTACGATGTTATTCAATAACTGTGGAGGAGTCCATTTGTCACCATCTATATATTGGGTGGAATATATGTCCCATGCTCCCTTTTTATCCTGCGCAGAAAAGTACATTGTGTCTTCTCCTTCTCTGTGAATCAACGCATTATAAATAGGATAGTCGCTTTTGTTCTTGTTCAGAAAAGAGGGAACCAGTATCCAGGTACTATCCTTGATATCGGGATAATAAAGGTAAAAATCTTTTAAAGGGACATCCACAGATCCGTAAACTTTGGGTCTGATGCCATATTCAAGCATCTTGATTCCATTTTCACTCCGGGCAATCTGATCTATAAGGGCTTTCTGAAAACTTGTATCTGTTGTGGCAGCATAAATTTCTTTATAGAGAACAATGGCTTCATTAAAATTGTAGCTTTTTCTCAATTCTTCTGCACGGGAAAACCTTGTTTTTTCATCTGGTGTTTGTCCAACTAAAAGACTACCTGCAAGCATGGAAACAGAGAGCACGAGGATAGACTTTTTCATACATCATTAATATATTGACCAACAAAAGTACGAATTTCTTTATGTTTTGGGAAAAAATACTACTTTTGTACCCTAATTTTCCTTGAATTATATAATTTAAACTAATATTCCATGCAAAGTAAAGGTGCCATTCGTATTTTGGCAATTGTAATCGCCCTAGCCTGCTTATACCAGCTATCGTTTACATGGGCAACCAAACATCAAGAGAAAAAATCAAGAGAATTTGCAGCCAGTGCAGTTAAAGCAGAACAAGCTTTACCTTCTTTTTCAAATGTTTCCGACCTGGATAAGGCTTATTATCTGGATTCGGTAAGTACCAGAAAAGAAAAATTCTACATCGACTCAATTTCTGCCGAGAAGGTATATCTTGGTTTTACTTACAAAGAGGTAAAAGAGAAGGAAATAAGCCTTGGTCTTGACCTTAAGGGAGGTATGAACGTAATGCTTGAGGTAAGTGTGGCCGAACTGGTTAACTCTCTTGCAAACAACAATACCTCACCACAGTTTACAGAGGCAGTGAAACTGGCAAAAACAAATATGGCCAGCTCCCGTACAGATTTCATTACCCTTTTTGGAGAAGCATGGGATAAAGTAGCTCCCGGACAAAGACTTTCGCAAATTTTCGGAACATACGAAATGCGCGACAGGATCAAACCGGAAACTTCAAATTCCGATGTTATAAAGGTTATTCGTGAAGAGGCAGAGAGTGCAATCTCAAACTCCTTTAATGTTCTTAGAAATCGTATCGACCGTTTTGGTGTAACCCAGCCAAATATTCAGAAAATAGGCAACTCCGGACGTATTCTTGTAGAACTCCCGGGCGTAAAAGAACCTGACCGTGTACGTAAGCTTCTTCAGGGAACAGCTTCACTCGAGTTCTGGGAAACATACGAAAATCAAGAGGTATATCAATTTCTTGTTGAAGCAAACAAGGCAGTTAAAGAACTTTCAGAAGCTCTTGTGACAAATCCTTCAGACTCTCTTCTTGCAGCTGTTACTAACACAACTAAGGACACACTAAAAGCAGAAGGAGACACATCAAAGGCAAGTGCTGCCCTTCTTAGCGAAATCAAAGCCGAAGACTCACTTAGTGTAGATCAGGCTGCAGTAGCAAAGGAGAACCCACTATTCTTCCTTTTAAATCCCAATGTAACACAAGGTCAGTTGATTCCCGGACCATGTATAGGAAGGGCTCACTACAGAGATACTGCAAGAATTGGTTCTTGGCTGAGAATGCCTCAGATTGTGGCAATTCTTCCTGCCGACCTGAAACCTATGTGGACAGTTAAAGCTATTGACCCTGCAGGTGTTATATTTGAACTTGTAGCTATAAAAGTAAATACTCGTGACGGAAAAGCTCCTTTAGATGGAGGTGTTGTCACCGATGCCCGCAAGGAATTCGGAAACAGCGGGGCGCCGGAAGTTGGTATGGGAATGAACGCCGAAGGTTCCAGAACATGGGCAACAATGACTGCCAATAATGTTGGCCGTTGTATAGCGATTGTATTGGATGGTATGGTTTATTCATATCCAAGAGTAAATGGTGAGATTACAGGAGGACGTTCTGCAATTTCAGGTAACTTTACAATACAGGAGGCCGATGACCTTGCTAACGTTCTTAAGTCGGGTAAGCTCCCTGCTCCTGCAAGAATTGTTCAGGAGGCTGTTGTAGGACCAACGCTGGGTAGCGAATCTATAAATGCAGGGTTCTTCTCGTTTGCGCTTGCGTTCCTTCTGGTTCTTGCATATATGATTCTTTTCTATGCAGGAGCGGGTTTGGTTGCAAGTATTGCTCTTGTCTGCAACGTTCTCTTCCTGCTTGGTGCACTTGTGTCGTTTGGTGCGGTACTTACATTGCCGGGTATCGCCGGTATTGTTCTTACCATGGGTATGGCGGTAGATGCTAACGTAATTATTTATGAGCGTATAAAAGAGGAATTGAGAGCGGGCAAGGGTCTGCGGCTTGCAATTGCCGACGGTTACAGCAATGCATACTCTGCTATTATCGACGGTAACCTTACAACCATTATCACCGGTATCGCACTTGCTGTATTCGGAACAGGTCCTGTTCAGGGTTTCGCAACAACATTGGTTATAGGTATAATCACTTCTCTGATGACCTCCATCTTTATAACACGTTTGATGTTTGAATGGAGACTTACCAAAAACAAACCTATCACTTTCTCTAACAAGTTCACAAAGAACTTCCTTACCAATACCAAATTTGATTTTGTGTCTATGCGTAAGTATGCATACATATTCTCGATTTTGGTAATAGTAATTTCTCTGGCATTTGTATTTACCAAAGGATTCAGCTATGGTGTTGACTTTACGGGTGGTCGTACATACGTTGTCAGGTTCGACAAAGAGGTTACTACAAGCGAAGTACGCGCAGCTGTTTTGGCCGAATTCAAGGAGGGCATAGAGGTTAAGCAATATGGTGGTGGTAGTCAGATGAAAATAACAACCAAGTATCTGATAAACGACAACTCTCCGGAAACCGATGCTATTGTAGATGGTAAATTATATAATGCTCTTAAAGATAAGTTTGCAACATCACTTACACTTGACGAGTTTACAGCCACTACAGATAATCCGAATGGAATAATCAGTTCAGAAAAAGTTGGTCCTACAATTGCCGACGATATAAAGAGAAATGCAGTTATTGCAGTTATAGTTTCGTTATTTGCAATTTTCCTTTATATTGGACTTCGTTTCAGAAACTGGTCTTGGGGAACAGGAGGTGTGGTAGCCCTGTTGCATGACTCAATATTTGTTATTGGATTCTTCTCTATTTTCTCAGGGATACTTCCATTCAGTCTTGATATTGACCAGACGTTCATTGCTGCAATACTGACGGTTATTGGTTATTCGATAAATGATACCGTTATTATCTTTGACAGGATCCGTGAGTACAGAAGGTTGTATCCTAAGCATGACCTTGCCCGCAATATTAACGAAGCTGTTAATAGCACTCTTGCCAGAACCGTCAATACCGGTGGTACAACATTGGTTGTATTGATTGCTATTGCACTGTTCGGCGGGGAAGTTATCAGAGGTTTCTCAGTAGCTCTTATTGTAGGGGTTCTGATTGGTACTTACTCTTCTGTATTTATTGCAACACCAATCGTGTTTGACATCTTCAAGAAAAGAGAAAAAAAAGCACTTGAACTGAAAAAATAAGGTTTGAGGGTATATGGGGACGCACATTGTGTACCCAACAATACAAGGAGCTGTCTAATTAATATTAGGCAGCTCCTGTTTTATATTCATCTGCCAGTTAAAATAATATGTTGCTGTTTATCAGCTGTTCATACAATTATTTTCTTGAAATTCTGATATAAAATATTTTGTATGTGCCTTAATATGAGCAATATGATAAAACAACTGGCAGTTCGACTCCTAATGTGCGATAGCCTTCAAGGGCATTGCAAAGGATGCATTTGGGCACCCACTTCGTGAGTGAAGCGGCAAAAAACAACGGTGCTGGTGGTGAGTTAGCCTATTGAATAGGTTGCGAATATAAAAAAACCTGATAGTACTAAAATTATACTGTTATCAGTGTCAGCATAGGAAAACATTGGCTCCCGAAAAGGGAGGGGACCCACCGACAGGTGGGGAGGATTTTCCGTGCGGACACTGATAACAGTTATTACTTAAGCATTATATTATTAACTTTGCAGTAAATATTCAAAATTGATAATAAAATGAAACTTCCTTTTGCAGAATCCTTTAAAATTAAAATGGTAGAGACCATTAAAAAGAGTACAAGAGAAGAGAGAGAAAAGTGGATGAAAGATGCAAAGTACAACCTTTTCAACCTAAAAAGCGACTATGTTTTTATTGACCTTCTTACAGATTCAGGAACTGGTGCCATGAGTGACAAACAGTGGGCAGCAATGATGGAGGGCGATGAAAGTTATGCAGGGGCCAGGTCGTACTATAATTTAAAGGAGAGTATTCAGGGTATTACAGGATTTCCATACTTTCTTCCTACTCATCAGGGAAGAGCAGCTGAGAACGTGCTTTTTTCTGCGATTATTAAGGCCGACGATGTTCTGCCGGGGAATTCACACTTCGACACAACAAAAGGGCACATAGAGTTCCGCAAGGCACATGCAATTGATTGCACAATAGAAGAGGCAAAGGATACAACAATAGAACTTCCGTTTAAAGGTAATATGGACCTTAACAAGCTGGAAGAGGTGCTTAAAAAATATCCTAAGGAGAGAATCCCATGCATAGTTGTCACTGTTACAAACAATACAGCAGGAGGACAACCGGTTTCTATGGCAAATGTTAAGGGAGTCTCTGAGCTAGCAAAAAAATATGGTGTAAAAGTACTGTTTGATTCTGCCCGTTTTGCAGAAAATGCATACTTCATCAAGACAAGAGAGGAGGGTTATGCCGACAAGAGTATCAGGGAGATTGCTTTAGAGATGTTCAGCTATGGCGACTTTATGACAATGTCTTCGAAGAAGGATGCAATAGTAAATATGGGTGGTTTTCTCGCTTTCCGCTATGAAGAAGACTGGCTGAAGTGCCAAATGTATAATATTATGTTTGAGGGATTTATCACGTATGGCGGTATGTCGGGCAGAGACATGAATGCTCTTGCTCAGGGACTAAGAGAGGGAACAGACTTCGAATACCTTGAGACCCGCATAAACCAGATAGCATATCTAGGCAAAAAACTAGATGAGTACGGAATTCCTTATCAGAGACCTGCCGGGGGACATGCAATTTTCCTTGACGCAAAAAAGATACTGACACATGTTCCAAAGGAGCAACTTATAGCACAGACACTGGGCATAGAATTATATCTTGAGGCCGGAATAAGAGGAGTGGAGATTGGGTGCCTCCTTGCCGACCGTGATCCTGATACAAGAGAAAACCGCTATCCGGAACTTG
Organism: Bacteroidales bacterium; assembly: GCA_041659025.1. Taxonomy (GTDB): domain Bacteria; phylum Bacteroidota; class Bacteroidia; order Bacteroidales; family UBA932; genus Bact-08. The sequence goes on along the minus strand of JBAZZA010000001.1, from coordinate 408,341 downwards.
AACTTCTTCGTCTGGCAATACCACGCAGGGTGTACACAAACAATCACATGGACTATGTTGCAGCAGCAATTAAAAATGTATATGACCGCAGAGAGTCAATTACCAAGGGATATGTTATACTGAAGGAGCTTCCTATAATGAGGCACTTTACAGTAGAGTTGGGACCAGGTTAATTAATGGCCTTTTTAACCGTATACCTCAGCGTCAGGCTTGCCATGACAAAGTAGACCGCGGTCTGGATCCAGAGGACTACATATTCAAATCGCACCTGGGAGAGCTCTGCTGCCATCGAGTTAATCCTTATATATCCCTGTACCCCATGTGTTGAGGGGAACAGATATGAAAAGTAACGCCAGAACTCCGGCATATTGGACCTTGGCCATGAGAACCCAGCAAGAAAAAGTAAAATAAGGGTGAAGAAAAGGAAGGATATCAAACCTGTTTCCCTGTTTTTTACAAAGACGGAGATTGTCATGGAGAAGAATATTGTTGCCAGAAGGAATGGTATCATAAAACTGAACAGTGTTCCAATGTTTCCAATATGTGGCAGATTGAAAAGTTTTGGAATAAGTCCAAACACATAAGTGCTAAGAACCAGATATATGGAAAAGTAACAAGCTGCTTTTCCCAAAACTACCCTGTAAATGCCCTTCCCTCTGAGATGTTCCGGAACTTGAGTGTGGTGGATGTTCTCTTCTCTTGCTGTTCCGGCCAGCATTCCAATACCAAAGAAGAGGGTCTGGTGAATAATAAGAATGAGTAAGGCGGGTATAAGAAAACTTGCAAAGCCTCCGCCAGGATTATAAAGAGCGATATCGTTATAAGGTACTGCCTGAACCAGCTGTTCGGCTTGTTCTCCGGATATTCCTGCGGTATTAAACCTCTCTATCTGAATGTCATGGCTCTCAGCAAGCATCGCATAACTTGTTGCCATTGTCAAACCTTTGTAATACAAGAAGCTGCTCATATCGTTGTATATAGAGACGGTTGCCTGCTCCATTCTTAGGAGCTTTAAATGATAATCTGCAGGGATAAAAATTATTCCATGTACCTTTCGGGATTCAAACAATTGCTGTGCATCTTCCATGTTTATGCATCGGTGAGAGATTTTCACCTCGCGTGCAGCATCAATTTTCCTGAGAAACTCTCTGCTTTCCAGAGAAGAAGAGAGGTCAACAACAGCAACAGGAGTTTCATAAACGGCTTCATTCCTGTAAATTCCATTATATAGGAGTGGATATATGATTACTGCTCCAAAAAAGATTATAATTACCCCGGTATCCTTAAAAATACTTTTGAACTCATTAAGGAAGACCCAGTACAGATCACGGATGCCCTCTGTAATATATTTGAAAACTGACAAATTGTGTTTCATGTGCTTTATTTAACCGGGTAATGTTGATTTATGAGGGCCTTTTTGAGTCGATAGTATACCAGGAACGGAAGAATAAGAAATGAAATCAAAGCGCCTGCGTATATCAATGATTTACCGATGTCTGCCCCAAGTAGTGCCTCATTAACATATATCATGAAATAGTGCCTTATAGGGAACAGTACACTGGCTCCTTGAGCCAATGGTGGCATCGCTTCTATGGGAAATGTAAAACCGGCATAGGTGAATGAAAGGATACCGTAAAGAGCAGCAAAGCTTATTCCGTCTCTTAATACCGGAAACAACCCTATCATAAAGATGCCTACGGCCTGATGTGCTATCACAAACAGGATTGTAGCAACACAAAGAAAGGCGAATGAACCATGGAAAGGAAAGTTCACAAACTTATAAAGCAAGACGTTTCCGGCGATTCCAAGGATAGAGAAAAGGATAGTATAGGGGGCAAGTTTCCCCGCCAATGCAAATGCCAGTGAACCGTCAGCAGTTTCCAGCCAATCAAGGGAGCTTCTGTTCTTAAGCTCTACACCAATAGCATAAACTGTCATCAGAAGGACTATCAGCTGAAGTACGCCCGGCAACAGGACATTTATAAGATAAATGCCATAATTAGCCCAAGGATTTCCAATAAGATGAGAATCAATAACAATTGGTTGGATTCGTCCCATTATAAGGTTTTCAGGAACACCCCGGGCCCTTAGAAACTCTCGTTGATAAGCACCGGAAGCCAGGGCAGACATTGTCATCATGTCTTTATAGCTGAGGGTCCCTGATATAAGATAAGAATTGTTTACATAGAATGATACTTCTGGCCTTTTGTTTGCGAGCAGGTCTTTATAGAGGTTATCCGGAATTACTATAAATCCGTGAATATTGCCTCTCTGCATCTGATCCCGTGCCTCCTGGTAGCTTGTGCATCTCATTACCACCTCGGTAGATGCCGTGGCATTTATCTCCCGGTAAAAACGACGCGAAATAACTGATTGATCAAGATCGACAACAGCTATTGGCAATTTTTCGGGCATTCCTTCTCTTAAAAAAGTAAGGAAGAAAATATAACAGAAAGCCAGGACGAAAACTGTGGAAAAAAGATATATAGGCCTGCTGAACATCATCTTAAGTTCTCTTTTCCAGACCCTTTTAAACGCATTGAAAGTCATATGGAAGTTTATTTTTTATCCATTTGAATTATTGCAGTCATACCCGGACGAAGAGCATCAATTTTAGATTGTGGAACGGCTTTTACTTCAAAAGTCTTTGCGTCAAACTGTCCGCTGACTTTTGTAGACCGCCATGTTGCATATGAAGCCATAGCCTTGACAAATGTCACTTTGGCATCATATATCTGATTGCCAAGGGCAGGAATCATTAGTTTAATGGTAGAACCAATTGTCAGACCGCTTAAAAGATCTTCCCTTATGCTGAATGTAAACCACATATCGGATAAGTCTGTAATGCTAAGAATAGGGGCTCCGGTACCAATCAACTCGCCGCAGTTTGGAAATATTTCAGAAACTTCGCCAGCAGCAGGAGCGAGAACATACATTTCTCCCATATACGATCTTACCTCAGATACAGCACCTTTTGCCCTGTATACCAAGGCAAATGCTGCTGCCTTATCTTCGGTTTCTGCCCCGTTGACAGCCATATCGTACTGCGATTTTGCAGCCCTTGAAGTTGCAACAGCCGCTTTATACATTGCCTCTGCTTCATCTCTTTTCTGCGCAGGGACTACCTCTTTGTTGAATAGGTTCTGTACTCTTTCAAATGATTTTTTTGCAATCTCGACACCAGCCTCGGCCTTCTGCCACATTTCGTATGCTCCGGTAATCTGCTCAGAACGAGCGCCCTTGATTGCCTTTCTGCTTTGTGCCTCTGCGGCAAGTTGGGCTCCTTCTGCCTGATTGAGCTTTGCCAGAAGTTCTGGGCTATCTATAATTGCCAGGGTATCTCCTTTTTCTACAAATGTCCCCTCTTCTGTCAGGAACTCCTTTATCCTGCCGGGAACTTTTCCGGAAACGCGGTATTCTGTAGCTTCTGCCTCTCCCTGAAGTATCAAAGGTTCAGGTTTTGCAGCATAGTAGCCGATAATCGATACTATGGCTATCACTCCCAGCAGGCCGAGAAGGCCGATTAATAAACTGTTCTTGTTTTGTGACTTTTTCATACGTTAATATGCTAATATGTTAATGTGCTAATGGCTTTCTTGAGGTATAGTTCGCAGAGGCGGACATCTATACTGGAGTCTATTCTCTCGGAGTTTGCAGATAGCCATGCTGTCTGAGCCTCCATCAGTTCGCTGCTGTTTATTATTCCTTCTGCAAATGCTTCGTTTGCGAATCTCAGGTTTTCTGTTGCCTTTTCTATGTTTTTTTCACACATGACAAGCTTCCTGTTAGCTTCTGTCATCCTGAACCCCGACTGTGTTACCTGCAGTTCTATTTTCTCTTTTGCCTCCTCCATGGTGTATTGTGCAATTTTGTACTGTCCCTTTGCGGCCCTTAGAGTATGAATCCTGTCTCCAAAATGAAACAACGGAATATTTACTCCTATCCCTACAGTAAACATTCCATCCAAACTACTACTTACTCCATTGAAAAAATTGGGAGAAGTTAGAAGATAATTACCTGTGAGTAAAAGATTAGGCAAAAAACGGGATTCCATTATCTTTACGTTTGACTTTGCAACATTTTGCATAATTCCGAGGGCTTGTATTTCCGGTCGTACACTCAATACATCATCGATAGCAGGCAGGGCAACAATCACTTGAGATTGTGAGAGATCACTGTCTGCAAGGAGAGTTTCTGAGTCTAGGTTAATTCCGCAAATCTGGAAAAGTGCCATTCTGGATAATCTAAGACCATTGTCGGCTTTGGTGAGACTCATCTCCGCCTCATTAAGCTTTACATTAACCTTTAGAACATCTCCTTTTGTTGCCACACCCTCCTCAATCATGATATTCACGTTCTTGCTGAGTTTTTCCAATAGACGGCAATATTCTTCTGCAAGTTTCTTTTTATTCTCAATGGAAACGACCCTCCAGTAAGCCTCATCGACCTCTATCATTAGGCTGTTCATCTCCTCCTTATTCTTTATCTCAGCTAGTTTCTCTCCATTTTTTGCAATATTGTACAACTCTCTTATTTTCCCACCCATATATAAAGGTTGGGTAAATCCGATACCTCCGGCAAAAATGTTGTGGATATCCATCTCCATAGACTCTTTTGGTAAAAGGGCGTAGTCATTCCAGATAATTTTACCGGGTTCTGCTTTGGGGTCAAACGGTTTTCCTGTAGCATCTAGTGGGGCATATACCCCGGGGGCAACCTGTGTCCATTGATTGCTTATCTGATCCTGCCTGAAACCGAAGGAGCCGTCAGCCATTTTTGTACCTATAGGAAGAAGAGCATCTTCCGATAGAAGAGAGATACTTTTCTCATTCCAAAGGTATGTACCTGTTGCTGAAAAATTTGGCAAGAACTGTGTGAACACAGCTTTCTTGAGCTCAGAGGCGATTTTAATCCTCTCCTGTGATGCTAGTAGATTTTTGTTGTGCTCCATTGCCATTCTTCTGCACTCTTCTAAAGTAAGGACATTTTGAGAGTGGAGCTGTAAAACAATCATAAGAGAGAGGACAAACAGGCAAATTCGTTTCATTTTCATATAGTTATAATAATTCAGATATGTAGTAATTTTATATTAGTTGATTATGCAACTATTATGGTTTAATGAATCACCATCATAAGACAAATAGTGATTAAACCCAGAATATTAGGTGATTATGTTGTTTAAAAGTTTGAGAAGAATGTCTCTTGTGAAAAGAAGATCTGTGCGGTCTATCCCCTCAATAGCCTGATTAAACGATTCCTTAACCAGTTCCATTGCCTTCTCTTCCATCTCTTTTCCTTTATTTGTGAGATGAACAATATTGATTCTTCTGTCAGCAGGGTCGGAAATTCTGACAATAAGACCATGTTTTGCAAGAGAGTCAAGCAGTCTGGTAATACTGGCCTTGTCCTTGAATGTTTGCTCGCTTATAGACTGCTGGGTTTGCTGATCCTTGTTCCAAAGACTAACCAGAACACCCCACTGTTCTGTTGTAATGTCAAGCCCGGCGGCTCTGAACTTCCTGTTAAGATGCCGGTTAAGAGCAGCAGACAATCTTCCGTTAAGAATGTAAAGCAGCTCGTTGGTTTTTACAATTTCTATTAGTTGCATAGTTAACCGTTGATTAAACAACTTTGCAAAAATAGATATTTTTTTTATATTTGTATGGCAAAACCATCTTTATGAAAAGAATCTTGCCGTTAATTCTCTCAATTTTTCTTTCCCAGGGCCTGTTTGCGCAGTTTCTGGATTCTTCATATATTAGGGTTCAGTATGAGGCAAAATCCAAAAACATAGTAGACAGCGATAAGATTTTTAGCGACTGGTACTACCTGGATGCGGGAGTGACAGCCTCTTTTTTTTATAGTTTTTATGATAATTACTCAGATTCGACAAAACGATCTCTGCTATTATCCGGACTTTCAAACGAGGATATATTTCTTAGGACCAAAAGTTTAAAACGAGGTTCGGAAGACAAAATTTTTAAAAACTACGAAAGCAATAGTCTTATGGTCATTTCTAAAATATTGGAACAGCATTACTTATACGAAGAGGCTATGGAGAGGCAAAACTGGGAGTTGTTAAAAGATACCGCTGTTATTGAGAACTATAAATGTTTAAAGGCAAAATGCAGGTTCAGAGGAAGGGAGTGGATAGCCTGGTATACTCCGGATATTCCAATGATTGAAGGACCATGGAAACTTTGGGGCCTCCCCGGACTCATATTGAAAGCAGAAGATGCAAAGGGAGAGTTCAGTTTTGTATGTAAAGGAATTTCTCTACTGGTGAAAAAAAAGGCAATACTTCTACCTGTGGAGGCCTCTAAAAACAAATATATCAAGACTGAAGGCAGGACCTTTATGCAAATCAAAAGAAAGAGTGTGGAAGACCTAAAAAATTCTCTTGCTTCGCAGGGAATGACAGTAGTTTCTGTTACAAACGAAAAGGGTCTCAAGACTGATATTCAGAAAAAAAGGATGAATGCTATAGAGAGCTATGAATAATCCGTCTATAAGGTTGCTGCTGTTTCTGTTTTTTCTATCAGCAGGAAAACTTTTTTCACAGGAGCATATAACTGGAGTGGTTGTTTCAAAAGATGATGGTACGGCAATTTCAAATGCACAGATATGCATTTATGATTCGGTAGGCAAGAATATGCTCGGTTACACCTTCTCCCTTAAAGACGGCTCTTTTGACTTAAAACCCGATATATTTGAGAGTTGTTTTTATTTGGAGGTTTCATCTATGGGTTTTGCAAAGTCCAGAATCAGATTTGATCTGCAATCGACAAAACCATTGAAAATTGCGTTGGAAAGTTCGGATTTTCAACTCAAGGAGGTGACGGTAAAGGCTCCCAAAGTGACTGAAGCGGGAGATACTCTCAACTATCTCACAGCGGGTTTTGTAAAGGAACAAGACAGATCTATTGGAGATGTATTAAAACGGCTCCCCGGAATAGATGTATCAAAAAGTGGTCTGGTTACATTGAATGACAAGCCAATAAATGCATTTTATATAGACGGTAAAAATCTTTTAGATGGGCAGTATGGGATTGCAACCCAAAATATAAGGCCGGACATAGTATCACTAATACAGATATTTGAAAATCATCAGCCTGTAAAGGTGCTACAGAAGAACACTCCTTCTGAAAATGCAGCTATCAATCTTATACTTAACCAAAAGGTAAAAGGGGATTGGATTATATCGGCAGAGATTGGAGTGGGGGCTCCTCCTTTTTTATGGGATTCAGGGTTACTGCTTTTCCGGTTTAACAAGAGCTTCCAGTCTATGAATGTAATTAAGAGCAACAATACTGGAGTTGATGTAAGGAAAGAAATCCGTCAGCAAAATCTTGGAGCAGCAGCTGAATCACAACTTATAAGTCCGGAAGATCAGAACCTGGTAAATGTGACAGGAATAGCATCCCCACCAATTGGGGAACAGAGGAACATGTTCAACAAGAGCATATTGTTATCATCCAACAATCTCTTTATATTGGCAAAAGATGTAGAAGGAGTTGTAAAACTGAACTATATCTATGATTTTCAGGAGAGGTGGCAGAATGAAAGGACAGAATATATTATTGACGGAGCAGAAAATATTGTAATAGAAGAGATCAATAGTTACCGGGGATTCCTGAATTCTCCGGAAATTGACATAGTCGTAAAATCTAATACACCAAAAAGCTTTGTTCAAAACAGAATAAACGGGAGGCTGCGTTTCAGCAACAACTTTGCAAATACATCGGGCACAAAGGACATTAATCAAAGTGCCCGGCTCCGACAGTATGACTTTTCGGAGATATTCACGATTATCAAACCGGTTAAAAAATCTATCTTAAAGGTAAGTTCAAATACTCAGATAAAGTCACTTCCTCAATCACTTACTATTTCGACGGATGATATAAGACAGAGCATAAGTCTTTTTCAGGTACAGTCAAATAATTTTGCGGGTATTACAATTCCGTTTGGCAGGTTTTCTACCGATCTTAAGGGAGGAACCAACCTTACTTTTCAGAAACTTGAATCGGATCTCTCTCGTTTTAACGAGACAAACAAAGCCAACTGGTCATTAACCGAAATTTTTGTTACTCCTTCTTTAAAGTTTGAAAATGAGGCATTAAGAATTTCAGCAGCATTCCCGTTGAAACTGCAGAACGGGATGTTCCGGATTACACCAGGCATTGATTTGAGGTACAAGTTCTCTCCTTTCATGGAGGGTTCTGTCGCCTATAATGCAAATAACAGTCAGACCGATATACTAAAAATGAACAGTTCTTCAATATTATTAGATTACCGTTCAATTTACAGGGGATACAACCAAATGCTGGAAAGTCATATTAATGTTATGTCGGTCAGGGCGCAGTACACCAACCCCCTTAAGCTTTTCAACCTGTTCGGATCTCTTATTTATAACCGGAATATGAATGGTTATACAGTTTCTATGCAATATGAAGATTTTTATAATGTACGGACTATTTTGCCCGAACAGATGGAGAGTTCCGGGTTGTCATTAGTTTTTTCGGCAACAAAAAGTTTTTTTGACTTGCCGTTATTGTTGGATATTAAGAGCAACTATACAATAGCAGACAACTCATTAATCCAGCAGGGTGCAGCTATGAACTTCAGAACGTTGTTATGGTCGGTTGTTCCAAGGATAGAGGCTACTCTTTTCAATTCTCTTGATATGGAACTTGACACTAAAATAACTTTATCAAAGAGAACCTCAAATAATGGAGTACTCTCTACTTTCTCCCGCACAGGGTATAATCCTTCTCTTATAATAAGTTATAAACATAAAGACAAATTCCGGTCACAGATAAAGTTTGACTGCTATATAAATGAATTAACAGAAGGAGCAACAAAAAGCTTCCTCTTTACCGATATAAAATTTGCATACAAGCTGGGCAGAGGAGAACTGACAATGGACTGGACCAATGTATTCAACAAGAGGGAATATAAATATTCGTACTTTAGCGAACTTACAAATGTCGAAAGAGAGTTCAGGCTCAGACCTGGAAATCTGATGCTTGGTTACAGCTTCACCCTATGAGTCCTTACCGGGAATAAATTCCTTCACATGGGTTTTTACGAAACTCTTGTGGTCCCTAACTTTTTTAGGGTTTACCTTTGGAACTGTCTTCCTCGTCTTATGCTGGTCCTGTTGCTGACTTTCTACCCTGTCTTCCCAAATAAGTGAATAGTCAAGCTGCTTTTGTTCCAGATTTGCCTTCTCTACTTTAACCTTTACGGCGTCCCCAAGCATAAATTTCTTGCCGCTGCGCTTTCCATAAAGAGTGAAAGACTCTTCATTAAAGACAAGATAGTCCTCTTTTACATCCCTCAGAGCAACCAACCCCTCAATCTTGGTATCTGCAAGTTCCACGAACATGCCCCAGTCTGTGAGCCCTGAAATGTTCCCTTCATATATCTGACCCACTTTGTCCTGCATAAATTCAACCATCTTGTATTTGATACTTGCCCTTTCTGCCTCTGTTGCTATCTGCTCCCTTTCGCTTGAATACTTGCATCGCTCTTCATAATAGTTTTTGTCCTGAGACTTGGCATTATCGAGATACATCGCCAAAAGCCTATGGACCATCATGTCGGGGTACCTTCTTATTGGTGAAGTAAAGTGTGTGTAATAGTCGAAAGCAAGACCATAATGGCCCACATTGTCTGTGGAATAACGAGCCCTTGCCATTGAGCGAAGTGCCATAATTTCTATGGCTCCCTCTTCCGGCTTACCTTTGGCTGTAGACAAAAGGTTGTTGATTTCGCTTGAAAGTTCGCGGCCGTTCTTTGTCGGTTTCATATCGTATCCGAAGTGCTTTATGAATGTCCGGAACAGCACTATTTTTTCGGGATTTGGTTCCTCGTGAATACGGTATACGAAAGTCTTGGCGCTCTTTCCATCTTTAACCCCACCAATAAGCTGGGCCACTTCGCGGTTTGCCAGTAGCATGAACTCCTCAATGAGCCAGTTAGAATCTGAACTCATCTTGGAATATACTCTTATAGGCTTTCCGTTCTCATCAACCTCTACCTTCATCTCTGGCCTTTCGAAGCTGATAGCTCCCCTGCGGAACCTCTCGTCACGAAGTAATCCTGCGAGATAATGAAGCTTAAGCATTTCGTCTTTCAATGGACCCTCTCCGGTTTCTATTATCTGTTGTGCCTGTCCGTAATCAAATCTGTAATCCGATTCTATTATTGTTCTGCCAAACCATTTGCTTAGGATCTTCCCCTTTTCATTAATCTCAAAAACAGCTGAAAAACAGAGCTTCTGCTCATTTGGCCTTAATGAACATAGTTTGTTGGATAACTTTTCGGGTAACATTGGCACAGTACGGTCTACAAGGTAAACAGAAGTTGCTCTTTCCAGTGCCTCCTGATCTACCAGTGAGCCCGGTCTCACGTAATGCGTGACATCGGCAATATGTACTCCTATCTCCCAGTTGCCGCTCTCCAGCTTTTGTATCGAAAGAGCATCGTCAAAGTCTTTTGCATCTGTAGGGTCTATTGTAAATGTTGTGATGCCCCTGAAGTCTCTTCTGGCTCTGATGTCTTCGCCGGAGATTTTGTCTGGAATCTTGTCTGCGTCCTTCTCAACTGAAGGGTCAAATTTGTATGGAAGACCGAATTCGGCAAGAATAGCGTGCATCTCTGTGTTGTTGTCTCCCGGAGTACCAAGAACATCAATTATGTGTCCTATTGGTTCATCTGACCGTCTCGGCCACTCATCTACAATTGCGGCCACTTTCATTCCATTGTGGATATCCTGCACGCTATCAATCGGGATTCTTATGTCATATGGCATATTCTTTCCCTCAGTAATAACCCATGCCTGATTTCCCGTGATTTGCAGAATACCAATAAAAGGTTTTTTTGTGCGTTCTATAATCTCTATAACCTCTCCTTCAATCCTCCTTGTGGCAGTCTTTGGACTTTGTGCAACTATTCTAACGGTATCTCCATGCAGGGCTCCTCTTAACTTTCTTGCTGATATGAAAATATCGTCTTCTAATCCTTCTCTTATTATGAACGCATAGCCCTCTCTTGTCATGCTGACCCTTCCGGTTGACTCCTCTTTTGGAGCCTTAGAGACATTTTTCGGGTTCCTTTTAAACTTACTGTCTCTCTCTCTGTTTTTGTTTCTAGGCATAATTGTATAATTTTGCAACTACAAATTTAAGTAATAATATGGATAAAAAGGTACTATTGATGATTCTCGACGGTTGGGGCGAAGGGAAGAAAGACAAATCGAATGTTATTTATACTCAGGGAGAACCAAATATTGATGCTATACGGGCCAAATATCCTATGTCACTGCTCTCTGCAAGCGGAGAAGACGTTGGTCTTCCGGAAGGACAAATGGGAAATTCGGAGGTTGGTCACCTCAACATTGGAGCAGGACGAGTGGTTTATCAGGATCTTGTAAAGATAAACAAAGCCTGTCGCGAGAAGAGGCTCATGGAAAATGTGGAGATAAAGGCCGTTTATGAATATGTGAAGAGTTCCGGAAAGGCACTTCATTTTATGGGTCTTATGAGTGACGGGGGGGTACACAGTGCCATGGAACACCTTTATGGTTTTCTGGATGCCGCACGTGATATGGATCTCAGGAACGTTTATGTGCACGCCTTCATGGATGGAAGAGATACTGATCCTCGGAGCGGAAAGGGCTATATTGCAGAATTGGAGGATCATCTTAAGAAATCTACAGGTAAGCTTGCCTCAATAATAGGCCGCTACTATGCTATGGACAGGGATAAAAGATGGGAGAGGGTGAAACTTGCGTACGACCTTTTGGTTGCTGGGAAAGGCGAGAAGTTTACCAAAGGAGTTGATGCAATGCAGCAGAGCTACGACAACGGGGTTACGGATGAGTTCATAATGCCACTGGTAGCTGTGGACAAAGAGGGTAATTCTGTAGGAACCCTTTTCGAGGGTGATGCTGTGATCTTCTTTAACTTCCGTAACGACAGAGCGAGAGAGATAACAAGTGTGCTTACACAAAGCGACATGCCGGAAGCCGGAATGAAGACAATTCCTCTTTACTATTGCACACTTACCCCCTATGACGACAAGTTCAAGGGTCTTCATATACTGTATGATAAAGATAATGTGCAGAACACGCTTGGCGAGGTGGTTGCAGCAGCAGGAAAAAATCAGCTAAGGATAGCCGAAACAGAAAAGTATGCCCATGTCACATTCTTCTTTTCCGGGGGAAGGGAGGCTCTCTTTGAAAACGAGAGCAGAATTCTGATAAACTCTCCAAAGGTTGCAACATACGACCTCAAACCAGAGATGAGTGCCCCTGAAGTAAGAGATGCTCTTATTGAAGAGCTTAAAACCGGCAGGCAGGACTTGATAATCCTAAACTTCGCCAATGGCGACATGGTAGGACACACCGGCGTCTATAGTGCTATAAGAAAAGCTGTTGAAACAGTTGACAAATGTGCTTCTGAGGTTGCCGGGGTAGCCAGGGATATGGGATACACTGTCCTGATTACTGCCGACCATGGAAATGCAGACTTTGCCCTGAATGCAGACGGATCGCCAAACACCGCACACTCGCTTAATCCTGTGCCATTCATTGTAGTTGATGATCAGATCAAAACAGTGGAAAACGGAATTCTCGCCGACATTGCTCCAACAATTCTTAAACTTATGGGCATTCCTGCTCCTAAAGACATGACCGGCAAATCACTGGTCTGATAAACGAAGATTGTTAATAAATTTTTATTGGGCTGGCTATCTTGTCAGCCTAAATTTTATACCTTTATGCACCTACAATACCCAATCAGAAAATGCCTTTCGTTCACCTCCACGTACATACACAATACTCTATCTTAGATGGTGCTGCACCTATAAAGCGCCTTTTTAAAAGTGCATCAGAAGATAATCAGATAGCACTTGCCATTACCGACCATGGAAATATGTTTGGTGTTAAGGAATTTCTGGACGCCGCAAAAAGCTATCCAAACGTAAAACCTATTGTGGGGTGCGAATTTTACGTTTCAAAGGAGGGTCGCGACCTTAGGAGAGGCAAGGAAGATCAGAGCAGCTACCATCTTGTCTTACTCGCAAAGAACCACGCAGGATATAAAAACCTCATTAAGCTTACATCTTATGCCTTCATAGAGGGGTATTACTATAAACCCAGAATTGACCGGGAGCTACTCGAGAGATATTCCGAAAACCTTATCTGTTCGTCGGCCTGTCTTGCAGGAGAGGTTTCCAGGGCAATAACTGCCGGAAACATGAAGGAGGCAGAGGAGACGGTACTTTGGTATAAGAATCTGTTTGGAGAAGACTATTACCTTGAACTTCAGAGACATGAAACAGATGCGCCGGGAGCTGACACTTCTGTATTTCCTGCCCAGCAACTGGTTAACAAAGGAATTCTGGAGTTGGCCGCAAAACATAACATAAAGTGCATAGCAACAAACGATGTTCATTTTGTTGCACAGGAGGACCGCGAGGCTCATGACAGGTTGATATGCCTCACCACCAATGCAGAATACGACGACCCCAAAAGATTGAGATATTCTAAGCAAGAGTATTTGAAGAGTCAGGCAGAGATGGAGGAGATTTTCAAGGATGTTCCTGAAATTCTTGAAAACACAATAGAAATTGCTAATAAAGTTGAGGTTTACAGTCTGGATTCAGTTCCTATTATGCCCAATTTCCCAATACCCGCAAGCTATTCCGACTCTAACGAGTACCTCAGGGATCTCACTTACAAGGGGGCAACAAGCAGGTATGGAGAACTGAATGATGCACAAAAGGAGAGAATAGAGTTTGAACTTGCCACTATTAAAAAAATGGGGTTTCCGGACTATTTTCTTATAGTACAGGATTTTATTGCTGCGGCACGCGGAATGGACGTATCTGTAGGTCCCGGAAGAGGTTCGGCAGCCGGATCTGTAGTAGCCTACTGTCTTAGAATAACAGATATAGACCCTCTCAAGTATGACCTTCTGTTTGAGCGATTCCTGAATCCCGATCGTATATCTATGCCCGATATTGACATTGACTTTGATGATGACGGCAGATCCAAGGTTCTCAGGTATGTTGAGGAAAAATACGGAAAGGACCATGTGTCGCATGTTATTACTTTCGGTACAATGGCAGCCAAAAGTGCAATAAGAGACATTGCCAGGATACAGAAACTTCCTTTGAGCGAGTCTGACAGACTTGCTAAGCTGATTCCCACAAAACTGCCGTCGGACAAAAACGGCGACAAAGTTGCTGTCACTCTGGAAAACTGCATAAAATACGTCCCGGAAATTCAGGAGGCGTTTAACTCATCCGATCCTCTTGTAAGGGAGACCATGGAGTATGCACAAAAGCTTGAGGGCAATGTCCGGAACGTTGGAGTTCATGCTTGCGCAATCATAATCGGCAGGGACGATCTTCGGGAGTATATTCCAATATCAATTGCCAAGGACAAGGAGACTGGAGAGGAGATATGGGTGTCCCAGTACGAAGGATCTCAGATAGAGAAAGTTGGAATGCTCAAGATGGATTTTCTGGGACTAAAGACACTATCGGTTATCAAAGACGCTGTCAGGAACATAAAACACTCTAGAGGGATTGATCTGGACATAGATTCCATACCAATTGACGACAAGGCTACTTACGCAATGTTTAGCAAGGGAGATTCTGTGGCAACGTTCCAGTTTGAAAGCGACGGCATGAGAAAATGGCTGAGAGAACTCAAACCCAACAGGTTTGAAGATCTTATTGCCATGAACGCCCTCTACAGGCCGGGTCCGATGGAGTACATCCCCGACTTTGTAGACAGAAAAAAGGGTCTGAAGCAAATTCAGTATGATCTGCCGGAGATGGAACAGATACTTTCTGAGACCTATGGAGTTACAGTATATCAGGAGCAGGTTATGCTTCTTTCACAGAAGATAGCAGGACTCACCAAAGGAGATGCCGATCAGCTTAGAAAGGGAATGGGCAAGAAGGACAAGAAGATGATTGACAAGCTCAAGGAGAAATTCATGGTCGGTGGTACAGAGAGGAACCACTCATCCGAGACCCTTGAGAAGATATGGAAAGACTGGGAGGCATTTGCAGAATATGCATTCAACAAATCACACTCTACGTGTTACGCATGGATAGGTTATCAGACGGCTTACCTTAAGGCAAACTATCCGGCGGAGTACATGGCAGCCACATTAAGCAGAAACCTTAATGACATTGAGGAGATAACCAAGCTGATGGATGAGTGTAAACGGATGGGAATAGCAGTGCTTGGTCCGGATGTCAATGAGAGTGTCGATACCTTTACCGTGAATAAAAAGGGAAACATCCGTTTTGGAATGGCCGGTATTAAAGGAGTTGGCGCCGGTGCCGTGGAGAATATAGTCAAGGCAAGAGAGGAGAATGGAGGGGGTAATTTTATCTCTATTTTCGATTTTGTGGAGAGGGTCAACCTTAGCTCTGTGGGAAGAAAAACCATAGAATCTCTCATATATGCAGGAGCATTCGACAGTTTTGAACCGATCAGAAGAGAGCAGTACCTTGCATCAAACTCAAAGGAGGAACCATTTCTAGACGCATTGTACAAATATGGCAACACATACCAGTCAGATGTGCTTAACGGCGGGCACTCGCTTTTTGGCATGAGCGAAACTATAAAACTTGTACCTCCGGAAATTCCGCAAAATGTGGAGGTGAGTCAGAATGACCTTTTAAAAAGAGAGAAGGAGCTTGTTGGCATGTACCTCTCTGCTCACCCGCTTGACCAATTCGACTTTGAGGTGAAGAACTTCACCACGCATACTCTGGTTCAGGCAATGGAGATGGTGAACATGGCTACAAAGGAGGAGGCATTGCAAGGCAAAGAGATAATTATAGCCGGTATAGTAACAAATGTAAAAATTTCATATACGAGAAGTACGGGAAGACCATTTGCTAATTTCACCATTGAGGATTTCAACGGATCTGTAAGCTTCACTGTCTTTGGTAAGGACTATGAGAACCTTATGCAATATACCCAGCAAAACCTTCCTTTGTTGCTTAAATGTACGATTGCTCCAAAATATGGGTTTGGTGCAGCAAAGCAGGATGCAGCAAAGAATGTGGATTATGAGTTGAAGATAAAGAGTATAAGGCATCTTGCAAATACAAAGGAGGACTTTATAAAGCAGATTACTATAAACATACCTATAAGAGGGTTGGAAAGCTCTTTCAGAAAGGAACTTATCAGCAGGTTTAAGGAGAATAAAGGAAACACTACTGTTATAATTAAGGCACTGGATTATGAAAACCAGCTGGCAGTAGAGTTCTTCTCTACAAAATTCAAGGTATCCTTAAACAAAGAGTTGTTCGGCTATCTCGATTCCGTTCCTCTGGAATACTCATTCACTCCATCCCTGAGCTTTTAGACTCAGTTCTGTACCATCCGGAGTTATTAGCAGTGTTCCGTAATCGGCAGAACAAAGGTGTCCTATTATGTCAAGCTGAGCAACTTCCTTCTGAAGGGACTCATACATAGAAAGGGGAACCGTATATAGGAACTGAAAGTCGTCCCCTCCGTTTAAAGCAGCAGTAGTAGCGTCTATGCCAAGTTCTTCGGCCATTTGGAATGTTTGTGAGGCAATAGGAATCTTGTCGAGGAAGATCTTTGCTCCAAGGTTGTTTCTTTTACATACTCTTTTAACTGCATCTGCAAGTCCGTCAGAGATAAAGGCTCCGTCAGACGGATATATGGAGTTCAAATTAAGGGCCTCTATGGCAGATGTGTCTAGATTGGGGTTAAGGTATGATTTAAGAATGAATTTATATTGCTGCAGGTTGGGCTGAATATCGGGATTGTCAGTAAAAAGAGCTTTCTCTCTTTCCAGTAGCTGTAGCCCCATATATGCTGCCCCAAGATTGCCGGAAATGCATATGAGGTCACCCGAAACCGGTGCCGGGGTTTGAACAAATAGCTCTCTCTGTTGTTTTCCCATGGACGACAAACTG
This sequence comes from Bacteroidales bacterium, assembly GCA_041659025.1. Taxonomy (GTDB): domain Bacteria; phylum Bacteroidota; class Bacteroidia; order Bacteroidales; family UBA932; genus Bact-08. The sequence goes on along the minus strand of JBAZZA010000001.1, from coordinate 391,358 downwards.
ATAGTTAGTCCGGTGAGAGAAGGAAGGAGGTTTAGTTCAACGTTGCTTACTTTGTGTTCCTCAAGAGCAGCAACCATGCCTGACCAAAGTTCTTCAATATCCTCTACGAAATACTTGACGGAGAGGCCAATATTGACAGAGACAGAAAAGGGAACATGGTTTTTTGCATAAATTGGGCCAAAGAGACTTATAACGGCTTTGTATCCCAGGTGCTTCAAAGGGGTGTAAACGAGGTCGAAGTCAAGCCCTTCGAGAAGCAGCTTATGAGTATTAAACCATATGAACCCCTCAGGCTGTTCTTCTGGAAAACTACCCTGAATTTTTGTAGCGGTCTGTGAAAGCAGCCGGTTAATAAGGTTCATTTTTCCTTCATCCGCTACTTGTGTTTTTTTTGGTTTGGCGTTTCCTGCTTTTGTCATCACACTATATTTGTGTGCAAAAATAGGTTAAAATGATATAACTTTGCCTCATGATGAGTGAAAATGATATAATTCAAAAAATAACAGAATCCGATTATGAACACGGATTTGTAACCAATCTCGATCAGGAGTTTTTTCCGAAGGGATTGAACGAGAATACAGTAAGAATGATTTCGGCCAAAAAAGAGGAGCCGGAATGGATGTTGGAATTCAGGTTGAAGTCATATAACAAATGGCTCACCATGAAGATGCCAACCTGGCCTCACCTTACAATCCCGGAGATAGATTATCAGGATATCATTTATTTTGCCGCACCAAAGAAAAGGGCAGAAGGGGCAGGAATAGATCCTGAACTTCAGGCGACTTTCGACAAACTGGGGATACCCCTGGACGAGAGGAATGTCCTTGCTGGTGTAGCTGTGGATGCGGTTTTCGATTCAGTTTCTGTAAAGACCACATTCAGAGAGTCCCTTGCAGAAAAAGGGATTATTTTCTGTTCATTTTCAGAAGCAGTCAGAGACTACCCGGAGCTTGTCAAAAAGTACCTTGCATCTGTTGTCCCTTTTGGCGACAACTTCTATGCTGCATTGAATTCAGCTGTATTCAGCGACGGTTCATTCTGTTATATTCCTAAAGGTGTGCGTTGTCCAATGGAGCTGTCGAGCTATTTCAGGATAAATGCAAAGGGAACAGGTCAGTTCGAGAGAACGCTTATTGTAGCAGAGGAGGGATCTTATGTTAGTTATCTGGAAGGGTGTACAGCACCGCAGCGTGACGAAAACCAATTGCATGCAGCAGTGGTGGAGATTGTTGTTATGAAGGATGCTGAGGTTAAGTATTCAACGGTGCAGAACTGGTATCCGGGAGATGTAAACGGCAAAGGGGGTATTTTCAACTTTGTAACCAAAAGAGGTATCTGCAAAGGTGAAAACAGTAAGTTATTCTGGGCACAGGTAGAGACAGGTTCTGCAATCACATGGAAGTATCCGAGTACAATTCTACGTGGCGACAATTCAATATCGGAGTTTTATTCGGTTGCAGTTACAAACAACTATCAACAGGCAGACACCGGCACAAAAATGATACATATAGGCAAAAACACTAGAAGCCGGATAGTAAGCAAGGGTATCTCAGCGGGGCACAGCCAGAACAGCTACAGGGGTCTTGTAAAAATACTTCCAAACGCAGAATTTTCAAGAAACTACACTCAATGTGACTCTCTTTTACTCGGAGACAGATGCGGTGCGCACACATTTCCATATATAGAGAACGAAAACGAGACAGCCATACTGGAGCACGAGGCAACAACCTCAAAAATAAGCGAGGACCAGTTGTTCTACTGCCAGCAGAGAGGTATCGGAACAGAAGATGCTGTTGGCCTTATAGTGAATGGATATGCCAAAGAGGTTCTCAACCAACTTCCTATGGAGTTTGCGGTTGAGGCTCAGAAGTTGCTTCAGATAACCCTTGAGGGAAGTGTAGGTTAAAATTTATTTAGTGATGGATTATTTTTTCAGCATAAAAAACATTCTTTTTACAATTGGCGGACAAGGGGTCAGCCTTATAGAAATAATAGCGGTCCTTAGCGGATTATCGTGTGTATATCTGGCAACCAGAGCAAAGGTTGCAAACTTCTGGATAGGATATGCATACAACATAATCCTGTTTTTTCTGTTTTATCAGAAAGGACTCTATTCGAGCATGCTTGTACAGCCGGTCTCTTTTGCAATCAATTTCTTTGGCCACTATCGTTGGACCCATCCAAAAAAGGAGGAGGAGAACAGCTTGCATCAACTTAAGATATCGCTCATGACAAATGGTAAAAGGGTATATTTTGTTGCTCAGATAATTGTTCTTGCGGTAATATGGGGTACTGCCCTCACATATCTGGACAACATATGGCCTGGTATTTTCAAAGAGGCACGGACTCCTTATCTTGATGCGTTTATTACCATTACCATATTGACTGCACAGTATCTCTCGGCTCAGAAGAAACTTGAATGTTGGGCCGCATGGTTTACAGTAAATGTAACCAATATAAGTTTATACCTGCTTGCAGGTCTGGTATTTATGCCAATCGTGAGTGCTGCTTACCTGGTTCTGGCATTTTTTGGTTTTTCTATGTGGAAAAAACAGTGGAAATTGAATAATTAAAATAATATTATAATATGTTAGAGATAAAAGGCTTACACGCCTCGATCGATGGAAAGGAGATACTTAAAGGGATAGATTTCTCGGTTAAGGCAGGAGAGATTCATGCCATAATGGGACCCAACGGTTCCGGGAAAAGCACACTTTCTGCGGTCCTTGCAGGCCGTGATCACTTTGATGTAACTGCCGGCGAGATTATTTACGAAGGATATGACCTTTTGAAACTCTCTCCTGAAGACAGGGCAAGAAACGGTATTTTTCTCGGTTTCCAGTATCCTGTTGAGATACCGGGGGTGAGCAATGTTAATTTTATGAAGACTGCCATTAATGAGAAGAGGAAACACATGAACCTGCCTCCTCTTACTGCTGCAGAATTTCTGAAACTTATGAGAGAAAAGATGGAAGTTGTAGAGATGGACAAGTCTTTCTCAAGCAGAGGTGTTAACGTTGGATTTTCCGGCGGTGAGAAAAAGAGGAACGAGATTTTTCAAATGGCGATGCTGGAACCTAAACTGGCAATTCTGGACGAGACAGACAGCGGCCTGGATATAGATGCGCTAAGAATTGTTGCAGCAGGAGTGAACAAGCTTAAGAAACCGGACAATGCCTTTATTATTATAACTCACTACCAGAGGCTCCTGGACTACATTGTTCCCGATATCGTGCATATACTCTACGACGGAAGGATAATAAAAACTGCCGGAAAGGAATTGGCTCTTGAGGTTGAGAGCAGGGGTTACGACTGGCTGATAAACCCATAGATATGTCAGAAAAATATACATATTCCCCTGAAATACCGGAGGTGTTCCGATGCAGGGTCCCTCTGCATGGGACACGTCAGGCATTTCTTATGAACGGAAAGCTCAGAGAGGAGGAGGGAGAAGATTCTCTTTTAAAGATTGAAGCTGGCAGCCCACTAGGTTTTAACCTGAATGTGACCAAGGGAACAATTTTACCGGACAGTTTGCAAATAATAACTGTGAGGGATTCGGAAAATACGGAGCCAATCAGTTATACGAACAACCTGTCGTTTGGGGCCATGTCTGAGTCTAATATACTTTTATGCTCCCACACACTCTCAATGGACGAATTTAAGACAGATTCTGAGATGAATATCAATGTTTCTGAGGGGGCGAGGGTAAATATAGTGGTAATGCAAAACGAACACAACAGATCTATGCATAAGGTCAGGTTTAATGTCAACCTTGCCAAAGACTCATATATACGTATCAATATTGTCTCTCTACACGGGGGAATGCTTGAGAATGAGATAGAGGCAAGACTCACAGGAGAGGGGGCAACATGCGAACTTAATGGTATTTATCTTGTAGATGGAACTCAGGAAATTCATACAACGGTAAATATGCACCATCTTGTTCCCAGATGCACCAGTCGTCAGTTGTTCAAAGGAATACTTGACGATGAGTCCAAGGCGCTCTTTTTCGGAAAGATAAATGTTTCTCAGGATGCCCAGAAAACGGAGGCATATCAGGCTAACCATAACCTGTTGCTCTCCAGAAAGGCAAAAGTCTATGCTCAGCCTCAGCTTGAAATATATGCCGACGATGTTAAGTGTTCCCATGGTGCCACAAGTGGCCGGCTGGATGAAATGGCACTGTTTTATATGCGATCAAGAGGCATTGGTGCAGAGGAGGCAAAGATTCTTCAACAGCTTGCCTTCGTATATGCAGTTCTGGAGAAAATATACAACGAAGAACTTCGTCAGAGACTTCAGGATCTTGTTGAATCAAGACTTCGAGGGGAGTTTGGACATTGTACAAACTGCAGCATGAACTGCTGTTGAGGGTAAATTGCAAACTCTTGCCAGAAAAGATATTTTACTGAAAATGAGCAAATAGTAAATTACTCGTGGAAGGGTGTGATTCTTAAGTGAAATTATTGCTATATTCGAACAGTATAAAACAATAGAAAAATGAAAAAAATTACAATTCTGGCATCAATGCTTTTTATGCTGATAGGTTTGTCAGCTTATGCACAAACAAACAAGATAATTGGTAAGTGGTACACGATAGATGAGGAGGGAAGAAAAAAATCTCTTGTCAATATCTATCAGGCACCAAACGGAACATACGAAGGTGTAATAGAGACACTTTTAACAGGAGATCCAAAACGACTTTGCACTCAGTGTACTGGTGCAGACAAGAACAAACCAGTTGCTGGTCTGAAGTTTATAAAGAACATGAAGGCAGACAATGATAAACTAACCGGAGGAACCATAGTTGATCCGTTGGATGGGAAAATCTACAGTTGTTCTATGTCCTATGACAAAAAAACAGGAAAGCTCAAAGTACGAGGCTCTCTGGACGGTTGGGGCCTTTTGGGAAGAAATCAGACATGGGAGCCAGCCGCCGGTGTTAATTAAGTGTTGATAAGATTTGAGGATTTTTCGGAAGAAGTCCGGCTATTTAATATAATTTTGTCAGAGTCGAAGGAGAAATCTTTCGGCTTTTTCTTTCAATAATTTTTTCAAACTATGAAGACATATACCTACGAAGAGGCAATGGCAGCCAGCCTGGAATATTTTAAGGGGGACGAACTTGCAGCATCGGTGTGGATCGGTAAATACGCTATGAAGGACTCCTTCGGCAACCTGTTCGAACACTCTCCTGAGGATATGCATTGGAGGCTGGCAAATGAGTTTGGCAGGATTGAGGAGAAATTCCCCAACCCTCTAAGCGCACAGGAGATATATGATCTATTAAAGGAGTTCAAATACATTGTTCCTCAGGGTGGCCCTATGACCGGAATTGGCAACAACCATCAGATAGCATCGCTTTCAAACTGTTTTGTAATAGGCCATGACAAACCTGCTGATTCATACGGAGGAATAATGCGTATTGATGAAGAGCAGGTTCAGTTGATGAAGAGAAGGGGTGGAGTGGGTCACGATCTTTCGCATATAAGACCGGCCGGAAGTGCTGTTCTCAACAGTGCCCTCACATCTACCGGTGTTGTTCCTTTCATGGAGCGTTACTCAAATTCCACTCGTGAAGTGGCTCAGGATGGACGCAGAGGAGCATTAATGCTGAGCATCTCAATAAAACATCCTGATTCCGAGCATTTTATAGACGCCAAGCTTGAACAGGGAAAGGTTACAGGAGCAAATGTATCTGTTAAGATTGATGATGAATTCATGAGGGCGGCCCTTAAAAACAAGCCATACACACAACAATATCCGGTTGAATCAGCTGTCCCAAAGGTCGTTAAAGAAATTGACGCAAATGCACTTTGGAAAAAGATCATTCATAATGCATGGAAGTCGGCAGAACCCGGGATTCTTTTTGGGACACAATCATAAGGGAATCCTTACCGGATTGTTATGCAGATCTGGGTTATAAAACAGTAAGTACTAATCCATGCGGAGAGATTCCTCTCTGCCCGTATGACTCATGCCGTCTGATAGCAATTAACCTTTTCTCATATGTGGACAATCCTTTCACTCCAAAGGCAAGCTTCAATATGGAGCTGTTTAAGGACCATGCAAGAAAGGGTATGAGGCTCAACGACGACCTGATAGAGCTGGAGATGGAGAAAATAGAAGGGATACTTGCAAAAATCAAGGCAGACCCGGAGGATGAAGAGGTAAAAAGAGCCGAACTTACTCTCTGGAAAAAGATACAGGACAAAACACTGGGTGGCAGAAGGACCGGTCTGGGAATTACTGCGGAAGGAGATATGCTTGCTGCTCTTGGACTTATGTACGGCAGTGACAAGGCGATTGACTTTTCTGTCGAAATTCAGAAAACACTGGCTGTTGAGGCTTACCGTTCTTCTACTCAAATGGCGCAGGAAAGGGGAGCATTTCCTATTTATGATGCAAAGCGCGAAACTAACAATCCGATGATTGCCAGGATCCGCAAAGAAGATGAGGAACTTTACGATATGATGGTAAGGCATGGAAGGAGAAATATTTCGATGCTAACCATAGCACCTACGGGCACAACTTCTCTAATGACTCAGACTACATCGGGAATAGAACCTGTGTTTCTGCCTGTTTACAAACGTAGAAGAAAGGTCAATCCGAATGACAAGAATGTCACAATAACATTCAGGGACGATGTTGGTGATGCCTGGGAAGAGTACTACGTTTTCCATCACAAGTTCCTTACATGGTGTGAGATGAACGGTTTCAACAAAGAGCAGGTACTTGCAATGAGGGGCTCTCAGGTAGACGATCTTGTCAAGAAATCTCCATATTACAAAGCAACGTCAAACGATATAGACTGGTTAGCCAAGGTAAAGATGCAGGGCAGAATGCAGAAATGGGTAGATCACTCGATAAGTGTTACCGTAAACCTGCCTAACAGTGCAACCGAAGAGCTGGTTTCGGATGTTTACAAGACAGCCTGGGAATATGGTTGCAAAGGAGTTACTGTATACAGAGATGGCTCCAGATCGGGAGTTCTAGTTTCAACAAAAGAGAACGAGGTTAAGGAGTCGGTGCTCAGGAAACGTGAACGTCCTATATCTTTGGAGGCAGAAGTAATCCGCTTTAAAAACGGAGCAGAACAATGGATAGCACTGGTTGGTCTCATGAAGGGTATTCCATATGAAATCTTTACAGGACTTCTTGACGAGGATACCAGAAACATACCAAAGTCTGTTACAATGGGATTCATTGTTAAAGAGAAGGACGAGGCCGGTAATTCCAGATACGACTTTCAGTACATAGACAGATATGGTTACAAAAACACAGTTGGAGGCATATCTCATATGTTCAATAAAGAGTACTGGAACTATGCAAAACTGATATCAGGTGTATTACGTAACGGAATGCCTATTGTAGATATTGTAAATCTTGTAAATGGTCTTCAACTGGATAGTGAGGCAATCAATACCTGGAAAAACGGGGTGGAAAGAACACTGAAAAGATATATTCCGGATGGAACCAAAGACGATTCCGGCAAAAAATGCGAAAAATGCGGTTCCAGCGAGCTTGTTTACCAGGAGGGATGCCTTAATTGCATCTCCTGCGGATACTCTAAGTGCGGATAATGCTTTAAAGTTTGGATAATGATACTCTATCCTAACGCAAAAATCAATATTGGTCTTAAGGTTATTGAAAAACGTCCAGACGGTTTTCATAATCTTGAGACCTTTTTTTTTCCTATCGAACTCACCGATATTCTTGAGATTGTAGAATCAGAAAAGACATCTCTCTCTCTTTATGGAATAAGTCTGGCGGGTAGGCAGGAAGATAACCTTTGCATTAAAGCATACCAACTGCTTTCAGAAGAGTTCAGGCTCCCCCCTGTAGAGATTCATCTCTATAAAAGAATTCCGCCGGGAGCTGGCTTGGGAGGAGGCTCCTCAGATGCTGCACATACCATCATAGCACTTAACAAATTGTTCAATCTCAATCTGAGTCACGAAACCATGGCCATGTATGCAGCGCAGCTTGGAAGTGACTGCCCTTTCTTTATCTACTCAAGGAGCCTTAACACAGAAGAGGGAGAAGGAATGTTAGCAGAGGGAAGAGGAGAAATTCTTACTCCTTTTACAATTCCGCAACTTAAGGGTATTAAAATAAAGACAGTGGTGCCGCCGGTTTTTGTCTCGACAGCAGATGCATATAAAGGAGTTACTCCTCACAGACCACAATCATCCCTCAGAGATCTGCTTTTTCTACCCTTAGAGGAGTGGAAAGATACCGTTAGAAATGACTTCGAAAGCTCAGTTTTTAAAACACAACCTCTTATTGAGGAACACAAACAAGATCTTTACAACAAAGGCGCCATCTACGCCTCAATGAGCGGCAGCGGCTCGGCAGTTTTCGGATTGTTTAGGCAATAGGCAATAGGCATTTAGAAGAAATAATAGAATGCCAGCAAAATTCTAAGGTTAGATACATTTGTTAAATTTGAATTAACAAGTCCATCTGAGCCCTCTTTTCCATATTGAACAGCAGTATATTCAATTTCTGGTGCTATTCGGAATTTTTCCATATTAAATATTATGCGTGGAGAAAATCGTAAAACATGGTTAATGTTAACTCCTCTGCTATAATAAATTCCTGTATTATTTATACCGGTGCCAAGATTTTTGGTAAATCCTCCAAAAAAGCCGGCTTGAATTTTACCGTTTGTTGTAAATTCTGCCCAAAGAGATAGATTATTAACAGGTGAATAATTGTATTTCAATTGCGGTCTTTCAATTGTAGAAGAAACAGCATATCCCCCAAGCATTACCAGATCGAATAAATTGTTTCCGTAAACAACATATGCTTTAACAGTAACTGGTTTTAAACGAAGTTTAGAATACAATGCAACAGCAAAGGATTTCACATAGTCTTTGCCGGTAAAATATATACTGTCTTTTCCATCTTTCAGATTTTTATCTGCCTGAGAAAATAGTCGAGGAGTCAATTGTTTATATTCCCCGCCTACTCCAATCAGAAATTCGTTTTGTTTGTTCCATGATTTAGAATATTGCAAATGAATGTTCAAATCAGGGAGAACGGCGTTCCTAAGGTATTTTGTACTGGCACCATCAGGCCCATTGCTCGAAAAATCACGTTGTTCCGCAAGAGCTATTATTAGTTTGAAATTGTTTATTTTCTGACTTAATCTAATTTGCGGATTGCGTGAAAATGGCTGAAAAGGAGCACCAGTGTTAAAAGAGACTACATCAGGAAAACATTCGGGAATAAATAACGGATGCCAGTACTGCCCTACCAAAAGCTCAGTAGTCTTCCAGTTGAGTTTAATGATGGCGTGTCTAAGCCTGAAACCGTTTACATCTCCAAAATTTGTGTTTTCATTACCAAAGAAATCGGCCTCGACCAATGCAGAAGTTTTGGCCCTGAACACATCGGGACCTGTAATTTTTCCGGTCAACCTGCTTTGAATGGAAAGAATCCCAAACTGGTCTTTGCTGTTTATATCTTTGCCATTGAAATCAAGTTTTTGATTTTCCGGATAAAGCAGAAAGTGACCTTCCCTTATATTAACTGTCTGTCTGGAATCATAATACAAATCTGATTTAATAAATCCAGAAAAACTGATGCCGAATTTCGTCTCTTCTTTTTTCTCTTGTGCTTGAATTTTTAGAGAAATAATAAGTAGAAACACTATAATTAATTGCTTCATTTTATGGGGTTTAAATATTATTTAACAATTTATTATTTACTAAAATCTTTTGTGTGATTTTCCTTTTGAGTCAACAAAGAAACTATAATTAAAGTGATTACAGCCAATGGAATTGAAATAATACCAGGATTGTCCAGTGGTATAGGAGCGTCCTTAGGTATAAGTCCATATTTATCGTACATGGTGGGAGAAAACAGTATTATTCCAATAGAAGAGACTATCCCGACGATAATTGACCAAGCAATACCTTTAGCCGTTGTTTTTTTCCAGAATAAAAGGAATAAAATAGCCGGTAGATTGGCAGATGCAGCTACAGCAAATGCAAGACCTACCAGGAAGGATACATTCATGCCTTTAAACAATATACCTAAAATAATTGCAAAAATCCCAACACATACAGCTGCCATTTTTCCTGCCTTAACTTTAGCTTTGTCAGTCATCTCTACTTGCAGATACTTATCAATAAAGTCGTGAGCAATGGCTCCGGAAGAAGCTACAATCAGTCCGCTGACAGTACCAAGGACTGTCGCAAATGCTATCGCAGATATTATTGAAAATATTCCCACACCAAACGTTTTTGCCAACAGAGGAGCAGACATATTGCTGCTTTCAACATCTAAAGCACCACTAATCATTGAGCCTAGTCCCATATAAAGAGTTAACACATAGAAAAATCCAATCGCTGCAATAGCAACAATCGTCGATTTTCTTGCGGCGCGCTGACTTGGTACGGTATAATACCTTATTAAGATGTGCGGAAGAGCAGAGGTTCCCAAAAACAGAGCAAGCATTAAAGACAAGAAATTTAATTTATCCCAGAATGATGCCCCTGCTGCTTTTGACAGCTTGTATAAAAGGCCGGGTTTCATAACATCTTCACCCTTAGTGGGATTTTGGTACCAAACAGTTATTTTGTCTTCTCCATCTGTAAATGCTTTTTTGGAGAAACGAACAATCTCGCTTTTTTCAATTGTTTTTATGAATTCAAAAGGGCCTACAGGACCTGTTTTATCAACTTCTTTGCCATCAACTACTATTTTGCTAAGGTGCCCTACCTGATAGAATTTATTTTCAGATTTTGGAGCTCCGTTATATAATTTTTCGCCATTGGGAGTTATTACTATATAAAGCATTTCGTCAAGAGTGGCTTTGTCTTCCTTTTTATTTAATTTATACCAGCAATCAACGCCATCTTTTTCAAGTTTTACAAAAATTAATTTGTCTACAACTCTTGTGTTTTTCACAACAAAGGCCGGGTCGGTAGTGCTTACAATGGTATCATTTGTGACTAACGCTTGAGTTTGAGTAAATTTGTGATAGTTGTCGTTAGGAGTTAATGATAATCCGTTGTTTAATATGTAAATAGTAAGTATTGTTGAAAATATAACCAATAATGTACCTTTAATAAATTGAACATAGGTAGTTGATGTCATACCAGCCGTTGCGACTATAAATATTACAATTGAACCGACAATCACGACTCCCATCCAGTGTGGCAGTCCAAGAAGGGGAACAACAAGGTCTCCCGCACCAACCATTTGAGGAATAAGATAAAATATAGAAACAATGAGAGTACTTATTGAAGCAGTCAATTTAATATATTTTGAATTGAACTTTGAATCTAAAGCATCTGTAAATGTAAATTTCCCAAGTTTTTTCAGAGGTTCTGCTACTAAAAACAGTGCAACTACCCATCCGGCTAGGTACCCGATTGAATATAAAAAACCATCATATCCGGAATATGCGATCATTCCGCATATTCCTAAAAATGATGCGGCTGATAAATAATCACCTGCAAATGCAATACCATTTACAGCCCAGTGAATATTTCCACCTGCGGCATAATAGCTGGCAGACGATTTTGTTTTGCGTGCAAAGTAGAAAGATAATCCTAAGACTAAACCGACTATAAATAAAAAAATTATTATTGCCAGATTTGAAACTTCGTAAATCATATCAATTATTTATTAATCAGTTTTTATTCATTTTGTTTTCCATTCGGGTACAGAAATAATTATAGACGAATCCCATAATTATTGCCAGTACTATCAAACCAAAACCATAGATAATAGCAATGTTTTGTCCGCCGATTAATTCCAATCCCATTATTTCGGGTTTGGTTAAACCAATAAGTACAAAGCCAGAATAAACTAAGGTGTACACAAAAAACATTTTTACACCTAATTTTGCTTTCTTCGCGGCTGCTTTGTCAGTTCCAGTGTTTGTTGCAGGTTTATGTAACATATATGCTCCTTTTGTTAATTAATTTTTTTATTCATTGTACCAAAGATATTAATAAAAATAAAATTGCAAACGATATAAAACATTTGCAGTAAAGTTATGTTAATTTTAATATTATGTATAATTATCAATGGTCCTGTATTATATAGCCGTTAAACACTAAATTCGGTAAGTAAAATAATTAGCAGTATATTTATAATTCATTTAACATCAACTTTCGGACAGACTATGAGAATTCAATACTGTTCAGATTTGCACCTTGAATTTGAACACAATAGTAAATACTTATTAAATAAACCACTTAAGGTTAGCGGTGATATTTTAATTTTAGCCGGAGACATTGTTCCATTGCACGATGAGTTTTTGAATAACTCCTTTTTTAGTTTTGTTGCGGATAATTACAAACATGTGTTCTGGGTTCCGGGCAATCACGAATTTTATCATAAGGACATAGACGATTTCAGCAAGTCATATAATATTCAGTTAAGAGAAAATTTTAATATTGTGAACAACATAGAGCTGAAATACGAAAACATTCAATTCGTTTTTACTACTTTATGGTCTAAAATTGGAAGTGATAATGAAAAGAAAATTGAGCAGTGTGTAATGGATTTTGACTGTATTACAAACAAAAACAGAAAGTTAAAAGCAACCGATTTCAATAAATTGCATCACGATAGTTTAACCTTCATGAAACACTCTTTAATGAATAAAAAAGGCAATACTGTTGTTGTAACGCATCATCTACCATCAGGGTTATGTAATTCTCCTTTACACAATAACAGTCCGTTAAATGAAGCCTTTTGTGTAGATTTGACAGAATATATAAAGGGTTGTAATGCCAATTTCTGGATTTACGGTCATAGCCATTTTAATCAGAAACCATTATATATTGGAAATACCATTTTGCTTACTAATCAGCTCGGATATGTTCAGAGTAATGAACATAAGAACTTTAAGCATAATGCCTATTTCTCGGTTTGATTATTTGTCTCCTATGTTTTTAGTCTAAAATCAAGACTAATTTTGTTCTGATAAGTAGGAATTTGTGACAAAACTTTCTTGAGCATGGATACTTCAATCTCCATCAGGTATTTTGTGTTCAGCAAATTTGATAATGGGGCATTGTTTCCAAGCAAGATTATCTGATTTTTGAACCTCAGTCGCATTAAATAATTGTAAACAAAAATAATTTCATCGATAATGCTTTCATCAATAATTTGCTTCGATTTTAAAGCATTTAACCGTTCAATAGTGTTTGTGCACCAAATATTATTTTGAAGGGAATATATTCGGGCAAACATTATAATATTATTAATGCTGCTTTTTAAATCAATTATTTCGGCATTTTTGTCCGTAATTATATGGCTGGAAGATATTTGTTGTGTTTTAATGTTGGACGCATTGGTGGCAAGATGATAGAAAAATACCGACTGTTGCGAAACTAATGAATTGACAGTTTCTCTAAGATGTTCTGCAAACGCTGTGTTACCATATACATTTCTGAAATCAAAGAAAATTATTGCATCCAAAAGGTTTTGAGGCTCAGGAGTCATTATCCAGTTTGTGAAATATTTCTCCCAAGTGCTTAGTGGTTTGTTCCACTGTGGATTTTTTGCCATAATATTTCCTTTGCAAAAAGAGTAGCCTGCAAAGTTTAATGAATCGCACACCATCTCACCCAGGATGCGGAAGTAATCACTTACTAAACCTTCTTTTTCTTTTGAAACATCCTCATAAATTATTGCATTGTCCTGATCTGTAAACAAGCTTTCCTCTCTTCTCCCTTCGCTTCCAAGACATATAAAGGAGAAGCTTACAGGTGGCTCTCCAATTTCTCTAATGGTTAATTCAATTATTCTTTTAATTACAGAATCTGAAAAAGACGATGTAAGATTAATTAAGTGTTTAACGGAGATATCACTGTTAATTAATGGTTTTATAAATAATTGAAGCAATTTGTAACACTGCTGAAGCTCTTCTGTAGTTTCTGATTTTTTTACATTGTCAATTAAAAAGGAAAGAGAATTTGTTAAGCTTTTAAAAATTTCCTTAGTACTAAATATTCCAATGATTTTGTTTGTCTCATCTCTTACAACCAGATGATTTATATTGTTTTCTTCACAAATACATATTGCATCTCCCACCGGAGTAGCCGTACTACAATAAATAATGGGAGAGCTCATAATTAAGAAAACCGGGTTTTCTAAACTTAGCTTTAATGAGAGTACTCGTTTTTGAATATCACTGTTTGTTATAATTCCAATAAAATCCTTTTCATTTTTTGTCAGCAATAAATTGTCAGTTTTTCGTTTCGATAAAACATCAATAGAATCGCTTATTGTAGAGTCATTATCTACTGAATAAAAAGGAATTAAATAGTCTTTTATCGGTTGCTCTATTAAAAAACCATGTGATTTTAGTGCTGCAATTAGATTAGTTGTTTGATATTTTTCATTTTCCCGTGAAGTAATATCTTCAATCATTCCATCACAAATCAAATATTCTGAATTTTCATTGTCAAATACCACAAGAGTGAGAGCTACTATTGAATAGTCTTTGTTTTGATTGTAAATTTTAAGAATCTTGTTTTTTATATATCCATCGGTCTTGAGACTGTGTCTGATATTTTCTCTGTCTTGGGGGTCAACAAATAACTTAAAAAAATTCATCTCCGACAGCTCATTAAAATTATCAAATCCTAGTATGCGAATTGCAGTTTCATTTGCATAAATAAACTTACCTCTGGAATCAATTCTGGTTTTAAAAAACCCGAAGTTTAAAGTGCTGATTAATTTTTGATAGTCTACATTGGAATAATTCAAATTCCGTTCGATGCTTATGTTTTTGATAATTATTATATTGACAGTTTTACCGGAAAACTGGGCCGTTGATGATATAACCAAGGCCTCTACAAAACCTCCGTTTTTATTTTTTAGATTTAATTCAAACTGTCCTTCTCTAATTACAGAATTATTTAAAAAAATCTCAATAATATCTTTATTGTTGTTCTCGCTAATGATTTCTCTCATTGAAAGATTGACTAGCTCACGGTTTTCATAACCAGTCATAGTACTAATTACATTGTTCGAGAAGCTTATTTTTCCGTCAATAAGCATTATTAAACCTTCTGTTGAAGCCTCTACAAGCGTTCTGTATTTTTCTTTTGATTCATGTAATTCGTTTTCGGCCTTGATTCTTTTGCGTTCGATGTTCAAACTTTGTTTAAAAATATACAAAAGCAGAAAAGCAATTAAAATGGAAATGCTTATTGAGATCCAGAGCATCCTTTTTGTAAGTGCAGAGATCTCTTTTTTTACATCCTCAATATAAATACCGGTTCCTATGACCCAGTTCCATGATTTTAATATTTTAACATAAGACAACTTGGGAACTATGTGCAGTGAGTCATCCTTCCATTGCCACATATAATCAACATATCCTTGTTCTGATTTTTTAACGGTTTCTACAAATTCTACAAATAATCTTTTTCCATGGGGATCAGTAAAATCCGATAAATCTTTACCATCCAGATCTTTTCTGTAAGGGTGCATGATCATTGTGGGAGTCATGTCGGTTATCCAGAAATAGTCTTTATTTTCTTCTCCATATCTCAAGTGTTG
Organism: Bacteroidales bacterium; assembly: GCA_041659025.1. Classification (GTDB taxonomy): domain Bacteria; phylum Bacteroidota; class Bacteroidia; order Bacteroidales; family UBA932; genus Bact-08. Next base: position 375,815 of record JBAZZA010000001.1, on the reverse strand, counting down.
AATTTTTGAAATGGCTGTCTTCTGAGCCTCTTCCCGGGTAAGAATTCCTTGTTTTTCATCGGCTTCGTATTCAGCCAGAATACTCAAGGCAGAATTGGTTAGCTCTTTAATCATTTCTCTCTTGCCATTCATTATATTCTCTTGAAATCGAGGGATTATGATGAAAAAAATTGTAAGAATAAACAACAGTACAGACAAGATTGTAGGGAGGGTTATTTTAAAATAAAATTTTTTCATACCAAAAAATAGTTGCCAGAAAGATTTAAATAATTATAAATGTACGAATAAATTATTTACTCAATAATAAGCGCTATAGATGCGGTAGTCAGGCAAATGATAAATTAATTTTCTAAAAAAGGTTTTTATAACAATAATTGCTAATTTTGAATATAATACCAATTTAATAGTACACTATTATGAAAAAATTTCTATGGGCTCTCATTGTAGGTTTGTTCATCTTTTCTACTGTGTCTTATGCTCAAAATCAGCAAAGTGCACAAAACCCAATTAAAAAAAATCCTAGTTTCTGGTATGGACCTAAGGTAGGTGTCGACCTGCTTACTCCAACAGTTGATCAGGATGAGATTACAGCACAGGTGAAATCTAATTATCAAATTGGACTTTTCTTGCAGTTCGGAAGGACATTTTATTTTCAGCCTGAGTTTTATTATCGCACCCACAAAGAAAATTATGGTAATGCAAATGATGAAGTAACAGTGAATACCTTAAAGGTGCCCCTGATGTTTGGAGTAAGAATTTTAAATCTCAAAATCATAAGCGCTCACCTTATGGGAGGACCTACGGCCTCATTTCTTCTTAAAGAGAGTGTCGTTGATCCTGATAGGAAAAAAAGCAATTTTGCGCTTCAGGCAGGCGGAGGGGTGGATGTTTTGGGCTTTATTACTCTGGATGTCCGTTACTCTGTCGATATCAACAGCACAACAAATGAACAGATTCACCAATTAGGCTGGGACAGCGGAGTTAATGTCACTCTGGGAATCAAGCTCAGATAATTGAATAAAAATGAGAAGGTTAAACGCAATAATCGGATGCTTGCTAATTATTGTGAGTCCGGTTTTAGCTCAAAAAAAGATTACAGTTCATGTTATACCTGCAGATGCAACAATTTTTGAGATTGTTCCGGCTACTAATGAACTGAAGCAGCTGGGTGTAGGAACTGCTCTTGTAGTTGTCCCAAAGAATTCGGCGACTGCCATTATTATCCAAAAACCCGGTTTTGCCGATTTAAAAAAAGTTTACAGTACTCAGACCGAGGAGAAGCTACCTAAAGAAGATTTTCTCACAATGAAGGACAGAATGGTTGTTCTCAAAGTATGGCCCGAGGATGCCAGAATATTTGCAAATAACGTGGAACTTGAAAAAGGAACGGCAAAAATTGTAGTAAAGGATGGTGAAAGGATAAATGTAGAGTTAAAAAAGAGTGGCTTTGTTCCGGTAAAAAAGACTTACTCAAATCAACCCGGAACCGATTTACCTCCAGTAAATGATGAGATTAAGTTGTCGGATAAGATAATTCAAATAGTTGTCACACCTTCTGATGCAAAAATTATTGCAGATAATCAGTTAATAGGTACTGGAAACGGTATGGTTGTTGTGCAGTTGGATAAGAGTGTCAATTTAAAAATTGTAAAGGAGGGATATACCGACCTGGAAAAAACATATTGGAACAGAGAGGGAGCGCCTGAATTGCCAATAAATGAATCATTTTTACTGTCAGACCGTATTGTTATGCTGCACACCTCCCCCGATGGTGTTTCCATAAAGGTAAATGGCAGGTTTGTTGCTAAAGGAGAATACAATGTTAAGGTGGCAAAGGGAGAAACAGTAGAGGTGCTACTTGAAAAAGAGGGATTTATCTCTGTCCGTGCAAAGTATATCAATCAGGATAATGCTCCTGTAATACCAATTACTGACCAGATTGATTTACTTGCAGATGAGTCTTTTGCTGCTTCGCTACCAGCCGACTTTGTCAATACTAACAACATAATAGAGATAAATGCCAATATTAAAGAGGACGAAGCCTGGAAGATAATGAGTCAGATAGTAATGACATATTTTGATGTACTTGAAATCACAGACAAGACAACAGGATATCTCAGAACTGCCTGGGCAGTAAAGACATTTCCAAACAACACTGTCCGTACAAGGCTTATTGTTAAGGTGGCAGACAGCAGTACATTAAAATATGTAGTCAAGTTATGCAGCGAATCATCCGGAAGAAGTGGTTCAAACTCAAATGACGACAGCTTGTATAGTGAATGGCAAAGGATTCTGGAGACGTATAAAAATGTTGTAGGAGACATACAAACGAGATTAAAATAAGCATCAGGCAATAGAAAGAATATTTAATTCAAATGAAAAGAACACTAATAATCACCGGCATAATATTAGCCGCAGCGATCATCTCTCTTGTTGTCATCAACAAGGTAGTATCAAAGAAAGATATAACAAACCTATATGCCGAATCCATCAAAGGGCAATTTGACATTATTGTCACCACCACAGGAGAGTTACAGGCAAAGCAGTCTACCGATATTTACGGCCCGGAACTGGCACAGGGAAGAAACTTCCGGTCTATGGACATTAAAATAACCGATATGGTTCCGGAAGGGACAGAGGTTAAACCAGGCGATTATGTAGCAACTCTTGACAGGACATCATTTGATAACAGTCTCAAGGAAGAGCTTGAAAAGCTGAGGTCACTCGAAACCAACATGGAGATGAAGATCCTCGACACTGCTGTAAACCTTAGCAACTTAAGGGATAATGTAAAGAATCTCACATATACGGTTGAAGAGGCGGAAATAACATTACAACAGTCGAAATACGAACCTCCCACAACAATTCGTCAGGCAGAACTTTCTCTCGACAAGGCAAAACGCTCACTGGACCAGTCAATCAGAGGCTATGCTTTAAAGGTTGAACAAGCAAAATCAGACACCAGAACATTAAAGACCAGTCTTATAGACCAACGTACAAAAGTAAACGACCTACAGGAGGTCCTGGCGAATTTCGTAATAAAAGCACCATCGGCAGGAATGATTATATACAAGAGAGACAGAGGAGGATCTAAGAGAAAAATTGGTTCTTCCATAAGCCCATGGGACAATGTAGTTGCAACACTTCCCGACATGTCGTCCATGATGTCTAAGACCTATGTAAACGAAATTGATGTAAGCAAAGTAAAGCTGGGCCAGAAAGTTGAAATAATGGTAGATGCATTTCCGGAAAAAAAATACACAGGTATTGTAAGAAGTGTTGCTAATATTGGTGAGCAACTTCCAAATGCCGACGCTAAAGTATTTGAGGTAAATATAGAAGTTGACGGTTCTGACCCCATATTGAGACCATCAATGACAACAGGGAACAAGATAATTACCAAAACTATAGCCAATGTTGTCTATATACCGCTGGAATGTGTACAGGCCGGAACAGACAGTATTCCCTTTGTTTATCTGAAAAAAGGGAAGAAACAGATAGTGGTTATGGGAGAATCAAATGAAAACAATGTAATTATAGAACAGGGCCTTGAACCCGGAGAAAAAATCTTTCTCAGCGTTCCTGAAGATCCGGAAAGTTTTAATTTGATTGGTAAAGAGTTAATATCTGTAATCAAGGATAAGGAAAAAGCTGTCAAGGCAGAAGAGATACGTATAAGACAGGAGGCAGAAAAAGCTAAAGCCAAAGCCGATGCCGATGCAAAAGCCATTATCGGCAGAGGCATGATGAATATTTCGCCGGAAATGATGAAGCAATTCCAGAACAACAGGAACAGACAACCAAGGGGAGAGGGCAGCACCAGAGATACTTCATCTGCCAGAACTAGAAGAACCTTCCAGCAACGCCCTCAAAACAACGATTGAGATGTTCAGATTTATATTCAGGTACTTTCATGACATAGAAATTGCTGTAGAATCAATAGTTTCTAATAAACTAAAGTCAATTCTGACAGCTCTTGGAATTATTTTCGGTGTTGCTGCAGTAATAGCCATGCTGGCCATAGGAAAGGGGGCCAAGCAGGAAATTATGGAGCAGATGAAGATGGTAGGGGTCAACAACATCATTATTAATCCAATAATCCCAGACAAATCTTCCTCAAGCGAAGAGGGAGAGAAACAACAGAAAAAATTCTCGCGAGGACTCAACCTGCTTGATGTAGAAGCCATAAAGGAGGTTTTACCATCTGTAAAGAGAATAAGCCCGGAAATATCATTTACTTCTACAGCAATGCTCAATGGGGTTAAGTATAATGCCAAACTTGTAGGAGTATCAAATGATTATTTTCATCTGTACAACCTTCCATTGGTAGGTGGTGTATTCTTTAACGATTATCAGGAAAAGAATGGAATACAGGTCTGTATAATTGGAGCAAATATAAGGGCAAAATTCTTCAGTAAAATTGATCCGCTTAACCAGTATATAAAATTCGACGGTATCTGGCTAAAGGTTATAGGCGTGCTCCAGAAAACAAATGTCACCCTCACCGGTTTTGAGGAGAAGGGTGTTAATGTCTACAACGACAACATATATATTCCAATCCAAACCCTGTTGTTAAGATATCAGAACAGGGCACTTCTTAATACAAAAATGGTTTCGGAGGTGAGTACTATAGATTTTTTTGGGGGTCATGGTATGGGGAGAATTGTCATAAACACATCAGATGCATCCAGCGACAGCGAGACAAATTATAATCAGTTGGACAGAATAGTGGTACAGGTAAATGAAACAGAGCAACTTGCCGCTACCACAGAAGTACTCAGCCGGATGTTGACAAGGCGACATACTGGTGTGAAAGATTTTGAGATAACAGTGCCTGAGTTGCTTCTTAAACAACAACAGCGGACAAAGGACATTTTCAATATTGTTCTTGGAGCAATAGCAAGTATATCACTTATTGTGGGGGGCATCGGTATCATGAACATAATGTTTGCCTCTGTAATGGAAAGGATCAAGGAAATTGGTACAAGAATGGCCCTTGGAGCTAAGAAAATGGACATAGTAGTGCAATTTCTTGCTGAGGCGGTTCTCATTAGTGTAAGCGGGGGATTTATAGGAGTGTTCATAGGTGTTATAATGGCTAAACTTATTGAACAGGTGGCAGGAATTACAACAATCGTATCGTTTTTTTCTGTTTTTATTGCATTCGGGGTGTCAGTCAGCATAGGAGTGATATTTGGCTACTCTCCAGCAAAACGAGCATCGGAAAGAGACCCGATAGAATCATTGAGATATGAATAAATTATTAAGAATGAATAGAATAATTTTATTTTCGATAATAGCAGTGCTTGTTTTTTCAACAAAGAAAATCAATGCACAGGAGGTTATAAAGCTAACATTCCAGGAAGTTATACAGCTTGCAGAGGAACAATCACCTAATGCCCTCATGGCCAAACATACATATAGGGCAAGCTACTGGAACTACAGGACATTTGTTGCGCAGTACAGACCATCGCTTACCCTTAACGGAACCACTCCTGACTATAGTACTGCATATGATAAAGTTTGGAACTCCCAGTTTGAAAGGTGGGATTATAAAGCGACAAATACAATAAACAACAACGCATCACTTGTTTTATCGCAGAATATAGGTTTTACCGGAGGGTCAATATCACTGACCTCAGATCTCACTCTCTTCAACGATTTTGAGAACGATACACATAAATACATATCTTCTCCTATTAGCATAGGATTGACACAACCATTATTCCGATACAATGCCCTTAAGTGGCAAAAGAAGATAGAGCCAATAAAATATGAAGCTGCAAGGAAGACGTTTCTGACAAGTATTGAATCGGTACATCAGCAGGCTGTTATGAATTTCTTCTCGCTTTCACTTGCACAGATCAACAAGCAGATTGCAGATATGAACTATTCAAATGCCGATACTCTCTGGAGGATATCCAAGGGACGTTATGAACTTGGAACAATTGCAGAAGACGAACTATTACAGATGCAACTCTCGTGGCTCAACGCCGAAACTTCAAGAAAAGAGGCGGAGATAAACCTGAGGGACAGAGAGATAAGAATGAGATCTTTTTTGGGATATAATGAGAATGTCAGGCTGGAACTTATACTTCCTACGGAGATCCCTTCCTTGCAGGTAAGCACCCGGGAGGTCTTCGACCTTGCAATGGCAAACAACCCGGAGATATTAAATCAACAACTTAAGCTGCTTGCTGCCCAGAGCAACGTGGCACAAGCAAAAGCAGAAAGAGGACTTAACGCAAACCTTGTTGCATCCTTCGGTTTACGCGACCAGGACCCCAATTTCAGGCTCGCATATTCAGATCCGAATCAACAACAGAGGGTAAGAATAGGTTTTTCTTTTCCTATTCTGGACTGGGGCCTTGGAAGAGGGAGATACAAGATGGCCAAATCGAGTCTGGAGCTTGCTCAGGTTCAGTCACAACAAGCCATAGTAGATTTCCAGCAAAACCTCTCACTAGATGTTGAGCAGTTCAATCTACAGGCAGAACAGGTGAAAATTGCAGCAAAGTCCGATACTGTTGCTCAGAAAATGTTTGAAGTTACAAAGCAGAGGTTTCTGATAGGTAAAATTTCCGTACTTGAGTTGAACAATGCAGATGCAAAGAAGGACCAGAACAAAAGGGCATATGTACAGTCATTGCAGAATTACTGGAACTTCTTCTACAACCTCCGCAACCTTACGTTGTACGATTTCATCAACAAGAAACCACTCGAAACAGATTATGAAAATCTGATCAAATAGTAATAAAAACAGGGTTAATATTCGGTGAAAATTCTCTGAATATCCTTTGTGTCAATAAGAGCAAGCATCAACAGAATCCTGGATTTTTGAGGATTCTTCAGATATGATACCGGCCATGAAGGGTCATAATCTTCAGCAGCACAATCCACACCCCCTGTAGAGATACGGGTTGAACGGATTATAGCAACACCTCGCCGATACCCTTTTTCCAGTTCATTTTTCATCTCTTGGCTATAGTTGCCATGACCGACACCAGCAATGACTATTCCCTTAACATTTGCCTCTATAAGTGCTTTTATTGGTATTGTAGATGGGAATGCATAACTGTATACAATCTCCACCTGAGGGAGTGTTTTTAGCCCCTTTATGTCAAATTCACTGCTTACTGTATGTCTTACCATACTCTCTCGGTAAAACCGGGGTTCGCCATCTCGGATGTAACCTAAGGGACCATAATTAGGAGACGAAAAGGCGGCGGTATTTACAGTATTGGTTTTGGTAACATCGTCTGCAGATAGTATAAAGTCGTTTATAACAACCATGACCCCTCTATTAAGAGATTTTTGTGATGCCGCCACCGAAACAGCATTGAAAAGATTAAATGGACCATCTGCGCTAAGCGACGTAGAGGGTCTCATAGAACCGGTCAAAACTACCGGTCTGGAGTGCTTTATTGTAAGGTTGAGAAAATATGCAGTCTCCTCCATTGTGTCTGTACCATGTGTTATTACAACTCCGTCGCACAAGTCATTTGAGAAAAGAGAATCAATGGTATTGTAAAGCTTAAGCCAGATTGAGAGTTCCATATTCTGGCTGGATATATTGCATACCTGAATACCTTTTAGATTGGCAATTTTTTCAATGTCCGGAACGGTTGCAATTATCTGTTCAACACTTATTACACCCGGCTTGTATGATGCGTCGGTTGAGCTGCTTGCAGAGCCTGCAATAGTACCACCTGTTGCAAGAATAACAATCCGGGGCTTTTGATAAGGGTTGATCGTGCCTGCCCAAAGAGAGAGGGATAAGAGCAGAAAAGAGATTAGGGGGGTAAGTTTTTTCATCAGGCAAATATTTTGTGGATCAAATATAAAAAATAGGTGGAGCAGATAAGTTTAAAAGTTATAATTGAACAAAAGTGTGGCAAAAGCAGATCTAGGTGTGGAATTTGAAGGATGCTTGCATGAGAGGAAGTGGGTAAACCCGGTGCAGTATCCAAAAATCCACACCTGGACTGAAAATAATCCAGACTTTTGCCACCACTTGAAGTTTACTGCTCCACCTACTTTTCAACTTGATCCTATTTTGTTGTCCAAATATAGCAATAATGAAAATGAAAAGGGCGACTCCCTGCTACAGAAATCAGCCCTTTTTTGTGTACTAAAACCTAAACCTACATCTATTAGATGCATAAAGTATAAAAAATGTTGCAAATAATTTAAAAATTTTCCACTTTTTTTAATATCAGCAACGGCAATTTTGCTGCTAAATAACCTATAGTGGCTACACCACAGATAGTTAGGACAACGTCGGAAAATTTAAGAACTACCGGATAAGAATCAATTATAAAGTTACCGGGCATTGGTACAATGCCGAACTTCATTTGTATAAAGCAGATTGCCAGACCCAGTACCGTTCCGGCAATAATGCCCAGAATTGAGATAAACCACCCTTCCAGAAGAAATATCTGTTTAATTAGCTTGTCATTTGCTCCCATACTCTTGAGGCTCTCCACATCCTCTCTCTTATCAATAATAAGCATTGATAGGGAGCCGAAAAGATTGCAGGAGATTATTATTATTACAAAGAGAAGGATAATATATATGGATAGCTTCTCCGACCCCATCATCTTATACAGGGTTTCGTTCTGCTCATATCTGTTTTTTACTGTGAATCCATTGCCCAGAACTTTTCCAAACTCATCTTTAAGGGCATTGATGTCTGTTCCATCCTTTACATAGAGTTCAACTGAGGTAACCTCGTTGTCGTACTCGGTCAGATTTCTAGCAACTTCTATAGGGATATATATGTACTTGTTATCGAACCCCTGTTCTATAGAGAACACCCCGGCAGGAAAAACCCGCTCCTGATTTAGCGATGATGCTGGATTTACAAATGATATGGGCCTGTTCCTTGATGGAAAGTAGAGAAAAAGCCCATCTACAAAGTTGATGTTTAATCCCAGATTGTTTGCAATTCCTCTGCCCACAATGGCCTGAGGAACTTCGCCGTGGTAGAGTGAAAAATCGCCATCCACCATATAATCACTGAGTTTTGTAATGGATTGATAACTAGAGTCAACTCCTTTTATTGTGGCAACCGACTCGTGTCCGGAATAGTTGATGAAAATGTTCTCCTCAATGATCTCGCAAAAGCTTGCCACCTTGCCGGAACTTCTTATAAATTTGAAACTATCTGAGTGGGGAACAAAGCTTTTACCCTCCCTGGCAACAATAAGCAGGTCCGACTCATGTGTTTTATAAAGTGACTTTATAAGACCTTCAAAGCCATTATAGACAGAAAGTATTATTATAAGGGCCATTGTGCCTAATGCAATGCCGCTCGCACTTATCAGAGATATAATGTTAATTACATTGTGCGATTTTTTCGCAAAAAGGTAGCGCTTGGCTATGAAAAAAGGTAGTTTCAACGGCCTTTATGGTTTTTACTTTTTCAGAAGTTCGTCAATTCTCGCTACATAGTCGAGGGAGTCATCTATGTAGTAGACCATATCGGGAACTATTCTCAATTGTTTTGAAACTCTTTTGCCCAACTCTCCTCTTATTGATTTTGAAGCGGCTTCAACAAGCTTTAAAACCTCCTGTGCCTTTGCCGAAGGAAAGATGCTCAGGTGCACCTTTGCCACTGCCAGATCTGGACTTACCCTTACGGATGTAACTGATACAAGGGCTCCGCCAAAAGCCGACATCCCACGTTCACGAATAATCTCTGCCAGATCTTTTTGAAGTTGTTTTCCAACTTTCTGTTGTCTTGTGCTTTCTCCTTCCATTTTCAAATTGTTTTAATTATGAAGTAATTTTTCTTGCCCTTCTGCACAAGAATGTATTTACCATTAAGAAGGTCCTTATCACTAATCATGGAATCCACCGATTCACACTTGTCTTTGTTTATACTTACACCGCCTGCCTGTATCATTTTCCGGCACTCACCTTTTGATGGGAAAATATCGCTTCTGACGGCCAGAAGTTCAATAATATTCACAGGAAGGTCTCTCTTTGAAACCTCAGACTGAGGAACTCCGTCAAAAACAGAGAGAAACGTATGTTCATCAATTGTTTTTAGTTTATCCGATGTTGACTGACCAAATAAAATCTGAGAGGCCTCAACGGCATTAATATATTCGGCCTCACCATGAACCATGACGGTAACCTCTCTGGCAAGAAGCTTCTGAAGATCCCTCAGGTGTGGAGCATCATCGTGCTTTGTAATTGCGGCATCTATCTCCTCCTTGCTTAACATAGTGAAAATCTTTATATACTTTTTAGCGTCATCGTCACTCACATTCAACCAGAACTGGTAAAATGTGTAAGGAGTTGTATATCGGGCATCCAGCCAGATGTTTCCTTTCTCTGTCTTGCCAAACTTTCCACCGTCGGCCTTTGTTATGAGCGGGCAGGTAAGTGCAAATGCTTCACCTCCCGTCTTTCTGCGAATAAGTTCTGTGCCAGTGGTAATGTTTCCCCACTGGTCGCTTCCACCCATCTGCAGTTTGCAGTTATGATTCTGATAGAGGTACAGATAATCATACCCCTGAACAAGCTGATATGTGAATTCTGTGAATGACATTCCCTCTCTTTCGTCACCGGTGATTCTCTTTTTAACAGAATCCTTGCTCATCATATAGTTGACAGTAATATGCTTGCCAATATCCCTTATAAAGTTGAGGAATGAGTAACCCTTCATCCAGTCGTAGTTGTTTACGAGAATAGCGGCATTTGGAGCATCAGAATCAAAATCAAGGAAACGTGAGAGTTGAGTTTTTATTGCATTTTGGTTGTGTCTCAGTGTCTCTTCGTCAAGGAGGTTTCTCTCTGAAGACTTCATAGATGGGTCGCCAATCATTCCCGTAGCCCCTCCGACCAAAGCAACAGGTTTGTGTCCGCATGCCTGAAAATGCTTAAGCATCATTATACTTACAAGGTGACCTATGTGAAGCGAATCGGCTGTAGGGTCAATCCCTACATATGCCGCCGTAGGCTCTTTTTGTAACTGCTCCTCTGTCCCCGGCATGATGTTGTGAATCATACCTCTCCATGTGAGTTCTTTAACGAAGTTGCTCATTTCCCATTTTATTTTAGGCAAAAGTAAGGTTTTTTCTTTACTTTTGCTTGCATGAAACAGACATTTAAATTACTACGGGTATTACTCCTGTTTACAGCATTTTCGATAGGTTCATCTTCTATATGGGCCGCTGTCACAGATTCACTTCTTATAAAAATTGCTGCACTCCAAAATGTGAGCAATGTCCAGAGATTGGAAAGCAGTCAGTTCAAAGATAAATACGTGCTGTTTATGGAACAGCCACTTGATAAGAAAAATCCCTCTGCAGGAAGCTTCAAACAGAGAATTTTTGTAATGAACGTTGGTGAAGAACGTCCCACAGTCATTGTCACTGAGGGTTATGGAGCCGCATATGCTGCATCGTCTCGTTACCGTGATGAGATATCAAGGATCCTGAATGCAAATATAATTTTTGTAGAACACAGGTATTTTCTGGAGTCTACTCCAAAACCTCTTGACTGGAAGTATCTTACAGCAGAAAACTCTGCAAATGACCTACACAATGTAACCACAGCATTCAAAAAGCTATACAAAGGCAAGTGGATAGCAACAGGAATAAGCAAAGGAGGACAAACCGCACTCATTTACAGAGCATACTTCCCCGATGATGTGGATGTTTCTGTTCCATATGTGGCTCCGCTTTGCAAAGGGAGGGAAGATGGCAGACATGAACTGTTTCTGAGAGATTTTGCAGGAACGCAGCAAGAGAGAGATATCCTTACAAATTTTCAGAAGGATGTTTTAAAAAGGAGAGGTGAGCTTCAGCCAAAATTCGACTCTCTTTGCAATGCCCGGGGTTATAAATTCAATCTCCCGCTTATGCAGATATATGATTATTCAATACTTGAACTTCCGTTTTCATTCTGGCAGTGGGGAAGCCCGATTGCTGAGGTTCCCGGAGAGGGTGCGGTTACAGCCGAGGTCTTCAAGTACTGGATGAAGATAAGTTCTCCTGATTATTTTGTAAACAACAGCCCCACAGCTGCATTCTTTGTTCAGGCAAACAGAGAACTGGGTTATTACGGGTATGACACCAAGCCGTTTAAGGGGTTGCTTAAAATAAAAAGCTCCAAAGGCTATATGGGTAAGCTTTTCATTCCTCGGGGAGCAGAATTCAGATTTGACAAGGCTCTTTACAAAAAACTAAAAAAATTCGTTGCCACTACAGATGAGAAGATGCTATTCATTTACGGTGAATTTGATCCATGGAGTTCTGTAAAAGTGAGTGAACCAAAAAACGAAAATGTTGTTGTTCTTGTTGAACCTAAAGGAAGTCACAGATCACGCATAAGCACAATGCCGGAAGATCTGAAAAAGAGAGCTGTAGAAACGCTCAACAGGTGGCTTGCCGATTAATAATAATTTATGATTGAATTTAAGCAGATTGAGATATCCGACAAAGTCTGGATAGACGAATTGTTAAAATTTTCTGACTACAGGGGAGCAGAGTACTGCTTCACGAATCTTTTCATCTGGGACAGCATATACAAATCAAAGATTGCAAGATATAAGGATTTTCTGTTTCTTATGTCGGGCAAAGAAGATGATACCCGCTATCTCTATCCTGCAGGTAGAGGAGACAAAAGAGAGGCCATAGAATGGCTGATGAGGGACGGCAGGGAGAGAAATGTTAAATTTGTAATGATTGGGGTGACGCCAGAGGCAATAAAGGAGCTTTCGGAGATATTGCCTGGAAAATTTGAATTTATACCAGTAAGAGACAGCTTTGATTATATTTATGAAAGCGAGAAACTTATAACACTTTCGGGGAAGAAACTTCAGCCCAAGCGGAACCATATAAACAAATTCAAAGAGTTCAACGACTGGTCCTACGAAGAGCTTACTGCAGACAAAATTCCGGAGATCATTGCATTTAATACCGAATGGTGCAAAGACTTGGATTGTGACAAAAACAACTCTCTGGGGTGGGAGGCATGTGCTGTAGCTAAATGTCTTGCACATTATCCGTACCTGAATCTTAAGGGTGGCATACTGAGGGTACAGGGGAGAATAGTTGCTTACACAATAGGGGAAAAAATTAATTCTGACACATTTATTGTGCACATAGAGAAGGCTTTTACAGATGTAAGAGGCTCATATCCCATGATTAACAGAGAGTTTGTAGAGAGAGAGGCAATAGGGTGCACATATATAAACAGAGAGGACGATACTGGCAACGAGGGGCTCAGAACAGCAAAAGAGTCTTATTATCCGGTTTTCATGCAAGAAAAATATGTTGCAAGATTATTTTGATTATATTTGCGACTGAAAACATTTTAGATTAGAGAATTGGAACCTCCCAGTAGTTTATTAGATGATTACGTCTCCGTGGGGATATCTCTTATCCTCATCCTCTTCTCTTATGCCCTTTTAAAGGGCAGTGAACTCGCCTATTTTTCATTCTCTGCAAAAGATTCTGAAGAGTTGGGAGCCCTTCAGGATAAAAAATCAAAGAGAGTCTCAAAACATCTTGCCGACCCCGATAATATTGCAGGGACAATGCTTTTGTTTGAAACAATGCATCAAATTGCGGTGCTTTTTCTTATATCGGAACTATTCTTCATATTTTTTTCACCTTCAGAATACTTGTTTTTTTGGGCAATTGTAATTTTGTTCTCTACATCTGTTGTGCTAAGATATACCGGAAACATTTTTTCAGGTTATTTGACAGAAAATAATAGGCACATAAGATTCTCATTGAGATTCAGCAAGTGTTTTTCTGTTCTGCTTTTCCTTGCACAACCGTTCAATATGATACTTTCTGCTTTTACCAAAGTATTGAGTGAAACCAGGGAGGAGAGAGACGCACAATCAATGGAAGAGTATACAGAGGTTATAGATGCAACAGATTCGGAAGAGGTGGAAGAGAAGAAGCTTCTTAAAAAAATAGCAGGGCTCAATACAACCAGTGTCTCACAGATTATGAAGCCAAGGGTAGAAATTGTCTCTCTCGATATGGAAATGAACTCGCAGGAGGTTATTGAAAAAGCCATTGAAAGCGGATTTTCACGACTTCCGGTATATGTAGGGAGCCCCGACAATGTAAAGGGATTTCTGTATATCAAAGATTTGGTTGGTTATCTGAGAGAAAAAACGACAGACTTTAACTGGCACAAACATATCCGGGAGGCATATTTTGTCCCGGGCAGCAAAAAGATCAACGACCTACTGGAAGAGTTCCGTCAGAAAAAAATGCACCTTGCCCTTGTAGCCGATGAATATGGAGGAACGGACGGATTAGTGACACTGGAGGATATCCTTGAGGAGATAGTAGGGGAAATATCGGACGAAACAGACACAAACGAATAAAATGGCACTTTTTTTTAGCAGAGACCTTGATGGGGGAGCAACAGTATCCGTATGGGAAATTGTTGAGAGCGAAGAAGAACTTCTCTCTCTATGCTCGGTACCAAATGACGAACTAGAAGAGCTTCAGCTCATAAGAAGCATAGATCGTCGTCGTGAACGATTGGCAGTAAGAGCTCTTCTCAACCAGCTCTTCGACGGTAAGGTTTACCTTGGTCACCACGACAATGGCAGACCATTCCTTCAAAACAGCCTGATTGAAATTAGTATATCTCACACAAAGAGATTTGCAGCCGTGCTTACACATCCCGATGACAGTGTAGGTATAGATATTGAATCGCTGGACAGAAATTTCTCTGCAGTTGAAAAAAAGGCTCTTTCGCCATATGAAATAGAAAACCTGAGCGAAAAGAACAGGAACCTTCATCTTGCTATCCATTGGAGTGCAAAAGAGGCCATATACAAAAGAATGTCCCTTTCTGAAGTTGATTTTGCCAGACAGATAGAGATAAAGAGGTTTTCACCCAAGGAAGAAGGAGAGCTTGAGGCTACTTTCATTCAAAAAGATGGTGAAGAACTCGAATTCGAGCTTCAGTACGAAGTATTCGAAGGCCATGTAATGGCTTGGTTGATAGGTTAACCGGTCAAATAATCTGCGCTGCGTGTGACTTGGTGTTCACCTTCTCTATGATATCGAGAATAATGCCGTTTTCGTCAATCACAAATGTCTTTCGTATAATTCCAATATGTTGTTTACCCATGAATTTTTTCTCTCCCCAGGCTTCGTATGCTTGCAGGATTACCGTTTCTGTATCTGAAATAAGAGGAAATGGAAGGTTAAACTTCTCAATAAACCCTTTATGTGACTTTCCGTTGTCCTTGCTCACCCCCACTATCTTGTATCCCAGAGATTCAAATCTCTCGTAGTTGTCCCTGAGGTCACAAGCCTCTGCTGTGCACCCAGGAGTATTGTCTTTGGGATAGAAATATAGTACGAGCTTTTTCCCTTTGAAATCGCTTAGTTTAATCTCTTTGCCGTCCTGGTCATTGCCGTTGAAGTCGGGCGCTTTATCTCCTTTTTTTAACATATTTTTTTGATTTATACAACAAGCAATACGACAAAAAGTTTTTGATCGGGTCAAATGGGTATAAAAAGAAGGAGCAACAGAATGTCCGGAATCTCTTAGCGAAGGTGTTTGACAAAAAAGTGTTTTACGCAAATAACCCACAACTATTTAAAATGAAACTAGCGCCTTGGCATAAAGATCCCGGACAGTAATGTTGGTGTTATTCAAATCTACGGATTAAATCAATAAATAAAACAGAAAACGCGTCTGTTGCGTTTTGTTGCGCTTTTCAACGCTGTAACCGCAACATATTTAACAACTTGAAAAATTCTTGCAGCGTTTTGTTGCGCTTTTGCTGCGCTTTAGCATCGGTGATTTTGCTCTTTTGAGAAGATAAGGAAGGTATTTTGAGGGTTGAAAGGAAGCCCTCCCATTGCAAGAATCTTCTCTTTGATCCTTGTCTTGATAGCCCTCACGCTTGCCGGGGTATTGTTGAGCAGATCGGAAATCTCCTTTGTGCTAAACTTAAGGTCGACCAGAATTAAAATTACAATCTCCAGATCGGACAAAGAAGTAAGGTATTTTACATTCGGATTTGCCGCCAGGAAAGACTCGTTCTGAGCTATCGCAGACAGATTGTTCTTGGAGAAGGAGCGGATGTTGTTGATTGAGTCGTTCAGGTCATCGGAAAGCTCGCTTGAGAATTTTCTGCTTCTGTTGGCATGCCTGTTCACGTCATCCACCAGTTTTGGAAGGGCTCCTACAGATGTTTCGTGGATAAGGTTTATGAAACGAGACCGTTTCAATTCGGCTTCTATGGCAGAACTCTGTTTGTCCTTATCTTCCATACATCGCCTATATGCTCTCCTGCCAAAACGGATAACTACAATTGCAGATAAAACGAGTAGGGTAAGAAACGCGATAAATGCATGAAGAACTTTTAGTTGGCCCCTTGCCTTGTCTAATTTTGAATCCTTTTTTGACACCTCGTAGGCCATATCAACTTCTGGGTCCCGGACCCATGTGCTAACGGTAGTATTGTTGCCAGAACTCCTTGACGCGTCACGATAGTATTCAGATGCACTTTTGTAATCTCCTTTTCTCATATACATATCTCCAAGCAGCCTGTTATAACTACCGGGTATATTGAAAAAGAGGTTGTAAGATGGACTTATTGCCATGAGTCCATAAAAAATTGCACTGTCTGTTTCATGTATTTGCTTGAAATTTGACGCAATAAAAAAATAGATGCCAGAGTGGTCCATTTTTTTGAGTTCATCAAGATCCTTTATCCGGATCATTTTTCTTAAATACTTATTGGATAAATCATACTTTCTGTCATCTGCATAATAGCGGGCAAAAGCATTATAGAAGTTGTATCTTATTATTGGCGCAGCTGTGTCATTGAGGGAAACCGCCAACAGGCATGAGTATGCTTCACGTTTCTTATTTTGTAACTGATACGACCAGAAATAGTCAAGTCTGCAAAACTGTGCCACAGAATGATTTTCTATACTGTCATTAATTCGGATACTTTTTTTAAAATAAGGCTCCGATTCTTTATATTTTCTATTGTTACGTAGAGTCTTTCCCAGATATCTGTATATCTCTGCCTCAATCTGTGGATTGTCTAACTTGTGTTTATTATAGACCTCCTCTGCACTTTTAAGAGATGTATATATTTTGAATGCAGGACGGGTCAAATTGTACTGGATGATTCCTTTGTAAAGCAAGGAGCGGCACAGGTTGTAGTGGTCGTTTTCCTTTTCAAAAAAAGATGCCGCCGTTGTTATAACAGAGTCCCTACGCTCTGTAATGCCGGATTTATTTTTGGCAATAGTTGTCAGCAGAGAATAATATGCGTGATTTTTTACGGAGATACCCACAGTATCGAGTGATCTAAGGCTGTCAAGAACCACCCCGGGGATTTTATCCATATTCATATCCCACTCATTAAGTTTCAGATTAATAGTCCTTTGCTTGCTATTGCAAGATGAAAACAAAAGAAGACAAAGAAAAAAGAGAGACTTTGCAGCAGTTTTTAGCATTTGATTATAAGACAGGTATTTGAAAAATAATCACATCAAAAATTATGCCTCTCTATACAAGAAAAATGCTGCCCTGAACCATCAGAGCAGCATTTCGTAAATATATTATAGTGTTGATTTAAGGCTTACATCATTCCACCCATTCCGCCCATTCCCTGGCCCCCGCCCATTGGGGCAGGATTGTCCTCTTTCTTCTCAACAATCACACACTCTGTTGTCAGGAACATACCTGCAACTGAAGCAGCATTCTCGAGAGCAATACGGGCAACCTTGGTAGGGTCAATGACACCGGCTTTGTGCAGATGTTCATACTTGTCTGTGCGGGCATTGTAGCCGAAGTCATCTTTACCATCCTTAACCTTTTGTACAACTATGCTTCCCTCTACACCAGCGTTTTCTACGATAATACGAAGAGGCTCTTCAATTGCGCGGGCAATTATTGCGATACCTGTATTCTCGTCTTCATTCTCACCCTTAAGATTTTTCAATGCCTCAATAGCACGGATGTAAGCAACACCGCCACCGGGTACTATACCCTCTTCAACAGCTGCACGAGTTGCGCTAAGAGCATCGTCAACACGGTCTTTTTTCTCCTTCATCTCCATTTCAGAAGCAGCACCGATGTAAAGAACAGCAACACCACCGGCCAGTTTTGCAAGACGCTCCTGCAGCTTTTCGCGGTCGTAATCGCTGGTTGTTGTCTCCATCTGTTTGCGAATCTGGGCAACCCGTTTGTCAATAGTTCCCTTGTCGCCTGCTCCGTTAACCACAGTTGTGTTTTCTTTGTCGACAGTAATCTTCTCGGCACTACCAAGCATTTCAATTGTAGCAGCGTCAAGACGAAGGCCTTTCTCTTCAGATATAACAGTTCCTCCTGTAAGAATAGCAAGATCTTCAAGCATCTCTTTTCTGCGGTCGCCAAAGCCTGGAGCCTTTACGGCAGCAATTTTAAGAGTACCGCGTAGACGGTTTACAACAAGAGTTGCAAGAGCCTCACCATCTACATCCTCTGCAATAATCAGCAGCGATCTGCCACTCTGGGCAACCGGCTCAAGAACCGGCATAAGATCCTTCATCGAAGATATCTTTTTGTCTGTAAGAAGAATGAAAGGGTTTTCAAGAACAGCTTCCATTTTTTCAGGATTGGTCATAAAGTATGGAGAGATATATCCGCGGTCGAATTGCATTCCTTCAACAACCTTAACTTCGGTTTCTGTACCTTTTGCCTCTTCAACTGTAATAACACCCTCTTTCTTTACCTTACTCATAGCTTCTGCAATAAGTTTTCCGATAGAAAAATCGTTGTTGGCAGAAATTGCAGCAACCTGTTCAATCTTGGTAATATCATCACCTATTGATTGGCTTTGTTTCTTAAGAGAAGCGATTACAACTTCGACTGCTTTATCAATACCACGCTTCAAATCCATTGGGTTTGCACCGGCAGTAACGTTTTTAAGACCAACTGTTATTATTGACTGAGCAAGGACAGTAGCGGTAGTAGTACCATCACCGGCCTGATCTGCTGTTTTTGAAGCCACCTCTTTAACCATTTGTGCACCCATGTTTGCAAAACGATCTTCTAACTCTATCTCCTTTGCAACAGTCACTCCGTCTTTTGTAATCTGAGGAGAACCATATTTCTTGTCGATAACAACATTGCGTCCTTTTGGACCTAAGGTTACTTTAACAGCGTTCGCCAAAGCATCCACTCCCTCTTTCATAAGGTTGCGGGCTTCCAAATTGAATTTTATCTCTTTTGCCATAATTTTCTATATTTAATTTTTCTTGTTTTTTTCTTTTTTAATGTCGGACAATTTTATAGAACAGCAAGAATATCTGACTGACGCATCATCAGGTAATCCTTTCCCTCTACATTAATCTCTGTTCCGGCGTATTTTCCATACAATACATTGTCGCCTACCTTAACTTCCATAGGTTCGTCCTTTTTTCCTGTTCCAACAGCAACAACCTTTCCTGCTTGTGGCTTCTCTTTAGCTGTGTCCGGGATAAACAATCCGCTTGCTGTTTTTGTCTCGGCCTCTTTTGGCTCTACCAAAACTCTGTCGGCTAATGGTTTGATGTTCATGATTTAGAATTTTTAGTTATTTATGTTTATGAATTTATGTTCCTACGGGCTCTAAACACAAAACGGGTGCCAAAGGGACATACTGACAAATTGTCGCAAATAGAAGATGTTTGTGCAAAAGAAATATTATTACCTTTGTCAACTCTTTTTAATACCAGTCTGTATGTTATTTTCATTGATGCCGGTTATATTTATAATAGGTGTTATCGCAATTGCCTTTGAGGACAAAATAAGGATCAATAAAGCAGCCATAGCAATAGCAATGAGCATACTATTGTGGGGAATCTACATTGTGGGAGGCGAATCTATTTTTGCCGGACACCCGAATTCTGTGCTTGATGCACTTGAGGGTATTTACCCGTCATTCCTACAAATGTCAATAAGGGAGCAGTTTAATCTTTTTGTGGAGTACTCACTGGTAGAATCGCTTGGAGACGTTTCAACAACATTGTTCTTTGTCCTTGCCTCTATGGCCATAATTGAAATTGTAGATTCTCACGGAGGTTTTGATATAATTGTCAACGCTATAAAAACCAGACAGAAGAGGAAGCTTTTATGGATATTTTCATTCCTTACATTTGCCTTGTCCGCTATTCTTGGTAATCTGGCTACGGTTATAGTTGTAATAGCACTTGTAAGAAGATTGATCTTCTACAAACAGGACAGGTTGATATTTGCTTCAATGATAATAATTGCTGCAAATGCAGGAGGTTCCTGGTCACCAATTGGCGATGTAACGACGTTGCTGCTATGGACAGGCGGGAACATTACCGTTTGGAGCCAGACCTATCACATCATTCTCTCTGCATTGACAATGTTGGTTGTGCCATTGATCTTTGTAAGTTATATGTTTAAAAAGGATGACATATCCATATATTTTGAAGAAAATGCCGATGATTATGTTTTGTCACACATAGACCCGCGATTCAAAAGAACAATATTGATAGTAGGAATACTCTCCCTGGCTATGGTGCCGTTTTTCCAACTCTTTCTGAATATTCCCCCTTTTATGGGAGTTTTGCTGGGTTTGACAGTATTGTGGATACTGACCGACCGACTCTACTATAACAGAAAAGCCAATGGACTTCAGGAGTTAAGGGTTAATAGGGTGTTTACAAGAATTGATGTGCCAACAGTACTTTTCTTCCTTGGAATCCTGATGTCGGTAGCCTCACTTAAATCGGCGGGACAGCTTACCGCAATGTCGCAAATATTGAACAAAGCCGTTCCAAACCCTGAATATATAAGCATTATACTTGGTTTGTGTTCATCGTTCCTCGATAACGTTGCTCTTGTTGCCGGTACAATAGGAATGTATCCTATAGCTGAGGCCGGACCATTCATGACAGACGGTTCCTTCTGGACATTTCTTGCATACTGCGCAGTAACAGGCGGCAGTATTCTTATTATTGGCTCAGCTGCAGGCGTAACTGTAATGGGACTGGAGAAAATATCATTCGGATACTATCTCAAGAAATTTACCCCATTGGCTCTTCTGGGATACTTTGCCGGTGCAGCAATTTATATGTTACTTTTTTAAACGAATATGAACACACACGAAAAATTCATGGCGGAGGCCATCAAAGAGGCTCATAAGGCACTTGTCAAAGATGAAGTGCCGATTGGTGCAATTGTAGTGTGTGAGGGAAAGATAATTGCCAGGGCGCACAATCTTACAGAAACACTCAACGACCCAACTGCTCATGCAGAGATGCAGGCAATAACGGTTGCAACAAATACGTTTGGGGGTAAATATTTGAATAAGTGCACATTATATGTTACTTTAGAGCCATGTCCAATGTGTGCCGCAGCCCTGAACTGGGCACAACTGAAGGTTTTGGTATATGGAGCAAACGATCCAAAAAGAGGCTTCACACTTTTTGAACCAAGCCTACTTCACCCTAAATGTGAGGTTATATCCGGCATATGCGCAGATAGCTGTGGAGAGATTGTAACCAATTTTTTTAAACGGAAAAGATAATATGGAGTTTCTGGAAAGCCTTGGTTATATAGGACTTTTTCTGGGGTCATTTATGGCTTCTACTATTGTTCCGTTCAGTTCCGACGTGCTGTTTGTCGGGGTCCTTCTGGCAGGAGGCAACCCATTAGTATCATTTATAGTTGCAACAACGGGAAACTGGCTTGGTGGACTTACTTCATACGGAGTAGGCTACCTTGGCAAGTGGGAGTGGATAGAGAAGTGGTTCAGAGTAAAGGAGGAGAGTCTTGTAAAACAAAAAACCAAAATTGAAAAATATGGCAGCCTGATTGCATTTTTCAGCTGGGTTCCCTTTGTTGGAGATCTGTTTGCTGTCGGACTGGGTTTCTATAAGGTAAACTTTACAAGGAGTGCAATATTCATGCTGGTGGGGAAAGCTGTAAGATTTGCTTTCTGGGCAATACTATATCACTACTTCGGCGAAGCAGTGTTAAACTTTAAGTTTTTATAAAATTTTGGACTTTATATAAAAAGGAATATCTTTGCATCCCCAAACGGGATATTATTGACTTATGGTGTAATGGTAGCACTTCAGATTCTGGCTCTGA
The DNA here is from genome assembly GCA_041659025.1 of Bacteroidales bacterium. Lineage (GTDB taxonomy): Bacteria > Bacteroidota > Bacteroidia > Bacteroidales > UBA932 > Bact-08. The sequence goes on along the minus strand of JBAZZA010000001.1, from coordinate 353,708 downwards.
CCGTCTAGGTTCGAATCCTGGTAAGTCAACAAAGTAAAAAGATTGGGTATACTGACCTATGGTGTAATGGTAGCACTTCAGATTTTGGTTCTGTCAGTCTAGGTTCGAATCCTGGTAGGTCAACAAAGCTGCTTCAATTTTTGGGCAGCTTTTTTTATAGTCTTAAGACAATGGATGTTACAGTTATAATATCTGTCTACAGGGAGCTTGCGTATGTGGAGAAATGCATTAATTCTCTCATAAACCAGACGTTTCAGTCGTTTGAGTTTATTCTTATAGATGACTGTGGGGGAGATGGTGCATTTGAGAAAGCAAGAAATTTAACGGAGAATTCGATTCTGGCTGATAGAACCAGATACATTGTTCACCAAAGGAACATGGGCATAGCCTCCTCAAGGAACACAGGAATGGCAGCAGCAACTGGAAAGTACATGATATACCTAGACTCCGATGATTTTTTTGAACCTGACCTTCTGGAGGAGCTCTATAATGCCGCAGTCAGACATGATGCCGATCTTGTAATATCGGATTTTATAAGAGAGATGCCCGGAGGAGTGTCGGTTTACTCAAAGGACACATTCGACCAGGATCTGATAACTGAATTTGCAGACAAAGAGAGGTATATAAAAGAGATGCTGACATCGGTAAAAGGATGTGCACCATGGAACAAGCTGGTTAAAAGAGAGCTTTACATCAACAATAATATCTCGTTTCACGACAACATGAGAGACGACCTTTCCGTAACTCCGCTACTTGTATGGCATGCTACAAGAATTGCCTTTGTGCATAAGGCTCTTACCCATTTTGTACAATATAACACAGCATCAGGAACATTCAGCTTTAACCATCTTCCGTTTGTTGGTAATGCACTTGTACATCTGGAGACATTCTTTAAAAGCAAAGGGATGGACTACACAGATGTTTTTCTAAGGTACAAAGCCAACACGAAAAGGAAAATACTAATGCATCCAAAACCGGAGATGACACAGGAGCAGATGTTCGGGCTTTTTCCTGAAGTTGATTCTGCAATAAGAAATGGTGAGAGACTCGAGCCTAAAATTCAGTATCAGATGGTATTAAAACTTGCGTCTATGAGGAATAAAAACCTATTCAGGATTTACCGGAAGAGCCTTCTAGTATTGCTGAAAGCCTCCTCGCTCGTATCTCAATAGTAAAATTTTCTATAATTCTCTCCCTATATTTTTCAGATGGAGGCAGTTTCATTGCTTCTCTTATTGCAGCAGCGGTCTCTTCCGGGTCGTCGCCATGTACAATAAAACCATTATTGCCGGTAACCTCTGCCATTCCGCCTGTATTTGCAATAACCGGAACACAGTTGTGAAACATTGCCTCGGCAAGAGCCACCGCAAAGCTCTCACTTCTGGATAGCTGACAATATACTGCCGATCTTGAGTAATATTTGGAGAGCTCTTGCTGTGGAATTCTGGAAATTATCTCCAGATTGGAAGGAACCTCACCAATCAGTTGGGCAATCATTGTCTTATCGGGACCGATTATTGTGAATTGAAGGTCTGGGGCAAAACGGGCTAACTCTATGTATCGGTCTATACCTTTTACAAAAAAACTCTGTTTTGTTGAAGAGAGAGCCACAGAGAGAACCCGCATCTCTTTCGGAAGGGAGTCAGAACTGAAGACGACTCCGTTGTGCAGAACCTCACATAGTGATTTTAATGCTATATGTCTTACGATCCGCTCAACATGTCGGGAAACACAAAGGCACAAAGTGGCATTATTCATGGAGTATCTCGCCATAAACCCCCTGACAGGATTGACAAAACTACCGTATTTAATGCTTCTGATGCGGCATACATCGTATCCACCAATTACAACAAAACACTTTTTCCTGAAGATTCTTGCATACAGAACAGGAAGGAATGAGTGGTAGTCTGCAAACCAGACATAGATAATATCGAACTTGTATGTATTGAAGAGCAGATAGAAAAAAAGTCTTATTAATCTAAGAAACTGTCTGCCCTTTGATCTGTTTTCTGCACAAAAAGGAGTTACTCTATACTCCTTTTCAAGAATGTCTATATCGCCCTTCACAAATGTGGAGAGACGTGTATAGACAAACAGAACTCGTTTACCGGTCATTTTTGTATTGCTTGTAACCTTTTACCTTGTCCCACGAAGAACGTGTAAAATCCGGAACACTCACTGGTTTTCCGTTATTTTCGGCAGACACCTTGCCAAGGGATTCAATAGCGGACCACTCTGCGGCATCGTAAACATCCATGTCCAGAGGCAGACCATTTTTAAGACAATAAATCAAACGGTAATCCATTAGTAGCTCCTTTTTCCCGTATTCTTTTAAAATCGGATGCCTGTATGCAAGTAAAAGAGAATCCATTGCAGCATCAGGTTTGTTGATTTTACTTATCAATGCTATTGACCCGAAGATATTGTATGGAGCGATTCCCGTTTGATGGAACATAGAATCGTACCTTACAAGAATAGTCTTGCCCTTTTCCGTTTTGATTACGATGTTGTTTGAACCAGAGACAGACAACAGATAATTCATCTTGTCGCCTCTGTGAATGTTCAAAACTTGTGCCGCCGGACCTATCCCCAGGGTTGGGTTAGTGCTGCCACGTTCGATAGATTCAATGTCGCCGAAAAATCCTTGTTGTGCCATATTGAGGGTAGTCATCTCATATGCCTCATAACAGCTTTTCTCAAGCATGAAAAGGTGCCGTCTTGTTTTTTCTGCAGTATTGACAAGTTCCCAGCATTGGTCAATGGTAAGAGCAGCAGGAGGTTCAGTTGCCACGTGTTTGCCGTTTTCCATTGCATATACAGCTATTGTGCTGCGAAGCTCCCGTGGGGAACAAATATATACAAGGTCAATATCATCATTTTCACAGATTTTCCTCCACTCCTCATCGCCACTGAACTCTTTAGGAGAAGCTTTTTCCATTTCCTTAAGTGTTACTTGTGCCTTAGCAAGGTTATCGGGACGGTTATCGAAAATAGCTTTTATTCTGGCACCTTTAACAGAAGAGAGACGCCTTACCGCTTCCAGACCTTCGGCTTCCAGTCCGATGATAGCAATGTCCACGGTGTCAATAGGCTCACAAGCAAGTTCTACAACATCTGTCTGGCCACTGAGACGATCCTGCACCGAGAACGAAATCATACGGGAATTTCTCCCTTCACATGAAAGAAGAGAAATTGCCAATAATATTAAAAAATGTTTTTTCATTTTCTTAGGTATAAAAGAACCATGTTCGCCACTTTTCTCTCTCCTTTATTGTCAAAAACCTTGTTGTCTGTAGGATGATTTACTACACCATTGTCAGAAAATCCCTTTATATACATTGTTGTGGAACCACCTCCGTCAAGATTGATTATATACTCTCCTCCGAGCCATCTGAGAATACTTTGCAGCTCAGTAAGACTCACTCCGGCAGACTCTTTTGCTCTTCCGTCTATGGTAACAAGCATTATTGTACCATCTCTCTTTTTTGCAACGGCAGTCCTTGGATGGCGGGTTGTATAGAATGAGGCATTCTGAAGCTTTTCGTCTCTGCCCGCTACCCTCAGAATAGGTCCTGTAGTAAGAATTTCCTGGGCAAAAATGTAGTTTTCCCAACTTTTTAGTTCGTCGGACTTGAGAATATAGAGCTCACCGTTATGGATTGCCAGTGCTCCCAACTGATGCATCTGTCTCTGATTTGTCTCCGTAATGGTGTTTGGAGCCAGCCTCTTGTTGTCTTTGCGGATGTAGTCCACTGAGTTGTAATCTTCTGTATTGTAGGCGTAATTGAACTTAAAGAACGAGCCGTTGATAGCCGCATCTGCCCCCATCTCCTCAGCCATTTTACTTGTCTCCTTTAAAACAGGTGAGGGAAATATCTCCAGCCTTGCTCCTGAATTGCTTCCCACTTCTATAATTGAAATGAATTGATTGGATTTAAACAGCTCCTGATTGTTAAAATGAACAGACTTATATATAACCCCATTTGCAATCTCTTTCTCACTCCATTTTGCATTAACCAGAGTTACTGAGTCACTTTGAGCGCAGGCGAAAGCCGTGCTTAATAAAAGCAACGGCAATAATATATATTTTTTCATATAATTGGTTTATTGAATCTCAACTATAGCTTCGGAAACATTAATTATGAAATCTCCGACCCTTTCGCACTCGGCAACAATGTCCATATAGAATACACCTGTCTGGTATCCGTATATGTTGTTTTCAAGATTCTCCAGATGTTCGTCCTTAAGTTTGTTGCGTAAAAGATTTATATCGGTCTCTGAATTCTCTGCATCAGTAATATTTGAAACCTTAGTGTATCCCTGATCCAGGTTATCTATCATGTTGTCAAAAGCCTTCTCCAGAAGAACAAACATGAGGTCAAGCTTCTTTAACATCTCTTCGTCGAACTTCTTGTTTTGGCTCTTCTTCCTTTCCAATATTCTGGCTATGCTGAACCCGGAGTCTCCAATGCTTTCGATTTCGCTTATAATCTTATACATGGCTTGCAGTCTTCTGCCGCTCTCTTCACTAAGCTCTCCCTCCGCTATTTTGTTCAGATAGCTTGCTATCTCCAACTCAATCTTATCTGTAATCTGCTCATAATGTTCAAGCTTGAGGTACAGGTTTTCGAAAGACTCCTTTTCACTCTCCTGGACAGCCAGACGGGCATATTCGAACTCCTTCTTGCTGAGTCTGGCAAAGTTCACAATCTCTTGTTTTGCCTGTGTAAGAGAGAGTTCAGATGTATATAAAAGACCACTTTGAATAAACTGAAGTCTGAAGATCTCCTCTGTGTTAGATCCCTTAATTACATAAGTCACAAGCTTTACAATCTGAGGTGTGAACCATACAAGTATAAGTGTGTTGGTTGTATTGAAGAGAGTGTGGAGTGTTGATATTCCAAACAATATGGCAGCTGTGGATAGGAATGGATCGGCACCAAATACAGCGAGAACTATTTTAGAAACGACAAATAGAATTGGCTTGAAGAATGTAAGCACCCATATAACACCAAATACGTTAAAAACGGTATGAGCTAGAGCAGCCCTTCTCGCCGACACATTGGCTACCGAAGCGGCAATGTTAGCTGTAATGGTGGTTCCGATATTTTCGCCCAGAACCATTGCAGCTGCCATCTCAAACGGAAGCCATCCGTAACTGCACATAACAAGGGTAAGGGCCATAGTGGCACTTGAAGACTGCAGTACTATGGTAAGGAGGGTTCCTATTGAAACAAAAAGCAATACCGAGCCAAAACCGTAACTTGTCCACTCTTTAAGGAACTCCAGAATCTGAGGTGTTGACTGCAGGTCCGGAACAGAGTCCTTCAGGAATGCCAGACCTAAAAAAAGAAGGGCAAAACCAATAATAAGTTCGCCCATAGATTTCCTCTTTTTAGATTTGAACATCATTAGCACAAAACCGAATCCAATCAGAGGAATGGATAAAGCAGATATATCCATCTTGAAACCCAGCAGGGTAACGATCCATGCAGTGACAGTAGTTCCGATATTGGCACCCATGATAACTCCAACAGACTGAGTAAGAGTCAAAAGGCCCGCATTTACAAAGCTTACAACCATTACAGTTGTGGCACTTGAAGACTGAATTATTGAAGTTATAAAGAGACCGGTTAGCACTCTTTTGAAAGAATTTGAGGTCATTGCGGCCAAAATGCTTCGCATTTTATCACCGGCCACCTTCTGAAGTCCCTCGCTCATAAGGGTCATGCCATAAAGAAAAAGACCGAGAGAACCGAGGAGTTTTAACACCTGAAAGACTATGTCCATAAAAAGTTTAGGCTGATTAGATTTATACAAATATATAGCATAAAATAATGTCAATCAATAATCGGAGTTATTTATTATCTTCGTAATAAGAAATTATTTTTGTGAACTTCCCCAAAAATTTAAAAATAAGAACAATAACAAAAATCAGATTTTTATTGTTTGTTCAGTTTTTGTTTGGTTTTTCCGCCAGCCAGCTTAATGCTCAGTTTTATTCTATGGGTAACGAACCCACCAGAGTGAAGTGGCAATCAATTACAACAGAGAACTTTCAGATAATATATCCAAAAGGGGTAGACTCCCTTGCCAGGAGATATGCAGGATTGATGGAGAGTGCCAATGTCTGGGTTCAGAAGCCCCTTAAGATAAAGGCAAACCCTATTCAGGTTGTATTGCACCCGTTTAACGTAATGAGTAACGGAATGGTCACCTGGGCGCCTAAACGTATGGAATTCATAACAAAACCACAAGCATTGGGCGGATACTCTCAGAATTGGGAGAAACAACTTGTACTTCACGAAATTAGACATACGGCACAGATAAGTAAGTTCGAGCACGGAGTATTCAAGCCATTGTCATGGCTGATTGGACAACAGGCTCAAGGTATTGGCGTGGGCCTTTACATAGACAAATGGGCCCTGGAGGGAGACGCTGTAGTGTCAGAGACACAGTTCTCAAAAACCGGGAGAGGACGCGATCCGGAGCATCTCATCTTTTTCAAGGCAGCTTTTCTGGCAGGGGAGTACCGCAGCTGGAAAGAATGGAAACTAGGTTCGGGCAAAAAGTATGTTCCAGACATATACAGCCTTGGCTATCTTGTAAACTCATTCATAACCCTCTCTTCGGGCAATCATAACTACATGGGTGATCTCACAGAGTATCTCATAAAGCACTTTTATAACCCGTCAGGATCAAAAAATGCATACACAAGTGCTACGGGAAAAAGAATTATGGACCACTTTGAGGACATTAAAAACGTATTGGGCAGAAGATGGGAAATAGAGGACTCTCTTAAAACACCATTCACCCCTTTTACAGCAGTCAGCAACAGTGGCAGGGATTATGCCTCGTACAAATCGCTTGTTTCTGTCTCTCCGGACTCGATTTATGCAATCAAATGGGACATGAACGACCCGACAAGGCTTGTTCTTCTTGATTCATCGGGCAACGAGAAAAGGATCACATACATGGGAAACCTGAGCAGTTTTCTTACATACAGAAAAGGGAAAATATACTGGACAGAGCAGGTCTACTCTACAAGGTGGGAACAAGAGAGTTACTCGGTATTGAAGCACTACGACATCAAGAGTGAGGAGGTTTTTATAAACACTTTCAGAAGCAGTTACTCAAATCCAACAGTTTCTGTTAACGGCGACACTATTGCTGTGGCAGAGTACTTGCCTGAGGGAGACACTCGTCTTGTTCTACTTGATACAATGGATTATAAGCCCATGGCTTTTTTTGCAGCTCCGGAACATGGGCAGATAAAGGAATCTGTTTTCTTTGGAGGCGACATATATTCTACCGTAATAACAGACAAGGGAATGGGTCTTTTCAGGCTCGACCTGAATACAGGAAACTGGAGCAGGGAGATAAAGGAGCAGGACCGCTACATTACAAGACCGAGTAGTTATTCCGAGGGTTTTTTCTTTGAGAGTGACCTGAGTGGAACAAACAACATCTACAGTTACCGCCCGGAAATTAAGTTTCTTCAAAGGCTCACCAATTCAAGGTTCGGAGCTTTTGGACCATTTATAGATAATAATGAAGAAACGCTTTACTATTCTGAATATGACAAGGATGGATACAGGGCAGTTTCTGCAAGGCTGGATAACCTTTACTGGCAACCTTCTGACTTTGTTAATTCATATATATATCACGAGGCAGACATTCTCTCCCGGGTTGCAGGCTACTCAATAGATACGGTAAGGGTAGGTACGGGCTCAAAATATGAGTCAAAACCCTATAGTAAAGTGGCACACCTTTTCCGTCCGCACTCATGGGCCCCGTTTTATTATAACGTGGACAAGATAATGAACATTTCATATTCAAACATTTATGAAATACTCTCACCGGGTGTTACCGTCTATTCACAGAACACATTAAGCACAGCAACAACGATGCTTGCCTACTCATACTCAAACGGATTTCATGCGGGTCACCTTAAGTTCACATACAGCGGATTATATCCTGTAATTGACGTTAAGATAGACTATAACGAGAGGAATAGTAGAGACATTCGTCTAATGAGGGACATACATGGAGAAAAAATTCAGGTAGTAACGCCAGTATTAAATTCCTCATATTTTTCCACCTCCTTTCTTTTTTACCTCCCATTGAACTTCAGTAGCGGAGGCTGGAACAGGGGACTTATCCCCAAGCTGTTGTGGAAGTACAGCAATGACTCTTACTACTCTGTAAACAGCGGTAGATACAGAGATTATCAGTATCTCTCCTTTGGTCTGCATTATTATAACATACTCAACAGCTCAAGAAGGGATATCTTTCCAAAATGGGGACTGGGAGTTGTTTTTCAGATGAACAGTATGCCGTTTTCAGAAGAGAATTTTGGCTCCCTCATATATTCAAATATTTACGGTTATCTGCCCGGGATTCTGGCGAACCACGGTCTCAGACTATCGTTTGTACACCAGATGCAGAATTACAGAGGTAAAAACTATCTTTTTTCCAACCTTGCAAGCTCTCCAAGGGGTTATGACCAGCTATATGGAAAAAATTTCGTCGCCTTATCTGCCGATTATGCCTTCCCTATCTATCTTGGAGATATAAGCATTTCCAATCTTATGTATTTCAAGAGACTGAAGGTTATTCCGTTTGTGGACTGGGCTTACAATCAGGGAGCGCAGGAAGATACACACATGTTGTCTGCAGGTGCCGACCTGCTTCTGGATTTCAATATTCTCAACATATATCTGCCGCTCTCAGCCGGAATCAGATATGCCAGGACAAGAGAGGGACTTAACCTGTTTCAGTTTTTGTTTAAATTGCCAATGTAATGCAACACTTCAGGAAAATAAACACTCTAAAGCCATTCGACTGGTTTCTTATAATAGGAATAGTTGCTCTGAATATTATATATTCGGTTTTACTGAGAGAGATTGATTTCATTGGTTCGGTAGCTGCTGTGAGCGGTGTCATTTGTGTTGTAATGGTAGCCAGAGGTAACATCCTCAACTATATCTTCGGTTTGGTGAATGTCGCTCTTTATGCATATATCTCATTCAAGTCGGAACTCTACGGCGATGCTGTACTTAATGCCGTCTACTATGTCCCGATGCAATTTGTCGGTTGGTTTAACTGGATAAAAAACAGAGAAGCGAAAGACTCTGTCACAGTAACCTCAAAGACTATGAATACCAGTCAGAGAATCATTCTTATTGTCTTTTCAGTTGCAATGGTTGCGATAGTTGGCTTTATACTAGACAAGTTAGAGGACCCTCAGCCGTACAAGGATTCTGCCACTACGGTTCTCTCTGTTATTGCCATGTATCTGATGGTGAGGACATATGTGGAGCAATGGTCGCTTTGGGTTGTTGTAAATGTGATAAGTGTGATAATGTGGATTGTTGCATTTTTAAGAGGCGATGCACACTCTATGCTTATGGTCATAATGTGGATATTCTACCTTGCAAACTCTCTAAATGGCTGGTACACCTGGATTCACTTGTCCTCCAAAAAGTAGTTTTTTATAATTTCCGCTGCTTTGGAACCAACCAATGCCTTTAGATCTTCATGCGGGGCCTTTCTTACAGCTTTAAGACTCTTGTATCGCGACAGCAGCTTCTGCTCTGTTTTTTCTCCTATTCCCTTTACAGATCGCAGTTCAGATTCAGTCTGTGCCTTGCTCCGCTGATCTCTGTGATGTCCGATGCCAAAGCGGTGTGCCTCGTCACGCAGGTTCATTATCACCCTTAACGAGGCTGAGTTTTTGTCCAGAAAAAGAGGATGTGGGTCACCGGGTATTATAAGCTCCTCAAGCCTCTTGGCAATTCCAATAATCTTGATTGTCTTTTCAAGCCCAAGCTCCTGAAGAGCTTCATAGGCAAAGTTTAGCTGACCCCTTCCTCCATCTACAACTATTAGTTGAGGCAGCTCTCCTTTTTCTGCCAGAAGCCGTGTGTATCGACGGTTTATAACCTCCTTCATTGTTGCAAAGTCGTTGGCTCCTACAACGCGCTTAATGTTGAAGTGGCGGTAGTCCCCTTTTGATGGAATTCCGTTTTTAAAGACAACGCAGGCAGCAACGGCAAACTTTCCCTGGATGTTAGAGTTATCGAAACACTCTATGTGCACAGGAGGTTCAGAGATATCAAGATCTCGTTGAAGTGCTGCCATTATCCTGTTCTTATGCTCCTCCGGTCGAAGTGTCTCCTCTTGTTTCAGCTTTTCGAGCTTGAAAAGCTTTGCGTTTTTCAGGCTCAACTCCAGCAAACTTAGCTTATCGCCTCTCTGAGGTATATGAACATTTTTGATGTTGAATATCTCCTCCGGCATAAACTGCACAAGAATCTCATTTGAAAGCTCTCCGAACTTAGAGCGGATCTCGCCAATGAAAAGGCTTAGTATTGTAGACTGCTCCTCTTCAATTGGCATTCTAAATTCGAGGTTAACAGACTGTATTATGCATCCGTTTACCACTCGCATATAGTTACCAAATGCAAAGTTATTTTCAAAAGCCAGTGTGAAGACATCTACATTTGTTATTGTCTGGCTGACAACCAACGATTTGCTGTAATGCCGGCCTATCAGTTCTATCCTCTCTTTATACAGCTGAGCCTCTTCAAAGCGTAAATCCTTGGCAGCAAGCAGCATGGCAGTTTTGAACTCCTTTATTATTTCTGCCGACTCACCCCTGAGAATTGACTTTATGTTTTCTATCTGATGCTGGTATTCAGTTTCATTATATGCTCCTATGCATGGGGCCTTGCATTTTCCAATGTGAAAGTTTAGACAGGGACGAAACCCTTTGTTCTTTATATTCTCTTCTGTAAGGGAGAGTTTACAGGTTCTCAGATAGAAAATTGAGTTGATGAGCTCAATAAAATTGTATGCATGTGATGCGGAGCTGTAAGGGCCAAAGTAGACAGAACCATCTTTGACATATTTTCTTGTAATAAAGACGCGTGGGAATGGCTCGTTCTTAATGCATATCCAGGGATAAGTCTTACTATCCTTTAGCATTACGTTGTACCTGGGCTGGTGTTTTTTTATGAGGTTGTTTTCGAAAAGAAGAGCATCCTCTTCGCTTTCGACAATAGTGTGCTCAATATTATCAATTTTTGAAACCATCACTCTGGTCTTCACCGTCAGTGACTCGGGTGTCTGAAAATACTGCGAAACTCTGTTTCTTAGATTTTTCGCCTTTCCGATGTAAATGATAGTACCCTCTTTGTTTAAAAAACGGTACACTCCCGGTTGTGCAGGGAGTAGTTTTATCAATTCCCGGAATCTTAAATTCATGATTTATTTTTTGTAAAAGTAACAATTATCCTATATTTGTCAATTAGTATGCAGACTAAAGTTGTAACCAAGCAGGACATAAAAAATGTTATAAGAATGAATGGAATATCAGGTGATATTCTGGCTCCTTTGATTTCTTATATTCTAGGGTTCAACAAGATAAACAAAAAATACAGCAAATGTGCCCAGCAAAAAGGGCGGGAATTCACCTCCGCGCTTCTAAAGGAGTTTAATATAGGGTTTGAAATAGACGATAAAGAGTTTGAGAACATTCCTCAGGATGGACCTTTTATTTTTGTCTCCAACCATCCCTACGGAGGAGTAGACGGTCTTATTCTCCTGAATATTTTTAGCTCTGTAAGGCCTGATATCAAGGTAATCTCAAACTTCATACTCTCACATATTCCAAACTTAAAGGACTTCTTCTTTCCTGTGAATCCTTTTTCCGACAGACCGGGGCTCTCCCGAAGTTTTGCTGGCTTGAGGATGGCGACTGATAATCTGAATAAAGGAGGGTGCCTTGGACTTTTTCCTGCAGGTGAGGTATCTACCAATTACGGCACATCCATCATACAGGACAAAGAGTGGCAGCCGGCAATCATAAAACTGATAAAAAACTCAGGAGTTCCCGTGGTGCCTGTTTACTGCCATGGAACTAATTCTAATTTTTTCCACTGGCTGGGCAAGATTCATCCAGTACTTAGAACTATAAGACTTCCCCGGGAACTGCTCAACAAGGGAGGAAAAACCATTAAGGTGAGAATAGGCAAGCCTATCAGTGTAAACGAAATGTCGGAATATCAAGATCTTAAGTCCCTTGGTCTTTTTTTAAGATCTCGCACTTATGCTCTTGAAGCAAACATAAAGGTAGAGAAAAAAGAGGTTGTAAACAGTGGTGCCGTCCCTATTGCTCTTCCAAAAAACCGCAGAGCTCTGCAAAAGGAGATAAATTCACTTCCTCCTAATAAATTGCTATTCACTAACGGACACTACAGTTGTTATCTGGCCGACCACAAATCTATACCGCTAATGATGCATGAACTGGGCAGAAGGAGAGAAGAGGCTTTCAGAGCGGTTGGCGAGGGAACCGGACGTCCGCTGGACCTTGATGAATATGACGAATACTACAAACACCTGATTCTTTGGGATAAACAGAAAACAAGACTGGTTGGGGCATACCGGTTGGGTTTTGGCAAGGAGATAATAGAAAAGAAAGGCATTAAGGGTATGTATACCAACTCGCTTTTCAGTTATGAAAAACCTTTCGCTAAAGTTCTTTCCCAATCAATAGAATTGGGCCGTTCATTTGTTGTGTTGGACTATCAGAAAGAGGCTCTTCCTTTGATTCTTTTAATCAAGGGACTTTTTTACTCCGTTCTCAACAACAACGAGGTAAGGTACCTGCTTGGACCGGTAAGCATAAGTTCATGGTATCCAAAATTCTACAGGAGCCTGATGATTTACTATCTGCAGAACTGTCACTCTATAAAGGAGATGGAAGATATGGTAACTCCCAGGAACCCATTCTTTCCGGATTATCTGCGCGTCTCTGTGGACGATCTGATGCAAAACAAGATGGATAGTATTGAGAAATTTGACCGCTATCTTCTAAGACTGAGCAACAACGAATACAGGCTTCCTACACTCGTCAAGAAGTATCTTAAGATAAATTCAAAAATGATAAGGTTCAATGTAGATCCGGACTTCAACTATTGCGTTGATGGGCTGGTGCTTCTGGACCTCACACAAATCTCCCGTCAGGAGGTGATGGCACTCGCCAAAGATGAGCCAAACAAAGAAAAGGTCTACAAACGATTTGGAATAGAGGAGTGACTGCGTGGCACGACAAGTGGTATTTGTCTTATATTCACACCAGTACTTAATTAGATAGATCAAATGATTTTCGTCAACTTGGTTATTTAGAGCAATATACCACTTATTGTGCCACGAAGTCATGGCACCGGGTCGTAGCCGTGGCCGCCCCACGGATGGCAACGTGAAATGCGTCTGACTGCCAAGTAGAACCCTTTGAAGGGACCGTGTTTTTTAATGGCTTCTATTGCGTAGGAAGAACAAGTTGGAGTGTAGCGGCAAGACTGGGGTTTCAATGGTGAGATTGCATACTGATAAAACCTGATCAGTATCAGGAAAAGAAGGGAGAGTGACCACTTCAAAGCAATGATGAGCAGACTAACTGTTTTTTTTAATTTTTCCCAGAGCATTTGATATTTTGTTGTTTAGTGGCTTGAATTCCATTATGTCGCTGCTAATATATACGATGTTTATGTCGACGAAACGGTCTGAGGGCGTATCCGGCAGGAAGTATCCCTTGTTCAGACGATAGGCTTCACGAATCCGGCGTTTCAGAAGGTTTCGGGAAACTGCTTTTTTGTGGAGACGCTTTGGCACGGTGATGAGCACCCTATTATAGGGACAATCATTTGGCAGATAATAAATTTTGACGGGATGGATGAACAAGACCTTTCCTTTGTCAAAAATCTCCTGAATTCTGATTACAGAGGTCAGCTTTTCCTCTTTTGAGAATTTGCAGGATGGATTTTCCATGATATTTGGGTTCGGTTACTTTTGCTCAAAGAAGTTTGACAGTGCTTTGGCAATTGAGGGAGCTTCCGGGGTGGGAGCAACAACCGTTGAAATTAATTTGGCACTCTTGAGAGCCTTAAGAGTGGCAGGCCCGAATGTTGCAAATTGAATGTCGTTTTGTTTGAATTCGGGAAAATTTTCCTGCAACGATTTGATATCGGAAGGGCTGTAGAAAACGAGCATATCGTAAGCAGAAATATCGAGGTTAGAGATATTGCTGTTAACTGTCTTTACGAAAACAGCACTTGCGTGTTTTAATTTACTCTTTACAAAAAACTTGTTGATGTCGGCCTTGCAACTATCTGCAACACATATAAGAAAGTGTTCAGTTTTATGTTTTGTGCCTATTGTCTCTATTATTGAGGCATTTGTGCCGCTTCCAAAAAAGATTTTTCTCTTCCTGTAGACTATATACTTCTGCAGATATAGAGCAATAGCCTCAGAGACACAGAAATATTTCATTGTCTCGGGTACGGCAATCCTTAGTTCCTCGCAAATTTTAAAGAAAGCATCTATTGATGTTCTTGAGGTAAAAACCACTGCAGAAAATTCTAAAATGTTCACTTTTTGCAGGCGGAACTCCTTTGCCTGAAGAGCCTCAACCTTGAAAAAAGGGACGAAATCTATATTTAGCTTATACTTTGAAATAAGTTCTGTATAGGGAGAACCATTAGTCGGAGCGGGTTGAGAAATCAGTATCTTTTTAATTTTCATAGTCTTAGTAAGAGAGTATAAAATTCGAGATTAGTGCGATTGGTAACAATTCAATACTGCAAAGATACAAAATATAAAAAAAATGCGAATAGCGATGTGAAATAATTATTTGATACCCTCTCACTAAATAAATAAGAAAAACAAATAAAACACTAAATATCAGCACAATTAAAATAGTAGAAGCATCTATTTCCGGCCAAAAAAATTTGAGTAAAATAGCAGGTAAAGAGAAAATAACAGAAATTATCACATGATTGTACCCTATTCTCTCTATTAATTTGAAGGTGTTCTTGTCTTTTGTAAGCCAGGATAATAAGTCGTAGATACCTTTCCGCACAAGCCATAAGGTAATAAGACATAAAATACTAAGAAGGAGAAAATACTGAGGGAGCAACTGAAATGTGTCTAAAATATAATTGTTGTTCAACAATGTGATTAAAACAGGAAAATAAAGGGCAGATATTACAGCAACAACAGACCTTTGTCCGGATTGTGCAAGCTTGTCTTCCAGCTTGAAGTGGTTTTTAAGTTTAAAAAGAGAGCTGAGAGTTGCCGGAAAAACGTTGATAATCTCCCGCGAGAAGATCACCATTATTATAAAGAAGGCAAGAACGAGTAAAGACAATATCTCGTCGTTCTGCTTATAACCGGCTGAAAGATGATCAGAGGAATGAGGTGGGGAGCTGTTAACCAATGTCAGGGTCTGATGTCCAAACAGATTATCCACTGGTAGGAATACCTGCTGTTGCGACGTGTCTATGTCTACAAGAATATACTTGCATGACAAACTGTCGGTAATGAAAAGGGTGTCTTTTATAGTCATCAGTTTCCCCTCTTTGCTTTATAACCAAGTGACTGTAAAATACTTAATGTTCTATCTCTGAAGTCACCCTGTATAAGCACTTCGCCATCCTTTAGAGAACCACCTACACCACATTTGCTTTTAAGGATTTTTGCAAGATCGGCAAGATCGTCCTCGCTGCCCACGAAACCTGTAACCAGAGTAACCTGTTTGCCAGCCCGATGTTTGCGGTCAATCGACACAATAAGACGTTGCTTTTCCGGAGGAAGTGTATCGCGTGTCATATCGCCCTCCTCTGCCTGATATCCGAAATCAGGATTTGTAGAGTAGACTACTCCAAGTCTGCTTTTCCAATCGTTCTCCGCCATTGCAATAATTTTGCTGCAAAGTTATGTAGAAAAATTCAAAATAGTATCTTTGCCTAATATTCTCATTAAAGTCAGAAAAATACACAAATGGAACAGAAGAAATTTAAACTGTTGGATACCCTGTTAGGGATACTGGTTCTCATTATCTCCTCGGTAGTCTATCTATCCACAATTGAGCCGACAACCAGCTTCTGGGATTGCGGCGAGTTTATAGCTTCGTCGTACAAGCTGGAAGTGGGTCACCCACCCGGAAACCCGGTTTTTCAGGTAATCGCAAGGTTCTTCACGCTGTTTGCAGACAAAGACAATGCAGCAATGATGGTGAATGCAATGAGCGCAATGTGTTCTGCGTTTACAATCATGTTCCTTTTCTGGACAATCACTCATCTTGCAAGAAGAATTTCGGAGAAAACATCTAATGAGCGCACGCTGGCCGGTGCAATTTCAATTCTGGCATCGGGTCTTGTGGGTGCTTTGGTATATACATTTTCAGACACATTCTGGTTCTCGGCAGTAGAGGGAGAGGTTTACGCTATGTCGTCGCTCTTTACGGCGGCAGTGTTCTGGGCAATGCTTAAATGGGAAGAGCAGTCGGACAAGCCTTATGCAAACAGGTGGATAATCCTTATCGCTTTCCTAATGGGACTCTCAATAGGTGTTCACCTTCTTAACCTGCTTGCAATACCGGCTCTGGTTTTCATATATTACTACAAAAAATACGACGTTACCTTAAAAAGGAGCTTCTATGTATTTCTCATGGCTGCAGCATTAATAGCTGTTATCCTGTTTGGAGTGATACCGTACCTGCCAAAGATAGCATCGTACTTCGACCTTCTATTCGTAAATGTACTGGGGTTGCCTTTCAACTCTGGGGCAACATTCTTCATGCTGCTTATTCTGGCAGCCACTTTGTTCACAATCTGGTACTCATATATGAAGGGTAAGGTTCTGCTTAACACAATAATGTACTGCTTCCTGATGATAGTGATAGGCTATTCTGCATACTCCGTTGTAGTTATAAGATCGTCGGCAAACACCCCTACAAACGAATATTCGCCCGATAATCCTTTTACTCTGGTAAGATACCTCGGGCGTGAACAATATGGCAGCAACCCTCTTGTTTACGGAGAGACATATGCATCGCCTTACGACATTGTTCAGGATGAATATTATGCAAGACTGGGCGACAAATACCAGAAGGTACCGGGACCGATAAGGGCTGTCTATGCTTCTGATGCAAAGATGCTTTTCCCAAGAATGTGGAGCTCATCGGAAGATCATGTTAAATTCTACCAGAGATATACAGAGGGCAGAGGGAGGTCAATTGTAGGATCGGAGCAGAAGATGCCGCTTTTCAGTGATAACCTTGCTTACTTCTTTGGCTATCAGCTTGACTGGATGTACTTCAGATATTTTATGTGGAACTTTGCAGGACGTCAGAATGACATCCATTCGACAACACCCGGTGAGATTTTCAGAGGCAACTGGGAGTCGGGAATAGGATTTTTAGACAGGGCACGGTTGGGCGACCAGCGTGAAGGTCCTGATTATATCGTGAACAACAAGGCGAAGAATCACTACTATATGCTTCCTCTGCTGCTGGGAATATTCGGATTGTTCTTCCAGCTTGGTAAAGACAAGCGAAACTGGTGGGTTACAATGCTACTTTTCCTTATGACTGGTATTGCAATTGTTCTATACCTGAATCAGCCTCCTTTCCAGCCTCGTGAGAGGGACTACGCCTATGCCGGGTCGTTCTACGCCTTTGCAATCTGGGTAGGTCTTGGAGTGATGGCGGTCTATGATTTCATGAAGAACCGTGCAAAGATTCCTGCTAACATTGCCGCAGTGGGTGTTGGAACAGTTTGTCTGCTTGTTCCGGTTCAGATGGCCAGCGAAAACTGGGACGACCACGACCGCAGCAACCGATACACTGCCCGTGACCTTGCCTATAACTATCTGCAAAGCTGTGATCCGCAAGCTATTCTGGTGACTCATGGCGACAACGACACTTTCCCTCTATGGTACATTCAGGAGGTAGAAGGGGTGAGGACAGATGTCCGCATCATGAATACTTCGCTTCTTGGAACCGACTGGTATATAGACCAGATGAAATATCAGGTATACGACTCTAAACCTCTTCCGCTATCGATTCCTAAGAAGGACTACCTGTACGGAACAAACGATATGCTTCAGATTGTGGACAGACTGAACAAACCGGTTCCGATTAAGGCAGTGATAGACCTTATCTCAAATCCTGATGCAAAAATGAAGGCGGAGAATGGTAAAAGTTACAGTTTTTTTGCTTCAAGAAAATTGATTCTTCCGGTAAATGTGCAAAACGCTATTGCATGTGGCATAATATCGGCTGCAGACTCTGTTCCTGATTCTATCGAACTGACTATTCCTGAGGGAAAAAGAGTTCTTACCAAAACCGAGATGATGGTGCTTGATCTTCTGGCAAACTACAATTGGGACAGACCTATTTACTTTGTGGCCATGGGTGGCGACCTTGAAATCGGAATTAAGGAGTATCTGGAATATGACGGCTTTGCCTACAAGTTTGTGCCAATCAAAAGCAAATCTTCTATTGGTAATCCTGGAAGGGTCAATGCAGAAGGCTTGTACAAAAAACTTATGTCTGTATACCGTTGGGGCAACCTTAACGATCCTACGATTAATATTGATTATCAGAACTTGCTTACATTCAATGCAGTAATGTGTGTCAGAAACTTACATACCCAGGTAGCGAGATCTCTGGCTCTAAAGGGTATGCATAAAGAGGCTGTTGAGGTTCTTGACCGTATGCAGGAGGTGGCAATTCCAAGCCAGCTACCATTGAACTGTTCTACAATGTCTTCGCTTAACGAATTTTCTGTAATGGAGGCAATTGACATCTATCTGCTGGCCGGGGAAAAAGAGAAAGGGATGAAACTAATGGATGCGTTTCTTGACGAAACATTTGACGGCATAACCCTCTTCTCTAAACAATACGGCGCACAATACTTATCGTTGCAGGATATTGAGCAGAACGTAGCTTATATTTTCCACTTGGCAGAGATTCTTAAAAACAGAGGCGAGGCCGCAAAAGCTACCGAACTGGAAAAGAGAATCGAGAACGTGATCAAAGGGATTCAGGGGTAATTAACAAATTGCATCCCCTGAGTTCTGAGTTTTTGATGCGTCCGAAGATTTTGAACCCTCCGGCAGGATCGGTCATACCCATGTCTTCTGTTTCGATAAATGAGCAGGAGTATACGTTTGCGAGGTCAATTATGTTTATACCGCCTCTTTTGCTGTTAATGCCGCTTCTTTCGCCGTCTGACAAAAGGCGGAAAGGGTTGTTGAGGTCGCGGAGAACAACCTTCATCCATGGAGGGGTGAAGAAAAGACCATCTCCCTTGGACCATGCCTGTGAAAGAAGTTCGGCCATCCCATACTCCGAGTGAATTTTATCAACACCAAAACCCTCCTTCAGTCTCCTGTGCAGCTCTTCTCTTGAGAGCTCCTCGCCACGTCCCTTCATGCCGCCTGTCTCCACAACTATCAAGTCTGGAAACTCCATTCTAATCCCGGATTCCGGTTTAAGCCCCGATACAAAATCCAAAAGAGCAAAGCTGACCCCTAACAGAATGGTCTTCTGTCCGTCGGCCTTCAGTCTGCAAAGCATTTCATATAGCTCGGCATGGTTGTAGAGATAATAGTCATTGTGCTCATTTGCTGACTGTTTCATTAGGTTTTCTGTCATATACACTAGCGATGACCCCTCGCGTTCGAGGTAAGATGGCAGAAGGGCAAGAATGGTATAGTCTGAAGGGGAGCCATACCTTAGCCGGAATCCGTCCGAAAAGCTTCTCTCATATAAGGAGAGGTCGGCAACCGGATGTCTGGATGGAGTCATCCCGGTGGTCGCGCTGCTGGTAAATATTTTTTGAGGAATTAACTCTTTGGCGTTTGTGTTTTGGGTGAGATTAGAAATTTTGGCTAAACCATGTTTGTCGCATATAACGTTTTCTGTCTTGAAAAACTGTATTGGAAAGAATGGTATATGGGTTATATCTAAGATTTTACCGACGTTGGTGCCCAATAGCGACAGGTACCTTTTGTAAGGTTCACAATGTTCGGCCTGAAACCTGAACATCTCCAGAGCAACAGTTGTAAACTGGTCGGGAGAGTTGATTTCAAATATTTTGTGGGGCTCGAACATGCTAATGTGCTAATGGGGTAATGTGTTGCAAAGATATGATAAAAAATCTTCCTTGAAGTTTCCCAAACATGCTTCATCGGTGCACAAAATCTTTAAAATAACTTAAGAAAGTATTTATAGGCAAGAATTGCCTCTCTGATTTTTATATTCAGTTGTAAATCAGGCATCTGCCGACTACTCTGGCAGAGTAGTCAGCACATCATTGATTAGCAGGCAAATATGTATGCTTCTCATTTCCAGTGAACTGCTAATGCCTCTGGCAGAGTCTCTGCCAGAGGCATTAGCACATGTGTGATTTACAAAGATTTAAAAAATCGCCTGATAATCAAATAGATATGTATATGCTTGAATACTTGATAACTACCAATGTTCCTGCCAGTGTCAATAGTGGTTTTCCAATCAATACAATCAATGATAGTAACAAATGAGGTCCGCTTATATCTGACAAATAGGTAGTTGCAAAAAACTGTGGCAAGGTCTACTTCATCGCCAGCAGCTGTTCTACGTAGTCGCGTTTGTTGTATAGGCGGGGGACTTTGTTCTGGCCGCCAAGTTTGCCGCGGTCGCTCATCCACTGGTAGAAGGTGCCATCAGGAACGGGGGTGATGGTGAGGCGCTTCATGGTGGCGTTTTTAGAGCGTTTGGCTTCGTAGTCGGAGTTTAGCAAGCAGATGTTTCTGTCGAGCAGGTCGGCAAAGGCCTCGATGTTTACCGGCGGGGTGGAAAACTCTATCAGCCACTGATGAGAGCCCTTTCCGGTGCCTTCCATAAAGAGCGGGGCGACTGTGTAGTTAGAAACAACAACTGAACCGTTCTCTTCGCAGGTTTTCGCCAGGGCACGCTCGGCGTTGTTAATCATCAGCTCTTCGCCAAATGCGTTTATGAAGAGTTGTGTGCGTCCGGTTATTACGATTTTATGAGGTTTGAGAGAAGTAAAGGATACGCAGTCGCCCAGGAGGTATCTCCACAAGCCACCGTTAGTTGTTATTACCATTGCGTAATTCACATCTTTCTGCACACTCTCCATGGTTTCAAAAGAGGTGTAGCTACCATGAAGCGCGTCGTCGAGCCGGTCCATCGGTATAAATTCGTAGAAGATACCGTTATTTGAAAGAAGTAAAATTGACTCGTCGGCAGGGTCGTCCTGAAAACCAAAGAACCCTTCGGAGGCGTTATAGTTTTCACGGTAATTCATGTCAGCTTTAGGAATTAGCTTTTTATAGCTTTCGCGGTAAGGTTCAAAGTTGATTCCGCCATGCATAAAGAGTTCGAGGTTAGGCCAAATCTGAGTAAGGTCGTCTTTGCCGGAGTACTCCAGTATCTTGTTCATCAGTACCATGTTCCATGAAGGTACCCCTGAAAAATTCGTTACATTCTGGTTATAAACAGCACGGCATATTTTCTCCATTTTCTCCTCAAAGTCGGGGATAAGAGCGATTGATCGCTCGGGAACACGTCTTAACTCAACCCAGAGAGGAGAGTTCTTAAGCATGATGGCCGATAAGTCGCCATAGTAGCTGCTTCCGCCCCCTTTTTCATCAATTTTGGAACTACCGCCGAGAGTGAGAGCCTTCCCGTCAAAAATCTGAGAACCCGGAGTAGTATCTATATAGCTGGCAAGCATCTTTTTCATACCCTCGAAGTGACAAAGATTCAAAGATTCGTCTGTAATTGGGATGAACTTGCTTTTTGAATTGCTTGTACCGCTCGATTTTGCAAACCAACGCACCTTTTTGTTCCATAGCACATAGTCCTCACCACTCCTAAGCCTTTCTATATAAGGTTCAAATGCATCATAGTCGCGAAGAGGTACCAACTTCTGGAAATCATCAATGGTTTCAATTGCACCAAAGTTATGCTCTCTGCCAAAAGATGTTTCGGAACCTGACAAAATGAGCTCCCTGAACCAGTCGGCCTGGAAAACTTCGGGGGTGTACCTGCTTTTGTCTAAAAGTTTCAGGCGACCCTTTGATATTTGACCAAATAATTTTGACGTTATAGACATTTTAGTTTTTTTATTCAAAAACCTCGTGCAACACATCTAGAGAGCGGATTTCTACAGGGTACCCGATGTGGTGGTTAAGGAATTTTATCATATCTTTTATGAAAACGTATCTCTCGTTCCCGTTTATTTTAAGAGTATAAAGATACTCAGGTTTTGTATTCAAAATTGCTGCCAGAATAAAAGAACTTCTCAAAGAAAAGCTCATATCTGCCAATGTGGGGATATTTGTAAATCCGGCAGAGAGAATGTCGAAGAGAGGATCGCTCTCGGAATAGTTATCCTCAGGCGTGTATCCTATCTGTCGGCACAACTCTACAATAAAGTAAGCATGAAAGTTGGCAACTCCACTCTCAAGAGTCTCCAGTTGCAGCACCGAACGCTTTATAAAGTTGAACAACTCATCATTCTGTTCAACCTCCCTCACTGTCCGGTAAATAAGCTCGCTTATAAAGATGGCGATGGAGCTCTTATGAAGGTTGCTGCGTATCTCAGCCAGCTTGTAAGCAGGCGTATACTCCTTAATGGTAGCCATATCGCCCCATGAGCCGGCAACCAGCTCAACGTCAATAATACCTAACGGATGTAGCTGAGCAAGGGCGGCATAGTTTTTGGAACCCTTCCCTGTCCTTATGACGAAGCTTTGCCTGCCACCAAGATTTGAGTAACCCTGCACAATAAGGCTCGAGTCTCTGTACTTGATAGTATGTAAAACTATTATCTGGAGTTTTTGAGGCATGTCAGGTTTTGTTGGGGAGTAGAGTGTCGACGAAAGGGTTATTGTGGAGAAAGTCGGACAACTTGCTCATAGACAAACCCCTGTGAGAGATTAAATTCTTTTGGGCAGGGGAGAGTTCAGCAAGAGTGATTGAATAACCATCCGGAATAAACACAGGGTCGTAGCCAAAACCACCAAAACCGGACGGACCCTCTGCGATTGTTCCATTGAGAACTCCGTCAAAATAGTTAATATTGCCGTCGATTATAAGAGCAACAACGGTCCTGAACCTTGCACCGCGCTGCTTTATACCGGAAAGTTCTTTGAGTAGCTTGTTAGTATTGTTTAGGAAATTTTGCTCCTCGCCTGCATATCGGGCCGAATATACACCCGGTGCACCGCCCAGAGCATCAACCTCGAGCCCGGTATCGTCGGCAAAACAAGGCAGGTGAAACCTGTCCCAGATATACCGAGCCTTTAAAAGCGCATTGCCCTGCAGGGTATCTGCGTCTTCCGGAATGTCATCAAAAAGATTGAGGTCACGAGGAGAAACGAGCTTGAAACCCTCACCCAGTATAGCCTGGGCCTCCTCCAGCTTGTGCCTGTTTGACGTGGCAAAAATAATTTCCATAAAAACAATATTGCATCAAAGATACTAAAACTTTATTTTTGTAAACTGATATTATAATTACCATAAAATGAACAAAGTAGTAAAAACCATCGTTACAATTCTGGCCCTCACCATAATAGCTCCCGCATTTTCTCAATCAAAGGAGTTCAGGACAGGCAAAAGCCTCGATGTCCAGTTCTCGATTCTGAGGGAGCTCTCCATGTTTTATGTAGACAGCATTAAGATAGACAAACTCATAACAACCGCAATAGATGCTATGCTTGAGTCGCTTGACCCTTACACTGTGTTTATTCCGGAAGAGGACAACGAGAGTCTGGAGCTGATGACCACAGGATCGTACGGAGGAATAGGAGCAATTATCAGAAAATCAGGCACAGGTGTGCTGATATCGGAAGTAACGGATAACTCACCTGCTGCCAAGGCAGGCATTGTGGCAGGAGACATTATACTCAAAATAGACAACATCTCCACAGCATCTATGATTGTGGATTCGTGCAGTGCAAAGATGAAAGGAACACCCGGGACATCGGTTAGTTTTGTAATCAAGAAGCTAAGAGGGGGCGACACGGTAAACTTCAAGGTTGTACGCGACAAGATACACTTTCCCGATGTTGCCTATAGCGGAATGATAAATGACACACTCGGTTACATACGGGTAACAGGTTTTACCATGGGTGGAGCCAAAGACGTAAAGAGAGAACTTCTGGCGCTCAAGAGCAAAGGAACTCTCAAAAAACTGATAATTGACCTGAGAGGCAACGGTGGCGGACTACTTGACGAAGCCGTGAACCTGGTGTCGCTGTTCGTGCCAAAAGGAACAAAAGTAGTGTCGGCATTGGGTAGGGTAAGACAGGCCGACATGATTTACTATACAAAAGAAGAACCTGTGGACACACAACTCCCGTTAGTAGTACTTGTTAACTCATCATCGGCATCGTCATCGGAGATAGTAGCAGGAGCGCTGCAGGACCTTGACAGAGCAACAATTGCGGGAACACGCACATTTGGCAAAGGGTTGGTTCAGTCTATAAGGGACGTGGGGTTCAACAATAAAATAAAACTCACAACGGCAAAGTACTATACACCAAGCGGCAGATGCGTACAGGCGATTGACTATAACGCCAGAAACGAGGACGGCAGCGTAGGAGCGATTCCTGACTCACTGATGAAACCGTTCAAGACAGCAAAAGGGAGAACAGTTTATGATGGCGGGGGCATTGCTCCTGACGTGACACTGCCACAGCAAATATTCTCAAGACCGGCTCTTTCGCTAGTGTATGGCGAGGTTCTTCATGAATATTCAATCGGTTACTTTAAAGATCACCTTACAATCGCCCCCGCTGCTAGGTTTGAACTTACCGCTGCAGAGTACGAAGACTTTGTAAAATTTGCTGCTAAAAAGGAGTTTGACAGCAGAACAGCATCGGATGTAGATATGGACAAGTTCATTGCTACAACAAAGAAAGAGGGACTATACAACGACTTCAAGGGAGAGATAGATGCACTCGAAAAGAGGGTAAAACTGAGCAAGGAGGATGTGTTGAAGAGAAACGCTGCAGAGATAAAATCGCTTCTTGAAGAGGAGATTGTGAACCGATACTACTACCAGAGAGGAAGGGTTGAGAGCATTCTCCGGAACGACCTTCAGGTAAAGAGTGCGGCAAGTATAAATCTTATAAAATAATAACGGTATGTAATGGTCATTTTGGATTTGCTTTTTCCAAGGGTGTGTCCGGTGTGTGGGAGATTGTTGTTGAAGAAGGAGAGATATCTTTGTTTAAGCTGCCTTGCCGACCTTCCGTTCTCATTTTACTGGTCATGGCCCAACAACCCCGCAGAGGTATGCTTCTGGGGTAGGTTGAACATTGTGCGGGCAGCATCGCTGCTCATATACAGAGAGGAGAGTCCCTACAGGAAGATAATACACGCATTCAAGTACAATGGCAACAAAGGTCTGGGGCGACATATGGGGGAGATGCTCGCAAGGAGGCTTATGAAAAGCGGTCTTTATAACGACATAGACGTGATTGTACCCGTGCCCCTGCACCCGTTAAAGAGGTGGAAAAGAGGCTACAACCAGGCAGCCGTAATTGCAGAGGCCTTGGGCAAGGCAATGGGCAGGCCGGTGGAGGAGAGGGTGCTAAGAAGAAAGAAATTTACATCTACACAGACAAAAAAGGATTCCATTAGCAGATGGGACAACGTTGCAGAGGCGTTTTCCATTAAAAACGGTTCAAAATTCACAGGCAAGCATGTACTTCTGGTAGACGACGTTCTTACAACCGGAGCGACACTGGAGGCCTGCGGTCAACATATTTTAAAGCAGGAGGGGTGCCGTCTGAGCATTGTTACACTCGCGTATGTTGAATAATTTAGTAAGTTTGCACAAGTTTATGTTCGATTTTATAAAGATAGAGTTAATAGATATCATAGATATCACGCTGGTAGGATTGCTTATCTATCAGGCATATAAGCTTATACGAGGCACTGCGGCTCTAAACATTTTCACCGGAATCATAGTCTTTTATTTTATCTGGATAATAGTGAGGGCACTAAAGATGGAGCTTCTTAGCGCCATTCTGGGTCAGGTTATAGGTGTGGGCGTGCTGGCCCTTATAATTGTCTTCCAGCAGGAGATCAGACGGTTCCTGTTAAGACTGGGCACCCGTTACATGGACTCCGGGCAGAAGCTGAGGCTTGTGAACGCCTTCCTGGGCATCAAGAACAAAGGAGTCTCGCTCGTGTTGCTCGACGAAGTAACGCACGCCTGCCGGCGAATGTCAGAAAAAAAGACAGGGGCACTAATCGTTATTGCAAAAAGCTCTTCACTGGAGTTCATTATAGAGACAGGCGACAGAATTGACGCAATAATAAGCAGAAGGCTCATAGAGAACATATTCTTTAAAAATGCACCGCTTCACGACGGGGCAATGGTTATAGCAAACGACAAGATTGTTGCAGCAAGATGCACCCTGCCAATATCGGAAAACCCCCATATACCGGCACATCTGGGAATGAGGCACAGGGCGGCAATGGGAATATCGGAACTAAGCGACGCAAACGTTATTGTCGTATCTGAACAGAACGGTCAGATATCATACGTACACAACGGAGAGCTAAAGAAAATCAACAGCATAAACGAGCTCCGTCTGGCCATTGAGAACTCATACAAATAACCACAGGCTTAAATAATGACAAGCAGAGAGATAATGACAAGCAGAGAGAGACTGGAGCAGAAACTGGGGTTCGACCGCATAAGGTCGCTGGCAGAGGGCAGATGCTCAACATCACTTGCCAGAACGAGAGTATTGGAAGCAGAATTCCTTACATCACATTCCGAGATAGAGAAGAGGCTTGCCCAGACAGACGAAATGCGTGTGATTACAATGTTCGAGTCGGCATTTCCCGATTCCGGCTTTGTAGACACATTACCTTTTCTAAAGCAGCTCGAAGCTTTGTCGGCATATCTGGATGTGCTCTCAATAAGCAGACTCAAGCAATCGCTTGAAACTACCCGCGCCATTGTATCGTTCTTCAAAAACACAAAAGATGGTCTCTACTATAATCTAAAATTACTGGTAGAACCTATTGTGCTTTTCCCGGAGATTACCCGTCGCATTGAGTCGCTTCTGGACAAGTTCGGCGAGATAAGGGACAGCGCCAGCCCGGAACTGGCAACTATCCGCAAATCGATACATGACAAGGAGGGGACAATCTCAAAAAGAATCAGCAACATCCTGAAGAAAGCACAGTCTGAGGGGCTGGCCGAAGAGGATGCAACTGTATCTGTGAGAGACGGCAGGGTACTCATTCCGGTTTCCGCAGCAAACAAAAGAAAGATATCGGGCTTCATATACGACGAGTCGGCATCGGGCAAGACGGCCTACATAGAGCCGATGGAGATTGTAGAACTCAACAACCAGGTGAGAGAGCTGCACTTTGCTGAGCAGCGTGAGATACTTAAGATATTGGTTGCCTTTTCAGATTTTTTACGTCCGTATTTGCCTGAACTTCTTGCCGCAGCAGACTTTCTGGGCGAAATTGACTTCATACGGGCAAAGGCCCTGCTGGCGGTCTCTATGCAGGCAGGCAAACCGATTTTGTCCAAAGATCAGGAGCTTGTTCTGGTAAAGGGCCGGCATCCGTTGCTGGAGGCAGCACTTAAAAGAGAGGGCAGGGAGATAGTGCCGCTATCGCTCAACCTAAGTAGGGACAAACACATACTGCTGATATCCGGACCAAACGCCGGCGGCAAGTCGGTCTGCCTAAAAACCGTAGGCCTGCTTCAGTACATGCTGCAGTGCGGTTTTTTGATACCGGCCTCAGAAATATCAGAATTGGGAATATTCCACTCTATATTTATAGACATTGGCGACGAGCAATCAATTGAAAATGACCTAAGTACATATAGCTCCCACCTCAAGAACATGAGGGACATTCTCTCCGAGGCAGACAGCCGTTCACTTGTGTTAATAGACGAATTCGGGGCAGGAACAGAGCCCACAGCTGGTGGCGCAATTGCTGAGGCGATTCTTAACGAGATTGAGACACGGGGCGCATTTGGGGTTATCACCACCCATTACAGCAACCTGAAATTCTATGCAAGCAGCAGCAAGGGGGTCATAAACGGAGGGATGCAGTTTGATGTTGCCAACATAAAGCCGTTGTTCAAACTGGAGATTGGTACGCCGGGAAGCTCTTTTGCCTTTGAGCTTGCCAGAAAGATGGGCTTGCCGGAGGTTGTTGTTAAAGCTGCCGAAGAGAGAGCAGGGTCGGACTTTGTAGATCTTGAGAAGCATCTCAAGAAGATTGCGAAGAACCGCCGTATGTGGGAAGAAAAGGTGGCAAGAATAAAGACTACAGACAGAACTCTGGAAAACATAACAGACAAGTACCAGAAGGAGCTATCCGATATACAGACTCTTAAAAAGAGCATAATTGCCGAGGCAAAGGAGGAGGCCAAGCGCATTCTTACCGATGCCAACAGGAAAATAGAGACCACTATAAAGGAGATTCGCGAGAGTCAGGCTGAGAAGGAGAAGACAAAAGAGCTGCGCAAACAGCTGGATGTGTTTAATAAGGAGCTGTCCGACGCTAAACAAAGTTCAGAAGATGAGATGATTGCCCGCAAGATGGAGCAGCTTGTCCGCAGAAAGGAGCGTCGCGAAGAGCGAAATCGTGAGAGGAACAACGATCAGCAAAACAGGGCAAACAACCCTGCTCTGGCCAAGGAGTTTGTCAAGACAGTCGCCCAGGAACCGCTTAAGGTTGGCGACAAGGTTCGTATAAAGGGGGGCGACCTCATTGGAGAGATTCTCAGGGTAGATTCGGGCGACGTTAACATTGCCATTGGCAGCATAATGAGCAAGATGGCCAAGGATAAGGTGGAGCGTATATCTGGCAAGGAGTATCAGAATGCTGCAAAAAGCCAGCTGAGAACCACAAGTACATATCAGGATCTTGGCGTGACTGAACGGAAACTCAACTTCAAACCAACAATAGACATAAGGGGCGAAAGGCTGGATGAGGCTATGGACAGCGTGAACCATTTTATTGATGATGCGTTGATGTTAGGCGTGTCGGAGGTAAAGATTCTGCATGGCAAAGGCAACGGAGTGCTGCGCGAGGAGATAAGAAAATACCTGAAAACTGTAGGAGGGGTCGGCCAGATGAGGGACGAGTACCTGGAGATGGGTGGCTCGGGAATTACTGTTGTAACGCTTTTATAATGAATATTTGTAACAAAATAATTATAAAACCTACTATGGTAATTTCAGCGTAATAAGCTTAATAACAATATATTATAACACCAACATATTATAACAACAATATATTATAACATCAATATATTACAGATATGATTAAAAAACACTTACGAATTGGAACACTTCTGCTCTCTTTGATTTTCGTTCTGGCGTCCTGCTCGAGCAGGGAAAGTGCTGTCACTCAGAAAACCAATGAGTTCCTTGATGCATATTTTGCAATAGACTACATGGCGGCGAGCAAACTTTGCACAAAAGAGCTTGGTGAGGAGTTGGTAAATTCTCTCAAGAGTCTGGACAGTCTGGAGCCTGCAGTTAGAGATATGCTTGAAAAGAACTCTAAGGAGGTAAAAACCGAAATAATTTCGGTGGACCCGGGAAAGGGAAAAGATACAGCAAAAGTGGTCTACAAGGTGATTTTACCCAACTTCCCGCAAGGGATCGAGAATACTATATCGCTGATTAAGATAGATAAAAACTGGTGTGTTTCAGAACTGGGAAGTTAATAACAAAATAGTTACAATTGAAACTAATAGATTCACATACTCACAGCGAATTTTCGCCCGACTCCAGAATGAAAATGGAGCAGGCTGTCAGCCGGGCAATAGCAGCCGGTCTGGGCGGTGTAATAATTACCGATCACCTTGATATAAGGGCTCCTAAGGGGGACGACAGCTTTCTGTTCGACCCTATTGAACAACAGAAAAAGGTAGAATTGCTTAACTCCATCCACCCTATCGAAGTACTCAAAGGGATAGAGGTTGGAATGCAGCTGCACACAATGACCGAGGTCAAATCATTTGTTGCAAGACACAAGTTCGACCAGATAATTGCGTCGGTGCATTTTGTTGACGGCATTGACCCGTATTACGGTGAATACTATGTAGGCAAGGAACAGGATACCGCCTATGGAAGATACCTGGAGACAATCTACCAGTGCATTCAAGAGTACAGCGATTTTGACATTTTGGGCCACTACGACTACATAACCCGTTATGCTCCATTTTCGGAGAGAATCATTCACCACTCTAAGTTCGGAGACATACTCGACCAGATATTCAGGTTCCTTATACAGGATGGCAAAGCCCTTGAGATAAACACTAACACCTACAGAGAGAAAAACGGAGCAATCCCTGTACTCGACATCGCTGTGTTAAAGCGTTACAAAGAGTTGGGCGGAGAGGCAATCTCCCTCGGGTCCGATGCCCACGACCCCGAAAGGATAGGCGAGAAGTTCGCCCATTTCACAGAGGTAATCAGAAGCTGCGGCTTCCGCTACATAACCCACTACAAAAACAGAGAGGCGCAATTCACTAAAATTCAATCGCCACGCTGAAAAAGTTCAGCAAACACCAATGATGTTTTCCTTGTGGGTTGCCGACCATACTAACTTCTTTTCCATCTCTTTTAGCTTGATGTGCTATAGCCTGCCAGTGCATGCAACCGCATTTACCCACTACTCGTTCTTTACGCTAAAAAACAAAGATGCCCCCATGAGTTTGCCGACTCATATCAGCTGCAGGGGGCACAACTTGTTTTTTGACGCTTCACTCACGTAGTGGGTGCCCAAATGCATCCTTTGCAATGCCCTTTCAGACTATAGCACAATCAATATTTGAGATGTAAAAAATATGACCCCAAGCATACTAACTTCGGTTTCATCTTTTGAAGGCAAAAGTCTGGATTATTTTCAGTCCAGGTGTGGATTTTTGGATGCTGCACCGGGTTTACCCACTTTGTGTTCTCTCCGCTGAAAATCAAAGGCAGCCACGATATTGTGCTTTTGCAGATCAGCTCGCGGGTCTGCACTCGATTTTCTTGCGCTCCGTTCACATAGTGGGTACCCAAACCCTCCCATGCAAGCATCCTTCAAATTCCACACCTGGATCTGCTATTACCACACTTTTGCACAATTATGACTTTAACATAATCGGCTCTAAACAATTGACCCTAAAAAATTTCAGGGCTGTTTGTTTTTATCAAGCTTTTTTGCTTTCTCCTTCTCTTGTTTTGCCTTCTCTTTCTCCTCCTTCATCCTCTTGGCATACAGCCCGGAAAGCTTCTCGTATTTAAGATATTGCTCAGGAGTGAAAATCTTCTTGAAGGCAACATCAGTCTTATTCATCCACAAATCCTGCACGGCACGGTAACTCTCGGGAGTCTGAACCCCACCCTTCTTCATCCTCTCAAAATCGGAATAAACCCCGCCAATATTCATCTGCAATACAGAATCCACAAGAAAAGTCTGCCCATCGTTCAACCCAAGATCCTTCTGATACTTGTCGGCCTGCAACGCCGCAATCTCAACCGGAGTCTTCGGCTTCTCTTCCTGCTGCTGGTTTTGGTACTGAGCAAAAGAAGATGTAGGTGACAGTAATATTGTGGTGATTAATAGGGCGATTGAGGAGAAAAGTTTTGTTGCAGTTTTCATTTCTAAAAAATATTTGTCCAAATTTAATATTAATTCTGCGAATTCCAGAAGTGTTGATAAATTGTTATATAAATGCTTGTTGAAAGTGAAGGAAATATATAGCTTTACAGGGAATTGGTTGAGAGAGGGAGTTATAATGTTTTTTTTTGGTTATAGCGATCAATTTTTAGGAACCATAATCAGAATGTGATTTAAGAAAAGCTAAACATCATGCTAACAATGGTGATTAATAAGTCAATTTCGTGATTTGATAATATTATTCAATTTTTATTTTTTTAAGGAACTGCTACAATTTTTAATCAACTCCTACTAACCAATGCAAAACCACTTTAAATATATTGAACTATTTGCAGGTTGTGGTGGAATGTCTTTAGGACTTGACGCAGCAGGGTTTGATTTGTTCATGGCTAACGAAATTTCACCAATGGCTGGAGAGACATTTGCTTTTAACTTATTTGGTGAAAATCTTTTTCAGTTATCAGAAGAAAAAAAAATATCAGAAGATGTTCTTTGGATTAAATCAATGTTTTCAAACGAAAACTTGAAAGACCGTCTAAGAGAAAATCCGTTTGACCTTACAAAAAGCAAACACACAGACATAAGTTCCAAAACCCAGTTTGCAAACAAACTGCTTATTGGAAATATTGACCACCTCCTAAATTTTTTTTCACATAATATAAGTGCGTGTCACCAATTGAGAAATCAGAACATTGATTTGCTTTCAGGCGGACCACCTTGTCAGGGTTTCAGTTTGGCAGGGAGAAGAGTGAAAGATGATTACAAAAATCTTTTACCTCTTTCGTTTGCAAAGTTTGCAGGATTGATTCAACCAAAAGTTGTGTTGCTTGAAAATGTGAAAGGTATTACGTCTCCATTTGAAACGGATGATAGAGTAAAACACTATGCCTGGCTTGAAGTTGCAAAAGCATTTTCTCTCAAAGGATTTGTTCCTGTTTGCATGTTGATTAACTCAAAATACTTTGGAGTTCCGCAAAACCGGCCACGATTTATTCTTTATGCTTTTAGAAGAGATGTGTTTGAAAAATTGAAGTCAAGAAAAAACAATTCTGTCCTCACAAATGCAATTCTATTAAACTCACTTTTGTTTTACAACAAAGTTCAAAACAGACGAAAACGGCTTGATGAAATAAAACTTACGGACATTTCACTTTACGACATTGAATCCGACCCAGCTTTTTTTGACGGAAAACTTTTACCCAAGCTAAGGACAGACGAAACGCAATTTCTAAATGCTGCTGATGCAATTGGCGACATCACTTCTACAAAAAGTAAATACGAACTTGAAAAAATAGAAAATGAATATGCTTTACAACTTTCAAAGCTTTTCAAACCGAAGTTTGAAAGCCCTTTTGAAGAATTACAGAACCATGAACAACGCCGACACACATACAAAGTGAAAGCAAGATTCAGATTGTATCAAGCATTGAACAATTTGAACGGAATGAGGCAAGATGCAATGCAAGTAATTTCAGGCAAGTGCGAGGATGAAGAAGTTTTTCAAAAAGTTTTCAAAGCATTTAAGGAAGAAGAGTTACTTGTTGCATCCAATGAAACCGAAATTTTTGACAGCCCAAAAAGTTTGAAAGAGTTCAAAGAATATTTGAAACAGATTGAATCAAGGAAACACAGTCAGAGAGCAATTAAAAACAATGAGCCAGCACCTGCACAAATGACAATCCCTGATGACCTTTGCCATTATTCACAAGCTGAATTAAGAACTCTAACAGTTAGAGAAATGGCAAGATTTCAATCATTTCCCGACTGGTTTGTTTTTCGTTCAAAGGTTACAACAGGTGGGCTACAAAGAAGTTTTGAAGTTCCGCAATACACACAAGTTGGCAACGCAGTTCCGCCAATACTTGCATACGAGTTGGGCAAAACCATTAGTAAACTTTTAAAAACTATTGAGTGATGCCAAGACAAAAGAGAATTAAAGGCGGAGAAAAAAATAGTAAGTCAGGACAAAAATGGACGATTGAAGAACTGAGTATCGTTCTAAACCTTTATGTTAGCGACAGAGAATTAAAAATTCACGAATCAAACGAAGTAATTCAAAAACTTGCAAAACAATTAGGAAGAACAACGAGGAGCGTTGAAGCACAGCTACTTATGTTTCGAAATCTTGAAAAACTTGGATTTTATGGATACAGAAACATGAACACTATATGTAAACAACTATGGAGAGAATATATTGATAAATCTATAAAATAAAATGGAACAATTTAATTTGACACCAAGCCCTGCTTTGCTTGACCTTTTGGGTAAAATACCATTTAAGGGATGGCAGTGTGTAGCAGAATTAATAGATAACTCAATTGATGCGGTTATAAATCATAGTAATAAGCTAAAAGATTTTCAAAAATTAATTTCTGTATATATCCCAACCAAGGGGAAGATACTCGAGAACCAAGCATTAGTTGTTGAAGACTGGGGAATTGGAATGACAGAGGAACAACTTGAAAATGCAGTTAAGGCAGGTTTCTCAAATAAGAACACAGGTTCAAACTTAGGTTTGTTTGGAATGGGTTTTAATGTAGCGACATCACGCCTAGCAAACACCGTTCAAGTTTGGACAGCAACATCGGAAATGGAGAATGAGGTTGGCGTTTGCATTGATTTGAGAGAGATGAAAAAAACTGGATCTTTTCATCGCCCAAGAATGGAAAGAGAAAAAAGAACAAATAAATGTTCTGGGACAAGGATTGAAATTTATGATTACAAACCTGAAGCATCCAATCTTCTTCAAGCAAAACAAATTATTAGGGAATTAAACAGGGCATATTCAGTTAGAATTTTTTCTGAATATGATATAAAGATAATTGTAAATCAGGAATATATTACACCGTATCAATTTTGCATTTGGGATAAAAAGCGTTCTGTGAAGTACAAGTATGATGAAGTGCCTGCATATATTGAAATTGACGAACATTTGAGAGAAGAAATGTTCTGTGAAAATTGTTTTTCTTGGTTAGGTGACTCTATTAATACTTCTTTGAACATTGAGTGCCCACATTGTTACACCTCGGGAAAGATTATTAAAAAGGACATTTATATAACTGGTTGGGTGGGCATTCAGAGATTTTCAGATTTAGACAATTATGGGATTGATATTTCCAGAAATGGCAGAATTTTAAGTAAGTTGGATAAGTCTTTTTTTGATTGGGAAGATGAAAGAGGAAAAAATGACCCACTTGGGCGATTTTCACCTGAATACCCAAGAACTACTCAATATGCAGGGGGTAGAATTGTTGGGCAACTTGAAGCAAACTTTGTAATTCCAAAATACACTAAAGATGATTTTGAAAGAGAAGATAAAAATTGGAGACGAGTTGTGAATTTTATTCGTGGAGAAATGCCATTGCAACCAGAACTATCTAGTTCATTTGGTTTCAAAGAAACAAATAGAAGTCCAATTGGTAGGCTCTTTAATGCTTACCAAAAAGTAAAAGAACCAGGGTCAAAATCGCTTTGTTTTGCTAAAGAAAATGGTGAAGTTGACCACACAACTCCAAAAAATTGGGCAACATATTTTTTTGAAGGCAATCCTGAGTATTTAAGTGATTCCAAATGGTGGGAAGCTG
This sequence comes from Bacteroidales bacterium, assembly GCA_041659025.1. GTDB lineage: Bacteria > Bacteroidota > Bacteroidia > Bacteroidales > UBA932 > Bact-08. The sequence goes on along the minus strand of JBAZZA010000001.1, from coordinate 318,599 downwards.
TTACAAAAGCAGATTTGAAAGATACACCTTCAACATTTAATCCGCTGAATCCAACAGGCAAAGTAGCTGGATATGGAAATAATTCAGGAATAAGTAGAACACCACCGACACCTGAAAAATATCCAGGGAAAAAGCTTTTAAAAAAGGCACTTAAATTCGACATTGAAAATTTAATAGGAGAAAAGCCAATTGACTTAACTCTAATTGACTACTATCCTGAAAGTGACTTGAATATTCCAATAATTTTTGAATCACATGGTTCCATGTGGAAATTCAATGTTTATCTGAATAATAACCATGCTATGTTCAGAGATTTTGCCGATGGTTATGAAGATTTAATTTTCATGGAAGTCGCTTCAAAATATTCTTTGATGAAAAACAACGAAGAATGGACAGTAACAAGAATCTATTACGAATTAAAATCAAAGTATGCAATTGAAACTATGTTGAGTGTACAAAATCTTGTGTCAAAGGCAAACAAGCTTATGAGAGAAATTCAAAACAAGTTAGTATTAGGCGAAGGAATTACTTTACCAAGAAATCCAAATTTGGCAGAGGCTGATGAGAACGCAATCAAGAAAAAGTATCTTGACTTAGAGGGGAAAAGTATTGCTGACCTAAAAAACTTTGTGATGAACACAAAGTTTTTGAAGTATCTCGACTTGAATTATTTGTTCAAGTTCGTTGAAGAGTTTCCTGATGTAATATATGATGGAAAAATTTTTAATTTCCCATACACTGAGTTAGACGAAGAAAGCAAACAACACCAAACAAAAAAATATGCGGGTTATTTTAGTGATGTTCGGTGGTTTATGAATGACTTGTCAAAAGAAGGAGATGAAGCAGTAAAAAAATTAAAACAACAAATTATTAGAAACCGATACAGTATAGAGATATTAGATGGAAACATTAATAAATGATTCAAAGGGTTTCCTTTCCACTGAGCGGTTATCAAAAGGCCCATGGCAAGCATTTGAAAGAGGTATAGCCAGACTACTTGCTCATAGTGGATGGGAAATAAATGAACTTGTAGGTGGTTCAGGAGACCACGGAGCAGATATCATTGCGGCATTTCGTGATGATGACGGACAATTACTTGAATTCATTTATCAGGCGAAATTTTCAGAAACTAACAAACCGATTTCTCTTGACATCATTGGAGATTTGAAAAGAGCAATGGAATACTACTGTATTGACAGAGGAGTTGCCGTTTCTAATCGTTCAATTTCGGATGCACAAAATTTACGATTGAAAACGCTTAAGGATACAGGTTACGTTATTGAAACGTTTCTTTCAAAAAGCATTTACGACGCATACACGACGCTGCCACCTTGGGCAAGAGAAATTAGAGCATTAAAAATATACCAAGTTGAAGCACTTTCAAATCTTCAAAGTGCTTATTTAAGAGGAGACAAGTCAGGTCTGATTTGTCTTGCAACAGGGTTAGGTAAAACTTTTGTTGCTGCTAGTTTTTTGCGTTGGCTTTATGAGAACAATCAAAACATAAACGTTTTGATTTTAGCCAACTCAAAATCTTTAATTGAACAGTTCGACAAAGCAATTTGGACAAACCTTCCAAAGTGGGTTGCAACTCATTTGGTTTACGATTCAGAGAAGCCAACATTTTTAGAAGGCGTTACACTTTCTACTTTTCAAAGTTTCCATGACTTTCATAAAAAGTCTGGTGGGTTTTTTTATGATGTAGTAATTGTTGACGAAGCACATCATGCACCAGCAGACACATACATAGGTGTGATAAAAAAACTTGAACCAAAATTTTTACTTGGCTTAACAGCAACACCTTTCAGAAAAGACGAAAGAGATATAACAGAAGTTTTTGGACAACCTTTAGTTTACTATTCCGTTTACAAAGCATTGCAGAAAGGTTATTTGGCTAAAGTTGATTATCACTTACACAATGACAATATTGACGAGGATTGGATAACGCAAAATAGCAGAAAAGGACACACGATTAAACAACTTAATAAGAAAATATTTCTGCCTGAAAGAGACGAAACGATTTGCGAGAAGATTTACAAAACATGGATAGAGAAGAAACTTGAAAGAGGAATAATTTTTTGCAATAGTAGCGAACATGCTGAGAGAATTGAAAAGCTTTTGAAGGTAAATTTCCAAATTCCAGTTTGGTCCTTAACAACTAGGGTTAATGATTCAAGAGAACGAGCAAAACGATTACGTGAGTTTAGGACAGGTAAGTGTAACATCTTGACTTGTTACGACATGCTGAATGAAGGTGTTGATGTTCCAGATGTGGATTTTATAGTTTTCTTGAGAGTAACACACAGCAGAGTATATTTTCTTCAACAGTTAGGCAGAGGACTTCGGTTTAAAGAAGGGAAAACGCTTTTAATACATGATTTTGTTGCGGACATTAGAAGAATAAAACGGCTTAAATGTTTTCAGAATGAGTTTGACGAAGCTAGAAAAAATGAAATTGAAGATTTGTATATTAATGGGGCATTAAATATTTCATTTTCGTCTGAACAAACAATGAATTTTCTTGATCTTGTGACAAAAGATATTTCAGAAGAAGCAGATGAAGACGATGAAGTTTATTTTTCATAATTAGAAAAGTGGAAAACATCGCCAGTGGTTGAAATATGGGGAGTATCGATTATAATCATTTGAGCCTCACTAAGCCGTTTGAACTCCTTGGACGCGCTTAGTATGAGTTCTTTCAGATGCAGGATTGCCAAGTACGTCATTCATATTGCAAAAATATGCCTTATAACCCTTTTTTATGGCGTCGTAACCAAGTCCTTTAACTGAAAAATTGCATGATTTGAGTCAAAACAATCAAAATAGCGCAAACTCACCTGAATTAAATTTTATATTTCAACTTCAAAACAAAAATATTTTGAAAAAAGTCCCGTTTATTACGCAATAAACGGGACAAATACATTATATTTGCACAAAACAATACTATATGAAAATATCTGATATAATAGCTAATACTATAGATAGGCTTCCATCCGATCATGTTTTCACCTATACTGATTTCAATATAGAACCCAAAAAGAAAGATGCTGTTGTCAAAGCACTGAATAGAATGGTTGCTGCAGGTAAAATATCAAAGCTCTCAAAAGGCAGATTTTACAAGCCCCGTCAATCCAGATTTGGGGCATTACAACCATCTGCCTATCAGATTGCAAAGGATCTGTTAGAACGAAATGGGGTGGTAGTAGGATATATCACTGGATACAATGCATACAGCGAAATGGGTCTGACGACTCAGATACCGGCGACTCTCCAGATTGGCACCAATAAGTACCGGAGATCACTCACTAGAGGTATCTATAAAATATCATTCATTGTACAGCCCAATAAAATCATAAAATCGAATATCGAGCTGCTTCGTATTCTTGATGCAATACGTTTTGTCAGGGAGATTCCGGGTACGACACCCGATGAGGCTTGTAGCCGGTTAATGATTATTCTCGGGCAACTTTCTACGGAAAAAGTAAAAACATTGGCGATGCTGGTATTAAAATACAATCCTGCTGTACAGGCGCTTTGTGGAGCTATGCTCGATAATATTGGAGCAGACGAATTATTGACAAATAAAATTGCAGCTTCGCTAAATCCTGTGACCGAATACAACATGCCTGTTTCAGAATCGGTATTACCCAACAAGAAAAAATGGAGGCTTAAATAATGTTGCACAATAACCCTAAACTCTTCACAGATACTGTATTGGCTACAGCTGAATATTTCAGCATTTCACCGGCCTATATCGAAAAAGATTACTGGATTACCAATACGCTCCGTCGATTGTCTCTCAATTCCAATGCTGAAAAAGTGGTATTCAAGGGAGGTACTTCCTTATCGAAAGCTTACAACATGGTCGACCGATTCTCAGAAGACATTGATATTGCGGTAATTGATGCAAAATTATTCAACGGCAATCAGCTTAAAACTTTGATAAAGAAGGTAGCAAAAGACATGACCACCGATTTAAAAGAAATTCAGGTAGATGGCATTACCAGCAAAGGTTCTCGCTTTTACAAAGCGGTGTATATCTACCCCAGCATTCTGAAGCAGAAGACCAAAACTGCAATTAGTTCCGGGAATTTATTGGTAGAAGTGAACTCATTTACTAATCCATATCCATACGAGTCAAAGAAGATCACTTCTTTCATTGAATTATTCCTAAATAAAACGGGAAATGACGATTTGATAACGGAATATAATTTGCTGCCCTTTGAGGTTAATGTATTGGACAAACGCCGCACAATGATAGAGAAACTCGTCGCACTAATTCGGTTTTCTTTCTCAGAAAATCCTGTAGTGGTAATTGCTTCTAAGATTCGCCACTTTTACGATTTATATTTTCTGGCAAATGACACAGAATGTGCTGAATACCTCAGTTCTCCAGATTTAAAAAAAGACTTTGACGAATTGTACGCACACGATCAGGAAATGTTTGCCGAACCTGCAAACTGGGTAGGTAAAACCATTGAGCAAACGCCATTAATTACCGACTTCCCTGCTCTTTGGGCAAAACTAAAAGACACTTATAACACAGAGCTTTCTCAGTTGGCATTTTCTCAGATACCGGAAGAAAAACTAGTCTCAGATAAATTTACAGAGACAATAAATCAAATAAAAACCATTTAAAATACATTTTGTATCAGAATACGGTACAGTTCAGGAAAGAGACTAACGCAAATTCAACTCAAACCCATACTTATAGTCAATAATCCTATTCCCTTCAGAATTTTCAATCCAGGCCTTTTCTTTATGACTGGCTTCTATAATTTCCTGAGTTGTTGCTTTGCTGAATCGTCGGGCAATCTCTTCAAGAACAAGTAATTCAGTTTTGGTAAACAAGGTGAAATTGAATTGCCGATTTGGATTCGGTTTAAACAGTTCGCCGATTATGCCACTTTGGAATGGTTTATAATCTATAATAATATCCTCCTTACTGACCATATACTCAAACAGGCCCTGGTATTTTATAGGAACGGGTCCTTTTGGTATTGCCCTGTATTGAACTCCGCTGATAGACATGCCGCTTTGGGCGTACATAGAGAAGTCGGCATAGAATAATAGCTTATTTAACTTTGTTTTCCATTGTTCCTGCTTCGCAGTGAAAAATACTACCATCTCAGTAAATTTTTCAAAATCAGGCCTTTTGAACCCGGTTATTGAACATGGAGCCTTTAGACCTATCAGATAGTTCTCGATTTGAGTTTTACCTTTACTTTGTTTTTGCTCATGTATAAGATTATCAACAGAATGAAATATTTTATCCAATGCCTTTCCCTGATAAACATCACTTAGTTCGATAAGTTTTCTGAACTCCTTTGGGTCGGCAGCCAACTGAATTAGTTTTGCATTGGACTGATTAGGAACCTCACCGGATTCATAATTTCTATAACTGTTTGCACCAAAACCAAGTATTTCGGACATTTTTGATGCTGGCAAATCATACGTTTCCCTTATCTGCTTAATCTCCTCAGGAAAAGGCAGCTTGTGCTCTGCTCTATACTGATTATACAACTGATTGAGATTAATTTCGTCCAGTTCTGTTGTTGTGAAGAACTCTCCACTTTCTTCACATTTATAATGATGATAAACAACTTCGAATTCCTCTTTGCGGAACGACAAGGTCCTGTTCTCTTTAATCAGAACCATTTCTTTGCCGGTAATTGGACTTTTCATTTCTTGTTAGTTTGATGCAAAGGTATGAAATGAAATTTAAAAACAACTATAAAGTGTATAAAAGTATACAAACAAAATAATAAATATATTATAAGGTTAAAATGATGTTACTAAATTTTGCGAGACAAATGGTATCCACTTTCTAATGTCCAGACATTGTCTGGACAGATAAATTGGTCGGAATACATTAAAACTTGTCCGGTACTTGTCCGGTCTGCAAGTACTTTTGAAACCACATTTAATTGTTCTAATTAGCAATGGGGTAAAATTAACTTCCATAAAATTTCCCACCTGTCCAGCAAAATCTTGTGAAAACTGTCTTGAAAATTGGTGTTGAGTGGGAACCAAAGAGCTCAAGAAGGTATGAGTCGGCAAGAGTTGCCTCCACATGGTTTTATATTCAGCTGCAGATTAGGTATTTACTAATAGCTCTGGCAGAGCCGTTAGTAAACATTTGATTAGCAGATAAATATGCATGCCTCTCATTTTAAGCGAACTGCTAACCCCTCTGCCAGAGTCTCTGGCAGAGGGGTTAGCATATGCATGATTTGCAAATACTTGCGAAATAGTCTGTAAATCAGATGTGTATACAATCAATTGATTATCTGATAACTACTAAGCGCTTTGGCAGAGCAAGGTGTTAAAGAGAGACTAATTGTGCAGTACAAAAAAACGACCCGCCTATTTGAGCATTATTAAGAGGCTTGGCGGGTTCTATTGGTGCAAATATCGACAAATAGTATGAAACCACAAAATCATGGCGGGTAGCAGCAACTGCCAGTTCTTTTAACATTGTGCACATTATCTGCTGGTTACGGAACAATTTTGTCTGGAAGACATAAGAAAATTCATCTGTAAACTACAGATATTCAAACATATGTTAAAACAACTGGCAGTTGAATTTTTTTTAGTAAATTTATAGCCTCTCTGCTTTCCGGACAACTTAATGATGTTTAAACAAAAAGATAATGAGAAGAACAATTCTGCCTCTGCTTTTGAGGAGATATATCTCTCATACTATCACAAGATCAGATCATTTTGCAGAAATTATCTCAGAGACGATGACCTGTCAAAAAGCGTTGCTCAGGAGGTTTTTGTAGCTGTTTGGAACAACAGGGAGAATTTGAATTTTAGCGATGAACTGCTTCCATATCTGTTTATTCTGGCTAAGAACAGGTGTCTGAATATTTTAAAAAGAGATAAAGTACAACATTGTTATTCGGAATATGGATTCAATTATAATCGCGAATCGCTCAATTATGACTCATTAAAAGATTCAACAATTAATGTTCTTTATGGAAACGAGGTAGAACATTTACTAAATGAAGCATTGCTAAAAATGCCTGAAACGGTTAGATCTACGTTCTGCCAGAGCCGTTTTAGGAACCTCACATACGAGGAAATTGCAGGAATTCAAAATATTTCAATAAAAACAGTTGAATACAGAATAATGTATGCACTAAGAGTTTTAAGAAAAATTCTCAAGGACTATTTGCCAATATTGTTAGGGTATTTATCAGCAGAGTTGTTTTAATACAGGGATATATTAATATGAAGAAAGAACTACTATTAAAGTACATTAAGGGAGAGGTTTCAAAAGCGGAGGAAAGCGAGATATTAGAGTGGATAGAGAGGGATCAGGAGAATAAGAAATATTTTCTGCTTCTGAATAATCTATGGATATCGCAGAATATTTCAGACGAAAAGGCCACGGCCCAAGAGCTTAGAGAGATACAATCGCTCACAACAAAGAAAAATTTGCTCACAACAAGGAAAAAATTCCGCTTTTATGGTATAAGAAGGTATCTACCGTATGCTGCCGCCATAATTATATTGCTGTCAATCTCTTTAAATCTGTTTCTGATTAATAACAGTGCAAAACTAAGAGAAGCAGGACAAGTAATTCCTGTAAGGTTGTCTGAATTACGTTCAGAAAACAAACATGAAGTATATACCGAAAAAGGGGTTAAGGCCCGCATTACATTACCTGACGGATCCAAAGTGTGGTTAAATTCAGATTCAAAAATAACCTTTCCCGACAGATTTGAATCGGATATAAGAGAGATAGCGTTTTCCGGTGAAGCTTATTTTGATGTTACCAGAGACTCTTTAAGACCCATGATAATAACAACTAACAAGAACTTTAAGATAGAAGTGCTTGGCACAAAATTTAATATTCGTTCATACGACAATGATTCTGAGGCTCAGATGACACTTTATTCCGGTTCAATAAATGTTGTGTCGGCATCTCTCAAGGGTGGTCCTGCTAATTGTAAAGAGGTGATAACAAAGTTAAAGCCGTTAGAAACCTGCATTATAAGAGAAAGACAAACTCCTGTTCATTTAAAGCCGGTTAATGCAGAAAAGCAGGTAGCCTGGAAAAACGGTAAAATTATATTTGAATCGACACCAATGTCGGAGGTTCTAAAAATTCTTGAAAGATGGCATGGGACGCAATTCATTGTAAAAGACCAGTCAGTATATAAATTTGATATTACGGCAAAGTTCAGATCTGAGTCAATTGTGCAAATCATGGAAATGATAAAATATTGTACTCTTGTAGATTACACGGTAGACAGTAATAAAGTTATCTTAATGAGAAGATAAAGTGTGTTTTTTTGTTAGGGTAATTATCGTTGATATTGTTTTACAAACAAACCCAAAACATTAAAATTATGAACAGTAAAACTGTACCAAAAGCTTTAGTAAGGCTTTTGCCTTTTGTAGCGTTCTTCCTTTTCTTTTGTAATGAGGTATCGGCACAAAAGATAAACATTAACTTCAAGGAGACCCCTCTAAAGACAGTTATCAATGAAGTCAGCCGGCAGACTGGTTACGACTTTGTTTATTCAAACGCATTAACAGCTATTAATGATAGAATAAGCATCAGTTATTCAGCGTCCGGAGAACCGATTGAAAAATTGTTTAATCTGTTATTTTCTCAACGAGGGATATCATTTAAAATTAATAAAAAGCAGGTAACGCTTGCGCCAAAAGAGATAGCTCCCGGTAATCCGAACAAGGGAAGCTCTACCCAGGAGATAAAAAAACAGGAAAAACTCACGATTAGAGGTAGAATATTGGATGATTCTAAACTACCACTGCCAGGAGTCTCCATTTTTAATCTTATGTCTAAAAAAGGCTCTTATTCCGACAACTACGGCGATTACACCATAGAGGTAAGCAATGGTGACAAATTGCGTTTCTCGTCAATTGGAATGACAGCCAAGGAGATAGTGATTATTGGCAACGGAGTCGTTTATAATGTTGAAATGACTAATGAGAATGTACTTCTTCAGAATGTTGTAGTGACAGGTTATCAGTCCATTTCGAAAGACCGGGCTGCCGGTGCGGTGAGCATAATGAATGCAAGTGAGATACAAAGCCGTCCATCTATTAACCTCGCATCTGCGATGGATGGTATGTTTACAGGGCTCAGGGTATATGGAGAAGGAGGCTCAGAAAAATTTACAATAAGGGGAATCGGGACAATGACCATGGGAATCTCCAATCCGCTTGTTGTTGTTGATGGATTTGCCGTAGAGGATGGACTGAATAGTATCAATCCAAATGATATTGAGACTGTTCACGTACTAAAAGATGCTTCTGCTGCCTCTATCTGGGGTGCTCGTTCATCAAATGGTGTCATTGTAATAACCACCAAAAGAGCAAAAAAGGGATTGCATGTTAAATTCAACTCATTTTTAAGCATACAGGACAAGATGGATCTGGCGTATGCCAATCCGATAGCCTCTTCTGCCGATGCATTAAGGTGGGAAAGATATCTTTGGGATTATGACAAGACTTGGCCGTCGTTTTCTATTTCCAGAGATGTAGACGGGAACAACAATCCAGTAACACTTGGTATAACTCTGCTTAATATGAGAGATCTTGGCAGAATTACGCAGTCCGAATTTAACCAGAAATGGTCGGCACTTGAACAGACAGACTATAAGAAAGATGTTTACAAGTATATAATACAAAATCCTGTAAGTCAGAATTATGATGTGTCTGTTAACGGAGCGTCAGAGAAAAACCAATATGTCTTTAATATTCGTTACACCCAGGATCAGTCAAACTTTAAAGACAATAGAGATAGAGATATATTGACAAACTTTCGAAACATATATAATGTTACTCCGTGGTTGGACTTCAATTTCAGCATAATGACAAGGTTCTCACGCAGCAATAACAGCGGAGCTTCTTTGTCGGACATTAAGAGCATGTCGCCCTATGAAAGACTTGTTGATGATAGTGGAGACGATGCTGTAATGGTTGGTTCCCATTATCAGGAATTTGTTGATGCTGTCGCAGGTATTTTTCCTAAAGACTGGAACTACAACCTGTTGCGAGAAATAAGGAATCGTGAGATATTGTCAAAACATAATATTCTACGCCTGCAATCATCGTTGACCTTTAAGCTAATAAAAGGATTGACCTATGAAACCAAGTTCCAATATGAGCAGTATAAGACAGAGAACAGCAACTACTATAGCGAAGATTCCTATTATGTAAGAGATCAGATTAATAAATGGGTCGATTATGACGAACCTAATAAGAAAATATTGAAACGGTATGTTCCGAATGGAGGGCAACTCCTTAAGAGTTATGGTAATACAAGTGCATTTAACTTTGGCAACCAGTTAAAATATAATCAGGAATTTGGCAAACATCAGATAACCGCCGGCCTATTTTCCGAGATATCGTCTAAGGTTAATGAATCGTATGGTTCTCCTACAGTATATGGTTACGATCCTGACTTGCTCACCAGCCAGGTTCCCGAAATATATTATCCGATACACTCTTATTGGGGAGCAACCACATATACAATGAATGGGATGGATGCAAATATGAGGTATACCGATGACCGGTTTTTCTCAGTGCTAGGCAATGGCGCCTATACATATAACCAGAAATACTCGTTGACAGGGAGCTTTCGTATTGATGCATCAAACTTAATTGTAAAAGATCCTAAATACCGATATGCACCATTCTGGTCTGTGGGTGTTAACTGGAAAGCAGATAAAGAGGATTTTATAAAGCAGACAAATGTCTTTGACAGATTGAACCTAAGGTTCTCATACGGTCACACAGGAAACGTTGTAACTACCACGTCGTTTGTGCCACTTGTTTCTATGATGGGTGTTTATCCTCCAACCGGTGCAGAATATGCAACTATAAACGATTATGGCAACCCGACTCTCACTTGGGAAAGGACAAAAATTGCCAACCTTGGTGTTGATTTTGTATTACGTTCGCCAAAGATTTCCGGCACTATAGAGCTATATAACAAACATGGTGTAGACATTGTGGGTGAAATTGATTTGCCTCGTCTTACCGGAACAACATTACAGGAGTTCAATACTGCAGAAATATTAAACAGGGGAGTTGAATTGAGTGTCAACTACGATTTTTTACCAAAGAGTTCGTGGTTATCATGGCTGACCAGGTTAAACTTTACTTATAATAAAAGCGAGGTTCTAAGCCTGAAGCGTGTCAGTTATAGCGCCAGCAGCCTAAAAGCTCCTCATTTTGAAGAAGGTCAGCCGGTTGGAGCTATATATTCATATAAGTATCTTGGGATGAATACAGAGAACTTACCTTATATGCAAGGGATCGGGGAGAATACATGGACGTTTAACAATGTTGCCCCCAGCACAAATGATCATAGGCAATATATGATTTATTCCGGCAGTACTCAGCCAACAACAATGATAGGATGGCAAAACACTATTTCTGCCTATGGTTTTAACTTATCGGTTTACTTAACCGGAGAGTTCGGACATATTTTCAGAAGACCTACTTTTGATTACCCTATTCTGACTAATTCCAAAGTAACCTCAACTTTACATAAAGATGTAAAAGGGGTGTTAGACAATATATCTAAAGATATTCCTACAATGCCTTCAAACACCGAGACTAACCTTCTCGCATGGGGTGGTTACGCACAATATCTTAACACAACTATTGAGAATGCTTCCAATATAAGATTGCAGGAGATAAATCTTTCATACAACCTGCCTGCCAAACTAATCTCAACAATTGGTTTTTCAGATATTAAGCTTTATTGCCAGGTAAGGAATGTCGGGCTTTTATGGACTGCAAATAAAAAAGGGTTGGACCCGTTGTATATCCTGAATAGTAGCTCATCAGCAGCAACTACATTAATCAAACCAGCCAGAATTTACACTTTTGGATTATCATTTGAATTTTAGTGAAGTCTTTTAACGAAATACAATAAGAATCAATATGAAAAGAAATATTTTTACTCCGGCAATAATATTATTAATGGCGGCAATTTTCATAAGCTGCGAGAAATTCCTTGATGAGCCACCTGAAAAGAAAAACAATCTTGAGATAAAAACCGTTGAGGCTCTTGACATGCTTCTTAATAACTACAATGTCTTTTTTGACCGAAGCCGTGAAGTGGTTTTAGCGACTGATAACTTTGGACTTTTTAAAGGTTATTATTTGGCAAGACCAAGCAGGTTTGACACTCAGCTTCAATATATTCTTTGGTTCCCGGAACTTTGTGCTTTACAAACATATTACTGGGAGATGCAGTTTTTAAAGATTGCTTATGCAAACACCATTCTGGCTTCTATTGATGATGTTGAAGGGTCCGAGGCAGTCAAAACGAGGCTTGCGGCAGATGCACACTTTTTAAGAGCTTACGAATATTTTCAACTTGTCTCGCTCTTTTGTCTCCCATATTCTCAGGAAAACAAATCGGCATTAGGTCTTCCTTTAAAGAGGACTTTAGTTTATGACGAAGATATTACCAGAAAGAGTCTTGAAGAGACAATGAAATTCATAGAAGATGAATTAACCATTGCATTAAAAACAACTGAGCCAAGAGACATTAATAAGTTGTGGAGGATTAGTTTGCCCGGTGTTCAGGCATTTGCGGCCAGGTACTACCTATACCTTCATGATTACGACAAGGCTAGTCAATATGCCAATCTTGCGCTGACGGCCCATTCTACAATGGTAGATTATCAGCCTTATTTTACACCTACTATGCGTACTTATTCTTCGGGCGGGGGAACCTATTTTGCTCCAAATGCAAGTACAGATTATAAATTCGGGGAGTTTTATTTTGCGCGGATCCTGTACAACCATACTCAAAATGCGGTTCCCAGCGATGGTCTTATGAATCTTTATGACAAGGTTAATGATTTCCGGTATTATGCTTTTTTTGTGGAGAATTACTCTTACAACCGTGCTTCTGTTCCGGGATGGTCGGCATATCAGCAATTTGGTTCAATTGGCATACTCAGCGGACCTACAACTGCAGAAATGTATCTTATTAGAGCCGAATGTAAGGCCAGGAAGGGAGATATAGCGGGGGCGGTTCAAGATTTAAACATTGTAAGGAGCCGTCGGTATAAGACCGGTACATATGTAGATCTTAAAGCTTCAGATCTGTCTACCAATAAGATTGCGACTCAGTATGTAATTGACGAGAGAAGGAGAGAGTTCCCTTTTACTCTTCGTTGGTATGATATCAAAAGGATTAACTCCGACCCTGCCAATCTGGTTGATAAAGTTACAATCATCCGTGACTTTTTCCAGTTCGACGGTATAATAACCGATGTCAATACTCCAAAAACCTATACTCTGGCTCCGAATGACAAAAGGTTCGCATGGCCGATTCCAAACATTGACATTCAACTGAGTAATGGACAACTTGTACAAAATCCGTATGATTAATAATGAATCAAAGTTTTATGAAAAGGATAAATATAATTTTTGTACTGTTGCTATTATTCAATATCTGTAGTGTGTCGGGTTTTTCTAAGCAGGATAGTTCTGTTAAGAGCATTGTTATTAATGGTTTAGTTGAAAACGCTCAAGTTGTTGCAATTGGTAACTTGTGTGGCTCCAGCCAGGATGAGTTGATTTTAGGACGAGACTCCAACCTGTTTATATACTCAATAGTTAATAACTCCGCAAAGCTTCTGTTTGCCCATACATTTGACAATGAGGTGTTGAAACTGAAAGCAGGCGATGCAGATAATGACGGCAGAAATGAACTTGCCCTTGTCACGGGCAAGTCAAAGTATGCCGATTCGCATGTGAAAGTGTACATTATAACGTTGGATAATAGTAAATGGCAGGTTTCTGAAATCTATTCAAAGCAATCTCCACGGCCACAGCCTCTCTTTCTCGATGTTGCAGATGTTGACAATAATGGCAAGAAAGAAATTGTTGCCTCCTACTTTGAATCCAAATATATGGTGGAAACCGTTGTGCTTTCAGTTGAGTCAGGAAGCTGGATGCCAGGAGCCTATTCAGTCGAAAGAATGGCAACTGCCCGCGACATTGGAACCGTTTTTGGGAATAACCAGAATATTCAGGCTGTAGGCCGCGTTTACGGGGATACTCTGGGAGCAGAGGGGGATGCTTATATTTTGGATGGAAACAAGAAGACAAACCTTAATGTATACAGGGGTGTCAACTCTGCTATAAGAATTGGCGATGGCAACAATGACGGAAAGAATGAAATATATGTGGGCGATGGTTGGCACCAGAATTACGGGAAAATTGCCAGAGGAAGATTGGCTGTCATTGATCAGAAAAACGGGAATTGTACTTATAGTCTTATAGAGGATATTAAAGGTCAATATCAGGTTTCTCAGATAGAGATTGCCGATCTGAACGGGGATGGTAAAAATGAAGTAATTACGAGCGGGAACAGATTTTTCAGAATATACAGGTACGATTCAGGCAAATGGAAGGTTTTTGCAGATACTTCGTTGACCCCGGGACAATTTGCTGTTGGGAACATTAATGGGGACATGTATGCAGATGTTGTTTTTGCAAGGAAAAAGGGGAGGGTAGAGGTATACAATTTTATGAATATGGCCTTTTCTGCGAGTCTGGATAATGAAGTGATTACTAAGGTTGTGCTCCCCGATTCGCTTCTAGGTAAAACCGCCCCGGAACTGAAGGTGACTAAATGGTATAATGGCAATTTTGCAGGTATTCATAATTCTGCTGGAAAAGTTATCCTGCTCGATTTCTGGGCTACGTGGTGTGTGCCATGTAAAAAAATGTTTCCTGCACTAAGAAAATACCAGGACAAGTACCGTAATGATAATCTGATAATTATCGGACTTACCAAGTTGGATGGTACTCAGTCAGCCAAAGTTGTTGAAGAATTCATAAACAAGGAGAATTTCAACTATCTGATTGGAATTTCCGAAGAGGCATTCAATGATATATTCTATGGTGTAGGAGCTATACCTCATGCTGTGCTGATAGATAAAAAGGGCATAGTCAGAAAATACATTGTCGGATTTCACGAAGATGATATACTTGAAAAGGAAATTGTAAGGTTGTTAAACGAGTAAATAGTTGATGCCAGCCACAGTTTTTGGCAAGTCAAAAAATGCAGGTTACATTTTGCAGAATATCAAACACTTGCCAAAAACTGTGGCAAGGTGACTGTTGTCTAAGAAAAAAATTATAACTACACTTGTACTCTGTCGGAGTATTCATTCTTGTTTATTCTTAGGTAAAAATGTCATTGGATATCAATAGTAAGGATTTTGTTGCTTATCTCAGGGGTGGCAGCGAAGAGGCTTTTACTGAATTGTATAACCATTATAATCTGCATCTTTGCTCTTATGCATACAGAATCCTGAACGACAATGGTGAGGCCAGGGAGACGGTGCATCTGACGTTTTGCAAGTTCTGGGACAACCGCAAAAGCATCGACATAAACGAGTCGCTTAACTCCTATCTCTATAAATCGGTTTACAACAATTGTATAAGCCTGCTCAGAAAAAAGAAGCAGTATGCCAAGTATGTGGAGCTGGGGCTGGGTGACCTGCACTTCAACCGGATTGTGCAGAATCCGCATGCGGAGCTTAAGATGATTGATTCCGAAAACAGAAAAATAATTTTGTCTGCAATTAACGAGCTTCCCGAAAAGTGCAGAGAAATCTTTATAAAATGCAAAATCAACGGTCTGACTTATCCTAAGGTTGCTGAAGATCTTAATATTTCGGTTAAGACTGTTGAGACGCAAATGTCAATAGCACTCAGGAGGCTAAGGAAAAAATTGGATTGGTTGTTAATTCTTTTGATTTTCCCTTAAGGGTGTTTTGATTATTTTGCGTCATAACTATAGAACAGATGAAAATGATGCAAGAAACAGATCGCACCGGGACCGATATCCTTTTAGCCAAAATTCTACAGGGGGTTGCCACCAAAGAAGAAATTCTCGAATTTTCCGAATGGATCAAAGACTATCACAATGAAGTTTATTTCGACAGATTTAAAGAGATGTGGCACGTCTCTGTCGATACATTATACTTAAAGGAAAACGCAAAACTGCATAACCCGAGAAGGTTCGTCTCGTATATGCGCACATCCAGAAAGAGAAAAAGATTAAGACTGGGAATTACATATTCGCTATCTGCCGCTGCTGCGTTTGTTCTCTTCCTGGGCATTTCCCATTTCGTGAATATTGGCAACGGTTCTTCAGTTAAAGATTTGGATTTCACCGCATTGAACTATTCAAAGGATTCTATAAGAGTAGAGCTAAATAACGGAAAGCAGGTGAAGAGGATAAAGGATGCCACTTCTACAATAACAAATCTTGAGGACAAGATTGCCCAGAATATCAATATGCAGGAGATTCAGCCCGCGAAAGTATACAACACGGTATCAACTCCTTCCGGGGAGAGGGTCACCATGGTGCTTTCCGACCAGACAGTTGTCTATCTCACATCAAACTCATATTTGAAGTATCCGGCCAGGTTCGACAAGGACAAACGGGAGGTTACTCTTGTGGGACGTGCATATTTTGAGGTTAAGAAATCGAGGGTGCCGTTCATAGTAAATACTGCGGACATGAATATAGAGGTGCTGGGAACATCTTTCGACGTAGAGTCGAGGAACAGTGGCTCAAGCGCATCTGTGATTCTGGTGGAGGGGTCGGTAAAGGTACATGCCGACGGAAGGACACAGCTTATTCGTCCGGATGAGCAGATGAGCCTGCAGAGAGAGACCAAGGAGATGACGGTCAAAAGCGTAGATTCCAAATTAATGACAATGTGGAAGGATGGCGTTCTTATTGTCCGCGGTCAGTCATTCGCAGAACTTATTGAGAGCCTCTCATCTTGGTATGGTGTCAAGATTGTAGACAGGTCTGGCGTTTCAAACAAGGATAAGTTCAACGGACGGTTCGACAGGGAGGACATCGAAGCAGCGATAAAGGCTGTTTCCATAAGTGCCAGTATAAAATACAGAATCGAGGATGGTAAGCTGGTTCTCGAAGATATTTGACCAATAAGAAACTCTAATAAATTCCAATATAACACCAACGCTATTTATAACTAAACAAACTAACTATGAAGAAATTATTCGTTTTGCGGCATCCATTATTGTTGCCGTTATTATGTTTCTTCCTTCTTTCCGGGAAGCTCTCAGGGGCAACTCAGCAAGAGAGGATTACTCTTAATCTTAAAGAGGCTACTATTACGCAGTTCTTTAAAGAGATAGAAAACAGAACAGCATATAAGTTTTTCTATAAAGACTCACAGGTTGAGAACGCACCACTAATAAACGTAGATGCCAATAACAAAACGCTTACAGAGGTTCTTAACGTTGTCTTTGAAAAAACAAGTCTGTCGTATGAGATCACCGGCAATCAGATTGTAATAAAGCAAAAAGTTGTTGCTGACAATAGAATCAAAACGATCTCCGGTATGGTGACAGATAAGAACAAGGACCCGCTGCCATTTGTAACAGTAGCAGTAGTAGGAACAAACAAAGGAGTCTATACCGATATCAAAGGAGAGTTCTCTATTGATGTTCCGGTTGAAGCTACTTCAAGCCTTAATTTCAGGATGATTGGGATGAATGACGTGACAGTCACTTTAGACAAAAGAACCAACTATCAGGTTATTCTTACTGAAAACACACTTTCTCTTAACGAAGTTATTGTCACAGGTATCGTAAACAAAAAAGCAGAGAGCTTTACAGGTTCAGTTACCTCTATATCTTCAAAGGATCTTGTGAGAGTAGGTAACAAAAACGTATTTGAATCTCTTAAAAATATAGACCCGTCTATATATATCATGGACAACCTGCTGAACGGTTCCAACCCTAACTCATTACCGGGTATGGAAATAAGGGGAACATCTAGTTTCCCTGCCGATGCCACTACAGGAATAACACTGAAAGGTAATTACGGGAATATCCCTAATACACCACTGTTCATTCTGGACGGTTTTGAGACAAGTGTTGAGAGAATCATGGACATGGACATGAACAGAATTGAGAGTGTGACCATTCTAAAGGATGCTTCGGCTAAAGCTCTTTATGGTTCAAAGGCAGCCAACGGAGTTGTTGTAATTGAGACAAAGAAGATGGCAGGTGGCGAGAAAAGGGTCACATACACAGGAAGTCTGGATGTCTCTATGCCCGACCTTACCAGCTACAACCTTACTAATTCGGCAGAAAAGCTGGAGGTAGAAAGGATTGAGGGTGTTTATACTGAAAACAGAATTGAAGATCAATTAATAAGCAACCAATTATATAACCAAAGGAAAAAATTAATTGAAGAGGGACTTGATACATATTGGTTATCAAAACCCTTGAGAGTTGGTATTGGGTCCAAGCACAATGTAAATATTGAACTGGGCGACAGCAAAAGTCTAAAGGGAATTGCTGACTTTACATACAACACCATCAGCGGTGTAATGAAGGATTCATACAGAAGGAACATTTCAGGAAGTGTTAATCTGTCATACAGATATAAAAACGTAATTTTCAGAAATATCATGACAGCAGTAAGCAACCAGGGAGAAGAGAGCCCTTGGGGTGGTTTTGATGCATATGCCAAAATGAACCCATACTGGAGAAGCAACGACGCCGTAACAGGAATGTTGTTAAGATGGGCTGAACCGTCTACTTATGTTGCAAACCCTATGTACGATGCAACAATAGGGACAAAAAACACATCGAGCTACCTCGATTTTCTGAACAACTTCTATGTTGAGTTGAGGCCTACCCAGTACATTAAGGTGGCTGGTCGTTTGGGCATATCTGCGAAAAGAAGCAGTGCTGACGAATTCCTGCCTGCCAACCACTCTACCTTCTCAACACATTCATATATGGTCTTTGATGATTTGAAAATGAGAAGAGGTTCTTACAGACTGGATAACGGAAAAAGCAGCAGCTTTTCAGGAGACGTAAATGCTTCATATACAAGAGATATTCGCAAGCATTACATATCTGCAAACATCGGAGCATTTGCTTCTGAAACCTTGTATTCTGCTTATCTGAACATTGCAGAGGGATTTCCAAACAATCAGGGAGCAGACATTACATTTGCCCGCCAGTATGCAGAAGGCACAAGGCCGGTAGGTCTTTCATCACTCAACAGGGAGATAAGCTTCCTTGCTACAGCCAACTACGCTTACGACAACAGATATTTGCTGGATGCAACCTACAGACTTAGTGCTTCTTCTCTTTATGGAAAGGACAACAGATGGGCACCGGGCTGGAGCGTCGGAATTGGCTGGAACATAAACAATGAGGGATTCCTCAAGAATTCAAATGTTATAAAGCAATTGAAACTAAGGGGTTCTGTCGGTGTTACCGGAAACCAGAACTTCAACACCAGTTATGCTGTGGGAACATACAACTACTACACAAATTATAACTACATGGGCTTTACTGGAGCATACCTTTCAAATCTGCCGAATCCAGCACTTAAGTGGGAACAGAAAAAGGACTACAACGTGGGTATTGATGCTACAATCAGCGCATTAAGACTTAAGGCTGACTATTATGACAGCTACACAGAAAACATGGTTACGAATGTCTCTGTTTCACCTTCAACAGGATTTGGTATGGTTAAGGACAATCTGGGACTGGTAAGAAACAGAGGTTTCGAGGTTACAGCAAATATCAATTTGTGGCAAAAGGAGAATGGATTTGTAAACATCTACGGTTCGGTTGCTTCTAATGTGAATGAGATTGTAAGCTTGTCGGAGAGCATGAAGACATATAACGCACTTCAGGAGAAAGAAGCTGCCGACAAAGGGAACAACAAACCGGTAATTATGTACAAGGACGGTATGTCTATGAGTGCAATCTGGGCAGTAAAGTCATTGGGGATTGATCCGATGAACGGTCAGGAGATCTATCTTAAGAAGGATGGTACAAGAACATATGTATATGATCCACTGGATCTGATTGTTGTAGGTGATACAAGGCCCGATGCAAGAGGTCATTTTGGAATAACTGCAGAATACAAAGGGTTCGGTTTCAGTACCACATTCAGATATCAGGTTGGTGGACAGATGTATAACCAGACACTTGTAGACAGGGTAGAAAATATAGACGTCAATTTCAATGTAGATAAAAGAGTACTTTCCGGCAGATGGCAAACACCGGGACAACATGCAATGTTTAAAAAACTTGGAACATTTACTTATGTAGATGACCCTACTTCACGTCAGGAGATGACCAGAGCAACAAGCAGATTCGTTCAGAATATGAATGATTTAACCTGGGGTACTGCAACGCTCTATTACGACTTTCCAAAATCAATGATAGACAACTGGAAGATCCAAAGAATGAGATTCTCTCTCTATATGAATGATATATTGACAATTTCATCTATAGAAACCGAGAGAGGACTATATTATCCATTTGCAAGAACAGTCTCTTGTTCATTATCAATTACTTTTTAATTAGAGTGTTATGAAGAAAAATATTTTAAAAACAATAGTTTTGGCATTAGGCCTTGTATCGGCTTCTTGCAGTTCATGGTTAGATGTAACACCCCCTTCTCAGATAAGGGAAGAGGCACAATTTGCTTCGGTTGACGGTTTCCAGCAAGCCTTGATTGGCTGTTATATAGCAATGACAGACGACTTGCTCTATGGGAAGGCTCTATCATGGTCAACCATAGAATTAATGGCAGGTCAGTTTGTCCCACTTCAGCCACTAGCGACTAATGATTATAACATATCGAACTATAGCTACAAATCATCAAATGCAATCACATATATTGATGGTATATGGTCAAAGGCATACAATGTAATAGCCAACGCTAATAATGCCCTTAAATATATTGAGATTAACAAAAGTAAGCTTGACGATATCAATTATCAGATTATCAAAGGTGAATTGTTGTCGATAAGAGCATTCATGCACTTCGACCTCATGAGATTGTATGGTATTGGAAACTTGGGTTCAAGGACAGATGTCGCATCAAAATTTGCTGTTCCTTACGTAACAACTCTGAGTAAGGAGATGACTCCTCAGCTATCATATAAACAAACAATAGACCTGCTTGTGGCAGATCTTGAAAATGCAATCAAACTGCTTGAGATAGATCCTGTGACAAAGATTCAGCCTGATTCGTATTATGCCGATGTAAACATAGACGGTTTTTACAGCAACCGTCAGCAGAGACTTAACTATTATGCTACAACTCTTTTGCTTGCTAAGGTATATATGTGGGAAGGTAGCAGTGCAAGTATTGCTAAGGCTCTTACATTAGCCAATAAGGTAATAGCAGATTCAGAACCTAAAGGTCTTGTTACCTGGGCAACAAGCACTAGCATTTCAAATGATGTGATAATGAAGTCGGAACATTTGATGTCGCTCAACACCCAGAACCTGACACTTAAAACTGCAAACTATTTCAAACTGGTAATCATTGCCCAGGACGATACCAGAGCTCAATATGTTTCCAATAGCAGGATGATGAGTGTTTATGAGACACAAGGAGTGGGAAGTACAGACTATAGATTCTCTAAGCAATTTATACCCAATTCTGTAATTTTAGATGGGATGAATGCATACACCCCTCTTAAATATTATGGTGAGGCAACTACTAAAATTACAAAGCACTATATTCCTTTAATGAGAATACCAGAAGCATATTATATTGCAGCGGAGTGCTATGTAAAGCAAACAACACCAGATGTCACTAACGCGCTTACCCTGTTAAATACAGTAAGGCAAAAAAGAGGCATTACAACAGATCTAAGCGATCTTAGTGCATCGGCTGTAATGACAGAAATTGTAAAGGAGTATGCAAAGGAGTTCTATTGCGAAGGAGCAATGTTTTTCTTATACAAACGTCTTGGCATGGAAACTATTCCAAATTATACTCAAACAGCAACCGATGCAGTATATGTCTTGCCGTATCCGTCAACCGAACTGCAAATGGGAAGAAAACAGTAATATAAAAAATGAAAGTTATGAACTACAAAATAAAATATTTGCTTTTAATTATGATTGTCCTTTCTGTTGCAGGATGCCAAAAGGATAATATAATGGTTTTTGATGTAAATGACAGTGGTGTCATGTTCCCCGGAGCAGGCGACACCAAGCTGTATAAAGGTTACAATGCTGCTGACCAGACTTATTATGTAAATGAGTCATTCCTGAATGTTCCAATGACCCAGAATACATATATTGTTGACTTTCCGGTAAGGGTATCAGGTGATTCTGTTAATAAAGACAGGATTGTGGCTTATGAAATCCTTACAGAGGAGACGTCGGCTCTGAGTACTCAGTATAAAATTGTTGATGCTCTCATTCCGGCCGGTAAACAATACGGAAGAATCAGATTCGAACTTACAAGAGATGTAGCTCTGGATAATGCCTCAGTGAAGGTTTCTCTTATGCTTAAAGATTCAAAGGATTTTAAGGTGGGTTCAATTGAATATAAAAAAGGAGTTCTTACATGGAGTAACATGCTGGCTAAGTTCCCGGCATCTTCTTCTTATACAAGAACATACAATTGTATTATATTATCTCCTCTTACTAAAACCAGCACAGTAATAACATACTATAGCCCGAATGCACACAAGGCCATACTTGAAGCGTTAGGTTGGCCCATAACCTACTGGCCTACATATACAAGCGGATTTGCGGACCCAAATACAGGAACTAGTGCTATTTATGGAGTATATTATACCGACTTGTATGCTCAGAAGTTAAAAACTTATCTTGATGCTTATGCAGAAGCTAATGGAGGCGTGAGACTAAAACATAATGCCGGAACAGATATAGGAAAGGATATCCAACCAAGAATAACCGGAGCCGTCTACATTCCCTAATCATTAAATATAGATAATCATGAAAAGAAAAACATATAATTCGATAGTATTATCGCTGGCAGTTTTGCTGTTCAACGGATGCTTTACAGATAAGTCCGGTCTTGACACAAACAAACTGGATGGAATAACAATTGAAACTCCATCAATGTCGTCAATCCTGAGGGTTGAATATCTTGAAGAGGTTACCTTCGACCCCACAGTGACAATTGGAAGGGAGTTAAAAGCTACTGACGTGACTTATAAATGGGAGATTAATCAGACTCCCGGCTCTATCGACCTGGTAGTGATAGGAACAGAAAGAGTATTGAAAGCAACAATAAAAAACAAAATTCTTTCAGCGTCTTATACTTTGATCTTTACAGCAAGGGATAATATCCATGGTGTGGAGTATCAGAAGAGCTGGCCCATATATGTAAGCAGTTCGTTCCGTGAAGGGATTGTTATTGCTGACACCAAAGACGGAATCAATTCGGATTTGTCTTTGATTATGGATAATGATATTACTTCTACATACACCGGGGGAGTGAAAATTAAATACAACATCTGGAAAAGCACTACCGGAACCGCTTTCCCTGCTCTTGTTAAAAATATTACCTATGCCATGCATAAGCCAAGTGCCATTCTTACAAAAAATGTGATTACTGCAATTTTCCAGAATAAAGATATAAGAATGTACGATTGCGAGAATTACTCACAGTACAAGAGTGTTCTTGAGATTTTCCCGGGAAAAAATGCCACATTTGAACCACAGGCATTCTATACAATCAATAATGCACAATGGGTACTTGTAGCAAATAATATCGCATATCTATTTAATAACAACCAAGGAATAACAGCATTTGCTTTACCGGCATCAGGAGTAAATTATGTAGATAATTCAATCATAATTGCCGACAATTCAGCAGGTTCAGGGCCATATGCTCTGTGGTATAACAACACAACAGGCAAGTTTCATGTAATATCCATGACCTTTACAACCCCTGCAACAGGAGCAGAATACACTACCCAGGGAGTGTTTAATCCAACTAACCTTCCGGACAGAAGGGCAATAGCAGGCGATATGTCTGTAGACGGTGTGAGCCCTACAATGTTGCTTAAAAATTCACTTACAAATAATTATGAGTTGTATACTATCAGCTTCTCATACCAGGATGCCAACTATAACACAATACCATCGGCCCCAAAACTGAAGGTAGATATGCCTGTTGCATTGACACCAATAATCAATTCAGCCGTTTCGATATTCTTTTGTGCCTTCGACCCGATAATGTATGTAGCAACGTCTTCAAAGATATATGCAGTCAATTTTGGCGGTGGTCTGGTTTCGTACAGCGAAAAATACACTGCACCTGCCGGAGAGCAGATTACAAAGGCAAAACTTTTTGTTCAGGGTAGGTATAAATTAAGAAGAAAGGATTTTAATACAATAGAAGGTCCTGTCTATGAACCAGCATTGGCTTTGAACACAAAGGCAGTGGTAATAACTACACAAAAGGGAGAATATGAAGGACAGGTTTATGTTCTACCTCAAGGAACCCCTGGAACTGGAGACCTGAACTCAGCATCGGCAAAAAAATATTCAGGATTTGGTAAAATTCTTGATTTTACTATACAAGGACAGTAACAAAATTTAATTTTAATGAGAAAAATATTAGTATTTAGTACCCTGATTATGTTTGCCTGCGGTGTTTTTGCAGCTTCGGGTGTAACTCCGCAGACAAAAGAGAAGAAAAAGACAGAAGCAGAGGAGACAAAAGCCAAAAAGGATTCTGTCGATGCTTTTCAAAAACTATTTAAGGAGAAACATGAAACCGTCAGCGGCATGTTTATACTTCACAAGATGAAGGAGAAGCTTTACTTTGAGATACCACTCAAAATGTTGGGCAAGGAGATGCTTATGGCATCTACTACAACAGAGACAAGTGATAACGGAAATGGAATTGTGGGGGGTAAGACAGATCCTATCCATATAGTTTTTACAAAATCGGGGGAAAACGTACAATTAAGGAGAATCAATTGTGATGTTGTAACGGACAACATGAGTTCCAACATTGCAAAGGCCATAAAAAGCAGCAACATAGGTTCAATCATGAAGAGCATGAAGGTTGAGGCATACTCAAAGGATAGCTCTGCTGTGGTTGTTGAGATGACAAGCTTTTTTGCCGGCGACAACAAGGATCTTTCGCCGTTCGACAAGTATAGTCAGTATACAATGTTTGACAACTATAAAAGAACCGAGACCTTCCAGCAGGACAAATCATATCTTGGTGAGATAAAGGCCTTCAGCGACAATATTGTTGTAAGGAGCACATTGAGTTATGCATATACTTTAACAGACCAAAGGACTAGTAAAACGGTAGTAAAGGATGAGCCATTCACCGTTATAGCTTCAAGATCGATTGTTTTATTAAAAGAGGTGCCGGTAAGACCAAGGAATGCCGACTACAGGGTTGCTGTATTCAATACCGGCAAATACCTCTTTGGTGAGAAAGAGCAGTCGTCAAGAACCATCTATTATGCAAACAGATGGAACCTTGTTCCTAAGGATATGGTGGCCTACAAAGCAGGTAAGCTTGTAGAACCTGTGACTCCGATAGTTTTTTATATCGACAACAATTTTCCTGAAAAATGGAGACCATTTGTAAAAAAAGGTGTTGAACAGTGGAACGAGCTTTTCGAACAGGTTGGCTTTAAAAACGCCATTAAGGCTGTTGACTTCCCACTTGACGACCCTGAGTTTGATCCGGACAATATTAAATACTCTTGCATAAGATACGCTCCAATCGGTATTCAGAATGCAATGGGTCCATCATGGGTAGACCCAAGGTCGGGCGAGATTATCAATGCGTCGGTTTATGTGTATCACGATATTATCAAGCTGTTGAATAATTGGATGTTTGTTCAGATATCACCTTCAGATAAGAGAATCCAGGCAAAGGAGATTCCGGAAGATATTATGAGTGACGGAATAAGATATGTGATAGCTCACGAAGTTGGTCACACTCTTGGCTTCATGCATAACATGAGCGCTTCTAACGTCATACCGGTAGACTCCCTTCGTTCTCCTTCTTTTACAAACAGTACGGGAACAACCACCTCAATAATGGATTATGCCAGGTTTAACTATGTTGCCCAGCCGGGTGACATGGAGAGGGGCGTAAAGGTTACTCCGCCAAGATTCGGTGAATACGACAAGTTTCTTATAAAATGGACATATTCACTTTATCCTGAAACAAAGAGTGCTGCCGAAGAGGCTGAGATATTGTCTAAGATGGTAAGTGAAGCAATAAAGGAGCCGGTTTACAGATATGGCAAACAGCTTTCATACGCAATGGACCCAAGGTCGCAGACTGAGGATTTGGGAGACGACGCAATTAAAGCATCGGAATATGGTATTAAGAATCTTAAATACCTGATAAGCAATCTGGACAACTGGGTAGGAAAGGACGACGAGGACTTTTCATACAGGGGAGAAATTTATGATGCAATTGTATATCAGTATATAAGATATATTAACCACATATTTGCTTCTGTTGGAGGTATATACCTTAACGAGGTAAAGGTTTCGGACAACAAGGTGCCTTTTGAGAGTGTTGAGAGGGAGAAACAAATTGCTTCCCTTAAGTTTATTATGGCTCAGATAAAGGATATTGACTGGTTAGATAACGATGCCCTTATGAAAAAACTGACAATCATGGGTTCTGCCAAGGAGCTGCTGCAAACAGTATTGGCTAAGGCAGTTATATCGGCACCTTCCAAGGTAATGTTGTCGGCTTCAATTTCGAGCAATCCTTACGACTTTTTTGAGTGTTCCGACGATGTGTTTAATTACATCTGGGAACCGACAATTAAGAAAAGGGACCTGACTTCTATTGAAAAATTCATGCAGACTGAGTATCTGAAAGGGATTTTGTCGTCTGGAAACGTAGCCAAACTAATGGGTGGAGCAGGTGCGTCTGAAATAAACAATACTATATCAGAAAAAACGAATTCGCTGTTCGATATCCTCAAAGATGAGGATACACAGGGGAGGTTCTTAAGACAGATGCAGGCGCAGACTGCTTTTGAATTTTTACCTCAATCTGCCTCTGAAATGATGCCAACAGCAGGGTATGGTGTGCCTTCGACAAAATTCAGTATTATTTTTAATACAGAAAGCAACTTCTACAGGTATGTGGTTAAAACAAAAAAACTGCTGGAATCGATGAAAAAATCGGGTGTCAGCAAAGAGGACAAGATGCATTACGACCTGTTACTCAAAACGATAAATTCTTCTCTTAAAGTACAATAGCAAACTACAGGATGAAAATGATAAAGAAAATACTTATTTCTACTCTTATTTTTTGTTCGTGCAGTGTTATTGTATTGAATGCTCAAAATAAAGTTAAGAATGTCAAAAATGAGGCTAAGGCCGACACTACTAAGAAACTGACCCCTTACGAAAAACTGTTCAATAAGAAAAAGAACGTAAAAACATCGGTGGGTGTGATAACCCTTCACAATGTAGAGGGCAAGGTATACTTTGAAATGCCTGTAAAATTGTTTGGCAAGAGCTTTCTGATGAGCTCTCTCATAGATAACGTAAGCAACATGAGCCTTAGCTATGCGGGACAAAGAGCATCCAGACCATTGCATATCTGTTTTACAAAGACAGACTCTCTGGTGCAGATAAGATTTGTTCCTGTTCCAAAAATAGTGGACTCAGACGACTCCGGAATTCAAGAGGCCGTAAACAGGAGTTCCCTTCCATCGGTTCTCACTTCAAAACCCATACTTGCATATAACAGGGACAGCTCTGCTATTGTGTTTGATGCAACATCATTTTTTGTTTCTGATAGTAAATATATCAGCAATCTTAATGCTGCATCTTTTGGCGGCTTCATACAGAAGGTTTCTACTTTTAGCAAGGAACTTTCTGCCTTAAAGGATGTTGAGTCCTATGAAGACAACGTCTCTGTTATTAGCAATATGACCTATACTTTCAAGACCTACTTTCTCGGAATGGAGTCGGGAGGCCTTGAATACCTTACAGTTGAACTAAGAACCACGCTATGCTTGTTACCCGAACAGAAGTTCAGACCAAGATATGCCGACTACCGCATTGGTACAGGTGTAACCGAGTTTGAGAAGTTCGACAGCAAGGAGCAGGGTTCTCAAATAAACTACTTTGCAAACAGATGGAGGCTGGAGCCAAAGGATGTAAATATCTTTAAGCTGGGAGGCTTGTCGGAACCTAAGAAGCAGATTGTCTTTTATATAGACACTTTGTTTGTTCCTGCCTGGAGAGGGGCAATTAAAAGCGGGTTGCTAAAGTGGAACGCAGCTTTTGAAAAGATTGGTTTTAAGAATGTTATAAAAGTATCTGACTATCCAACCAAGTCTCAGGACCCTGAATTCAGTTCAAGCAATATGTCGTACAATTGCGTACGATATGCCCAGACACCTTCCAGGGGCATTGCAAGGCACATCAATATCGACCCAAGGACCGGGGAGATTCTAAGTGCTGCCATATTGTTCTTCAGAGATTCACCTGTTACTTTACAAAGGGAGAGGTTGTATCAGACTGCAGCGGTTGAACCTGGCGTGAGGGGCTATGAGTTACCGGAAGATTTAATGTGTTCTTCTATTGAATTGGCTATGATGCGGGAGATGGGCTTCTGCCTTGGTCTCACAGCAAACCTTGCAGCGTCTTCATGGATGGCTACCGACTCGCTAAGATCCCCTGCATTCACTTCCAGGGAGGGTATTACCTCTTCTGTAATGGATCAGATAAAGTACAACTACATTGCCCAACCGGGCGACATAGAAAAGGGTGTCAAGCTAACTGCCGATAAATTGGGTGTGTATGACTATTATGCAATCAACTGGTTGTATAAGCCGTTGTATGCTGCCAAGACTCCGGCTTTGGAAGTGCCTCTCCTTAAAGGGATGATTACAGAAAAAATTGCCGACCCGCGCTATTTTTACGGGAAGGAGCAAAATGGGAGTGCATATTTTGACCCTCGTTCCATTATTGAGGATTTGGGTAACGATAAAATCAAAGCTGCAAAATATGGCATAGAAACCCTTAAGTATATAAGTGCCAACAGTACCAAGTGGGTAAACAAAGACGAGGCTGATGAATCATACAGAGAACTTTTCATAGACTTTATCTTCCTTAAACTTTACGACTATTACAGGAGCCTTATGGTTAACATAGGTGGTCTGGAAATAAACAGAAACTACGAAGGTGACCCTATGCCTGCTTATGTGGCAGTAGATAAGAAGATTCAGAAAGAGAGCCTGCTCTATATGCTCAACCAGGCAGAAGATCTAACGTGGGTAGACAACAAAGACTTGATTATGATGTCCGGAATGAACCCATCGTTCTCTAATTATCTGGCCAACAATATGCTCAAGCTGGTTTTCGGAAGAATCCCCATGGTTGCCTTTGCTCAGAACAAATCGGCCGATCCGTACACTTTGGATGAGATGTTGACCGACCTTACAGATTTCTCGCTTAAAAACATGAGGAAGGGACTTGACCCTACCGAAGCTCAGATCTCAACGCTGTTTAATACTGCGCAGGTATTGCTGAGCAGCTCAAATCTGCCGAATGTTATTAAAGCCAAAGAAAAGAACAAAGCCGCGTTTCAATTTGTTGAGGATGACAACTTTTTGTCATACAAAAACCTGAGGGCAAGATGCTTCCCTAACGAGACACTTTCCGGGGAATTTGCATCTGACATATCTGCCTCTGATGCGGCAGCAGACGGAACGTCCAGGTCGGCTTTTGAAACGCTCATCTCATTGAAGTTTCTGACAAACCAGAATCTTGCACCCCTTTACTACCAGCATCTGACAGACCTGAGAGCAGACCTCAAAAACTGCCTTAAGAGAGCCAAATCGGAAAAGTCGAAAGACAGGATCAGCTATCTGATATTGTCGATTGATAAAGGGATTGGAGCCAAATAACAGCCAGTTGTTTTTACAACTTGCACAAATTGAGCTAGATATAAAATATTTTCTAGAAGTTTTGCGAAAAAAATTACGTATAATATTCTAAAAAACAGGCCTTTGTAAAAACAACTGGCAGTTCCGCTGCCGCAACTCACGAACTGCCAGTTGTTTTTATAACTTGTACAAATTGAGCTATATATAAAATATTTTCTCAGTAAAAAAAAAGTTTTACATTTGCAGACCAAACGGTCGGTTTATGAAAGAATCTAAAGAACATATAATTATTGTTGCCTCAAGGCTTTTCATGCAGAAAAGCTATAAGGAGGTTACTATGAGTGAAATAGTTAAGGAAACAGGTCTGTCTAAAGGGGCATTTTACTACTATTTCAAAAGCAAAGAGGAGCTCTTTTCGGAGGTACTTACATATTTCTTCCTAAATGTGACCGAGCTTACCTATGACAAATATTCCTCGGAATCACTTCATCAGTTCTATCATGATGTTGCAAAGGGGATAAACTCTCTTACAGGGTTTTACATAGAGAAATTTAAGGGAAGCATTGAGGTGGGTGAGCTCTCAATCAACTACTTTACCCTAATGTTTGACGCAATAAAGCTCTTTCCGGAATTAAGGCTGAAAATTGTAGATCTTCTGAAAAATGAAAACAAAAAATGGAGGGAGGTTATCGGAACAGCTCGCGAAAAAGGCGAGATAAAATCGGTAATGAGCGACGAGCAGCTTGCAAAGATATTTGTAAGTATAAGTGACGGAGTAGGAATGCATCTTATTATACAAGGGGTGCCTTTCGATAAGATAGCAGAGCCACTGGTAGAGTTATGGGACAAA
Organism: Bacteroidales bacterium; assembly: GCA_041659025.1. GTDB lineage: Bacteria > Bacteroidota > Bacteroidia > Bacteroidales > UBA932 > Bact-08. The sequence continues at coordinate 288,029 of JBAZZA010000001.1, read as the reverse complement.
CTCTACGAACAAATTAAAGTCTGATAAAAAAATGAACAAAACACTAATCACCATTCTTGCAATATTGACAGTATTGCAGGGCTACTCACAAAACAACACCAACGTTGTTGCACTCTCTCTTGAAAAGGCGTCTCTGTTAGGGATAGAGAGAAATGTGAACGTAAGAAACGCCGAACTCGAAACAGAGAAGAGCCGCTTTCAACTTAAGGAGGCACAAAGCAAACTTTATCCGCAAGTTGAGGGATACAGCACATTCAGCTACTATTTTGCAATACCCAAAATGATTGTTCCGGGAGAAATATTCGGACAGACAGGTCTTATTCCAATAGAGATTGGGACAAAATTTGACTGGAACAACGGATTCAAGGCCACACAGCTGTTATACAGCCAAAGCTACTTTACATCTATAAAAATAGCCAGAGAGATGGAGAACCTTACCAGACTCTCTCTTGAAAAGCAGAAGGAGGAGGTTGTGCTGCAGGTTTCACAGATATACTATTTATGTCTGAACACCTCAAAACAGGCAGAACTTCTGAGGAAGACACTTTCCAGTATAGACCAGCTGCTTGAGATAACAAAACTACAGAGTCAGAACGGCGTGATACGCAAGGTGGACCACTCAAGGGTGCAGGTAAACAGAAGCAATCTTCAGACACAGATAGACAACATAGATCAATTGCATTTTCAACAGCTTGGGCTTCTGAAGTACTTGATTGGCATTGAACAAAACAAAAAAATAATTCTCACTGACACAATCTCCGGTGGTGCATATATGACCCCGTCGGATAGTACTGATACGCAGAAAAGATTTGAAATACAGTTGCTTGAAAACAGAATTAAACTGACGGAACTTACCCGTAAAAGCGTCAATGCAGCCAATGTACCTACTTTGGCAGGATTCGGACAGTACTACATTCAGGGACAGAGAAACGAGTTCGACTACTTTAAAAGCGGGGGAGGCAACAAGTTCTATCAGGTAGGTGTGCTGGGAATCAGCCTCAATGTACCCATATTTGACGGTTTTGCGAGAAAATCAAAGACAAAACAATATGACATTGAACTGACCCAACTGCAAAATACAAAAAAGAGCTCAATGGAATACTTCTCAAAGGAGTACTCCGATGCCGTAAGGCAATATAAAAATAGTTACAACGCACTTACAAGGCAAAGAGAAAATATTGCCGTTGCAGAAGAGACATATAAAATAAGTCTGGATGGTTACAGGCAACAGGTGTTGTCGTTGTCGGACCTGCTATTGTCGGAGAGCAGTCTTACAGAGGCCCGACTTTCATATTATAACTCAGTCATGCAGTTCAATTATGCAGAGCTGGAACTAAAAAAAGCAAAAGGAGAACTATTAAAATTTTAAGGAAAAATAACAGACATGAAAATCTTGAAAAAATACTCAATTATCCTGATAATCCTGGTGATAGTAGCACTGGTGGTTTTCAGACTATTCGGCAACAAGGCCAAAATGGATACAGAACTAAAACAGATGAGCGAATACAGCTCTGTGATACCGATAGAGGTGATAACACCGGAAGTTCAGGAGTCGTCGGTTTCTATTGAAGAGAACGGTGTAACCAGGTCTGGTGCCGAGATTAATATATTGTCGGAGACAGCGGGTAAGGTTGTATATGTATATGGGAAGCCGGGCGATCATGTCTCTGTTGGACAGACGCTTGTAAAAGTAGAGAAAGAGGTTGTGGAGAGTCAGTACAAACTTGCCAAGCTCAATATGGAGAACGCAGAGAGAGACAATTCCCGTTTCAGCAACCTGGCAGGTGGCGATGCGATTACCCAACAGCAGCTCGAGGCAGCAAAGCTGAATCTTCAGAATGCTCAGACCACATATACAGCGGCATACAAACAGCTTCAAAACACAGAGATAAAATCCACAGTAAATGGTGTAATTGCTAAACGTATGATTGAGATTGGGGACAATCTTCTGCCTACATTGCCGGTATTCTCTGTCCTGGAGAGAAACAGAATGATTTTTTTGGTGAAACTTGCAGAAAGTGACCTAAATAAGATAAGCAGGGGGCAGAAAGCAGAACTGACTTTAGATGCAATTAAAGGAAAGGTTTTCAGAGGTGAGGTACAGACAGTGGGAGTTGTTGCAGATATGTCCGGCAGGTATGATACAGAAATAAAGATTTTTGACCAGGATAAGAACCTGAGGAGCGGACTAAGCGGTAAGGTAAGATTTTCCGATGTTGTTTCATATAAGGGAGTTACAATACCGCGCAAGTGCATTACCGGAAGCATTAACAATGCATCGGTATATCTTTTACAGGGTGACTCTGTGATATCGAGAAAGGTTCTTGCAACCTCTATTGACGATACTAAGGTATTGGTGACAGAGGGTCTTGGAACAAACGAAAAGGTTGTCCTGACGGGTCAGATTAACCTTCAGGATGGTACTAAGGTAAGGGTATTAAACAAATGATTTGAGAGTTATGAATTTATCAGATATATCTATAAAGCGGCCCACGCTTATTGTGGTACTTTTTACCACTATACTGTTTCTTGGGTACATGAGCTTCAATTCGCTCAATTATGAGCTGTTTCCTAAATTTTCATCTCCTGTCTTTACTATATCGGCAGTCTACCCCGGGGCGGGTCCGCTTGAGGTTGAGAATAGTGTCTCAAAGAAGATTGAGGAGGCAATATCGGGACTCCCAAGCATAGATGTTATCCGTTCGGTTTCTCAGGAGGGAGTCTCTGTGGTCATAGTAACCCTTAAGACAGGTGCCGATGTTGATGCAATTGTGAGCGATGCGGTAAGAAAGGTGCAATCAATAAGAGGTTTGTTGCCGCCTCAGGTGCTTGAGCCTGTAATCACCAAGTTTTCCATGACCGACTTCCCGGTAATGATACTCAGTGCCAGTTCAGACATGCCGGCTGCAAAGTTTTATGACGAGCTCAACTACCGGATAAAACCATCTCTCACAAAGCTTGACGGTGTTGGTGAGATAACCATGCTGGGTGGTACCGAGAGGGAGATTCAGGTAAATATCAACCATAATAAACTGGATAACTATAATTTGTCAATCTTGCAGGTAGTGCAGGCAATCCAGACGTCAAACATAGACTTTCCGGCAGGCAAGATAGCCGGTTCAAACAGTCAGACCCTTTTAAGAATCTCTTCAAAGTACAGAAAGGTGACCGATATTGCGGAAATCACTATCGCTCAGAAGCCCGACGGCTCCCTTGTGAAGCTTAAGGATATTGCAGAGGTAATAGACACCGAGAAGGATGTGACCTCGCTATATCGTGTGAATGGGGCGCAGTCTGTGGGGCTTCAGATAAGAAAGCAGGACGATGCAAACACAGTGACAGTCTGCAATGCAATAAAGGAGGAGATTACCAAACTTGAGAAGCAATACCAAGGGGTGAACATGAAATTTTCAATTTCTCAGGATGGTTCTGTCGTAATTCTGGATGCTGCAAAATCTGTCGCTAAGGATCTTTTGATGGCTATTGTGCTGGTTACAATTATTATGATCTTTTTCCTGCATAGTATAAGAAACGCAATTATCGTCATGATTGCGGTTCCTCTTTCGCTGATTGGATCATTTATTGGAATGGAGGTGTTCGGATATACACTTAACCTTATGACCCTGCTGGCGATGTCGCTGGTAATTGGTACACTTGTAGACGATGCAATTGTTGTTCTTGAAAATATATACCGTCACCTGGAGATGGGCAAAACCAGAATGCAGGCTACAGTTGATGCGGTCAGGGAGATTGGACTGAGCGTCGTTTCAATTACCATGGTGCTTGTCGTGGTTTTCCTCCCTGTGGCATTGTCGGAGAGCATGATTACACCCATAATTGCGCCGTTCGCAATGGTAATAGTAATTACGGTGATGATAAGTCTGTTGGTGGCCTTTACTGTTGTTCCGCTTTTAACATCAAGGTTCTCGAAGCTTGAGAGGTTCGACAAGCGAACACTGTGGGGTAGGGTAATATCGGTATTTGAAGCGGGAGTAGACATATTTACCAAGGCTATATTAAAAATCCTGGGATGGTCGCTGCGACATAAATTTGCAACTATTTCTGTTGCCACCGTATTGTTTATAAGCTCATTGATGCTCCCTGCCGCAGGGTTTATAGGGAGCGAGTTCATAAATGTAGGCGATGTGGGCGAGTGTATCATATCAATTGAGTATCCTAAGAGCTATACACTTGAACAGAATAATGCGCTTACCAGAAAGATAGAGGATGTGATAAGCAAGAAGCCTGAGGTTACAAAACTTTATACAACCGTGGGAAGTGTATCCGGTATACTAATGTCTCAAAGCGGGAACTACAAATCTGAGATAAACATAAAGCTGACCGATAAGAACAACCGTGATGTTTCATCGGCCTTGTTTATTAAAAGGCTGGAAAGAGAACTCAATGAGAATTTTACAGATATAAAGGTGCGTTCTGCTGTTGTGAGTATGGTTGGAGGAGCAGATGAGGCTCCTATTCAGATTGTGTTCCAGTCTGCAAATACCGACACTCTCTATGCATTTGCAGAAAAAATGAGATTGGCAATTGCAAAGGTGCCGGGGGCAAACAATGTGAAGTTGAGCATCGAGGGGGGTATTCCCGAGATTGTCATCAAGCTTGACAAGGACAAAATGGCAAGACTCAGCCTCTCTCCGGAGATTGTAGGGGCAACCATTCAGACATCGTTCAGTGGAAACAACAACAGTAAGTTCCAGTCGGGTGAATTTGAATATGACATTAATATAAGACTGGATGCATTTAACCGTCAGTCTCTCTCCGATGTTGAAAACCTTACGTTTGTAAATAACTTTGGACAGACGGTCAAGCTGAAACAAATTGCTGACATAAACGAGCAGGACGGTACAACAAAGCTGGAAAGATACGGACGTATCTCCTCTATAGTTCTTGAGGGACAGGCTTTAGGCAGAACAGTTGGAGATATTGGAAAAGATATTTTCGCACTTCTCGATAACACAAAGTTCCCTGAAGGAGTTACCTATCTTCCTGAAGCCGACCTAAAGTATCAGAGTGATGCCTTTGGTAGCCTGGGTGCAGCAATGCTTATAGCAATCGTGCTTGTGTACCTTATAATGGTTGCCTTGTATGAGAGCTACCTCCATCCGTTTGTAATTCTCTTTTCAATTCCGCTCTCAATCATAGGAGCGCTATATGCACTTGCTCTCTCGCAGCAGTCACTTAGTATATTCAGTATAATAGGGATGATAATTCTTGTGGGGCTGGTGGCGAAGAATGCCATTCTTGTGGTGGACTTTACCAACACGCTCAGGAAAGAGGGCAAGGAACTTAAGGATGCTCTTATTACTGCTGTACATCTGCGTCTGAGACCTATACTCATGACTGCAATCTCTACGGTTGTAGGTATGCTTCCAATAGCTCTCTCTCATGGCACCGGAAGTGAGTGGAAAAGTGGTCTCGGATGGGTGTTGATTGGTGGAATGACCAGCTCTATGCTACTCTCTCTGATTATAGTTCCAGTGGTATATATAATGGCAGAAGATGTAAAAATCAGGATAAAGAGATGGGTCAGAATATAACCCTCAGATTTTAATTCTTTCTTTTATAATGGATCACCTGCTTAACCGTAGCGATTTTGTCTAAAGGGATTGCTCCTTCACGCTCGGTTTTATAGTAATCTATGTTTTTGAACAAGGTAAGTTCCTGGCTATTATAGAAATAATTGTGGGTTTGTATTGTTTTGTCATAGGAATAATACGGTTTCATTTTAAGAGTTATTTTCGATGAACTGGCGGACCATGTGCCGGTGAAAGAGGACATGATATCGCCCAATGCAATAGAGCCTGAAATTCTGGTGGGGGATAGAAATTTCAGATCATTAACGGCTTGGTCCTGAGACCATCTGATGTCGCTTATCGGATACTCGACACCTTTCTTCAATGTAGTCATTGGTGCCTTTAAATCTATTTTGATATTAACGATATTATTGTCTGTAGTAGTTAAAGTCAGCTCTGTGTTAATAATTCCGGTTTTTATTGTCTCCCAATTTATAGGAGAGTCATATTTCTTGGTTTTATATGCAATTTTAGCTGGTGATTGAAAAATAAACAGATATATGTTAGGATTAATGAAAAAATAAGTAGACCATAACGTTGTTAATCGACTATTACTGCAATCCTGTTCTACACCATTCACTGTAACGGTTCCTGTCCACGGTTTTGAATAAAAATCTAAAAAGGTAACATCGGCATTTGTTGTAACAAGACACTCACCTTTGTCTATTTCCCACTCTCCTCGTAGTTTATCGAGCAGCAATGCCTCTTTTATACATCCGGTTAAAAAAAGTGTGGCTAATGTGAGCGAAACTAAAATTATTCTGCCTGTCTTCATATATACTTTTGAGTGATACTACACTATAGATGAAAAAAGGTGTCATTTCGTTGCAAATGAACAAATAAAGTAATTAACTTTACGAATATGAAACCAGGCATTATTTTAGTTTTATCGGCATTTCTGTTGTCTGTGCTATATGGATGCGCTAACGTGTGCTATCTTTCACAGGCTGCAGAGGGTCACTTCCGTTTAATGGGCGCGAGGGTTCCTATAGAAAAAATACTCCGGAAAAACCTGCTTGATAGTGCATCGAGGGATAAACTGCGGATGGTTCTGGATATTCGGGAGTTTGCCTCAAGAGAGTTGGGGCTGCCGGCTAACAAGAGTTATACTGTTTATTCTGAAATAAAAGGAGAGCATCTTGGATGGAACGTATACTGCGCACCAGAATTTTCGGTGGAACCAAAAACATGGTGCTTCCCCGTAGCAGGATGTGTTGTTTACAGAGGCTATTTTTCACAAAAGGCAGCCCTCAGGTTTGCTGCAAAGATGGAGAAAGAGGGTTTTGATGTATATGTCTCCCCAATAGGAGCTTATTCTACATTGGGTTGGTACAACGACCCTGTATTGAGTACTCATTTGCAGAGGGGCCCTATTAGTCTGGCCGGTCTTATAATTCACGAACTTGCACATCAGCAATTGTATATAAAGGGTGATTCGCAATTCAACGAGGGTTTTGCGGTTTGCGTGGAGCGGGCCTGGGTTTTGCGTTGGTTAAGATCATCGGCATTTATTCAGTCGTCCGAAAGGGACTCTTTGATTGCTGAGGCATTAAAAATGTGGGATGCGCAGGATCTGTATAACGCAAAAATACTTGCTGCCCGCTCCCGGTTGAAGGAGATTTATTCTAATGATAGCGCAGACATACAGAAAATGAGACAAAAAAAGGATTCTCTGCTAAGGGGCCTGGAATCAGAATTATTAAGTCGGAATAATGTAAAAGGCAATAAAATAAGTCTAAACAACGCCTTTTTTGTGCCGGTCAGCACATATTACGAGACAGTACCAGAATTTGAGAAAATCTTAGAGGGTTCGGGGGGCAACTTTCAGGAATTCTATCGAAAAGCGAGAGAAAAACAAAACTAAAAACATATAATCATGAAACGGTTATTATTCATTTTGACTTTAAGTTTATTATTTGCGTCTGGTTATGCACAAAACAAGAATGTCTTCATTTTCCATTACGTCTTTCAGAACTTCAAACCGGGTGTTGTTTATATGAAAAGCGGGGTTAGTGATAAGTATATGCTCAATTATAATTCGATTACAGAGGAGATGTTGTTCGACGAAAAGGATCAGATACTTGCAATAGGAAAAGCTGAAATAGGACTTATCGATTCTGTGATTATAGAGGGAAGGAAATTTGTCGTTCTGAATGATAAGTTTGTTGAGTTGCTGTACCGTATTGCCAAGGACGCAAATCACAGCTGTGATCTCTATGCAGCGTATACATGCAGTGTAATACCTCCCGGAAAACCATCGGCTTATGGAGGTATATCACATACAGCTGCATCATTATCTTTATCTTCTATAAATGTTGGAGGTTTGTTATATAATCTGGAACTACCGGATGGTTATACTACAAAACCAAGGACACATTATCTGATAAAGAAAAACGGAGAACTGCACAGGTTTATGAGCATACAGCAAATTAAGAATTTCTACAATAAGAAGAAGGGTTTATTCAATTCATTTGTAAGGGAAAACAGGGTAAAATACGAAGATCAGAATGATATTGCCAAACTTATTGAGTTTTTGGAAACAACAAATTGACATTTTTAAAAATGATGCAACTTTTTTGAGGATTCTTACGTCTAAATTATATTGAATAAATCATTTTGACTAATAATATTCCTATGAAAAAACAAGTTTTATTTTATGCTGCAATAGTAAGTATGGCACTATCAGCATGTTCATATGTTGGCTTTGTCTCTGTTCATCCTTCCGGTGATTATACAGCTAAGAAAATAAATATTGGCGCTTTCGATAATGTTTCTGTATCCAGCGGGTTTGAACTTATTCTTACCCAGGACTCAGTAACAAGTCTGAGTATTGAGACTTATGAAAATCTCCAGAATTATATTATTGCTGAGGTTGAGGGGAAAACTCTTGAAATTTACAGAGAAAACGGCATAAATTTTTCCGGCAGACCAGACGTTAAAATTTACCTTTCATGCAAAAATCTAAACAGAATTTCTTCAAGCGGTGGTGGTCGCATAAACCTGGACAACGGCTGGAACGCTGACGAATTGGAAATAAGCCTGAGCGGTGGAGGCAAAGTCTTTGGTAAAGTACAACTTGGTTCCCTGGACCTAAGCATGTCGGGAGGCTCACGCTCTGAGATAGAGGGTGTTGCTGAGTACCTTTCAATCAGTTCATCGGGAGGCAGCGACCACAAACACTTCGCTCTTGAGTCAAGAAAGTGCCGTGCCGACATGTCAGGAGGAGCCTCAGCAGAGCTCAATGTAAGCGAAAGTCTTGAAGTTGACGGATCGGGTGGAACAAGAGTACGTTACAAAGGCAATCCAAGCCTAACACTAAGGCTTACCGGCGGCTCAAGCGTCAATAAAGCGGACTAATTTGGCAAAGTAAATCCTTCCCTACAAGTAGTCCAGGTAATTCTTAGGCGTTACTGTAACTGCCTCTTTTATGTTATATGACTTAAGAAAACTCTGAGGGAAAGAACTTGTTTTATTCTCGTTCCATTTCATTTCATAAGCAGAAATTTGCCCATCGGCCTCTTCTATAAGATCGATCTCCTGTTGTTGAGTTGTCCGCCAAAAATAGCTATTTACAAACCGGACAGAGTAGCAGTTACTCTTTAACCTTTCGCTTATAAAATAATTTTCCCAAAGAGCTCCAACATCTGACCTCAACGACAGTGGAGAGAAGTTTTGAAGTACCGCATTTCTAATACCATTATCGCAAAAATATATTTTCTTGCTTTTTTTAAGTTCTGTTCTAAGATTTCTGCTAAACGCATTTAAACGAAAGATTACAAAGCACTTTTCCAGCAGATCAATATATTTTTCGACTGTTTTATGATCAGAATGTATTGTCTGAGCAATCTCATTATAAGATACTTCACTACCCATCTGTAGAGCCAGCGCAATTAAAAGTTTCTCCAAAAGAGCAGGCTTGCGGATATCCTGCAGAGATAAAAGATCTTTGTACAAATAGCTCTCGGCTATATTCATTAACAACTCTTTAGAATCCTGAGGATTATTAATTACGTCGGGATAAGAACCATAAATTATTCTGGATTCAAACAACTGTTTTTCAGCCAGAAATCCTTTTTCTTTTATCAACTCTTTAGATGATAGCGGGAAAAGAGTATACTCAAATTTCCGTCCTGTCAGGGGTTCATTAATCTCATTTCCAAGTTCAAGAGAGGATGATCCGGTTACAATTAACTGAACATCTTTAAAATTATCGATGATAAGCTTTAGGGTTAATCCAATATTTTTTACTCTTTGAGCTTCATCGATCATTACAATTTTATGACTTCCAATTAATAATTGCAACTTTACGGAGTTGGCATCCGTAAGCAACTCTCTTACTTCAGGTTCATCGCAGTTAAGTACAAGTATCGGAATATTAATTTTTTCCGAAAGTTGGCTTAAAAGTGTAGTTTTGCCAACCTGACGGGGGCCCATGATAATAATTGCTTTTCCCTTGAACAGCTTACCTTCAATAACTGACTGTAATTCTCGCTCTATCATAATGAAAAATTTGTTCGAATTTATACCTCTTTTTGTTATAATCCAAATTATATATATAAAAATGGGATTATAATCCCAAAATATATACACAAAATGGGATTACAGATCCTGTTATCACTCTATTTTTACCCGTGAATTTTCTTCATATCTTTAGTGAGAAATTTCAAATGACAGACTATGAAAAAACCGCTTCGATTCAAATTTGGGCCGGGTGCGCTGGTCACTGCAGCATTTATCGGTCCGGGAACCATAACAACATGTTCACTGGCAGGTGCTAAATTCGGCTATGCTCTTCTCTGGGGCATGGTTTTTTCGATTATTGCAACAATAGTTTTGCAGGAGATGTCGGCGCGTCTGGGTATAATCACGCGTCAGGGTCTGGGAGAGGCCCTGAGGAAACATTTTTCGAATCCGGTGGTTAAGGTGGTAACAGCAATTTTGGTAATTTCTGCAATTGCATTAGGAAATGCTGCCTTTGAGACGGGTAATCTGCTTGGTGCTTCTCTTGGAATGCAATCGCTCACTATGGAATACGGATTCAGCATTAGCTTCTGGGCAATTATAATAGGCGTTGTAACCTTTATTATTTTATATTTAGGAAGTTACAAACTAATCGAAAGAGTGTTGATTGGTCTCGTGATTCTTATGAGTCTCACGTTCCTAACAACGGCACTAGTAATATCTCCGCCATGGGCCGACATTCTCAAAGGGATGTTTGTCCCTGCAATACCAAGCGGGTCGCTTCTCGCTTTGGTCGGCCTAATAGGAACAACGGTAGTTCCATACAACCTTTTTCTTCACGCCTCAGCAGTACAGGAGAGGTGGAAGAATGCAGATGATCTGCCCGAAGCTCGCCTTGATATTTCAGTTTCTGTAATTCTTGGCGGACTGATATCGATAGCCATTATCATAACATCGGCAGTTGCATTCTTCGGAACTGATTTCATACTTAAAAATGGAACGGACCTGGGTGTCCAACTTGAACCTGTGCTCGGCAGTTGGGCCAAGTACTTTATAGGAGCAGGACTCTTTGCTGCCGGGATATCTTCGGCCATAACAGCCCCTTTGGCAGCTGCTTATGCAACCTCAGGAATACTTGGCTGGAAGAGGGACCTCAAATCATGGAAGTTCAGAGCCGTATGGATACTGATTCTCCTCACTGGTGTCACATTTTCTGTGATAGGGTTCAAACCTATCGAAGCCATAATTTTTGCTCAGGCAGCCAACGGGATATTATTGCCGGTTATTGCAATCTACCTGCTTTGGGTAGTGAACAGTAAGAAGGTTATGGGAACTAATACCAATTCCTTACTATCTAATGCGGTTGGTATACTGGTTGTGCTTGTTGCTCTTGGATTAGGGTTGCGAAGCCTTTTCCATGTTTTTGGAATATTTTGACAATCTGATATTTAGCATGATGAAAATAGACATAAACTGCGATTTGGGTGAAAGCTATGGCGACAACATCGTTGGCAATGATGAGGCTGTTATGCCTTACATTACATCGGCCAATATCGCCTGCGGTTTCCATGGGGGTGATCCCCTGACTATTGAAAAAACAATCAGGCTTGCACTGAAATATGGGGTTTCAATTGGTGCCCACCCCGGTTATCAAGACCTTAAAGGTTTTGGCCGTCAGCCAATGAACCTGACCGCCGCAGAATTAAGGGCATCCATTCTATATCAGGTTGGTGCCTTGAAAAGCATGTCCATAGCTCTTGGTGGTAAGCTCAGGCATGTGAAGCCTCACGGGGCTATGTACAATTCGGCTGCGTCAGATTTTGATATGGCAATGGTTATAGCCAAAGCCGTCAGGGATATTGATAGTTCGCTCATTCTGGTAGGTTTATCACAGTCGGAATTGATAAATGCTGCAAAAAAGGTTGGTCTGGCTTATGCTTCTGAGGTTTTTGCCGACAGGGCATATAACGATGACGGATCTCTTGTTTCGCGGAGCCTTCCGGGAGCGGTTATTCACGATACCAAAGTTATGATTGACAGGGTTATCAGAATGGTCAGGGAAAATGTGGTTGAGTCTGTGAGTGGAAAGATTATTCCAATACAGGCAGATACTATATGTGTTCATGGCGACAACGAGATGGCGGTGGAATTCTGCGCCGTACTAATGAGTTTTTTCGGAATTTTTAACGCGCACATATACAAATGAATACCACTTACTGCGGTGCAGAATTCTTGCCGGCGGGCGATTCCGCAATTATCATAAAGGCAGGGGACGAGATTTCGGTTGAGATAAACCGGACTATTACAGCCTTGCTGGCAAGAATAGAAAAGGGAAATATCTCCGGCATAACCGACTTTATTCCCTCATACAATGAACTGATGATATGCTACAATCCTGCTGTTACCGGTTTTGACAAACTTAAAGAGGCGATTAACTCTCTTGAAAAAGATATTGAAAAGAGCACATTGTCAGAATTAAAAACCAAAGTTGTTCCTGTTTTATATGGAGGAGACTACGGGCCAGATCTTGAAGATGTTGCAACACATAATAAGTTGTCGGCCCATGAAGTTATAAAGATTCACTCAGCTGGAAGCTATCTTGTTTATATGCTAGGATTCACGCCGGGCTTCTGTTATCTGGGCGGAATGGACCAACGAATTGCAATGCCCCGCAAACAGACTCCCCGTTTGAAAATTCCCGAAGGAGCAGTCGGTATTGCCGACCAGCAGACAGGAATATATCCGATCGAGAGCCCCGGAGGGTGGCAACTGATAGGGCAGACCCCCCTGAAACTATTTGATGCAAAAAGAAAACCCGAGTTTCTGTTCAATATTGGCGACACTCTTCGATTTGTTCCTGTAACAGAGGCAGAGTACAATGTAATAAAAGCTGAGGTGGAAAATGGGAGTTACAAGCTAAAAACGATCTGAGATGAGCGAAATAATTATTGAAAAAGCGGGATTGCTCAGCACTATTCAGGATTGTGGAAGGGTTGGCTACCAACGTTTCGGAATGCCTATTTCGGGAGCGATGGATGTTTATTCGCTAAAGTTTGCCAATATCATAGTCGGAAACGAACCCGGAGCTGCTGCCATAGAAGCTACTCTCATTGGTCCGGAAATCTTTTTTCCGGCAGATACAGTTTTCTCGGTCTGCGGGTCGGGTATGACTCCTTCTGTCAATGGCAATGCTGTTCCCATGTATGTTGCAATCAGCGCTAAAAGGGGTGATAAACTTACGTTTTCCGCTCTGGGCTATGGGTGCCGGGCATATATTGCATTTGCCGGTGGTTTGGATGTCCCGTTGATTATGGGAAGCAGGTCGACATATCTTCGTGCAAAAATTGGAGGGCTGAATGGCCGTGCTTTGGTCGCAGGAGACAGAATCCCACTTGGAACAACCGATACATATGGCATAAGTGGGATTATTGCCAGACAGCAAAGCCAACCGCAATTTCATATTCCGGAATATCAATCGGAGCAGCCTATCAGAATTATTCCCGGCCCGGAGGTAAAAAGGCTGGGCTTTGATGGGATACGTACACTCCTCACTTCTGAATTCCAGATTACAGGACAAAGCGACAGAATGGGAATTCGTCTCTCCGGGCCTACCATACAAATTAAAACAGGAGCAGGGGGTCACGATATTATTTCAGCAGGAATCTCCCCGGGCACCATACAGCTCCCGGGCAATGGCCAGCCAATAATACTGATGGCCGACCGTCAGACTACCGGAGGATATGCACGTATTGCAAATGTTGCAAGTATAGATCTTACAAGAGTGGCGCAACTCAGACCCGGCGACAAAATCCGGTTCCAGGAAATTTCAATAAAAAAGGCTCAGGAAGAGTTAAAAAAGAACAGTATATTTGTATTATCAACAGTGCCCCTCTAATATTTGAGTCATGGCAGAAGATATCTACAACTATTACGGAACAAAGCCCCTCGACGAGATTCAAACGAGGGAGGCTAAAAAAAATCCAACACCGCGTGTAGAAAAGGCACGCCAGATTTATTTTGACACAAAGTCCTCTGCATCTATGGAATTTCCCTATTGGTACACTCGCAGGTGGGAGGAGTTGGAAGGCGACGTGCCAATAATAAGAAGAGCAGAAGCATTAAAATCGGGTTTCAGTCACCTTACTCCATGTATTCTACCTGGGGAACTGCTTGCAATGAGAAAAGCTGTTTATTTGCGAGGTTCCTTTCCAATGCCTTGGTTGTCTGAGGCTTTCTTTCTCTCAAAGGAAGATGACTTATACAAGGAGGCTCAGAAGGCAGGCAAAGCAAGTGCCGACGAAGTTACTACGATGGGGCAGGGCGGAGGCAACGTCACAAAAAGTATCGGCAACATAATATCAATTGCCGGTAAATTCGGCCTCCGGAAAGAAGAGATGCCGGTTTTGATTAAAACGGCAAAAAAATGGTACAACAAATCGGTAGAAGATGTTGGCCATAAATATGAACAACTTGTCCCCGGTTATGGAACAAAAGAGGAGATAATGCGTGCAGTTATCTGTATGTTCGACTCCGGTTATACTCTTCCGCAAGGCAGGGAGGTCATTAATTATTACTACCCTCTGCAGTACGGAATTGAGGGGATAAAAAACATTTGTAAAGAGAAACAAGACCATTCAGCCGGATATCCAGACATGGAGAGGTTATACTTTTACAAAGCGGTATACACAATGCTTGAGGGTCTTCAGGTCTGGATAAAGAACTATGCCACCGAAGCCAGATTTATGGCTACTCTTGAAAATGAAGTAAATCAAAAAGACGAGTATCTCGACATTGCAGAACGGTTGGAATGGCTTTCTACAGAAAAACCCCGTACATTTCACGATGCTCTTCAGTTGGTATGGATCTTTCACGTAGCGGTGCTTAATGAAGATGCAATATCCGGCCTTTCACCCGGGCGCGTCGGTCAGGTTCTATATCCTTTCTGGAAACAGGATATGGACAAAGGCATTATAACTACGGAGAGGACTACAGAGCTTCTTGAATGTATGCGCATGAAGTTTACAGAACTGGATTGCTTTGCATCTATGGGAGTTGTTGGAGGGGTTCTTAGCGGAAATACATTCAACAACCTGTGTATTGGCGGTCTGGACAAAGAGGGGGAGAGCGCGGCAAATGAACTTGAGATGCTTATTTTGGAGTCCGCCATGTCTTGCGATACTCCTCAGCCTACGCTTAGCCTGCTTTTTGACGAGAAATTGCCGGAAGAGTTCTTGCTTAAGGGAATTGAGTGTACAAAAATAGGTACAGGGTATCCTGCATGGATAAGTAACAGGGTTGCAATGGACTTTCTGATGAAAAATTTCAGAAATGAGGGCATGCACCTTGAGGAGGCCAGAGCCTGGTCCATTGGCGGCTGTCTTGAGACATCTCCCGGGAGCTGGATGCCTCTTGATCTTGGAGGAAAGAGGTGGTTCATTCCCGGCGGATCGGCCCCTGCCACCAGTGTAGGCGTTCATTTTATATCACTTCCCAAAGTGCTTGAAGCTGTTTTGTTCGATGGTCTGGACAAGCGGACCGGAAAAAGGGTCTATCCTGCACACGGCTCAAAACTAGAAACATACGAAGAGATTTGGACAATATTCAAGGCATACTTCAGCCACACGGTGGAACTGCTTACTCTTACAAATAACATTCAGCACAGTATATGGGGGAAGGTTTCGCCTTCTATTATCAACAGTATGCTAAAACCGGACTGTCTGGAAACAGGAAAGGATATCAGCAATAAAGGGTGCAGGTATAACAGAACATTTAACGTTGAGATATGCGGAGGTGTAAACCTTGTGAATTCGCTGGCATCTATAAAGAAAAATGTATTTGAAGAAAAATCTATCACTTTGTCGCAGCTTAAGTCTGCAATAGAATCAAACTTTGGCTACCGTTCGGCACTGGAGAGTGGCTCCTATAGTCTTATTGACCAGGTTAAAACCGAAAACTACAAAGATTGGCTGAGAATTCACAAGATGTGTCTGGATGCACCAAAGTACGGAAATGATGACAAGTATGTTGACTCTATTTTCCGTGAGTGGCAGGTGTGGTTCAGCAGCATGTGTGAAAATTACCGTTCGATTTACGACCATCCGCTCTATTCGTGTCAGATTTCTGTCTCTACTCATGCTCCAATGGGGGCCGTAACTCTGGCAACGCCCGACGGAAGGTTGTGCGGTACCACATTTGCCGATGGGTCGGTATCGGCATATCCGGGGACAGACAGGAACGGACCTTATGCACTATTTAACTCTGCTACCTGCTACGACCATTCACAGTCTCAAAATTCTCAGTTGAATATGAAGATTCATCCGTCTGTAGTTATGGGCAGGGAGGGTTCCCGTAAGTTTCTTGAGATGATAAAGGCATATCTTCGCAAAGGGGCTTTCCATGTTCAATTTAACGTAGTGGATTCCAGAATGTTAAGAGATGCACAACAACATCCCGAGCAATACAGGGGTCTGATGGTTCGTGTAGCCGGTTTTACCCAGTACTGGGTAGAGCTGGGCAAACAGATTCAGGATGAAGTTATTGCACGCACAGAATATGAACAGATAGGCTAAAAATTTGATATATGAGACACTACGATTGTAAATTTTATCTTGCCACCGATGTCTTTAAAGGGATGTGCAAAAGAGATAAAAACAGCATAAATGCCGACGACAATAACTGTGAAAATTTTGAAAAGGCACAAAAATGCAGGCATTGTTCAAATTTTTCATTTACTTCCGAAGATCTTGGAACATGTATGGGCAGGTATGATGCTTACCCCGAGATGAATGCGGTTACCTGCAAGGAATTTACCATATAGCATTTTGGGTATACAAGGCAATATTTTCGATATTCAGGGTCTTTCAGTTCATGATGGTCCCGGCTGCAGGACCCTAATTTTTCTGAAGGGGTGTCCGCTTAACTGTGTATGGTGCTCCAATCCAGAAGGAATAAGTCCGTTACCGTCGCTAATGTATTACTCTTCCAAGTGTATTGCCTGTGGAAATTGTGCAGCATCGTGCAGGCATAACGCAATAGAGATTGAGAATGGTTCTCTTAAAATTTCCGGCGAACTATGTAATGTGTGCAAAACTCACAATTGTGTAAAAGAGTGTTATACCGATGCCCTCAAGTTATGTGGATACAAAATAACGGCTGCCAGACTTATGGAGATCATCAGACGAGACAGACAGTTCTGGGGCAATGGAGGAGGCGTTACGTTAACAGGGGGTGAGCCTCTTCTGCAGATTGATTTTGCAAAAGAGATATTGCAGGAATGTCATCGTGCATATATACACACTGCCGTTGAAACCTGTGGTAATGTTCCATGGGAAAACTTTACAAAGATACTTCCATATCTGGACTGGATATTTTTCGACATTAAACATCTTGACAGTATTGAGCACAAAAAAGCTACTGGTTGCGGTAATTCACAGATACTTGAAAATGCACGAATGCTTTCAAAAGAGTTTCGCGGAAGAGTTATCTTTCGCATGCCGCTGGTTCCCGGCTTTAACGACTCAGAAGAGAACATTGACTCATTATTGGACTTTTTAAAAGAGACGGGCCGTAACGAAATAAACATTCTACCCCTGCACCATTTAGGGCGCGAAAAGTATAGATTGTTAAATAAAAATTATTCCGGGGACACCTATTTTACACAAGACGCTCAAAATCACAATAAAGCAAGAAGCCTTACTGAAATACAGACACTTTTTCGAGCCAATGGAATTGCATGCTACACAGGCAGTGAAACACCATTTTGATAATTTTTTTTGTTAACTTTAGTAAATAAAACACATTATCATGAAAAAAGACGAAGACATAGTTAAGATTTTCACAGGCAGCACAATAACAGTTAATATTCTTAAGGAAGAGTTGGAAGAGGCCGGAATACCATCTTTGATTAAAAATGACTTCGACACAGGCATAGTGGCAGGATTTGCTGGAGGCATTCCTAATCTTGCCGACCTTTTTGTTAACGAATCGGATAAAAAGAGAGCAGAGCCCTTTGTAAAAGAAATAAGCAGGAACAATTAAAAATTTGAAAGCCCTACTATGGAATCGGTTCGGGCACGTAATTCCTCAGGGAACAACCACTTGTCTTTCATGAGGATTCGTACGGAATCATTTATAAAAAGTTGTTCCGGAACAACACTTTTAATGATTGTCTTGTCTGCAGGAGTTCCACTTATTATTGAATAAACAAGATCTCCTGCAGCTGCTCCAACTTCAAAGTAATTTGCTCCCAGGTTTGCCATTGCTCCCTTAAATGCGTGTACCGGATTGTTTGTAAGTACAGGTATGCGGTATTTATTGGCGGCCTGGACATATTTGTCAATGACTGGTTCTACTACATTATCTCCGCCAATCCATAGTGCACCTACCCCTTTCTCACACAATGCAATTGCTGCATCATATACCTGAGTGTCTTTTTCTACAGTCAGCTCCACTAATTCAATACCCAGTTGGTTGCATATCACACGTGCCTTGCCTACACAGGCCTTAGAGCAAGTTTCGTTTGTACACCAAACAACACCTACCTTATTAAGTTCTGGGTTCATCTGCCTGGCAATCCTGAATATTGATTCAACCGGTTGAAAAGTGCTTATCCCTGTCAGATAGGGAGGATGATTGGCATATCCGGTACCTGTGATACCAACATCGGCAACAACAGGGTCGGTGACGGCACAAAATACATGCAGTATTTTCCCTTTCTTATTTTCCCTGGCCATCACTTGCAACATTGGAGTACTTATAGATACAACCATGTCGAACCTGGCTCTTAGTATGTCCCGGGCAATTATTTCTGCAGCAGATAAATCACCTTTTGCACAGAAATTTTCAATTTTAATGCGACCTCTTAGAAAGGCGTCGGAGTTTGTCAGTTTATCAAGCAACCCTTTTTCTGCTTCCACCTGAAGCATGTTTGAATTAAACCTGAATACAGCAATACTGGTCTTGGAGATGTTCGTTTCATCGCCTTTTTTGCTTAGCAAAACGGGGATAATTATGATGCCAAACAAAGCGATTACAATTGCAAGCTTTTTCATTTGTAAGTTATATTTAATGGCAATTAAAGATACATAAAAAATGAAGATGAACAATTTTTAAGGCAATCTGTTATCATGAACGTAGTTATAATGTTATAACAATTTTTAGTCAACTGAATTTATGAAACTTATAAAAATATTTACATTCATAATCCTTTCTTTAAGTCTGCTTGTTCTATCGCAGGCAAATGCAGAAACAGTAAAGACATTTTCCGTAAGTGGGGAGGTTCTAGACAAAATAACAAGAGAGCCGGTCTCATTTGCAACTGTTTCTATCTGGAAGGGTAATAAATATGCGACTACAAATATAAAGGGCCAATTTACAATTGATGGACTTCCCGCGGGAGCGTACAGGATACAGGTGGACTTGCTGGGCTACAGTCAGTATGTATCGGAAGAGTTCATGGTCTCTACCATGGGTTATTTTGTAAGAGCAGAGATTGAGGAGGAGAGCATGTTACTCAATCAGGTGGTTGTAAAGCCAAAAGCCGATCCTTACAGGAGAGTGTTTGAAAGTCCTCTTTCGCAACGTACGCTAGGGGTTCAGGAGATAGAAAGGAACCCGGGGTCAAACAGAGATATTTCCAGAGTGGTAAGTACGCTGCCGGGCGTAGGAACACCTCCGGGGGGTGGATACCGTAACGATCTTCTGGTAAGAGGAGGAGGACCTTCGGAAAATAGATTTTATCTAGACGGTATTGAGATACCTTCTATAAACCACTTTAGTACACAGGGCTCTTCCGGAGGTCCGGTTGGCATAATAGATGCCGACTTTATACGAGAGGTAGATTTTTATGCCGGTTCGTTTCCTGTTGCAAGAGGAGGGGGTATAAGTTCTATTCTTGATTTCAAGCTTAAAGAGGGTGACCCTGTAAAGAACAGGTATAAATTTACCGTTGGAGCATCTGAGGCAGGCATCACCTCCAGTGGGCACTTAACAGAAAAAACAAACTATCTTGTGTCGGCCAGACGGTCGTATCTTCAGCTTCTTTTCAAGGCGATTGGTCTGCCGTTTCTTCCTACGTTTACAGATGCGCAGTTCAAAATTAAAACGCGCATAGACAATAAACATGAACTCATTTTTATAGGTCTGGCCGGGTTCGATAACATGACCCTTAACCCCGACACCGGGGGCAAGGAATCTAATGAGTATATTCTTGCATATCTGCCTGTAATTCAGCAGGAAGTTTTCACTCTGGGTACAATCTTCCGCCACTATTACGGGAATAACACCATGAATCTGTATCTGAGTCACAGCTATCTGAATAACCGCAATACCAAGTACATAAATAACGATGAGTCTTCGGAGCTGAATCTGGCGTTAAAATATCGTTCTGTTGAGCAGGAGACAAAGTTCCGTGCAGAAAACATAACAAAACTGTCGGACTTCAGATTGACAACTGGTCTAGGAGCCGAGGTTCCGCACTATTCGAACGATACTTATCAAAAGATCTTTCTTGAAACCCCGGTCACTGTAAATTATGATACCAGGCTCTCTATGTTCAAGTATTCCATTTTTGCAAATCTGAACTACATCTCTCCTGATAAAAAGCTGACGGCCAACATAGGAGCACGAGTGGATGGAAACAGCTATTCGGCACATATGGCAAATCCATTCAATCAGTTTTCGCCCAGAGCATCGGTTTCTTACCAGGCAGCAGGGAACTTCTATCTGAATGCCAGCGCCGGAAGGTACTACCAACTGCCTCCTTATACCGCTATGGGTTATAAAAACACAAACGGTGATTTTCTAAACAAAGAGATAAAATACCTGGGTTCCGACCAGATTGTGGTTGGTGCCGATTACAGGAATGGCTCGGGTCTTCAAATGACTTTTGAGCTTTTTCATAAATGGAACTTTAACGGATTGTATTCTGTAGCTGACGATATTCCAGTTGAGGGCAAAGGTATTAACTATGGAGCAGTTGGTAACGAAGAAGTTACATCTTCGCTCAAGGGCCGCGCGTATGGTGCGGAATTCTCTCTTAGATGGTTTGTAACCGATAAGTTCAACCTGTTGAGTTCAATTACATTGTTCCGTAGCCAGTTCCGCGCGGCAGACGGAGAGTGGGTTGCAAAGCCATGGGATACACGCAGACTCATGAACATATCGGCTGGGTACAAACTACCTGCAAACTTCCTGATAGGGGCAAAGTTCCGTTATTCAGGGGGCAATCCATATACACCACTTGATGAAGAAAAGTCTTCTCTCGTAGCAGCATGGAACGCCAGCGGACGGGCGTATGTTAACTATGATCTTTACAACACTCTCTATTTAAAGCAGTTTAATCAACTAGACATACGAGTAGACAAGGAGTTCTTCTTTAACAAGTTTGCTCTTAAGATCTATCTTGATATTCAAAATGCTCTCAACACAAAGTTTCGTAATGCCGACGTTCTTGTTAGTACAGGAACAATACTGAATCCCGACGCTCCATACAGCCAGCAACGCTACCAGATGAAGAGAATCCAGCTGACAGAGGGTACTATCGTTCCCACAATCGGAATTACAGTGGAATTTTAACATAATTAATGCAGCGTTTAAACTCATTTAAACGTCTTAGTATTAGTCGGACATCTATTGAATAAATTACCGATTGAAGAAACTTAATTATATGTTGATATGAAAACGATTAAGAGTATTTTATTTTTTATGTTGACACTATTTGTGTTGGCATCGTGTGAGGAGCTTTACAGGTCAGAAGCTTTACCTGATCTCATTACAAAAAAAATTGAGCAGATTAAGAACGAACCTGTACGCAATCCGCCTGCAGAGGTTTGGCAGTTTGATTACAAGGGGGCGGTCGTTTATTATATTCCTCCCTATTGCTGCGATATTTACAGCGATCTGTATGATGCAACAGGTACCTTGATAGGACATCCAGATGGAGGATTCAGCGGCATGGGCGACGGTAAGTTCACAGATTTTGGTTCTACCAGGACAAACGGCAAATTGTTGTGGAAAGATCAGAGGAAACGCTGACAATTATCTCTTTTTCCAGTCAGTACTTCTTGCCCGTAAATCTTCCGGATAGTTCCACTTCTCTTTCATAAGCGTTCTAAGGGAGTCGTTAATGAACAACTGCTCAGGAACAACGTTTTTTATCTCAATTTTACTTGTAGGAAGCCCGTTTATAAGGGAAATCACCATCTCCCCTGCGGTTGATCCTACCTCATAATAATTTGCTCCCAGATTTGCCATGGCCCCTTTTAAGGCGTGTTTGGGATTATTAGTGAATACCGGCATTTTATATTTATTCGCTGCAGCTATATACATCTCAATGGCTGACTCAACAACATTGTCACCACCTATCCAGAGTGCCTGCACTCCCTTTTCCCCAACAGCAAGAGCAGCTTCATAAACCTGTGATACAGTTTCTACACTCATTTCAACCAGCTCAATGCCGAGCTCTTTACATGTGAAACGGGCTTTTTTCACACATGCCTCCGAGCATGTTTCGCTCGTGCACCATACCACCCCCAGCTTTTTAAGGTTAGGATTCATTTGCCGGGCAATCTTTATAATTGATTCAACCGGTTGAAATGTACCAATACCAACCAGATGTGCAGGATGTTCGTTTGCTGCCGTACCGGTAATTCCTACTCCGGATACAACCGGATCGGTCACTGCGCAGAATACATGCAATACCTTGCCCTCCTTGTTTGCATTAGCCATAACCTGGAGTCCCGGCGTGCTTATGGACACAACCATATCGAATTTTTCGTTAACAATATTGAGAGCAATCATATTTGCAGTTGGCATATCCCCTTCTGAGCAGTATCTTTGTATTTCTATACGGCCGTCCAAAAATTCCTTTGATGTCCGGATTTTATTCAGGAGCCCCTTTTCGGTCTCCTCTTGTAGTTGGTTTGAATTAAAACGGAAGACCGCAATCCGTGTTTTTGGGATGTTATTGCCTGTCCCTCTGCGGTTGAGGAAATCTGAGAAAACCAAAATTGAAACCAGTGCTATTACTGTCAGCAAAGGGCGCAAGTACTTTTTCATAAAATTTCTTTTCAAATCGAAATTTAAGTAATTTCTGTTAATAAAAATATTTAATACATTTACTTTATGAAAATCATAGATCTTACACGTACAATCTCTTCTGAGATGCCGGTTTTTCCGGGAACGGAACCCCCGGTTATAACCAACGCAACGACTATCGACAATGAGGGTTTTGCAGAAAAGCAGATCTCATTTTTCACTCATACAGGAACTCATATAGATGCTCCGGCTCATATTCTTAAAGGAAAATACACTCTTGATCGTTTCAGTGCCGATAAATTTATTGGCAAGGGGGTTGTTATTGATGTGAGTACCAGGCAAAGTCTGGACGAATGTGAGAATGATGCCTCCGGACAAGAATGGTTTATTGAGAAAAAGAATCTTGAAACCCACGCTGTACGAATTGCAGGCTCCGATTTTGTTCTTCTGAGGACAGGCTGGGACAGGAAATGGGGCAGCGACAGTTACTTTAAAGATTTTCCCACGCTCTCCGAAAGCGCAGCAAAGTGGTTGTCTACCTTTAAATTGAAAGGAATTGGGTTTGATTGTATTTCTGCTGACCCTGTCTCTTCCACCGATTTGCCTAACCATAGGATTATTCTTGGGAAAAATATTTTGATAATCGAAAACCTTTGCAATCTGGAACCTTTAATCAATCAGTTTTTCCGATTCTCTTGTCTTCCTTTGAAAATTGCAGACAGCGACGGATCTCCTGTAAGAGCTGTTGCAATCTGTGCCGATACCATGTTATGAAAGTAGAAAAAACAATACAATAAAGGAGCAATAATATGTGTTTTTCAGCCGAAGCCAGTTTTGCGGGAGGAGTGGTCATTTCTGCAATAGGTATTTTAGCAGTTAAGAAGGTGAAAAACCCTTCACAGTTAGTATTCGCACTTATCCCTTTAGTTTTTGCATTTCAGCAATTTGCAGAAGGTTTTGTGTGGCTTTCACTGCGATTTCAAGAGTATGAGACGCTTCAAAAGATAAGCACCTACATATTTTTGACAATGGCAGAGGTTCTCTGGCCCACAATGATTCCCCTCTCCGTCTTTCTAATGGAGAAGAAGGATGGCAGGAGGAAATTACTCAAGATTCTTCTGGCTCTTGGTATTTCACTGTCGGCCTATTATGCTTTTTGTTTATTGACATTCGATGTTAATCCGCGAATTTCAGGTTTTCATATCCAATATCTCAACGATTTCCCTGAACAACTCAGAATGCCGGCATTCTATCTGTATGTGATAGCTTCAATCACTCCATTGTTTGTCTCCAGCATAAAAAGGACCCATATGCTTGGTATATTGATGTTCCTTTCGTGTCTTGTAACCGTAATCTTTTTTACCCAATATCTTACCTCTGTGTGGTGTTTCTTTGCAGCCCTTATAAGTGGCGTTATCCTATGGATTCTAAGTGATATAAATAAGAAATTCAGCATACGTGCAATCAGAAAATCAAAACATACAAGAAAAACCGGCAAATCCTGACAAAAAAGGCCATCGGGCAAGTTTTCAGGAAAAACATACGGGTAACAATGCGGATGGTCTTGCTCCTTCCGCCGACTCTGTTCGCTGCCTGCTTTGCCCCCACAATTGCATTATAAAGGAGGGAAAGTACGGAATTTGCAAAACGAGGGTCAACAACAATGGAGTGTTGTATACCATGGCCTATGGCAATCCCTGCTCTATTTCTGTGGACCCAATAGAAAAAAAGCCTTTGTTTCACTTCTTCCCGGGTACAAAGATATTTTCTCTTGCTACTGCAGGCTGCAATTTCCATTGCCTAAATTGCCAGAACTGGTCCATCTCACAGAAGGCCCCTTCGGATTTACAGAATTACGAAATGATGCCTAAGGAAGTTGTGGCTGAAGCTTTGCGCCATAAATCATCCAACAAAGCACTACACATTACAGGTAGTATTGCATTTACCTATACAGAGCCAACAGTTTTCTTTGAGTATATGTATGATATTGCCAGAGAAGCACATAAGCAAGGAGTTAAAACGGTCATGATATCAAATGGTTACATTAACCGTCAACCTCTGCTCGACCTTATTCCGTATCTGGAAGCCGCCAACATAGACCTCAAATGTTTTGACGATGCCATATACCATAAGCTGACCGGTGGTTCTCTACTGCCGATGCTCGACACACTCAAAACGCTCAAAGAGAGAGGAGTCTGGCTGGAAATCACTAACCTGATTATTCCATCCCTTACCGATGACCCTGATATGATCAAGGCTATGTGTGAATGGCTAGCCGATAATGGATTTGCAGATACCCCGCTACATTTCAGCCGGTTCTTCCCAACCTACAAACTCCCGCATCTGCAGCCAACATCTCCTGAATGCCTGATAAATGCCAAAGTGATTGCAGAAAGCGAGGGACTTAAATATGTATACATTGGAAACCTTCCTGACCTTCATGGTGAGAACACCAATTGCCCCAAGTGCGGAAAAACAATTGTGGAAAGAGAGGGATATCGCGTATTAGTTATGAATATCGATGCTGGAATTGATTCAGACATCGATGCAAATACTGCTACCAATAATAGTACGGGATCATGCAGATTTTGTGGCGAAAAAATAGCTGGAATCTGGGGTTAACAAATTTGATCTGCCAGTTGTTTTAAGATAGGTCTCATTATTAGGGTGTTACAACTTTATTTTTCTGTAAAAACTTTAGAAAACACTTTCGTATATAGCACATATTGTGATTGTTGTGAAAACAATTGGCAGATCGTTAACCAGTGAATATGGTCGCAGTAAAGATGTAGACGTCGGCACTCTTCCAGCCGGTCCAGCCCAGGCCGGCCTTGTCACGTGAGCAATGTCCAAGAAAATCTTCACGATTCCAACCTGTTTCAGTTGCAACCTGAGGCAGGAAGACTCCGGAATCGACTCCTTTCTGAATATAAATGCCGTGTTTACCCAGTTCAATCTCTGAAATATCGTCTATCCGGGTCATAGGAGAGAGTACCGATATCTCAATGTCAATTTTTGACAGTTCATCGGGCCCTACAGGGGTGAAACGATAATCGTACAGTGATGCTGAAATAGCCATCTCCTGAATCATCTTGTAAAGGGGTAGATCTCCGGTCATACGGCCGAGGCAGCCGCGTAGCTTACCTTTGTTGTGCAGCGTTACAAATGCACCATAAGTAGCTTTAAGCATATCGGAGTATTCATCGGGAGTAACTTTAAATTTTTTCCCTCCAAGAACTGCTGAATGTATAGATTCGCGGGCTATGTTCAACAAGATCTGCTTGTCTGTTTCTGAAAGCAGAAAGCCGTCGGTTGGAGATGTGGTTATATCAGGCATCATGTTTTTTGATTATTATTCGGTATAAGTAGCTATGTTATATTTGATCAGTCTGGTTTATTTAATGGGTAGATGATATGTCACAAACAGCGATTCCCCAGTAGCCCACAACTCTGTTGGTTTCGCCATAGTATTCAACGTCTCCTGAGTTTTTATAATCGATGGCTCTGTATTCCAGAGACTTTTCATTGGCGGTCATATAGAGAAGTGTCAATACTGATGTCCAGCCACACAGACTTGTAACAAGATGGGGGATTTTTTTTTCTGCTATCTTTTTTATTGAGGCAAGCAGTACGTCAGGGTCATTTGCAAGAATGGCCTCCTTTGTAATGTCATCGACCTTCTGTCCGTCGGCATAATTGGGGTAGTGCGAAAAGTCGGAACTTATTATGAAAAGATTCTCCGCTGTAAAGTAAGGTTTTAATATAGCAGCTATCTCTTTGCACATACTCTTATCTGAGGTGCCTATTATTATAGGGACAATATGATAGTCTGTCTTGAGAACATGGTTGATAAACGGGAGTTGTACCTCCAGACTGTGCTCTTTCTGATGAGGGCCGCGATCAGATGTAAATATCACCGGAAATTTCGTGGCAAGCATTTTCCCAAAAGATTGGTCGACCTTGACAGTACCATAAGGCATTATAAAATCACCATCGCAATATACCGCGGCCCCTTCGAACCACTCCTGGTGTGACGATGCAATCACAAATATCCTCTTATACGTTTTGTCTGAGTCAATCTGATTGAAGGCAGATGCCGCTACCTCACCCGAATATATATATCCGGCATGCGGGCAGATGATAGCTCTTACATTGCTGCAGCGCTTAGGAATTGCAGATGCAAAGATGCTTTCGAGCTCCTTATGCAACTTTTGCTTATCTGCGGGATAAAAGCTCCCCGCTACAGCGGGTTGTCTGTCAATCACATCTGAAGCAGTTTTCATGATATGTCCTCCTTTGTTAAAATACCAGTAAAATATAGTAACAATTTTTGGTAATTAAAAACAAATGTATACTTTTACGCACTGAAAACCCTATAAAAAAGAATGACCTTTTTAAGGAATAATAATAATCTCTTTAATAATTCGAATAATAATCATATTCGGACAGGGAGGTTATTGTTGTTAAACAAGTAAATTATTAACAATATATATGACAAGCCTCCCGCATTCCGGGGGGCTTTTTTTATGTGCAAAACCCAACAGAAATGAAACAGGAAATTCTAAAAACAGAAAAGGCAATCACTCTTGTCAAGGAGACATTTGAGGGAGAGTTGTCGCGTCAGCTTAAGCTGGTAAAAGTATCATCCCCTATAGCCGTTCTTGACGGAACCGGAATAAATGACGACCTCAACGGTATTGAACGCCCGGTCTCTTTTCCCGTAAAATCTATGGAAGATAAGAGAGCAGTTGTTGTCCACTCACTTGCAAAATGGAAGCGTCTCAGACTTAAACAGCTCGAGATGGAACCAAACAGCGGTATTATCACCGACATGAGAGCCCTCAGACCTGACGAGGATTTTACCGCATTGCACTCCATTTATGTGGATCAGTGGGACTGGGAGCAGCGTATCTGGCCCGGAGACAGGACCCTTAATCGTTTAAAGGAGACAGTTAAAAAAATATATTCCGCACTGAGGGCGACAGAACTTGCTGTTTATGAACAATATCCTCAAATTGAGCCGGTTTTACCCGCAGACATCACCTTTATCCATTCAGAAGAACTTTTATGCTGCTATCCGTGGCTTTCTCCAAAGGAGAGAGAGTATGCGGCTGCCAGGGAGTATGGTGCAATATTCATTATTGGGATAGGGGGGGTACTCTCTAACGGAGAGCGTCACGATGGAAGGGCACCGGATTACGACGACTGGAGCACCTTGAACGAGGAGGGGTATTCAGGAATCAACGGAGATATTATTGTATGGAACCCTGTGTTAGAGTGTGCATTTGAACTCTCCTCAATGGGGGTAAGGGTAGATAAAGCTGCACTTATTCGCCAGCTCGAGGAGAGAGGTTGTTCAGACAGATCGCTGCTTACATTTCACAGCATGCTGCTTGCCGGGGAGCTTCCGGAGAGTATAGGGGGAGGAATAGGACAATCCAGGGTATGCATGTTCATGCTCAAAAAAAGGCATATTGGAGAGGTGCAGGTTAGCATCTGGCCGGAGGTTGAGATGAGAAAGCTTGCAGCGGCAGGGGTGACTCTTCTGTAATAAGATGTTTAAATGAGTTATCTTACGAATATCTCTCCTCTGCCATTTTCGTAGATTATACTATTCGCGTTCCCTCTCATGCCTCTTGAATTTCCGGGGAATTTCCCAAATTTGTATGAGAGCGTAAGCATGAAGTATTGTTTCTGAATGTAGAATTCTGTATCCTCAATGTAGTTCTCTGTGGTTGTGCGTCTGATTCCCCTCGCCTGATTTAGAATGTCGTACAGACGAAGCTTTAGGGCAAGCTTGTTCTTACACAGGCCTTTATTGATATCGGCATTAAAGATTGTGAAGGGCTTGTCTTTGTCGCCACCGTACCCCTTGCTCACAGAGAACTCCATACCTGCATTCATGGTAAAGTCATACGGAAGTCTCAGATTAAGATTTGCCGATGCAGAGTAGTTCCACATTTCCGGTTTGCTCTTGTTCGCTATAGAGTACCAGGTGTCTCTGTAGCTCAAATTACTACCTAAAGAGAAATCGGCCTTATTGAACTTATAAGTGAAGCGAAGACCATTTCTTATAACGAGAGTGTTTGTAGTATTTGCAACTATGTTTTTAAAGTTGTCTATAGTAACGTCTCTTGGATCGGCCTGAGGATCAGCCTCTATTTTAGCAGTATAGCTCAGATTATTGTTGTAATTTGCACTGGAGGTTATGTTCATAGAAAATTTCTTGGTGAAGAGCGGAGTGTTGTACATAAGTCTTATTGAACCACTATAGATAGGGTCAGTATTAACGGGAACGGAGTACTGAACTCCACCGGTACCATAGGCTGTTATATTGCTGAAAGAATTTGTTCTGTAATTCCCATCGACTGAAATATCAAACATTCGATATTTCTCTCTATTGCCGCCATTCAGACTGAGTGTTAAATTATTATTAAATCCCGGTAAAAGCCGGGGATTTCCTATTTTAATATAAAGAGGATTTGAATTATCCGGTACGGGTTCCCTTTGACTGATTGAGGGTTGTGTAGAACTGCCCCGGTAAGAGAATCTGAGATAAGTAGTTTTGTTAAGAGTATAATGCATCGAAAGAGTTGGTGCATAGTTGATTACAGAATTTGTATAATCTCTGTTTGTGCCGGTACTTTTTGTATATGAGGGCTGCAGACTGAACCCCAGAGAATAGCTGTACTTTTTTTCCATTCTGTGTATGTTCAACCCTATGTTCTGGTTTAAACTTATGTCTTGAAAGTCGTTACTGTAAACAGCATCCCTGCTGTCATAACTTTCTGTCAAGGCGTTCCAGTTGTATGTGTTTTTGTCTGAAATCCTGTATCCGTATTGTAAGTAATACGACAGTTCCATAGTGTACTTGCTGCTCAATGGTTCTGTATATGAGACTCTTGCTGAGGCGTTGTAGTTATCAGTGATTGTATTTGATTTTTGCCGAACAGAATCTATAGTCGTAGAATTATTGTCATACTTGGTTGTAGTTGACTGGTTAAACCCGTCCATGTTGCTGCTTATCAAACCAAAGTTGCTATTTATGGATAGAGATCTTCTCGGCTTGTCAAAAGCATACATTAATATTAAAAAACCTCCCAAATTCATAGACTCTCCATTCGAATAGTTACTCGAACTTCCTTCGTTTACCGGAACTCCCGAGACTCCATTTGTTGTATAATCGCTCCTGTTTAAAGATGATGATCTTGTTCTGTCTAAACTAGGTCTGAAAAGAACTTGTAACTTCTTATTTGGTTTCCAGTCAAGTGAAGCACTGAATCTGTCAGTCTTGTTTTCACTTTTGCCTGTTGATAACTGATTGTAAATAAAAGAACTGTCCTCCAGGAATGTCTGTCTTGTTCTGTTTGTATGGGTTTCGGTTTCTGAATCGAAATATGTATAACCTCCGCCCAATTTTAACTTTCCCTTGTTGAATTCTGTGTTTCCGTTAAGCCCTATATTGGATGTAGTGGTTTTTCCACCATTGTCCGACATAAAATATATCACTTCCTGACCCCCACTATCCATAACCATACCACCGCCAAATCCGGGTGTATTGGAGGAGCTGCCCACCAACCCAAAATTTGTGTTTTTATCAAATCTTGCGGTAAACAAGTTGGCTGTATAGGTATCCTGTGTTCCATATCCCCCTGTCGCATTACCAAACAATCCGTTTTTAAAACCCTCCTTAAGAGTCACGTCCATTACGGTCTCTCTGGTTCCATCATCAACTCCCGTAAACTTCGCCTGTTCCGTCTTCTGGTCAATAACCTTGACTTTGTCAACTATGCGTGCAGGGAGGTTGGAGGTTAAGGTTTTGGAATCGTTGGCAAAGAAGTCCTTCCCGTCTACCATTATTTTGTTGATAGCTTTGCCGTTATATGAAAATTTTCCTTTGCTGTCCATCTCAAGACCGGGCATCTTCCTAAGAAGCTGTTCAAGCACATCGCCCTCTGCAACAGGAAAAGCCGCAGCAGTGAACTCTATTGTGTCCTGTTTGACAACAATGGGGTTGGCCAGACCCGTTATTGTAACCGATTGCATGGAGGTAAGCTTTTCTCGAACCCTCACCCTGCCAATATCATGAGTCTCCTTATTTACTGTTATCTCCTTGCGGAAAGACCTATAATTAAGATGATTGATATTAAGAATATACTTGCCGTAAGGAACATTAAGAATCTCCGCTTTACCGGTTGAATCAGATTCGTCATATTTGAAAACCCGGCTCTGGCCAAACTGAGTCAAA
This sequence comes from Bacteroidales bacterium, assembly GCA_041659025.1. Taxonomy (GTDB): domain Bacteria; phylum Bacteroidota; class Bacteroidia; order Bacteroidales; family UBA932; genus Bact-08. Next base: position 256,694 of record JBAZZA010000001.1, on the reverse strand, counting down.
GTAGCTGCGGCAAACTCAACCCCTTTGTTGCTCACACTATCTACTATCAGAATTTTAATTTTTGATTGCCCAAATAAACCAGAGGATATTAAAAGAAACAAAAAAGTTGCAACTCCGTGACCACGGCGAATGGTGTAAAGTAGTGATTTCATAATATTTATGTTGTAAAAAAGGGGTCAACAAAAATGCTGCCAAAACCATAAGAGCAAATAACCTTTTTTAGATTATCTTTGTTCATAGAAATGAATCAAAAATTAAATATGAAAAAATCACATCTGCTTATTTTTACACTCCTGCTTTTGGTGGCTACTCCAAAAACCGGAAGTACTTGCACTAACTTGCTGATTACTAAAGGAGCCAGTAAGGATGGCTCAGTAATGGTTACTTACTCTGCTGATTCTCACCAGCTTTACGGTGAGCTCTATTTTACAAAAGGAGCAAATTTTGCTCCCGGAACAATGATGAAAATTTATGAGTGGGACAGTGGAAAATATTTGGGAGATATACCACAGGCATTAAAAACATACAATACTGTGGGCAATATGAACGAGAATCAGGTTATTATAACCGAAACCACTTTCGGGGGTCTGGAACAACTTGTTGACTCTACTGCAAGAATGGATTACGGCTCGTTGATATACGTAACACTTCAAAGAGCAAGAACTGCAAGGGAGGCAATAAAGATAATGACCGATTTTGTAAAGGAACATGGATATTATTCTGCAGGGGAATCATTCTCGGTCGCAGACAAGAACGAAGCATGGATACTTGAGATGACTGGGAAAGGGGTCAAAATGATCAACGGAAAAAATGTTAACAAAGGAGCTCTGTGGGTAGCTGTGCGTATACCGGACGGATATATATCGGCACATGCCAATCACGCCAGAATAACACAGTTCCCGCTCAACGACCCTGAAAATTGTCTTTATGCGGCGGATGTTATATCCTATGCCAAGGAAAATGGTCTGTACAATGGGTCCGATAAGGACTTCAGCTTTTCTGATGTATATGCACCGCTAGACTTTGGTTCGATGAGAGGATGCGAGGCAAGGGTATGGGCCGCATTCAACATTCTTGGGGGTGGCATGATTGGCGACAAGCCATACACAGACTACCTTGACTATGCAATGGGCTACAATGCAAAGAACAGACTTCCTCTGTATATAAAGCCTAAAGACAAGGTTACAGTTAAAATGGTTGCCGATGTAATGCGTGACCATTACGACGGAACTGCACTAGATATGACCAAGGATGTTGGTGCCGGCGGACATGCCCTTCCATACAGATGGAGACCTATGACATTCAAGGTGGACGACAAGAGTTATACCAACGAGAGAGCAATTGCCACCCAACAGACCGGATTCTGGCTGCTTGGACAGGCCCGCAACTGGCTTCCTGATGAAATTGGGGGCATCTTCTGGTTTGGAGTGGATGATGCCGCAACATCTGCACTTACACCTATTTACTCAAGTTCTGTAAGGGTTCCGGAATGCTTCAGAGTGGGCAACGGCGATATGCTCACCTACTCTCCAACATCTGCATTCTGGATATTCAACAGAGTTACAAATTTTGCATACTTAAGATATGACATACTTGCTCCGGAGATTAGAAAGGTGGGGGACGATCATGAAAACAAAGCTATTGAGAGAACTGCAGCCATTGATGCCGCTGCTATGATGCTTTACAAAGATTCACCTGCAAAGGCAAGAGAATTCCTTACAGATTATTCTGTAAATACAGCACAGGAGTTGTTTGACAAATGGGTGAATCTTGACAGGTTCCTTCTTGTAAAATACATTGACGGCAATATTAAGAACCAGGATACAAACGGTTGCTTTCTCAATAACGGATTCAGCAAGTCAATACCGGCCTTTCCAAAGCAACCTGGTTATTCTGAAGAGTGGAAAAGAGCTGTTAAAGAGAATGCAGGAGAAAAACTGATAGTTAAATAGTGAAATACTTTACCTATAAGGTTAAAGAGGTCTTGAGAAGAGCAAAGACTCCCATGTTGGTTGCATCAACATGGGTTGCCTTTATTTGCAGTATGGCCATAATCCTTTTTGTAGGGTATAACATTGGATTTAAGGTTTCTGACGATCAAAAATTGCTGTTATTCTCAATTTTCAAGATAATACTTCTGATTTTGAGTCTGGTGTCAATTCTGCGAATCTTGTACAGTTATGACAGTCTTGTTAAAACCAAGACCAGAATGGAGTGGATCTCCCTTATACTTATTTTTGTCACTTCTTTGATTGTGTTTAGAATAGACCTTATTGGCCTTTCTAAAATCATTCCGTTCATATGGTCCTACTGGATAGTGATGTCGGTTCTTATATACTTTTCAATTGTTGAGATTTCGAATGATATGGTCTCGGTTATGGCAAAGGAGGCGAATCCTATTATAATTTTTGTTGTCAGTTTCCTTGTTATCATAACAGCAGGAACCACTCTGCTATTGCTTCCGAATTCTACTTATAATGGAATAAACATTGTGGACGCCCTCTTCACAGCAACCTCTGCTGTTTGTGTAACTGGACTCAATTGTGTCCCTTTTGACCTGACTTTCACCTTAAGTGGTCAGATTATTATTTTGTTGCTTATTCAGATAGGAGGGCTTGGAGTTATAACCATAACATCGTTTTTTGCGTTGTTCTTTTTAAAGGGTATTGCAGCAAACAGCGAATTTATGATAAAGGATATAGTCTCAGGTAACAGAAGTGCCGACCTTGTATCACTTTTGCGCAAGATAATAAAGCTTACATTCTTTGTTGAGACTACAGGTGCAATAGCAATTTATTTCCTTACCGGCCCTTATTTGGATATGAGTGGGTCGGGCAAGATTTTCTTTGCAGTATTTCATTCAATTTCTGCATTTTGTAACGCAGGATTCTCATCACTCCACGACAACCTTTCAGATAAAGTTCTTCTGGATATAGGACCATTTTATCTGATTATTTCATTTCTGGTCATTATCGGGGGTATAGGCTTCCCTATCCTGTCCAATATACTTAAGGTTTTCCACCATAAATACCGACAGTTCTTCAGGGTTATCAAGGGACGGAAATCCAGAAGATATGCACACGACTGGGATGTAAGTTCTATAGTAGTCCTTAAGACAACTGCCCTTCTTCTGTTATTCGGGACTCTCTATTTCTTTATATTTGAAGGAGACGGTCTTTTATCGCGGTTCAGCGGGGCAGATAAGGTGATTCAGGCGTTTTTCCATGCTGTGGTTCCAAGAACGGCAGGATTTAACTCGGTAGATCTTAGCTCAATGGTTCCTGCCACTTTTATGGTGACCCTTGTATTAATGTGGATAGGGGCGGCACCTCAGTCTACAGGCGGTGGTATAAAGGTCACAACATTTGCAATTATGATAAGGAACCTCACACAGTTGATAAAAGGAAATGACCGGGTGGAGCTTTTTGGCAGGGAGGTATCCCCTCTTTCTGTAACAAGGGCTTTTGCAACCATCTCGCTTTCTGTTATGTTTATAACAGCAGCTGAGATAGCAATTGTCGCTATAGAGCCCTCACTCTCTCCGGGAAAGATCCTTTTTGAAATAGTTTCGGCAATAGGTACTGTAGGTCTCTCTATGGGTATTACATTCGATCTGCAGCCGGAAAGTAAATTAATTTTATCCCTTTTGATGTTTGTCGGAAGGGTTGGAGTAGTAACGTTTCTGTCGGCCTTTATGAGAGCTCCTAAGGGACAGAGATACAGCTATCCTAAAACAGACATAATGATAAGTTAGTTAAATTTTTAGCGATGAAATACATAGTATTGGGTTTGGGTAATTTTGGTTCTGTACTAGCAGAACGTTTTACACAGATGGGTTATGAAGTTGTTGGTGTGGATAAGAATATTGAGAAGGTCGAGGATATAAAATCCAAAATCTCTCTCTCTATCTGCCTTAACGTAATTGACAGGAACAGTCTCGGTGTTTTGCCGATACATGGTGCAGACGGTGTGATTATAGCACTGGGAAGGGAGTTTGACGAATCTCTCATAGCGTATGCCATTTTCAGGGAGTTCGGGGTTAAGAAAATAATTGTAAGGGCTGTTAGCGACCTTCACGCAACCGTATTGAGTTCGCTTGGAGTGGAAAACATAATCTTTCCGGAAAAAGACGCCGCCCAGAAGTATGCAATGACTCTGGAAATCAATAACTATATAAGCTCATACAAGCTTGATGAGGATACATACATTGTCCAGATGCATCTTCCGAATAGATTCTTCGGGATAAGACTCTCAAAAATCAACTTCAAGTCTGAGCATAATGTAAAGTTTATATGTCTTAAAAGAAAGACAGATGTATCAAATGTATTTGGTTTCACACATAAGGAGCTAACAGTAATGGACCCGAATAAAGGAGACCTTGATCTTCTCGAAGGTGACGTGATAGTACTTATGGGAGGTCTTACAAATCTCACAAAATTCGGAAAATAGTCTATGAAAAAATATATTACGCTAATAGCATTTGTATCTCTCTCATTTTGTATTCTTAATGCACAGACAGAAAAAAGGCTGCTTACAGTAGACGATCTTCTGAAATGGAACAGAATTACAGAGAAAGTAATTTCCGATGACGGAACGTATATTGGTGTAAAGTACGAACCATGGAAGGGGACCGCTGTTGTAAAACTTTTTGACTCTAAAGCCAGGGAGCTTCTCTCTGTCGATTCTGCGTCAAGCATAAATTTCAGCCCGGATTCAAGGTTCCTGGTATATAAAAGAACAAAATCCAAAAATGAGTCACTGTCAATATTTAACATAAACAGCAAAACGAACAGGGTTGTGGATAGCCTCAAATCCTTTCAGTTACCTCAGAAGTGGAATGGCCTTATTGTATACCTTACAAAGGATTCTGTACTGACAATCTCCACCATTGAAGGAGGAGCGGCTAAAACATACGAGAAAGTTACAGGTTATGTTTTGGCAAAGGAGAGTGCCGTTACTCTTATTACAACACCAAAGTTCATTTTAAGATATGATGCAACAAAGGGATTGACCGACACAATTTCCAGATTTGGGAAAAAGGTTCTGAAGAGTACAATTTCAGAAGATGGAGGTAGAGTGGCCCTTCTTTCGAAGGATACAATTTTTCTTTGGAACCACGGAACAGGTCTTAAAATGGTTGTAAATAAAAATAGTAAAGGAATTTACGAGGGTTGGAGATTGTCACCCGAGAGGGAACTTAAATTCTCCAAAAACGCGGAGAAGCTATACTTTGGTACCATACCAGCAGCAAGACAAAGAGACACCACCATTGCCGAGGCCGATTTTCCAAAGGTCCACATATGGCACTGGAAAGAGGGAGTTCAGTTCACTCAGCAGGTAATAGATAAGAAGACAGAGATGAACAGAAGTTATCAGGCTGTATACAATATCGGGCAAGGCACTACATTCCAGATAGCGAATGAAGATATTCCAGAAGTTACTCTCATAGAAAACGGCAATTCTGATTTTGTACTTGCAGCAACCAACAAAAGATTTCAGCTCGAAGAGATGTGGGAGGGAAAAAGCAGGTATGACGTTTATCTCATAAATACATCTCTTGGAAGGGCAAATCTGCTGAAGGAGGCACTTTTGGCCAATGTTCTTGTGTCGCCGGCAGGAAAATATCTCTATTGGTACAGTGCCCCCGACAGCTCGTGGTTCACATATTCGATAGAAGGAAGCAAATTCTCAAAGATTACTAAACCAGATGAAATAAAGACTTTTGACGAACTTAACGATGTTCCGGAATGGCCTGTCTCTTACTCTTTTGCGGGATGGACCGAAGACGACAAAGATATACTTATATACGACCGTTACGACATTTGGACCGTAGATCCGCTAGGTGGTAGGAGAGCCGTGAGAATTACACAAAACGGAAGGGAAAATAATCTGGTCTACAGAATTATAAAGCTTGACGAAGAGGCAAAGTACATTGATGCAGCAAAGGAGCTTCTGTTAAGCGGATTTAATGAAAAAACCAAGGGCAGCGGGTACTATTCACTAAAAATAAATGGAGAGAAAGCTCCGACAGAGTTACTGTCGGGCACATTCTCCTTATCGGAACCTCTCAAGGCAAAAAAATCTGATGCGGTAGTCTTCTCAATGGAGACCTTCGAACAATTTCCGGACCTGTGGTTAAGCAACATGTCATTCAAAAAGCCTGTTAAAATCACCAATGCCAATCCTCAACAGTCGCAATTCAACTGGGGTACCGCTGAATTGATAAACTGGACATCTCTGGACGGTAAGGAGCTTGAGGGAGTTGTTTATAAACCGGCAGACTTTGATCCCGGGAAAAAGTACCCTATGATTGTCAATTTTTACGAAAGGAACTCATCTACTCTTTATTCATACAGAATTCCTGAAGCTCACAGGTCTACTGTAGATTATCACATGTATACCGGCAATGGCTATATAATATTCAACCCCGACATTGTTTACAAAGAGGGCTACCCGGGAGAAAGTGCATACAACTGCATTATGCCGGGAATCACTACCATTCTTAATGCCGGTTATGTTGACAAGGCAAGGATAGGAGCGCAGGGACACAGCTGGGGAGGGTATCAGGTTGCCTATCTTGCCACAAGGACAAATCTGTTTGCAGCAATAGAATCGGGGGCTCCGGTTGTAAATATGTTCAGTGCCTATGGCGGAATAAGGTGGGGGACCGGTCTTAACAGGTCGTTTCAGTATGAACACGAGCAGAGCCGTATTGCAAAAACTCCATGGGAGGCACAGCAGAGATATGTTGAAAATTCACCGATATTCTTTATGGACAAGGTTACTACCCCAATACTGATAATGTCCAACGACCAGGATGGACATGTTCCATGTTATCAGGGGATAGAGTACTTCGAGGCACTTAAGAGACTTCAGAAGCCGGTTTGGCTCCTTAATTATACAGGCGAGGTGCACTGGCCCCAGAAACTTCCTAACAAAGCAGACTTTCAGAAGAGAATGTTGCAGTTTTTCAACCACTTCCTAAAAGGTGAAAAGATGCCTGAATGGATGGACAAAGGTCTCTCTGCTATTGATCTGGACTATAGGCTAGGGTATTGATTTGTATTCACTTTTTTATATCTTTGTAATAGGTCATAATAAAGACACTTACAGAGATGAAATTCCCCTCACGTTTAGTAGTGCCTGTTGTAATTCTACTCGGTTTTGCCTTTGGTATTTTCATCTATCTTGTATACGTATCAAGAATGACATCCTACCTCTCACATGACCCTTCAGCCTGTGTAAATTGCCATATAATGGCGCCCTATTACCAGTCGTGGCAAAAGAGTTCCCATTCACCATGGACGAATTGCAATGACTGTCATGTTCCCCAGGACAATATGATTAGAGGATATGCCTTCAAGGCAAAGGATGGCCTTTATCATGCTGCGGTATTTACTGTCAGAATGGAACCTCAGGTGATCCGGCCGAGAGATGCGAGTTATACTGCCATAATGGAGAACTGCATAAGATGTCACACACAGCTCAATACAGAATTCGTAAAAACCGGAATGATAAGCTACTCACAAGTTATGAGAGGAGAGGGGAAAGCTTGCTGGGACTGTCACAGGGAAGTTACTCACGGCAGACTTTCGAATCTTGCCATGAGTCCGAATGCAATTGTCCCGCTGCCGGAATCGCCGGTTCCCAAATGGCTTAAAAAGATAATGCAATAAAAACATATCCCTATGAAACTTAAACAATTCTTTGAAAAACATCGCGGAGCCCTGCTCTGGACCCTCTTTTTCACGACTATAGTTGTAGTCTTTCTGCTGGGACTGCTTGCTGCTTCTATAAACGAGAGAAGAGCAGAAATTGCCACTCTTTTCAACAACAAAAAGGTGGAGATAAAGGGAATCGAAGCCAGAAACGAGATATGGGGCGAGAATTATCCACGTGAATTTGAGACATGGAAAAAAACTCAAGAGAGTGGATTCAAAAGCAAACACAACGGGAACATAGAACAGGATGTTCTGGAGATGAGGCCGGACATGGTTGTCTTGTGGGCCGGTTATGCATTCTCCATGGATTACTCTGCTCCTCGCGGGCACTATCACGCAATTGAAGATGTGAGGCGAACACTCAGGACCGGCTCTCCTATGACCGATACTGAAGGGCCGCAGCCGGCAACCTGCTGGAGCTGTAAAAGTCCCGATGTTCCAAGAATGATGGCAGAAATAGGAATCGCAGGATTCTATTCAAAAAAATGGGGAGCAATGGGGCCGGAGATAGTGAACACAATTGGATGTGCCGACTGCCATAATCCGGAAAACATGAATGTAAACATCTCCAGACCTGCTCTTATAGAGGCCTTCCTTAGAATTGGGAAAGATGTAGAGAAGGTCACTATTCAGGATCTGCGGACGCTTGCCTGTGCCCAGTGCCATGTAGAGTACTATTTCAAAGGTGACGAAAAGTATCTGACCTTTCCGTGGGACAAGGGTATGACAGTTGAGAAAATAGAACAGTATTACGACTCCATTGGGTTCAGCGACTGGACGCACAAACTCAGCAGGGCTCCTATGCTTAAGGCTCAACACCCGGATTATGAACTTTTCCTTCTGGGACCACATGCCCAAAGAGGACTCTCCTGTGCAGATTGCCACATGCCTTATAAGACCGACGGAGCAATAAAATACAGCGACCACCATCTTGTGTCGCCTCTTATGAACATAGACCGTACATGTCTTACCTGCCACAGGGATACTCCTGAAAAACTAACTGGGTACGTTACAGATTATCAGGATAAAGTGCTGGAAATAAGAGATAGGGTAGAGAAGGAGCTTGTTAAGGCACATATTGGAGCAAAGTATGCCTGGGATAACGGAGCAAACGAAAAACAGATGGAGCCGGTTCTAAAGCTTTTAAGAGCTGCCCAATGGAGATGGGATTTTGCTGTGGCTTCGCACGGAGCATCGTTTCATGCACCTGTCGAAACCCAGAGAATCATGGCGCACTCCCTTGACAAGAGTTATCAGGCTCAACTGGAGGTTCAGAAGGTGCTCGCATCGCTTGGAGTGAAGGGGGAGATACCAACTCCTGACATCTCTACAAAAGCAAAGGCACAGGAATACATTGGGCTTGACATGAAGGCTCTTAGAGAAAAGAAAGATGAGTTTAATACTGTAATGGTTCCCAAATGGATAAAGAAGGCAAAGGCAGACAAAAGGCTATTATAACAGAGCTAACAATTGTGTTTGCAGTCATTATTGCAGGAGCTGCTCTTCAAATGACAGCAGGACCTTTTGACCCTGCTATCGTGAGATTTCCTGCAAACGTGGTCTTTCTGTTCATTTTTCTGGCTACTTCGGCATTGGCTCCAAACAGTGTGATTGCACGATTCGGGACCCTTAGCCTATCGGTCATCCTCATATCTTTACTCTTGACACTTTCCCTCATCATGGGGCTAATACCTCAAAGTGGTATAACCACCTCGTGGCCCTTTGCCCTTACATATCTTATGCTTTTGACAAACCTGGCTCTGGTTGTTGGAAGGAGAGCAAGGTGCCTTAGGCTTAAAGATGCAGGGTTTATGCTAAACCATGCCGGCCTTTTCATCCTTCTTTTTTCTGGCGGTTTCGGGTCTGCAGATTCTGGGAAGTATTTCATGACGGTATATGAGGGAAAAATCGAGTGGCGTGGAGAGAATACCAAAACCGGCCAGATTGACGAGCTCCCGGTTGCTATTCTACTCAAGAACTTCGAAATGGAGGAGTATTTTCCCAAAACAATTATAATAGACAAAAAGAGCGGTGATGCCATCCCTTCCGGCGACTGGGTTATTGTTTCGGATTCTCTGGTAGACAATCACAATCACGCGCCTGCTGCGTATATTAGTGCAAGTAACAGCAAAACAGGTGATAAGTATGAGGGGTGGGTAAGTTGTGGCAATTACTCTCAACCATTCAGGGTACTGGACCTTACAGAGGGAATTTGCGTGGCAATGGCATACCCGGAGCCAAAATCCTTCTCATCTGAGATTGAGGTGAAGAGAGAGAGTGGCAGTTCCAAATCCGGAGTGGTGCAGGTGAATCATCCTCTTACTGTGGGAAGCTGGAAAATTTATCAGTATTCATACGACATGCAAAAGGGCAGGGACTCCGCATACTCGGTCTTTCAGCTTGTCCATGACCCTTGGCTCATTCCCGCATATATCGGTATATTTATGTTGTTTATTGGTTCTGTGACACTTTTTTGGAAAGGAGGTAAAAGATGAGTTGGAATGAATTCATATACTTTGCATCAGCTGCCCTTATTCTTTGGTTTTCAGGTGTGGCAGCTCTCTACCTGTTTAAAAAAAGATACTTTTCCCATATACTCATATCTGCAGGTATGGTCGTTTTTGCATCATTCATTGCATTATTGTGGATATGGCTCAAACATCCGCCATTGAGAACCATGGGCGAGACCAGACTCTGGTATTCGTTCTTTCTGGTTATTGTCGGCTACCTTACTTACCTGAGGTGGCGGTACAAATGGCTGGTAGCATACAGCACCATGGTCTCGGCAGTCTTCATTCTCATTAACCTTCTCAAACCAGAAATCCATACGGCCAACCTTATGCCGGCACTTCAAAGCCCATGGTTCGTACCGCATGTAACTGTCTATATTCTAGCCTATGCAATGATGGGTGCAGCCACAATTGCTGCCCTTATTACCCTTTACGGCTCCCCGTCAGATAGTGAGAAGCTTATGGACATGATAGATAATCTGATATATATAGGGCTGGCATTTCTTATAGCCGGCATTCTTATGGGTGCCCTGTGGGCAAAGGCTGCGTGGGGCGACTACTGGTCATGGGATATCAAAGAGACCTGGGCATTGATTACTGTTTGCGCCTACTTGTTGTACATTCACTCAAGAAGAGGAGGTTATAACCGGAAAATCACCCTATGGATAATACCAATCGGATTTGTATTACTTATGACAACATGGTTAGGAGTAAGTTATCTTCCTGCTGCTCAGGGAAGTATTCATGTGTATTGAAGTTTTTTAATAAAAAATTTGGATGCCACATTTTTTTTGACTTAACTTTACGCCAACAAAAACAAACTATAGTGTCTTTTTTAGCAAACACAAACGTACTCCATCATCATCATCACCTTCATTCACATGGTAGGCGTTGTTTTATGTTTGCATATATCTCAAATGAATAATCGTTAAATATATATAAATCACAAAAAAAGGGCTTACCAGACAGGTAGGCCCTTTTTTTTATTCAAAAAAATCAGAAAAAATGATCAGATTGGCAATTCAGGCAAAAGGCAGGTTAAACGAAGAGAGCCTGGATCTTCTTAAAGAGAGCGGGCTCGTAGTTGAGCCAAGCAAGAAAAAACTCCTTACTAAATGCGGGGACTTTCCTTTAGAGATACTTTTCCTAAGAGATGACGACATCCCTCAGGCTGTATCGATGGGTGTGGCAGACATAGGAATTGTGGGCTTGAACGAGGTAGAGGAGCGTTCTTTTATTGTAGATAAGGTCCATAATCTTGCCTTTGGAAAATGCAGGTTGTCTCTGGCAATCCCCAAAAGCGAGAACTATACCGGAATAGGGTACTTTGAGGGTAAGAGGATAGCTACATCATATCCTGTCCTTCTGGAGAGGTATTTCAAGAAAGTGGGAATCACGGCTGAGATACACCAGATTGCAGGCTCGGTAGAAATTGCCCCCTCTGTGGGACTTGCAGATGCAATATTTGACATTGTAAGCTCAGGTGGGACACTTATCACCAACGGACTTAAGGAAGTTGTTTCAGTAATGGATTCACAGGCGGTTTTAATAGCAACCCCAAATATGGAGAGTGACAAAAAGGATATCCTTAAGCAGTTGATGATGCGGTTCGAGGCAGTGGAGAGGAGCAAGGGGATGAAGTATCTGCTTATGAACCTTCCGCTTGACAGACTGGACGATGCAACAGAGATGTTGCCCGGAATGAGGAGCCCTACAATTCTTCCTCTGGCTCAGAAGGGGTGGTGCTCGGTTCACGTTGTGGTGGAGGAGAAGCAATTGTGGGACAGGATAGAGGGGCTTAAATCGATTGGAGCAGAGGGAATTCTGGTTTTATCTCTTGAAAAGATGATGCCATGAAGGAGATTCTGAATTACCCCGAAAGGGCCCGCTGGGCCGGGATATGTTCCAGACCCGGAGCAAACCGTGAAGCTGTAGCCACAAGTGTATCGGAAACGATATCTCGTATAAGGGAGGGAGGAGATGCAGCTCTAAGAGAACTGACATTGCAATACGACGGAGCGGAAACGGAATCACTGTTTGTTTCACCACCGGAGTTTGAAGTCGCCCTTAACCTAGTTGATGATAGTTTAAAAGAGGCAATAGATATAGCAGTCTCCAACATAGAAAGATTCCATTTTGCACAAAAGCCCCAAAACGTTGAGACAGTAACAAGCGAAGGTGTTCGATGTTATCAGAAATCCCTACCCATAAAGAGAATCGGACTTTATATTCCGGGAGGAACCGCACCACTCTTCTCTACAGTTCTTATGTTGGTCATCCCTGCTAAGATTGCCGGATGCAGCGACATTGCTCTCTTCACCCCTCCTTCAAAAGATGGCTCTGTTTCGCCTGTAATTCTTTATGTGGCCCAACTGCTTGGAATAACAGAGGTAGTAAGGGCCGGCGGGGCTCAGGCAATTGCAGCAATGGCATTCGGGACAGAGAGCATAAAAAAGGTTGACAAGATATTTGGCCCTGGGAACAGCTATGTTGCCGAGGCAAAGCTACAGGTAAGCAGCTTCGTATCAATTGATATGATCGCCGGCCCCTCCGAACTTATGATAATAGCCGATAACACAGCCAATCCATCATTTATTGCTGCCGATCTGCTTTCACAGGCAGAGCACGGACCGGACTCACAACTTTTTCTATTGACAACTGAACGAGAGCTTGCAGATAGAGTAATGCTACAGCTTGCAATCCAGCTTGATAACCTTCCAAGAAAGGAGATTGCGGCCATGGCTCTGCTAAACAGCAAGATAGTACTCCTTAGAAACGAAGACGAAATGGTTGATTTTGCAAACCTTTATGGCGCTGAGCACCTTATGATTTCTACAGAGGAGCCCTGGAGGATAGCAGACAAAATTGAGAGTGCAGGAAGTGTCTTTCTTGGAAGTTTTTCGCCTGAGAGTGCCGGTGATTATGCATCAGGAACAAACCACAGCCTTCCGACAAACGGATGGACAAAATCTGTAAGCGGAATTTCCGTAGAGAGTTTTCTTCACAAGATAAGCTATCAGGAGATTTCCAAACAAGGGCTAAAGGCAATAGGTCCGGCAGTTCAGACCATGGCAGATGCTGAGGGGCTCTTTGCTCACAAGAATGCAGTAACAATAAGACTAAAGGAGATACAAAATGGACTATAACAAAATCGTAAGAAAAAATATTCAGAAACTGGCTCCCTATTCAACAGCTAGAGATGAGGCTCAGAGCGGGCTCTCTGTCTATCTCGATGCAAATGAAAGCCCTTATGAGAACGGAGTGAACAGGTATCCCGACCCAAAGCAGAGGGAACTTAAGGGAACAATCTCAAAAATCAGGTCGGTTTCACCCGAAAATATATTCATCGGCAATGGCAGTGACGAGGCAATAGATCTGCTATTCAGAGTGTTCTGTGAGCCCGGGAATGACAATGTAGTAGCAATATCTCCTACTTACGGAATGTACAAGGTTGCTGCACAGATAAACGATGTGGAGTACAGGGAGGTTCTTCTTGAAGAAGATTTTTCACTGGATGCCGGTAAGATTCTTGCTGCCACAGATTCGTTTTCCAAACTCATCTTTTTATGCTCACCAAACAATCCGACAGGCAATATGCTTGATAGTGCGGAAATTGAGAGAATAGCATCGGAATTTAAAGGGATCGTTGTTGTAGATGAGGCTTATATCGATTTTTCAAACGAGGAGGGCTTCTTAATGAGATTGAAAGAGTTTCCTAATATGGTTGTCTTGCAGACACTTTCCAAGGCATGGGCTATGGCCGGCCTCAGAATAGGATTTGCCTTTGCAGACGCTGCAATAATATCACTCCTCTCCAATGTAAAGTACCCCTATAATATCGGCTCCGACACTCAGGAGAGGGCTCAGAAGCTGCTTGGCTCCCTTCCTTATGAGAGGATTAAAACGATAAAGAGTGAAAGGGGAAGATTGGCCACTGAGCTGAAAACTATCCCTGAGGTTGATGCGATATATGAGAGCGACGCCAACTTCCTGCTGGTTAAATTCAAAAACCCAAGGGAGGTTTACGACAAGCTTATAAATGCGGGTATCGTAGTAAGAGACAGGTCTTCACAGCCATTGTGCGGAGGATGTCTGAGAATCAGCATCGGCCTTGCAAGGGAGAATGACAAGGTTATCAAAGTACTCTGGGGAGAGGTTTATACTAATCCCAGATTTGTCAGCTTGACCAGAGTCACCAAAGAGACAAACATTTCGCTCGATGTGGACATTGATGGCTCATTTGAATCAAAAAACGATACAGGAATTCCTTTTTTTGACCACATGCTCGATCAGCTGGCCTTCCACTCAGGAGTATCTATAAGACTCAACGTCATGGGTGACCTTGAGGTGGATGAACACCACACTGTGGAGGACGTTGCCATAATTCTCGGTGACGCCATTAACAAAGCATTAGGCTCCAAAGAGGGAATCGGCAGGTATGGTTTTGTGCTTCCCATGGACGACTCTCTTGCTGAGGTTGCCATTGATATGGGAGGCAGGGCTTGGCTCAACTGGAATGTCTCTTTCGACAATACCCGGATCGGGACATTCCCCACCGAGATGTTCCGCCACTTCTTCTATTCTCTGGCAATAGCAATGAAATCTACAATTTATATCTCTGCTACAGGCGAAAACGATCACCATAAGACGGAATGCATATTCAAGGCATTTGCAAGATCGCTTAAGATGGCAGTCAAAAAGGAGCAGTTCAATTACAAACTTCCGACAACAAAAGGGATATTATGATTGCAATAATTGATTACAACACTGGCAACCTCTTTTCTCTTGCAAGTTCGCTTGAAAGACTGGGGGCAGGATATATAATAACATCATCGCCCGAGGTTATAAGAGCAGCAGATTATGTGATACTTCCAGGTGTAGGAGAGGCCTCCACTTCAATGACAAAGCTTGTGGAGAGAGGTCTGGACATACTAATCCCAACACTTGAGATGCCTGTACTTGGCATCTGTATAGGCATGCAGCTAATGTGTAGGTCAAGCGAGGAGGGAGCAGCAAGATGTATGAGAATATTTGACAATGAAGTAGTAAGATTAAAGGGCGATGCAATTAAGGTTCCGCACATGGGATGGAACCGGGTCTACAACCTGAAGTCGGAGCTTTTCACAGGCATAGACGAGGGAGAGTATCTCTACTTTGTCCATTCTTACGCACCCTCCCCGGGTACTTATACAATAGCCTCCACAGAGCATGGAACAGTGTTCAGTTCAGCAATCGCACGCAATAATTTCTTTGGTACTCAGTTCCATCCGGAGAAGAGCGGAGCAGCCGGTGAAAGGATACTTAAAAATTTTATTAATATTATAATCCCAAGAGAATGTATATAATTCCAGCCATAGATTTAATTGAAGGTGAATGCGTAAGGCTATCTAAAGGAGAATACGACACAAAGAAGGTTTATTCCAAAACACCTGTGGATATTGCAAAAAAGTATGAAGATCTCGGGTTTGAGAGGTTGCATATTGTTGATCTGGATGGAGCAAAGTCTTCTGGACCAAAAAACCTGAATGTATTGGAGAGTATAGCCAGAGCAACATCTCTGGAGATACAGTACGGAGGAGGGGTAAAGAGTGAAAAGTCGTTGCAGAGTATAATTGATTCAGGAGCCAAGAGGGTAATATGTGGAAGTATTGCAGTTACAAATCCCTCCCTTTTTCTGGATTGGCTGAGGAATTTCGGCCCGGAAGTTCTCATACTTGGAGCAGACTTCAGAGACGCAAACGTTGCTATTGACGGCTGGAAAACGCAGACCAACAAGACTCTGTATGATATTGTAGGGGAATTTTACCAAGCCGGTCTCAAGCAACTTATATCTACTGATATTTCTAAGGATGGCACCCTGAGCGGACCCTCTTACGAGCGGTACTACTCACTAAAGGAGAGGTTCCCCAACCTGCGTGTAACCATAAGCGGGGGAGTCTCCTCCATAGAAGACATCAGAATAATTGACAAGTCGCTCATAGATGGAGTGATTGTAGGAAAGGCCATATACGAGGGAAAAATTGACATGGAGGAGTTAAGCAGATGTTAGCAAAAAGAATAATTCCGTGTCTCGACGTAAGAGACGGTAAAACGGTAAAAGGGGTAAATTTTCTGGGCCTCAGGGAGGTTGGAGATCCTGTGGAGATGGGTAAAAGATACGCAGCCGATGGTGCCGATGAGCTTGTCTATCTCGACATAAGTGCTACCCTGGAGGGCAGGGGTACATTTCTCAAACTCGTATCTTCAGTTGCCAAAAATATCAATATCCCATTCACGGTAGGCGGAGGAATATCCACTATCGAAGACGCATCTGCACTGCTTCTTGCAGGGGCCGACAAGATAAGTATCAACAGCGCCGCGGTAAATAATCCGGGACTAATAACACAGATTGCAGATAAATATGGTTCACAGTTTCTGGTTGTGGCAATCGATGCCATGTTTATCGACAATAAATGGACTGTGGTAACTCACAGCGGAAACAAAAAAACCATTCTGGAACTCTTCTCATGGGCAAAGGAGGCAGAAAACCGCGGCGCAGGTGAGATAATGTTCACCTCTATGGATCATGATGGAACCAAGAGGGGTTACCCTTGCAAAGAGTTACGCAGGCTCTCGGAGATGATTTCTATTCCGCTCATAGCTTCCGGAGGAGCAGGTTGTGTGGGGCACTTTATTGAACTGTTCAAAGGAGATTGTGCCGATGCAGCACTTGCATCATCAATATTCCACTATAACCAGATAAATATCAAAGATTTAAAGAGAGAACTAAAAGAAAATAATATAGAGATAAGATTATGAAGAATTTTAACGAACTTGATTTTGACAAGAACAAAGACGGCCTCATTCCTGCAATCATTCAGGACAGCCGCACACTAAGGGTGCTGATGCTGGGCTATATGAGCAAGGGTTCTCTTGCTTTGAGCATGGAGAGTGGTAATGTGACATTTTATAGCAGGAGCAGACAAAAGCTCTGGACAAAGGGAGAGACTAGCGGCAACTTCCTTAAGATAGTAAGCATCGATGCCGATTGCGATGGAGACACCCTTTTAATTAAAGCAGAACCACGTGGCGTTGTGTGCCATAAAGGTACAGTCAGCTGCTTTGGAGATGCTGATAGTCAGGGTTTCATCCGACAACTTGCCAAAACTATAAAGGAGAGACATGATGCAATGCCGGAGGGGTCGTATACAACGAGCCTGTTCCGCGACGGTATATCCAAAATTGCGCAGAAGGTGGGAGAGGAGGCCGTGGAAACGGTAATTGAAGCCTTGAAAGGCGACAAGGAGAGGCTGAAATACGAGATTTCCGACCTGGTGTTTCACTTGCTGGTACTAATGGAAAATGAAAATATGACAATTTCCGATATAGAGGAGGAGCTTCACCGCCGCAGTAAGTGAGATAATCTTATAGTTACTACTTACTGCGGCGGAGACTATTGAAGTTTCCCACATGGCTATTTGTAGCATTTTTTGTCTACTAATTCCGATTTCTGCAGAACTTAATTGTACTAACACTATGATAGCCCCTTAATGCATTGATAATATGCTTATTATGTATTTGATTGATTTTCAGACCATTTTCCAAGTATTAGTATATCAAGCACATACTACGCACTCAGGCAGAGTCTCTGGCAGAGTGAGTAGTACTTGATTGAAAATGTGAGAAATATGCATTCCTCTGCTAATCTAGCATTTACTAACGTCTCTGGCAGAGCCATTAGTAAACGCCTAATCTGCTGCTGATTATAAAACCATGTGGAGGCAAATCTTGCCGACACATACCTTCTTGAGCTCTTTGATTCCTCCTCAATACCAATTTTCAACGTAGGTTTTATCTGCCAGTTGTTTTAGCATGTTGTTCATTATAAGGTACATGTAAAATATAATCGATCAAAATTCCGAGAAAATAATTTTATAAACAGCTGATAAACAGCAATATCTTATTTTAACTGGCAGATCAACTGAAAACTGCTGCAATGCTCTGAGGTGCAAGAGCCTTGCCATAGGAGCA
Organism: Bacteroidales bacterium; assembly: GCA_041659025.1. Lineage (GTDB taxonomy): Bacteria > Bacteroidota > Bacteroidia > Bacteroidales > UBA932 > Bact-08. Next base: position 238,453 of record JBAZZA010000001.1, on the reverse strand, counting down.
AAGTCTCTGAGTTTAGTACGTGGGAAACTTTAGGGAGGCTAAAACAACCCAGTTATATTACCTTCGTTGTCTATGTCTATTCTTTCCGATGATGGTTCTTCAGGCAAACCGGGCATTCGCATTATATCTCCTGTTATTGGAATAAGGAAACCGGCACCTGAGGCTATCTCTATCTCCCTAACCGTAATTATAAAATCTTTAGGGCGACCCAGAAGTTCCGGATTGTCCGAAAGTGATTTTTGAGTCTTTGCCATACATATTGCCAGGTCATTAAGCCCAAGGGTTGCAATTTTCACAAGATTCGCTTTTGCTTTTGCGGTATAGTCCACAGCTTCTGCTCCATAGATTTTTTTGGCAATAGTTTCTATCTTCTTTTCAACGCTGTCTGTAAGCGGATAAAGCGGCAAGAAGTTAGGGCAGCAGTCGTCGGACGCAGTTACAACGAGCCTGGCCAACTCCTCCGCACCGGCACCACCTTTGCCCCATACATCAATAATTGAAACCGGTATGTTCTTCTGTTTGCAGAACTCTGCAATAAAGTCCAGTTCTGCCTGTGTGTCTGTGAGAAACCTGTTCACGGCAACAACCGGGGCAAGACTGAACTGTCTGATGTTCTCCACGTGTTTTTCAAGGTTGACAATACCTTTTTCCAGTGCTGCAAGATTTTCGTTTTTGATATCTTTCAGTGGTTGACCTCCATGATACTTGAGCGCCCTTACGGTAGCTACAAGAACTGCTGCATTTGGCGACAATTTTGCGCTACGGCACTTGATGTCCAGAAACTTTTCCGCTCCCAGGTCAAACCCGAAACCGGCTTCGGTAACAGTATAATCTGTCAGGGACATTGCTGTCTGTGTTGCAATAACTGAGTTTGTACCTTGTGCAATATTAGCAAAAGGACCACCATGAATTATTGCGGGAGTTCCCTCTATTGTCTGTACAAGGTTAGGTTTTATTGCATCCTTGAGAAGCGCTGCCATTGCACCATTGGCCTTAAGGTCACGTGCATATATTGGTTTCTTGTCAAATGTAAAACCGATGAAAATATTCCCAAGTCGTTGTTTAAGGTCGTCTATATCATTTGACAAACAAAGAATTGCCATTACCTCAGATGCTGCGGTGATGTCAAATCCTGTCTCCCGTGGAATTCCGTTTCCAGTACCACCCAGGCCCAGTACCATAGATCTGAGCGAGCGGTCATTCATGTCCATAACTCTCTTCCAGGAAATAGTGCGAGGGTCCAGGTTAAGAGATCTTGTCTTGCTTTGAATATTGTTATCTATTAGTGCTGCCAGCAGATTATGAGCCTTTTCGATTGCAGCAAAATCTCCGGTAAAATGCAGATTGATGTCTTCCATTGGCAATACCTGAGAATAACCACCTCCTGTTGCCCCTCCTTTAATACCAAATACAGGCCCCAAAGAGGGTTCCCTAAGAACTACTATAGATTTCTTGCCAATTCTGTTCAATGCCTGTGAAAGCCCAATGGAGACAGTTGTTTTGCCCTCTCCGGCAGGCGTGGGAGAAATTGCCGAGACAAGTATAAGCTTTCCGAACTTTGATCTGTCAATATACTTTGGAAGGAGCTTTGCCTTGTATTTTCCATATAGCTCCAACTCTTCCGGGTCAATTCCTAACTGTTTTGCCACTTCTCCTATTGGCCGCATCTTGATTGTATGCGCAATCTGCTGATCTGTCATAATTAATAAAATTTTGTTGTTTAAAAGGTTATAAGCACAATATAAAAGTAACAAATTAATGGATATAAAGTTTTTTATTATCTTTGTTTATTACGTTAAAAAATATACTTAAACCTATGAAAATTGCAATTGTAGGGACGGGATATGTCGGATTGGTAACCGGCGCCTGTTTCGCAGAAATGGGTCTTAGCGTTGTCTGCGTAGACATAGATAAGAATAAGATAGAGAAACTCAAAAAGGGAATTATGCCAATTTTTGAACCGGGTATTCAGGAGCTGGTAAACAAAAATGCAGATGAGGGCAGGCTAAGTTTCACTACCAATCTCATTGATATTCTGGAAGATGTTACTGTTATTTTCAGTGCAGTAGGGACCCCACCGGACGAAGACGGAAGTGCAGATCTTAAGTATGTTCTTGATGTTGCCAGGAATGTAGGTAAGCACATGACCAACTATAAATTACTTGTAACCAAGAGCACAGTTCCGGTAGGAACCGCGCCAAAAGTAAAAAAAGTGATTCAGGCTGAACTCGATAAGAGGGGAGTGGACATACAATTCGACGTCGCTTCAAATCCCGAGTTTCTGAAAGAAGGAGCAGCAATTAAAGATTTTATGTCTCCGGACAGAGTTGTAGTGGGAGTAGACAGCGAAAGGGCAAGACAGCTTATGGAGAGATTGTATAAACCATTTTTATTGAATGGTTTCCCGATTATTTTCATGGATATAGCATCTGCCGAGATGTCTAAATATGCAGCAAATGCAATGTTGGCAACCAGAATAAGCTTTATGAACGAAATAGCTGCACTTTGCGAGGCAACCGGGGCCAACGTAGATTCCGTAAGGAAAGGGATAGGCAGCGATAAAAGGATCGGCACAAGTTTTCTGTATGCAGGTGCGGGTTACGGCGGGTCATGCTTTCCCAAGGATGTTAAAGCTTTAATTACAACGGCAAGGGAGTTCGGCTTTCAAATGAAGATTGTAGAGGCAGTCGAACTTGTCAACGAACATCAGAAAGGAATAATCTTCAGAAAATTAAACGATGCATTTAAAAACAAGATAAAGGGAAAGACAGTTGCAATCTGGGGACTTACCTTCAAGCCGGACACAGACGACATGAGAGAGGCTCCATCTATGGTGGTTATAAACGAACTTCTTAATGCAGGAGCTAAAGTAAGAATCTTCGATCCGGTTGCAATGGAGGAGACAGCACGAAAACTTGGCAATAAAGTAACTTTCTGTAAAAATCCTTATGATGCAGTTGATGGGGCAGATGCAGTTGCTCTTGTTACTGAGTGGAAGCCATTCAGACTTATTAACTGGTCGCACATTAAACAGCTTATGAAAGGAAATGTAGTTGTAGACGGGCGTAACATTTATGATCCTGCTGAACTCAAATCAGAAGGACTCAACTACTACTCAATAGGAAAAAAGCACTGACATGAAAAGGATACTGGTCACCGGAGGCGCAGGTTTTATAGGGTCTCATCTTTGCACTAGACTTGTTAATGAGGGGAATGACGTTATCTGCCTGGATAACTTTTTTACAGGTTCCAAACAGAACATTATCAAACTTATAGGCAATCCTAACTTCGAACTTGTCAGACACGATGTAATAAATCCGTTTCATGCCGAGGTGGATCAGATATACAATCTTGCATGTCCTGCTTCTCCTGTTCACTATCAGTACAATCCCATAAAAACAATTAAAACTTCAGTAATGGGAGCCATAAATATGCTTGGTCTGGCAAAAAGGACCAATGCCAAAATATTACAGGCATCTACAAGCGAAGTATATGGCGACCCAATAATCCATCCTCAGACAGAATCATACTGGGGAAATGTAAATACCATAGGTATCCGCTCTTGTTACGACGAAGGGAAAAGATGTGCAGAAACTCTTTTCATGGACTATCACAGACAAAATAGGGTCAGAATAAAAATTATAAGGATATTCAACACCTATGGACCGAACATGAATGCAAACGACGGAAGGGTTGTTTCCAATTTTATTGTTCAGGCACTTAAAAACGAAGATATCACACTTTATGGTGCCGGCCTGCAGACCAGAAGCTTTCAATATATTGATGACCTGGTTGAGGGAATGATAAGGGTAATGAATTCGGGAGATGATTTTACAGGCCCTGTGAATATTGGCAATCCAAATGAGTTTACAATTAAGGAGTTGGCGGAAAAAATAATAAAACTTACAGGTTCTGAATCAACAATTGTGCATCGTGAACTGCCTTTAGATGATCCTAAACAGAGACAACCCGATATTAATCTTGCAAGAAAACTTTTTGACTGGGAACCAGTAATACAATTAAATGAGGGACTTGAAAAGACTATTGATTATTTTAGAAAACAGATAACAAATCGTGATGGAGATAAATAATTCTGAATTTACGGTTTTAATCGTAGATGACGTTGATGCTAACGTCTTATTATTGAAGCTTTTAATATCAAAGGTCGGCTATAAGACATTAACTGCCTTTAATGGCAGGGATGCACTTGAAATAATCGAGAAACACAGACCGGACCTTATTTTGCTTGATATTATGATGCCTATCATGGATGGGCACGAGGTTGCCAGGCGTCTGAGAGAGATGCCGGATAAAGCGGAAATTCCTATTATTTTCCTATCGGCACTTAACTCTACCGAAGATATCGTACAAGGTTTTAAATTAGGCGCAGCAGACTACGTATCTAAGCCGTTCAACAAGGATGAACTTCTTACCCGCATAAACCATCAGGTATCGCTTATTGCTGCCAAAAGACTCATATCGCGTCAGACAGAAGAGCTTCGAAAAACAATCATAGGCAGAGACAAATTATATTCGGTTATTGCACATGATCTAAGGGCACCAATTGCATCCATAAGGATGGTCATGGAGGTTCTCATTGCAGGAATAAAGAGGGAGAGCATAGACGAGGATATGTATGAGTTGCTGATAATGGCAAACAGACTCACAGATGACAGCTTCACCCTTCTGGACAACCTTCTTAAATGGACAAAGAGTCAGACCGGACGTCTTAACACTGTTTTTCAGGATAATGTAGATGTCATGAACCTCGTGAGTGGTGTGGTAGAGGTATTGAGAGCAGTGGCAAAGCTTAAGAATATTACAATCAATATAATTGGTAGTACAGAAAGGATAGCCAGAATAGATATCGACATGTTAAAAACTGCACTTAGGAACCTTATAAGTAATGCAATAAAGTTCAGCTATGACGGTTCCGTTGTTGAGGTGGAAATAGTGGAAGAGCCTGAAAGAATCGTAATTTTTGTAAAAGACCACGGAGCAGGAATAAGCATGGAGAACCAGGAGAGGTTGTTCAAATCTGAGTCACATTTCACAAGTTTTGGCACAGACAACGAAGAGGGTTCGGGACTCGGCCTTCTGCTTTGCAACGAATTTGTCAAACGAAACGGAGGTACCTTGGGCTTTACCTCAAAAGAGGGTTTAGGATCGATCTTTAGTTTTGATATTCCAACTCAGCAATAACAGGATTGTGATCGCTCCACTTCTGATAAACAGAATAATATCTTACCCCTTTCAATTGCTTCGAATACATAATGTAATCTATTCTGAGCATACTTGATTTATGCTTGAATGTACTTCCTAATCCCGAACCTGCCTCCTTGAACCCGTCAACTAAATTACCTTTTGCTTTTTTGTAGGTGTAGGACGAAGGGGTGTCATTAAAGTCTCCACACAAAATAACCGGAGTTTTTGAAGAGTCAATAAAGGCATTGAGAATATTCGCCTGTCGGGCTCTTAGTTTGAAGTTGTCCCCTATCACCTTTATGTTTCTTCTGAATCCGTGGTAATATGAACGGCTGATGCCGGTTGTTTGGAGATGAGCGTTTATTACCCTTAAAATCCGACCGTCAGGAAGCTCGACATCTGCCCAAAGTACTCCGTTTGAGAGCGATTCAATTTTAAGCATGCCTTTAGCCTTGATAGGGAACCTGCTGAAAATCACAAGGCCTGCTTTTGGGGCTGAGTTGTCTGTAAGAGTTGAAAATGGGAAAAAGTCGAACGCACCCGCCACCTCACGCATGTTGAAGAGGCTGTGTGAAGAGAACTCCTGCATGCAAAAGATACTTATATTCTCTCCTGATATGTAATTTGCAATGTAATTGACTGAAACATTGTTGCTCATGTGTCTGAACCCGTGAATGTTGTACGTTGCGGCCTTTACGCTTGAACTATTTGCCGCAAAATTCTGTCCAGATAGGATATTAACCTGAATCATTGAAGTTACATACTGATAGTTGACGACTATTGCAGCCAGCGGGATTATAAACCAGAAGCTTTTTCTGAACATCAGAAAAACAGCAAGAAAGAGTGCTAAAAGAAGAATCAGGGGGAGGGAAAGACCTAAGAATGCTGAATTAACATTAATATTGGGGTCTGTATTAGAAGAAAGCATTGCTGCAATGCTAAAAGCGAGAATAACAAAGCAAAAAATAACGACAGATGCTTTAACTAATAACCTGACAGCTTTCAAACCCATAACTGATGATTTAAATGTAACATAACCTGAACAAAGCTACCAACTTTATGGAAGAGGTACAAAATATTTTTTTATATTTGTATGAATGTACCAAGTAAAACAACGTAAACATGAGCACAAACCAATTGTTTGACTATTACAATAATTCATACCACACAAAAAGGCATGAAAATTTATTACTGAATGACAAATACTTTTGGGCTAAGTCAAAGACTGCCGCCAAAATGTATTTTTCGGAATTTACCGATAATCCAAAAATACTTGAATTTGGAGTTGGAATAGGGCAGAACATAGCCTCGCTTACAAATGTTTACGGATATGATATAAGCAAAGACGCTCTTGATGCATGCAGAAAGAGACAAATCCCTGTTTATGAAACACTGGATGAGATCCCTAACGATGAATTTGACATTGTTTTGTCGAGACATTCACTTGAACATGTACCTGATCCACTTGAATCTCTTGTTCAGATGAGGGCGAAACTAAAAAAAGGGGGCACATTGCTACTTATATTACCTAAGGACAACCATGGAAAAGCAGGATTTGAACCTGATCTGAATAACCACTTGTTTACATGGAACTTCAGAGCCATTAACAATCTGTTGAACCTGGCAGGATTCAAACCTGTGAAAAACCAACTTAGATACACCATGGGATTTAACCTGCTTTTGCCATTATATAATATTTTCGGCATCGGATTCTATCTGTTAATGGTTAAAATAGTGGGTAATATAACTCGTCAAAACGGAGAATTAATAGTGCATGCCAAAAAAATAGACTAATTAGGCCGGAGGGTTCTTTTATTGTTATATTTTTTATACATTTACACAAAATTTGATTTAATAACTAACATAGAACAATTGTGAAAAAGAGAGTTCTGATTGTAGATGATAAGCCCACTATTGCAAAAGTAATTCAGGTATATATTTCAGAAACATTCGAGTGTGTGTATTTCGAGGATCCCATCAAAGCAATCGCTTGGCTACAAGAAGGTAACATACCGGATTTAATTGTTTCAGATATTTATATGCCAAACATGTCCGGCGTCGATTTTCTGGATTATGTAAAAAAGAATGACCTTTTCAAATCGATACCTTTTGTTGTTCTTTCAAGTGAAGATAGTACATCTCAGAAGATAGCACTGTTGGAGAAGGGAGCTGATGACTATATTTCAAAACCATTTAATCCAATGGAGTTAAAAGTCAGGCTTAAAAAAATAGTTTCGTGATAGTTTACACTATATATGTAGGGAAAAACGCGGATACAATATCCCGGTTCAGTTCCTATTTGGGCAAATTACTGGTCGTTGCTCAAGATCATGCCGATGCAGCAAAGAAGATTTCCGAAAGAAGAGGGAACCTCCCGCTTATGGTTCTCTATGAAAAATCCAGTATTAAGCTGGACAGCACGAGAATTGAGTATCTCAAAAAGGAATTTCCTACAGCATATATAGTTTTGGTTGCAGACAGAATTGAAAAGGAGGAGATTTCGCAGTATCAGAAATGCGGAGTGAATGACACGACTCATACAGATGTTTCCGAGACGAGGTTAAAGAACGGACTGGAATTCGTTGCAAAAAATCAGGAACTTATACAATCTGCATCGCTGGAACAGCAACCCCTCAAGACTTACACAATTCCTTTCTGGAAAAGAACGTTTGACATATTATCATCTCTGGCAGCACTGCTGATACTTTCCCCACTACTTATTGTTGTTGCCATATTGATCCGGGTAGAGAGCAAGGGTAAGATTATTTACAAATCCAAACGTGTTGGCAGTAACTACGAAATTTTCGACTTTCTTAAGTTTCGTTCAATGTACTGCGACGCCGACAAGAGGTTGAAGGAATTTATGAACCTGAATCAATATCAGGAGGTTGAAAGCGAGGGTGGTTACGATTTTTTCAACTCCTCACTTATTCCTATAGTAGGAGATATGGGAGAGGGTTATTTTGTTTCTGACGACGATGTTATATCTGAGAAAGATTTTTTGAGAGACAAAACCACTAAGCAGTTAAACAATTTCGTAAAGTACGAAAATGATCCGCGGATAACTAAAATAGGACGATTGCTCAGAAAATACAGTATAGATGAATTGCCGCAATTGTTCAATATACTTAAAGGTGACATGTCTGTTGTCGGCAACAGACCTCTGCCGTTATATGAGGCAGAACAGCTGACATCTGACCAATACATAGACAGGTTTTTGGGCCCGGCAGGTCTTACAGGATTATGGCAGGTAGAAAAAAGGGGGGATTCAGGCAAGCTTTCTCCTGAGGAGAGGAAACAGCTAGATATATTCTATGCAAAGAACTACAACTTCTGGATGGATGTAAAAATTATATTTAAGACAATAACTGCCTTTATACAAAAGGAGAATGTTTAATAAAAGAATGATGAAGAGATATCTGATACTACTTCTATTCACCATCATACCATTTACGCAGAAAATCTCTGCCCAGCAATTATCGGCTGAAGACTTATTGTCACTACAATTACCACCTCTGGATTCTCTCTTCGAGGGAGCAAGAAGAAGTTCCATGGTTGAATTCTATGGATACAGAATGTTAGGACAGGAACTTGCCCTAAAGACTGAACGAAGAAGCTGGCTGGAGTATGTAACAATATTCGGAACCTATCAGTATGGAGTAATGGGCATAAACTCATATACAAATCTTGGGTCCAATTACCCAATAGTATACCAGAACACTGGAGGTGAACAGCTTTGGTACAACATAGGAGCGGCACTTAACATTCCTCTAAATAAGGTATTTGACAGAAGAAACAGGATAAGGACCCAGCAGCTCAAAATTCAGGAGACCATGAAAGAGAAGGAGATGTGGTATGACCAGCAGAGAGTTTTGATTGTAGAGCTTTATATAAAAGCTCAGGGTATGCTCAAGGTTTTGAAAATTGTGCTTGAACAGTCAAACCTGGCAAATGCTCAGTTTGAGCTATCACAGAAGGATTTTATGATGGGGGCCATTAATGCACAGGGTCTTAGTAGTGCCAAGGGTACCCAGGTTCAGGCATTCATGCAGTTGGAAAATGTAAGACAGGAGCTTAATACAGCTATACTCAAGCTCGAGGTTCTTGCCAGTACAAAAATTATAAACAAGTAGTATATGGATATTTTATCGCAGATAGTAAAGCTACTTTTAAGAATCAAATACTGGTTGCTGTTTCTGCCGCTGATTGCTGCCCTTATTGCTATTTATCTCACACGGAACATGCCACGGCAGTATGTTGTGACAACTACTATTTATACTGGTATTGCATCTGGTTTCACGATAGAATCTGGAGTAGGAGGAGGAAGAATTGACTGGAGTAGTGTAAACAACGGTATCGACAATCTTATAAGTATTATTAAATCCAAAACCACACTCAGGAACGTCTCCTTAAGATTGTATACTCAGCACATGATTTACGGTGACCCACTGAAGGACAACAACTACATTCTCGCAAGCAATTACAGGAACCTGCTGCTCATAACCCCAAAAGAGGTACGGGCACTTATAGACAAGACCTCGGAAGAGAAGACCATTGAGAACCTCAATGCCTATGAAAGGGCTTCTCCAACCAACTTCGTTTATGGTCTTTTCAACTGGAACCACCAGCACTATAGTTACAATGCCCTATCCAAGATTGAAGTAAGGAGGCTTTTCGATAGTGACATGTTGGACATTACCTATTCGAACGATGACCCGGGTATCACATACAATACACTTGCACTTCTCAATGACGAGTTTGTAAAACAGTATGAAATTCTCAGATTCGGCGAGACAAACAACGTTGTGGAGTACTTCCGCAACGAACTTGCAAAACTAAGCAGAAAACTAAGGGCTTCTGAAGATTCTCTTACTCAGTATTATATAGAGAAAAAGGTCATAAATTACGATGAGCAGACTAAACAGGTAACAGCCCTCTCAAGGGACTACGATCTGTTGTATAACGACGCTTTACTAAGATATACAAGTGCAAGCACAACAGTTAATGATCTGGAAGAGAGGATAAAGGAACAGATTAAGATGATTCAGAACAACAGTCTGTTTCTTGACAAGCTTAACACACTCTCTCAATACAGTACTGCAGTTGCAAGGCTGGAGACATTTCAGACAGACTCCTTGTCTACAAATTCAAAGACACTGGAGGAATATAAAAGGCGGCTAAAAGAAGCTGAAAATGATCTTAAGTCATTCTCGGCACTGGTAAGCGACCAGAAGTATACAAAAGAAGGTATTGCCACCACAACCTTTGTGGAACAGTGGATTGCAGAGATAATCGTAAGAGAGAAAGCCATATCCGAAATGAAGGTTATGGAGGAAGTAAAGAAGACACTAGAAGATCAGTACACATATTTCTCTCCTATCGGAACTACTCTTAAAAGGAAGGAGCGGGATATCGGTTTTACAACGGAATCTTATCTTACAGTTTTGCAGAGTCTTAATGCTGCGCTTCTGCGGCAGAAAACTCTTCAGATGACCTCTGCAACTCTTAAGGCCATCAATCCTCCGTTGTTCCCTGTATCTCCGATGCCGACGGCAAGGAGGATAATTGTTTTGATAACATATATTGGAACCCTCATTTTTATCATAGGATATTTTCTGTTGCTAGAGCTGTTCGACCGTACCGTGAGGGACAAAATACGAGCAGAAAGGTTGATTCCGGCAATAGTTCTGGGAGCATTCCCTACAAGAAACAGATTCAAGTACAGGGGATATAACAAGGAGTATGAGAGGATTGCTGCAAACTACCTGGCAAATGCAATCATTCCGTACCTGAATCCGAAGGAGAAGCCAGATATTATCAACTTTATAAGTACCGATGAAGGTACAGGCAAGAGTCTGCTTATTGACCATCTGAATGAGTATTGGACAGAGAGAGGGCTCCGTGTAAGGATAATATCATGGCATGAAGGGATAACAAGTGATTCCAGGGATTATATACTCTCCATGAATCTGTCGGAACTTTATGATTATGAGAACGAAGACGTAATTCTGGTAGAACACAGATCTATCTCAAAATCGGCAATTCCTGTCGGTCTGTTGAGAGAGGCCTCAATAAATCTTGTAGTAATAAGGGCAGATAAAGTTTGGCGTGACATTGACAAGCTGGCTTTTGAAAGACTTAAAACGCAGGCACAAGACGCTCCTTTGCAGCTTTATCTGACACAGGCAAGCACAAGTGTGGAAGAGAGCTTTGTCGGAATGTTGCCGCCATACTCATACTTCAGAAAACTTGTTTACAAACTGACTCAATTCGGCCTGACATCTAAATAATGCTACTATGAGTGGTATTATCAATAACCTTTTCAATAATGTCAATAAGGCTTTAGTGTACCTGCTTCTACTAGGTCTGGTATTGGTTATTGTTTATCTGAACACCAGAATGGGTTTCCTCTTTGGAGGGATATTTTCCATGCTGCCGCTCATGTTTCTTGTTTTTCTTGTTGTTGTCAACAACCCGAACATAGGAGTTATCTTGATATTCGCAGGAAACTATTTTGTATCTGGTTTGTCGAGGTATGTAAGAGGAATTGCGCCCGGCATATCTATGGATATGTTGCTTGTAGTGGTTCTGGTTGCAGTGCTTTTCAGCAGTTTCAAAAAAGACTCCGAAGTTAAGATGAGCAACTCGTTTAATGGTCTTACTCTGGTTGCTTTAATCTGGGTATTTTACTGTGTGTTCGAAATATTCAATCCCTACTCTTCTACTATTGTCGCTTGGTTGACCTCTGTTAGGGGAATGGGTATATACTTTTTTCTTATAGTATTTCTGGTTGCCGTAGTTGTGAGGAAATACAAGGACTTTAAGAGGTTGTTGTTTATATGGGCCATTTTTTCTATTTTGGCTGTTCTTAAAGCTTTCTTACAGAAAACTATAGGATTTGACTTTGCAGAATCGAGATGGCTTTTCGAAGGGGGTGCAGCTTCCACTCACATTATTTACTCAGGTACACGCTACTTTTCGATCTTTACCGATGCAGGAAACTTTGGTACAGGAATAGCATTCTCAGGTGTTGTTTTCGGTATATCTGCACTCTATTTTAAAGAGACAAAAATGAAGGTTTTCTATATGTTTACGGCTTTGGCCTGTATGTATGGGATGTTACTTTCCGGAACAAGAGGCTCCCTGGCCCTTCCATTTGTTGCCCTTACTATCTATGCAATTGTTTCCAAGAGGTTCGTCCCACTTATTGTAACTACAATGATTGTGGTGACTGCCTTTGTATTTTTAAGGTTTACCTATTACGGACAGGGAAACTCATACATAAGAAGGATGAGGTCCTTCTTTAACACCGATGACGCGTCTTATGTAATAAGGGTTGTAAATCAATTGAAAATTGGTGCCTATCTTGCTAACAAGCCAATTGGGGTAGGGCTGGGAATGAGCAGGGGAGAGGTTAGGACGTATCGGACCGACCCTGTACTATCGCAGATTCCTGCAGACTCGTGGTATGTTCTGGTATGGATGGAGACTGGTATTATTGGATTGACACTTCACGCGTTAATTCTGCTATACATCATTTTTCATGGAGGATATCTGGTCTTCTTCAAACTGAAAAACCATCAGCTCAAAGGGTTGATGGCGGCTTTGCTATGCGGTATAGCGGGGCTCTATGTATCTTCTTACAGTATAGAAATTATCGGACAGTTCCCGTTTGGCCCAATCCTTTATTTCAGTATGGCTTTTCTGTTTATGAGCCCTGTTTACGAAAAGGAGATTGAAGAGCATAAACTTCTTTACCCAGAGCTATACAAAGATGATGAATCCTGAAATATCATTTATTGTTGTCAATTTTAACGGACTGACACATACAAGAGAACTCCTTTTGTCTATGCAAAAGCATCTGCAGGATGTATCCTGCGAGATAATTGTAGTGGATAATGGTTCACGTATTGATGAATCTATACCTCTTGCAGAAGAATTTCCAAACGTTATAAATATCAGAAGCGAAGTTAACCTGGGTTTTTCCGGGGGGAACAACATTGGAATCCGCGCCTCTGCGGGTAAGTATGTAATGTTGATAAACAACGACACTCTTTTATGTGACAGCTCCGTTACAGAGCTTGTAAAGATGCTTGAAAGCGACTCATCTATAGGAGCAGTCTCTCCTAAAATACACTTCATATCACCTCCTGGCACAATTCAATTTGCCGGATTCACTGAGTTAACAGGCATTACGCTCAGAAACAGGGGCATCGGTTATAACGAATATGACCGCGGACAGTACAACGCCCCTGCTGAGACAGCATCAACACATGGTGCGGCCATGATGGTGAAGAGAGAGGTAATCGAAAAAATTGGTTATATGCCGGAAATTTACTTTCTTTATTATGAAGAATTGGACTGGTGCACAAAGATGAAAGAGTTTGGGTACAAGCTCATGTATCAGCCGGCAGCATTGATAATCCATAAAGAGAGCCAGAGCACGGGAAGTGACAGCTACCTAAAGAGATATTATCTCACAAGAAACAGGCTGTTGTTTGCCCACAGAAACAGAAGAGGGATCGTCAGGTTGCTTGCAATTGTCTATCAGTTGCTTGTAGCAGATACAAAATTGATAATGCTTTCATTAATAAAAGGGAGAAAGGATCTTGTAATGGCTACTTTAAGGGGAATTTACGGCTATTTTAGGTTAAATAAAGAATCAGCTAAATAATTTAATTATGTTGCAGTTTTTATCTAAGGCAGAGTGGATCTTGTTTATAATAATGGCAATACCTGTAGGGTATTATCTTGTCTTTTCATTTTTCTCCTTATGGGGAGGAGGGAAAAAATATCCTGTTGCCAAAAAGAAATCCAGAGTTGTTGTACTGATACCTGCCTACAAAGAAGACAGAGTGATTGAGGGGTCTGTCCGCTCTATCATGGCACAGGAGTATCCGGAAAATAAGATGGATATCGTTGTAATCTCAGACAAGATGAGAGACGAAACAAACGAGATGCTCGCCACTCTCCCGGTAAAGTTGCTTGAAATCAATCCTGAAATCAGTTCCAAGGCTGTTGCCCTCAATATGGCAATTGACAGCCTAAAGGGGGAGAAATACGATCTTATTGTAATTCTTGATGCAGATAATGTTGTTGATCCCAATTTCATATCAGAGATAAACGATGCGTTTTACTTTGGGCTTACTGCAATTCAGGCCCACAGGACAGCGAAGAACCTGAACAACGATATGGCAATTCTTGATGCGATAAGTGAGGAGATAAATAACTCAATCTTCAGAAAAGGGCATGTGAACATGGGTTTTTCCTCTGCTCTTATAGGTTCCGGAATGGCATTCGAGTATAAGTGGTTTAAACATAATGTTAAAAAACTTTCAACATCAGGTGAAGACAAGGAGTTGGAAATCATACTTTTTAAAGACAGGATATTTGTAGATTATCTGGACAACCTTATGGTTTACGATGAAAAAATTCAAGAGGAAAGGGGTTTTTACAACCAGAGACGCAGATGGATAGCGGCCCAGTTTGGTTCTCTTTTTTCTGCTCTTAAAGATTTGCCGGGAGCAATATTTTCGCGGAATATTGATTATGTGGAGAGGATATTTGTCTGGATGCTTCCTCCTAAAATCATTATAATGGGTATTATTGCCATAGTATCTCTTGTAACGTTGGTTCTCCAATGGAGACTTACTTTCAAGTGGTGGGCATTGCTGGTTTTGATGTTGATCTCTTTTGCAATGGCAATCCCGGATTTTCTTATAACAAAAAGGAGCCTCAAGGCGATTAACCGCTTGCCTTTAATATTTATCCTCATGTTTATTAATCTGTTCAGGACAAAAGGCGTGAACAAGAAATTCATTCACACCAGCAAGGATTTTTAAATAAACAATTATGAAGACAGGAAGACTTAAGAAATATTTTAAAAGAAAACCGGCATTTAAAGAATTTATGCTGAATGCCATGATTCATCCTGTAAAGACAAGGCCAAGATTATGGATGAGACTCTTTATGCCTTTTTACATCAAAAGAGGGCGAGGCTCTGTCATATACAGAAGTGTAAGAAAGGATATTGCTCCCTTCAATAAATTTTCCATTGGTAAGAATTCTGTAATAGAGGATTTTTCAATTGTAAACAATCTGGTTGGTGATGTAAGGATAGGAGATTATACAAGGATTGGACTGGCAAATGTAGTGATTGGCCCTGTTAAAATAGGAGATCATGTAAATCTGGCTCAGAATATCACATTGTCCGGCATTGATCACAATTTCAGGGATGTTTCCTGCAGGATAGACCAGCAGGGAGTAAGCACGTCTCAGATTGTAATAGAGGATGATGTGTGGATTGGTGCAAATTCTGTAATAACAAAAGGTATAAAGATTGGCCGTCACAGTGTAGTTGCTGCTTGTAGCCTGGTAAACAGAGATGTTCCACCATACAGCGTTGTTGCCGGAAACCCCGCCAGAGTTATAAGGAGTTATGACAAGACAACAAAATCGTGGGAAAAAGTATCCGGATAAATGGCATCAAAAGAAAAGACATCATACAAGAACATATTTAAGGCAACTTCTCTTTTCGGGGGAACACAAATAATAGATGTGTTTATCAATCTGGTAAGAGGAAAAATAATTGCCGTTTTGCTTGGTCCCTCAGGTATGGGTTTGAATGGACTTTTTGTCTCTTCGGTTGCCTTGATCAATAATATAGCCGGTCTGGGGTTGAATTACAGCGCTGTGAGGGACATTTCCAAATCAAGCGAGTCTGGCGATATAGAAAAGCTTTCAAAAACACTCAAAATATTCAGACGCTGGCTTTTTGGCAGCGCATTGCTTGGGCTTGTTGCAGTAGTGGCTCTTTCACCTTTACTAAGCAGGTTCGCCTTTAAGAGTGGAGAATACACATGGGCATTCATGTTACTGGGTTTCATGGTTCTGTTCAACATACTCGCATCGGGCAACTCCTCTCTTCTTCAGGGGACAAGAAATCTTAAGTGGTATGCAATCAATTCCGTTACGGGCACACTAGTAGCGCTTCTGGTATCTGCACCTCTGTTCTTCTTTTTCGGAGTAAAGGGAATTGTACCGGCACTTATATTGTCGTCACTGATTACTTATATTTTAAGCGTATACTATACATCAAAGGTAAAAACCGCCGATGTGAAGGTCTCCTGGAAAGAGACCTACTCCGGGGGTGCAGATATGGTAAAGCTTGGTGTGGCAATGATGCTCTCAATATCAATTGGCTCATTCACAGGATATTTGCTTAACAACTTTATTATAAACTCAGGATCTGTTGCTGATCTCGGATTATATCAGGCAGGAATGAGCATAACATCACAATCGATTGGTCTTGTTTTTTCTGCTATGGCCATCGACTATTACCCAAGGTTGGCGGCCGTAAGTGAAGACAACGAAAAAGTCAGGGAAATGGTTAACCAACAGGGAGAAGTGACACTGCTTATTGCAACACCAATCCTGCTTATGCTTGTGATTACCGCGCCAATTGTGATACAAATTCTTCTTTCAAAGGAGTTTTTACCAATTACAGGATTTATCAGGATGCTTGCATTTGGCATGATATTCAAGGCCGCATCATATTCCATTGGGGCAATATCTTTCGCAAAAGGTAACAAAAAGGTCTTTTTCTTTCTTGAGGGGATCTATTCAAATGTTAGCATGTTGGTTTTCAGCATTGCAGGTTATCTGCTAAACGGACTGGCCGGTCTTGCCTGGGCTTTCATGCTTGCACATCTGGTTTATTTTGTAATAATAAATGTAGTAACTGCGAGACTATATGAATTTTCTTTAAGTAATGAACTAAAGAAGGTACTACTGTTCCAGATTTCGTTAATGGCAGCAGTCTTCTTCTCCTTCAGGCTTTTGGAAGGGATTGCCTCTTATAGTGTTGCATCTGTCCTGTTGCTGTTTTCCATGGTTTATTCGTTCAGACAACTTGATAAAATGATTGGAATAAAGGAGTTTGTCAACAAGAAAATTCTCAGGAAGGAAAATTAAAGATGAGTAAGTCTCCACCAGGCTCTTTTTGCAATATCTACCGACCAATATAAAGCAGTCTTGATTGTCAGGGAAATAGTCTTTGGGTTCCTTATTTTTATCCACCCCTCAGGTATAAGGTCGGACAGATCATAATCCCTCATCTGAATACCGAACCAGGTTTTTGGAACCAACACAATCTTTTCCGGGTTGTTGTTGAGCCATGCACCCCACCAACTGTACGAAGAGTTGCTTATGATATTGTGGGTACACAACGATTGAAGATACAGGTCGGTAACTGGTGACTCGCGGTCAGGAAAATGGAAGTTGCTGCCTGTAAACCTTTTTTTGCACCACTTTACATCATCGCTAAAGACAAAATATTGTTTATCCTTTCCAAAATAGGCAATTGTCCTGCGGAAGTATGGCATACAGCAGACAGGTTGTCTCAGAGGGCGGTTCACGTAGTCTCCTCTTCTTACGTGAATTGATATAATCTCCTGATTAAGAAGATGTCCATATTTTCCCATAATGTAAGAACGTCTCTCTTCGTCCAGAGCAAACAACTCTCTTACATACTCTTTGTCGAAGAACTTTTCGCTCTGAAAATAACCAGATAACCTTATTTTGTCGAAATATTCTATGGGACTGTAATTGAACCCTGGTTGTATGTATTCTATGGAACCCTCAGGGATACCCTCAACAAATTTTACGTCCCGTAATGTATTGCTTTGGTACTGATTTACGAAATCGCTGAAAGTCATACCTTCAGGAACGGTTTCCTCTATAGTGCAACCTACATATTCTGTGTTGTTACGGCGCGCCAGAGTGGCTCCTGTTGCAATCTGGAAGAGGTTGTTAGCCAGTCCGTTGGTTAGTGTTGAGTAGACCATATAATAAATTTTAAATTTGATATAAATATAGCACAAAAAAAAATAAGTATATTTGAATATGAAAAAAGCATTTATTACAGGTATTACCGGTCAGGATGGATCTTACCTTTCGGAGTTCCTTCTGGAAAAAGGTTATGAAGTTTATGGAATACTGAGACGTTCATCGGTATTCACCACCCAGAGAATCCTTGATAAAATATGGACCCATCCTAACTATTATACATTTCATGGCGACCTAGCTGACTCCAGCAACCTTCACCGTCTTATCTCACAGATTAAGCCCGATGAAATTTATAATCTGGGAGCCCAGTCACACGTAGCAGTGTCATTTGAAGTTCCTGAGTACACAGGGGAAGTTGATGCAATAGGAGCAATCCGTCTTCTGGATGCCATAAGAGATACAGGTATTCCTTGTAAATATTATCAGGCTTCCACTTCTGAACTGTTCGGGGGACTCCCGGACACTGCACCTCAGAACGAAAAGACTCCATTTTATCCAAAATCACCTTACGGAGCAGCAAAACTATATGCATATTGGGTTACCGTCAACTATAGGGAGGCTTACAATCTGTTTGCCTGCAATGGAATTCTGTTCAACCATGAATCTCCCAGAAGAGGCGAGACATTTGTGACCAAAAAAATCACCAAGGCGGTTGCCAACATACACAAAAAGAAGCTGTCTCAATTATCTCTTGGTAACCTTGACTCAAAAAGGGACTGGGGTTATGCCAAGGAGTATGTGGAGGCAATGTGGCTTATGCTTCAACAGGATAAGCCCGACGATTATGTAATTGCAACCGGCCACACCTACACTGTAAGGGATTTTGTGAACATGGCATTTAAAGTTGTTGACATTGAAATACAGTGGGAAGGTTCCGGTGTTGATGAGGTTGGCAGAAACAAAAAGACAGGAGAGATTATTGTTACGATAGATCCCATATACTTCAGGCCATCGGAGGTAGATTTACTTTGGGGTGATCCATCCAAGGCAAAAAAAGAGCTGGGCTGGCAGACTAAGGTAGGACTGGAGGAGTTGGTATACAAAATGGTTAAATATGACCTTGAAAACGACAACTACGGAGGAGTTGAGATATGATTTTAGTACTGGGAGCAACAGGGTTTTTAGGTAAAACTGTTTGTCTTAAGCTAAAGGAGAGGGGTCTTGAATATACTGCTTCATCACTCTCTATGGGAACAGACTTAAGAGATGAAACTCAGACACTTGATCTTTTTGAAAAGGTAAAACCGGAAACCGTTATCAATTGCGCCTCCTTTGTGGGAGGTATCCAGTTTGGATACAAGCATCATGTTGAGTTGTTTCACAACAATCTAAAAATGGTTACCAGTGTACTGGCTGCATCACATGCAACAAACGTACAAAAATTCATAAACCCTGTATCTAATTGTGTCTATCCGGCAAAGGCAACCCTCTTCAAGGAAAATGAGATATGGGACGGAGAAATGCATGAATCTGTTATGGTCTATGGCTTTGTCAGAAAGGCATTCATTATTGGAGCATATGCATATGGCAAGCAGTTCGGGGAGAGAATTTACAATATAATTCTTTCAAACATGTATGGCCCGGGTGACCATTTTGAAGAGGAGCGTTCACATGCACTTGGAGCTTTAATCATGAAGTTTGTGAAAGCCAGACAGAACGATGATCCCAAGGTTATTGTATGGGGAACCGGGACACCAGTTAGAGAGTGGATGCATGTTGAGGATGGTGCAGAGGCTCTCATAAGGGCGATTGACATGCCTTTCTATCCCGGACCGGTTAATGTCGGCATTGGTTCCGGTATCTCCGTAATTGATATGGCTAATCTTATTAAAAAATATGTGGGCTATAAGGGGGCAATTGAACTTGACCCTACAAAACCGGATGGCGCTATTTACAAGACAGTAGAGGGAAAACTTGGAGAAGAGCTTATGAACTGGAAGCCCCGCAAGCCTTTTGAACAAGGTGTAAGGGAGACAATAGAGTGGTATCTTAAAAATAAATAATAATGGAAACAAGAGAGATCAAGTACGACAATCTGGTGCTTGCAAGACATATTCCTGCTGAAGCATGGTCAGATGGACTGGGTTTTTACTCCTTGGACGAGGAGTTTGTCCAAGTGGGTTCCTGGCAATACAATAAGGGAAAGGAACTTCTGAAACATATTCATAATCAGGTGGAAAGAAGTGTAGACAGAACTCAGGAGGTTCTATACATAATGAAGGGCAGTATTAAGGCAAAAATCTATACATTGGATGAGGTTTTTGTCGAAGAGCTGACTGTAAAGCAGGGGGATACCCTCATACTTCTGAATTCCGGACACGGATATGAGATTCTTGAGGATGGTACCCAGGTACTTGAAATAAAGAACGGACCATACCTTGGAGCCGAAAGAGACAGAAGAAGGTTTTAAATAAAACAGCACAACTATGGAATTTATACCGCAAATGGAACCCTTGTTTGGTTCAGAAGAGAAGGAAGCACTAAACAGATACATGAGTGAGGGAGGGTGGCTCACCGAATTCAGAAACACCGCAGAATTTGAGAAAAGAATAGCGGATTATACTGGTTCAAGATATTGCTTTGTCGTGAACAATGGCACAATCAGCCTCACCCTTATGGCTATTGCTGCAGGAATAAAGGCAGGGGACCAGGTTATAGTTCCCAATTTTACAATGATAGCAACTCCTAACTCTGTGAAAATGTTTGGTGCAGAGCCGGTTTTTGTAGATGTTGAGAGGGAGACCTTATGCATGGATATAGAGTGTGCCAGAAAGGCCATCACTCCAAAAACCAAGGCAATTTTCATTGTAACGGCTAACGGGAGATATCCAAAGGCAGGAATAGATGCTTTCCAGAAACTTTGTGACGACAATGGACTTATTCTGTTGGAGGACTCAGCACAATCGCTTGGGTCGTGGTATCCGAACGGAAAACATCAGGGGGCATTCTCTCTTGCGGGAAGTTTCTCATTCTCGGCGCCAAAAGTTATCTCTACAGGGCAAGGAGGTGCCATTATAACAAATGACGACGACATGGCATACAAGTTGAAAAGACTCAAGGATTTTGGTCGCAGCGGAGGAGGGAACGACGTTCATGACACTATTGGATACAACTTCAAATTCACCGAGTTGCAGGCAGTAATAGGTAATGAACAGATGAAAAAACTACCATGGAGGGTTGAGAGAAAAAAAGAGATACTTACACTGTACAAAAAACTTCTGAAAGATGTAAAAGAGATCTCATTTTTTGATCAGGATCTAAGTATAACCACACCATGGTTCATAGATACATTCGCAGAAGACAGAGAAAGGCTTCAACAGTATCTAAAAGAGAATCAGGTTGGAACAAGGATAATGTATCCGCCAATCAACAAGCAGGTTGCATATAATGTTCCGGGCGAACATCCGGTTTCCAATATGGTTGGACAAAAAGGATTATGGCTCCCGTCGGCAGTTCAACTGACAGACGAACAGATAAAATATATATGTTCTGCAATAGGTGCATTTTATTCAAGATAAGTTTAACTGCTAAAAACCCGGTATATGAAGTGGTATAGTAAATATCTGGAAGTTTTCGAAAAACCGTTTAGTACAGCACCACAGCATATTATTGATGATGCTAAGGCAAAGCTGGCAGCTGTCCAGAGCGAAAACCCGATAGCCAGTGTTGTAGTAATCGCTTACAACGACGAAACCAGGTTACTCAGCTGCCTATGGTCACTTAGCGAGAGCAAATGCAAGTACCCCATTGAAATCATTGGAGTTGACAACAACTCTGCCGACAGAACGGCCGATGTATACAATGCTGTGGGACTAAGGTTTTACAACGAAGACAAAAAGAGCTGCGGTTACGCAAGAAATCGTGGGCTTCAGGAGGCAAAGGGCAAGTATTACATCTGCATAGATTCCGACACTATGTATCCGGAAAAGTATGTCGAGACAATGATAGACGCACTTGAGAAACCCGGGGTTGTGGCTGTATCTTCGTTGTGGAGTTATGTGCCAAGCAAGGAGTATCCGAGGTTCTGGATGTTCTTCTATGAACTTCTTAGGGACACACATTTGTTTTTACAATCATTCAAAAGTCCGGAGAGGAGCGTAAGGGGTCTTGTCTTTGCATATAATATTGAGTTTGGCAGAAAGGTTGGTTACCGTGTTCAGATAATCAGGGGCGAAGATGGAGCAATGGCCTACGGGTTGAAACAATATGGGGAAATTGCATTTGTGAGGGGAAGAAAGGCAAGGGCAATAAGCTGTACATCTACCATAAGTGCCGACGGATCACTTAAAAAAGCATTCTGGACAAGAGTACGAGGAGTTATAAAGGGTATCAGGAAGTACTTTGTAAAAGTTACCGGCGAGGTAAAGGATCAACCATCAAATCTTATCAAAAACAAATGAAAGCTCTCTTTATCCACTTCTACGACTTTGCTCCTCAAAGCGGCATTAGCAAGAAAATCATCTATCAGATAGATGCGTTGAAAGCATGTGGAATGGATGTTGAGTTGTGTTATATGGATATTGACGAGCATGGAAACCAGAGAAGACTCTGCGGAGAAACTATAATAGAGGATTTCGGCAACGGTTTCTCAGCGAAATTTCTTAAATGGTTTAAATTCAGCAAACTGGCCGACTATATCCTTAGTAAGAAAATTGAATTTGTATACATCAGAAGCTTTTACAATATAAATCCTCCTCTTCTTAAAATGCTTGGCAGGTTAAGAAAGGCAGGAATAAAGGTAGTTATGGAACTGCCCACCTATCCGTATGACACAGAAGTTAAAAATACGGCCCTCAAATACAGATTCATTTTTATTTTAAACCGTATTTACCGCAACAGACTCAGGAACTACATAGACAGAATCGTGACATTCACTGACTATCCTGTTATTCACGGGGTCAAGACAATATGCATATCAAATGGAATTGATTTCAACAACATCAAACTGAAATCAACTATAAATGACACTCATGATAAATTAAACCTTATTGGTGTGGCAGAGATTCATTTCTGGCATGGTTTCGACCGTATTATAAGAGGAATGGCAGAATATTACAAACAAAATCCTAAGGTCGAAGTACATTTCAATATTGTGGGTGATGGTGTGCCAAAGGATGTCAAAATGCTCATGGAGTTGTCTAAAGAGAACGGTCTGGATAAATATGTTCATTTTTTAGGATCCAGTTTTGGAGAAGAGCTTGACGGACTTTTTGAAAAATCTGATTTCGGTATAGCTAGTCTTGCAAGACACAGATCCGACATAACAAAGATTAAAACGTTGAAAAACAGGGAATATGCAGCACGGGGCATACCATTTATCTATTCTGAGATTGATGACGACTTTGAAAATATGCCGTATATCCTAAAAGCTCCGGCAGATGAATCTGCAATAGATATCAATGGAATAATTGACTTCTACAGATCACTGAAAATGAGCCCGTCGGAGATAAGGGATACAATTGCCGGCACCCTCTCATGGAACGTGCAGATGCAGAAGGTTATTGACGAAACATTCAAGAAACAATGAAAACATTACATTTTCTCTTCTGGATATCGTTGTTCATTGTTTTCTATACCTATCTGGGTTACGGAATCCTTCTGTACCTTATGATAAAGATAAAGGAGAAGTTTTCTAAACCACAGAAATTCAAATTGTCTCAGGAAGAGCATCCGGAAGTAACGCTCCTGATTGCTGCTTATAACGAGGAGGATATTGTTGACGAGAAAATGGCTAACACACTGGCTCAGGACTATCCGGCAGACAAACTTAAAATCGTATGGGTTACGGATGGTTCTACAGATGGTACAAACCGGAAATTATCTGGCTATGATAATGTTGAAATTCTGTTTGAACCAAGAAGAGGAGGTAAGACTGCTGCTCTGAACAGAGCGTTGACATATGTAAGAACCAACCTTATTATATTCACAGATGCCAATACAATGCTTAACAAAGAGGCGGTTAAGGAGATAGTAAAGGCATTTTCTGACCCAAAAGTCGGTTGTGTTGCAGGCGAAAAGAGAATTGCTTCAAAAAACAAGGATAGTGCATCATCCGGAGGAGAAGGTATATACTGGAAATATGAATCAACTCTAAAGGCGTGGGATTCCAGATTGTATACAGCGGTTGGAGCCGCGGGAGAACTTTTTGCAATAAGGAGAGAACTGTTTGAAGTAATGGAGCCCGACACTCTGCTTGACGATTTTATCCTCTCTATGCGAATTGCACAAAGGGGCTACAAGATAGAGTATTGCAGCAATGCTTATGCAATGGAGGAGGGGTCGTACAACATGTCTGAGGAAAAGAAGAGGAAAGTTAGAATTGCGGCAGGAGGTATCCAGTCTGTATATAGGTTAAGAGGTTTGCTGAATTTCTTCAGGTATCCAATTTTGTCTTTCCAGTACATATCTCACAGGGTATTAAGATGGACAATAACTCCTCTGTTCCTGTTTGCATTGTTACCGCTGAATCTGTTACTGGTAATTCTTGGAGGGGCAATTATATACTCAGTGTTGCTTGTATTACAGATTCTGTTTTATCTGCTGGCATATCTTGGAAAAAGAATGGAAGAGAGGAAACTCAGGAATAAAATTCTTTTTGTCCCATACTATTTTCTCTTCATGAACATAAATGTCATAAAAGGTTTCCTATACCTGATTAAAAAGAAAAGGGGTGATGGTACCTGGGAAAAGGCGAAAAGAGTAGCCTGATTATTACTTTCCCTTTCCGGACAATATTGCTCCTCCCCAAGAGTATCCCACTCCAAAACCTGCAATCATTACCTTAGACTCGCTGTTTATCCGGTTCTCCTTAAAGGCATGATACAATGCAATAGGAATTGTGGAAGAGACGGTGTTGCCTATGTTTTCCAGACACATGTAGAACTTATCATCGGGAATCCCTATTGATTCTCTTATGAATCTGAGCATGTGCTTGTTTGCCTGGTGGAAGACATATATGTCTACCTCCTCTTTTAAAAGGTTGCTTTTAAGTAGCAGCTCCTCAACCATTGCCGGTACAGCCTCTAGTGTGAAGTTGTAAATTTCCGGTCCATCCATAAATAGAAAATCGGGAGATTGATTGATCCCTTTTTCCGGATCAATGTCGATATTCTGCATCTCTCGATGCCGGAATGCGCCATTTTCCAGTATCAGGTTCTTTGCACCACTTCCGTCTGTTCCAAAAACCATATCCTCAATTTCCAGAACACCATCTGTTGAGATTAACGTTGCCGCAGCAGCATCGGAAAAAAGAGCCCTGTTTCCTCTATCCATGGGGTGTATGAACTTGTTGTAAGATTCTGCTGTAAGTAGCAGTACATTAGTTGAGATACCGGCTGATATCAAACCTTTGGCAATGCCCAGTCCGTATACAAATCCTGAGCAGCCGAGATTGAAATCAAAAGCAGCAACAGTTGTAGAGAGACCAAGCTTATCCTGAAGAACACAAGCTGTTGTGGGAAGAAAGTAATCGGGACTTTGCGTGCAGAGGATTAGCGTATCAACAGTAGAGCGGTCAATCGAATACTCCTCAAACAACCTGTTGGCTGCACGTTCCGCCATGTCGCCCGATGTCATCTCTTTGGCAATGTATCTTCTCCGTATTCCGATTTTCTGTGCAATCTTCTCCTCCGACCAATCGGGGAAATCTTTTACAATGTCTGCATTTGTAACAAAAGTCTCAGGCACGTAGTAAGATATTGCTTTAATAAATGTTTTCACCACTGTGTCTCTTTTTTGTCTCTAATTGTTTAACATATATCCTCCGTCAACTATAATAGTTGTACCTGTAATCCAACGCGATGCATCGGATAGTAAAAATACTGCGGTGTTTGCAACATCTTCTTCCTTGCCCGGGCCGAGAGGATACTTTGAAAAGCTAGTCTCTATTGATTCTTTTTCTAGCACAGAGTTTTGCAGTAAAGGAGATTCAATTAATCCGGGACTTATACTGTTCACTCGAATTTTAGACTTTGCCAGCTCTGAGGCAAGAATCCTGACCGAGCTGTTGATTGCAGCTTTTGATGCGGCGTAGGCAAGAGTTGCCGGTACTGCGGAAATAGCCGATACGGAAGAGATAAATACAAGTGATGAATTTTTATTAAGCTTTCTGTTCTGATGGAGTTTTTGATAAAGAGCTATCTGACTTTTAAAATTCACAGTCATAATATCGTCTAGAGAGGTCATGTCAATATTTTTCGCAATCATATAGTCTATTATACCTGCACAAAAGACTATTCCATCCAAAGGAGTTACTTTGTCTGAGATTTTTTGCAGATCGTATCCCCTGGTTAAGTCGGCAATAATCACATTATGGCCCGACCCGTCAAGTTTGCGTGAAGTTTCCATAAGTCTCTGCTCGTTCCTTCCGGTAATAAACACATTTGCACCTTGCCTTGACAAAATAATAGCAATGGTTCTTCCGATACCCGAGGATGCTCCAGAGACAAGTATCGATTTTCCTTGCAACGAGAAAATATTGTCCTGTGACATCACATTCTTGATTTAACCAGATTATATAAATCCTCTACAGTTTTGACATTCTTGATATCGCTTCCTGCAATTTTTACGTTGCACTCATTTTTGACCATTCCAATAACAGACAGACTCACCAGTGAGTCCCACTCATCCAGTTCTTTGAAGTCGGTACTCGCAGAAATGTCTTCCACATTAGTTAGTTCAAACTGAGCGGCGAATCTGGCAACAAATACTTCTAATTCCATATAATATCTTATTTTACTCTTGTTCCACTTTTGAGGTCAAATGTAACTTTGGCAGATGGACCTGAAACGATCGAAAATGGGGGAACAGATCTGGTAACAATGCTTCCGGCTCCAATATAACTATGAGCGCCAATAGTAACACCCGGAAGAATAACGGAGTTGGCTCCAATGGATACGCAGTCTTCAATAATTATCGGCAATGCATACGCTCCCTGGTCTTCCATCGGTATGTCAATATCCTGATAATTGTGGTTCATGCCCGATAACATACAGTGCTGACCTGTAGTGACGTTATTGCCAATTTTGATCTCCCCGAGTACTACAGAACCTATTCCTATACGGCAATGTTCCCCAATGCTTATTGGTCCCATTCCGTTATTCAGCGTTACATAATCTTCAATTATTGACTTGTATCCTATTTCAAATGAGTTAAATGGATATAAGTCGCGTCGGACAGTTGAGGCGATGAATGCTCTTTTGCCTTTTTTTATTAGAAATGGCATGACTAAATTTCTTACCCACCAACGTGGTCTGGACCGATGAGGTCTCTCTATCAAGTAATGAACCCTCTTCTTGATAGCTGGATTCTTTTTGATCCAATTATACAATTTTTGCATCCTATATTGGAAAATATTTTGTAAATGTATGATTATTTAACCAATAGAGAGAGAAAAAGTTCATTCCATTCACGGGCTATGGTTTCAATGCCGAATCTCTCTGCCCTTATTCTTGCTTTTTTCCCCATCTCTTTTCTCATTGCTTCATTTTCAATCAAAAGAGAAATATTCTCTGCCAGTCTTTCAGTATCACCCAACTCTACAAGTAATCCGTTTACCCCATCTTCAATTATATCCTTTGGCCCGCATGGGCAGGCAAAAGCAACAGCAGGCAGACCACTGGCCATAGCTTCGGATATCACCATACCGAACCCTTCGAAACGGGAACTGAATGCAAATATCGAACTTTCTGCAAACTTTTCTTCAAGGTTTAGCACTGCATCTTTGAGAATGCAGGTTTCTGTAGTTTTATTGTCGTCAACCTGTTTCTGAAATGCATCTTTATTACCGCTGCCATAGATAGTGAGTGTCCAGTCGGGGTGTTTTTGCGAAACAATTTTCCACGCATCAATTAGCATGTCGAATCCTTTCTGCCTTACAAAGCGACCCGCAGCAACTACTTTTTTTGAAGAGCAATCAGAAATCACATTTGGAAGAGTTGCTATAGGGTTGTAAATTACAGTTACATTATTCAATTCCACCCACTTCTCCATGTCTTCATAGCTTAGAACGACAAACTTGTCAAGTCTTTTTAAGTTCCTCACCAATTGATTCATCCAGAGCTTTGCAAGTATTGTTTTAAAAATGTTAGGTGAGCCGGTTTTGTCAAAATCACGGTAGTTGCTCTTGTTAAAGTGCATCTCTCCAACCTTTAAGCTACCATCCTTTATTTTTGTGATGAAATTTATCTCTCTCCGGAGCATGGATACTGTAATATCCGGCTTAATATCATTCAGCACCTTTGTGAGCCTTTTTCTAAAGAGCCACTGCTTCTGCAGATAAATAACTGATTTTTTATGAATGGGATAGCTCCAGATTTTGTCGTAGTTAATATCCAGATTGATAACCTCAATTTTGTCTGAAAGGGCGAAAGCATTTGCACGACCCTTTCCGTCTGTAACTATTATATAGACTTTATAATTGAGAACATCGGCAAAGTAGTTAGCCTTGATTGTCAGGGTTTTCTCCATGCCGCTAATAGAGTAGAGAGCGGGTATGCAATATGCAACTTTAATACTCATGAGAATATATGATGGAATTTTTAGTTCTTATATGTTTTTGCTAAATTTACGGGAATTATTTTGAAAATGAAAATCAGAAATCCTTACAGCAAGGACAATTTGTCCTTAAAAAGATCCTTCAGGGTACTGGAGGTTGGTCCGGGAAGCAATCCTACTCGTCGTGCAAATGTTCTAACCGAAAGATATGTAGATGACAACTTTCACAGAAGGGGAGATTTCATGCTATATCCTCACCAGACACTGGTTCAAGCCGACGGGGAGAATCTGCCTTTTGGTGACAGAGAGTTTGACTATGTAATTTGCTGTCATGTACTTGAACATGTAGACAATCCCTTCAAGTTTATGCAGGAGCAGTTTCGCGTTTCAAAAAAGGGATACATAGAGACTCCAAGCCTTCTCGGGGAATTTCTTGCACCCAAAACCTCTCACAGATGGGTGATGCTGGAGATTGACAACAAAATGGTAATTTATGAAAAATCGAAGATGCCATATAAGTTCGATGCAGACTATGGCGATCTTTTCCTTAATTATCTCCCATATCAGTCAGTTCCTTTCCGACTTCTTATGTTTTCGAGGGTGAATATGACAACTGTCAGAATCGAGTGGAAGGATTCGCTGGAAATACTTGTTAATCCGGAAGATGAATACTATAGCTCATTCTTTACTAAAAAATGGACACCGGAGATGGTGCGGAAGGTTTTCCCTGAAACATCATTTGGAGTTGAATTCGGAAATTTCTTCAAAGCATTCTGCTATATGCTGGCTGACAAGTTTTCCAGAGCTATCAGTATGAAAAAAGGACCTGTAAATTTTGCGGATTACAAAAAATGACGACACCCAAAGTCAGTGTTATTATTCCTGTTTACAATACAGACAAATATCTTGGGGCAGCATTCTCTTCCATTCAGAATCAGACCTTAAGAGATATCGAGATTATTGTAATAAACGACGGGTCTACAGACAGGAGTGCAGAGATAATAGACAATATAGCAAAAACAGACAACAGGATAAGATGTTTCTCTCAACCAAACAGCGGTCAGTCGGTTGCACGGAACACAGGGCTGGATAATGCAACAGGAGATTATCTCTATTTTATGGACAGCGATGACCTTCTGGAGGAGGATGCACTGGAGATGTGTTACCAAAAATGCATTTCTCAGGATCTGGATATTGTGACATTTGACTCTGTCATTTTTTCTGAAGATAACAAATCTGACGGTTGGGGTTATAACTATTTCCGTGCAGGCAAAATTGAGGAGAAGGTTTATGACGGAGTAGAGATGACAGAGACACTTCTTGATAAAAACATATTCAGAGCGGCACCATGGCTCATTTTCGCAAGGAGGGAGCTAATTGAAAAAATCAAATTACGGTTCTTTCCCGGAATCATTCACGAAGACGAACTCTTCACCCCTATACTGTATGTTGCAGCAAAGAGAATAGGCTATATTCCCAGAAACTTCTTCCACAGAAGGATAAGGGCAAATTCTACAATGACAAACAACTTCTCTCAAAGAAACATAAAAGGATACTTCTGTGTAATAGAACAGCTTACACTCATCTTTGCCGACCGGGATAAGCGTTTAAGAGATATCTCTGAGAGGCTGATATCAGATATAGTTAACGCTGTTGCTTACAATGCGTGTGTAATGTCACTTAAAGAGAGACTTAAGATACTTAAATACTTCTGCAGTAAAGGTTTTGTAAAACACGTAACTCCCAAGAACCTCATAATACTGTTATTCCCTTTTACAGTAAAGATTAAGTCCAGACTTTTCAGAAGAGGTAGCCGTACTTAATTAATGTAGTTGTAATCGGATTTCTTATAAAGGCTGTCGCTCACAGAAGGGTTGTACCAGTCGGAATTTGTGGCACCACCACCCTCAGCCCACACTTTAAAATTAGGATAGGCATTGTATATCTTCACATATTCCAGGTTGTACCTTATTGACTGATCTGATATAACAGCCCAAACCCAGTTGTCAACGGTTGAAAAGTCACTTTTTGGCCATGTGGCCATGAAATACCGGAAATCAAACTTGTCAGTTGCCCTTTGTCCCTTAAAATGAATCTCCTTGCCTCTGCTGTCAACTACGGCGAATATGTCAAGATTTATCTTTCCAGTCTGAGTAGTTTCGAGGAAAGTCATGCTTGAGTAAGGGAAAACATTGGCAGATTTAATCTCGACAAGAACTGAGAATTCTTCTGTTTGTGTTACAACATCCACATTTCTTACATTCAGAAACAGATCCTTTGTATTGTCAAAATAAGTACGTAAATCACCAGTAAGAGGCAATACCTGAGAATAAATGTTGCCGGTTTCCGGAGAATAACCGTCATTATTGGTAGTGACACTAAAGAAAGAGGCCAAGGCAGGATCTCTTGAGTGTGAGATATTTTCTACTATATTTAATTTGTTGGGCGACGAGAGTTGCGCTGCGAGGCCTATGTTAATTGCAAGGCTACCAAGTGCCCTGGGTTCAACACTAATCTCAAAAGCAATAACATTTGACGATTTGTCCAGATAATAGGTAATATTCAGTCCAAATACAATATCATTCATATCCATATCCCCTTTACTCGGGAAAAGGTCTTCGAACATTACAGTGGCATATTTATGTTTGGCAGGGAAATATATCTTCTCTTTAGATTTAATGTCACCTGGAGCTTTTGTCTGAACAGAAGGAGTTGCTGCTTCCTGCACTATCCTGAGTGTGCTGGTTTTACCCACAATAAGTCCGTAATCTCCTGGCGGCAGAAATGATGCAACAGTATCACCGTCTTCATTCAAGACAGAAGAGACTTGTGTAATGGTTACCTTTTTTGCTTCAATTGATTTCCAGTCAAAATCTCCCGGTACTTGCAAAGGAGAAATATAGGGGTCATTTGGCATCTTGAAACAAGAGGTCAGAAGCAGACAAGAAACAATTATTAAAAAGAAATTACGCATCAAATCATTCTTTAACATTCAAATATAACAAAAATATATGAAAAGAGTTTCAACCAGTAACCCGGTCGAAACTCTATATCAGAAACTCTTTGCGAACCCTCTCAGTATCAGTATTGATAAATCAGTTGAGGGTTTGTATATCCCGGTTTTTGAGTGTACCAATCTGTGAAGCTTGTTCCTCCTGAGGTGGCCCACTCGCCAAAATGCAGGTATGTGTCAACTATCGAGTTATATTCGGCAGGATATGCAAATGGTTCAGGAATCATTAATCCCCACATCATTCCGTCAATATACTTGAAATAATCACCCGGATACATTGTAGAACCACTTGCAAGCATAGGGTCGAATTTTGAAGTTCCGAGATATGTAGGAAGATGTACTTCGCGTCCCCGTGTATTTACTACAATGAACATGTTAAACTTGCTCATGGCTATGTTTGCCTGTTGGAATGGGACGGTAAACCGGACTCTTACATATTTATCCGGAGTGATAACATGCGAACCACTCTCTGTGTTAAGGAACGAACCAAATGATACGACATCCTTCTGATTATTGAAAAGAGGAATAACTGCCTGTGAAACACCGCTTTCAGTTCCGTTGGAAATCAAGGCAAACGGAGATGTCCCGTTAACAATCTGACCGGTTACCGAGGTGACATTTGAAGCAGCAACATTATCAAGTTGAAAAGCACAACCAAGATTGTAAATACTGCCAGATGCATACATATTATAGTCAAATCGAATGACAGAAACCAAGTTGGATGCATTTGTATAATAGGCGATTCTAAAACCTAATACAAGGTCGTTAACGTCGTAGTCACCCTTAACCGGCCATAAATCTTCAAAAGCATAAGTTCCCCATGTATTTGCAGAAGGGAAATATGATACAAATGCTATGGTTGGGTCGTTGTCATCTACGTCGAACTCATCAGTGACACCATCTCCGTCGTTGTCGTCGGTAGGAGTAGGTGGATTGTCAATAACACCGGCAGCATCGTTACATGAAGTAGCGGGTATGTTCTTAGTCTGAGTTTTAGAGAGAATAGAACCATTGTTGTTGAAAGTAGACTCATATAATACTCTTCCGTTTGCACCGCTGCCTTCTACAAGCAGGGCATGAACCATTTCAATTTTCCCGTCAAATTTTGCAGTGTTTGTTGGTCTGAAGTCAGGAACATTGCCGGTACACTTGAATACAGCATAACTTGTAGCAGAAGATGATTCTACAAACATTTTATGAATAGTGTTGTCTATGCTTCCGGTCTGGAACATGCTTCCTCCTCTCATAAACATATCCAGGTTGTATGGTATAAGACTCTGACTACTGAAAAGTGAACCCTCATATAAATTATAGGTCGAGTTCTTCAAGTCCGCCAGATCAGTTGTTATGTTGCAAAAATTATTAACCTCGGCATCGCTGCTGGAGACAAATTGTGTAGTCGCAGTAATATGTCCATGGTTATTTGTCATAGTATTTGTATTCTGTGCCCACTCTTTTGTATCTATCGTTGAACCGACATCATTAAGAATAGATGAGTTGGAGTTGATTTCTATTTTGTCGCTTACAATTGCCGAGCTATTATATAGGAATGAGAGACTGGATAATATAATGCTTTTCAAAGGAGTGACCTTACTTACGGTCAGGGTTCCTTCATTGAAGAAATCAGAGTGGTCAGATATTGTAAAATCACCGCTCATTGTTGTTGTACCCTTGTTTACGCTAGATTTTCCGTTTGAAAGCTCCATCCCGTTTGATGTAATCAATGTGCCGCCTGCTTCAACATAAATAGTAACAACCTCTTCTTTAGATGATTTTGTCTCTATCCTGCCAGCTTCTACTCTTCCACCGTTCAATACAACTATTGACGCATCATTAA
This sequence comes from Bacteroidales bacterium, assembly GCA_041659025.1. Classification (GTDB taxonomy): domain Bacteria; phylum Bacteroidota; class Bacteroidia; order Bacteroidales; family UBA932; genus Bact-08. The sequence goes on along the minus strand of JBAZZA010000001.1, from coordinate 205,058 downwards.
GCTCAATAAGTTCTGAAGTTCTAAGGATTCCTTTTACGTACAAGATTGTATGTGTGTTCTTGTTGTCGAAGCTTATGGTATTGGTCCGGGTAAATCCCTCAGGAATAAGATAGGATTTATATGTGTTTCCATATACGCCATTGCCGGTTTTAAAGCCGGAGAGTTCCAGACTATTATTGTTATTGATTATTTCATCATAATTAGCCGGAATAGTAATAGATGGAGAGGGTGATGCCTTGGTAATAAGGGGGGCGCCCATGGTCATAACCTGAGAAAAACTGATATTAAGAACTTTAGAGCTTACAGTAACAGTTTTAACGGTTCGGGTCCCATTTGGCATAATCTCCTGAACATAAAGCTTTTCAGCAGCAGTTGGAAGGGTAATTTTAACAATGTATGGTGAAGATGGTTTAGCACTACCGCTTGCAAGCAGGGAGCCTTCATTAAGAAGAGGGCTGTTGTATATTCTGATTATGCGGAGTAAATTGTCACCGATACCGGCAACAGAATTAACACTTACAGTGCAAGTGAGTTCTTCGACTGTTTTCCAGTCGAAACCATTCGGAATCACAAGTTCGTCTGTTTTGGTTCCCGGGTTGTCTGAAAACTTAACACAGGATGCAAGAATGATAGAAACAGACAGAATAAATACTAATCGATAATTAAAATTGGCATTTTTCATTTTGTCAACTATTTATGATATAACGCAAAATTATCAAAAATGTTTGTTATTAACAATGATTCAGGAGTTATCAACAAAAGACAACAGTAGTTTAATGCACTTTTAAGCCCTCAATTATGAGAGGAATCTACAAGTCCTTTAAATATATTTGGGCAATTAAAAATATTTATTTTAATTTGTGTGTTAATAGAGCTATTAAATAACGGTATTAATAATTAGTGTTCTGAGAATGAAAGAAGCTGAGTCAAATATGAATACAGAGCAACAAATAATGGAGGTTGCAGAAGAGCTGTTTCTGAGTAAAGGGTTTGCTATGACAACAACTACAGAAATCGCAAGAAGGGTTGGCTGCAATCAGGCTCTTGTCCATTACTACTTCAGGACAAAGGACAACCTCTTTGAGAAACTTTTTGAAAAGAAATTTACTATACTTACTTCAGCAATATCTTCCGATTCATTGAAAAACAGCGGATTAAAAGAAAAAATTGAGGCCATAATAGTAACTCACCTGGATGTGATTATTGCAAACCCAAAGTTGCCTTTCTTGATTATAAATGAGCTGACAACTAATCCGGCGAGATTTGAAAATATCGTCAGTAAACTTAGAGAACAATCACTTATAATCCTGGAAAACCTGGAGAAGGAGCTTGAGATTGAAATAAAAAAAGGTACAATCAGGAATATTTCTGCTTTTGACTTGTTGCTGAATATTCTTTCACTAAACATATTTATGTTTCTTGCGAAGCCTCTTTTATTAGGAGTGAGGAACCTGACTCCGAAAGAGTTTGATTATTTTGTCCAGAAGAGAAGGCAAGAGATTACACAGACAATTTGGGGAGGAATTAGCATTAAATAATGAACGTTATATACAACAAATATTTTTAATTATTTACACAGATATGAAAAAAATCAATTTCTGCATTATAATATTTTCAATATTTTTCAGCGCAGATTGTTTTGCCCAATACACACTTGACTATTGTCAGACCAAAGCAAAGGATAATTATCCTATGATTGTGCAATACGGATTTATTGAGAGTTCGAGGGAGTTCAGAATCGATAATGCAAATAAGAACTATCTTCCTCAGATATCTCTTAGTGCAAAGGCAAGCTATCAGTCCGATGTGACTGAAATACCATTCACATTGCCGGGAGCGACAATAAAATCAATGAGCAAAGACCAGTACAGTGCTGTCTTACAGCTTGACCAGACTATCTGGGACGGGGGAACAACAATGTCGCAAAAGGAGGGAATCAAGGCTCAGGCAGCCTTGGGAAAAAGTAAACTGGATGTAGATATCTATGCTTTAAAAGAGAGGATTAACCAACTCTTTTTTGGAATTGTACTGTTGAATGAGCAATTATTGCAGACAGAAATACTAAAAAGAGATCTGGAGAGGAGCTACAGACAGGTATCTGCATATATGCAGAATGGAATGGCAAACCAATCAGACATAGATGCTGTTAAAGTCGAACAGCTGAACACTCTTCAACGCGAGACAGAGATTCTTTCAAATAAGGAAGCTTTTATATCAATGCTTTCTGCAATGATTGGAGAACAGATCAACTCAGATGCAACATTCGAAAAACCGGCAACCTCCGTCTATTCAAAAAAGAATAAACGTCCTGAGTTGGAGCTTTTTAAAGCGCAGAGTATGTTTTATGACAGTCAGGCATCTTTTGTTACTGCCAAAAACAGAATTAAGGCAGGTGCTTTTATTCAGGCGGGTTACGGAAGGCCGGGACTCAATATGCTAAAGGCAGAGTTCTCTCCCTTTTACATTGCAGGACTAAAGATAGCATGGAATTTCGGAGGACTCTACACGCGAAAAAATGAGCTCAGGCTCATAGATATCAGCAAGAAAACAACAGATAGTCAAAGAGAGGTGTTTCTTTACAATGCTAACCTGAAGAGCACACAACAAGATGTGGCAATTAATAAAATAAAGAGACTGATGGAGAGAGATGACGAGCTTATTACCTTGAGGGAGAATATTAAAAAAGCGGCAGAGGCAAAACTGGAAAATGGTACAATATCTGTTTCTGAGCTTCTGAGGGAGATAAATCTTCTTGATATTGCAAGAACCAACAGGGCAAAGCATGATATTGAACTGATGATGGCAATTTATGATCTTAAGAATACGACAAATAACTAAAGAAATAATTAAAATATATATGAAAAATTCAGCTTTAATACTAGCGGTTTTATTTGCATCGGCTCTAATTCCCTCTTGTGGAAATAAAGGAACGGAATATGATATTTCGGGTAATTTCGAGGCAACAGAAATTATAGTCTCATCTGAGGCAAATGGTAAGATTCTGGAATTTAACATAGAAGAGGGTGCAGTCCTGGATGCAGGCCAATATCTCGGATATGTAGATAGTATACAACTGCAGCTGCAAAAGCAGAGACTTCTTGCAAGTAACGGTGCGGTCATAAGCAGAAGGGCAGATGTGACAAAACAGATTGCAGTTACAAGACAACAGATTGCAAATCTGCAGATAGAGAAGCAGAGAGCGAATAATCTCATAAGTGCCAATGCCGGAAACAAAAAACTGCTCGACGACATAAATGGCCAGATTTCTACTTTGGAGAGACAACTTGATGCACAGAAATCGAGCCTTGAGAAGGGAAACAAAAGTGTGGACAAGGAGAGTGCTGCGTTGGAGATTCAGGTTGTCCAACTTCAGGATCAACTGGATAAATGTAAGATTACATCACCTATCAAGGGAACTGTGCTTGCAAAATATGCAGAGAAGGGAGAAGTGACGGCTATGGGAAAACCACTTTTCAAGGTTGCAGATGTAGACAACATAATATTGAGGGCATACATGACATCGGGCCAGCTGTCGAAATTGAAAATCGGCCAGACTGTAAAGGTTTATGCAGATTTTGGAGATGAAGACCAAAAAGAGTATGAGGGAAAAATTTCCTGGATTTCTGACAAGGCAGAATTTACACCCAAGACTATTCAGACGAAAGACGAAAGGGCAAACCTGGTTTATGCAACTAAGATTATGGTTAAAAACGACGGATTCCTCAAGATAGGAATGTATGGCCAGGTAAGTTTTGGAAATTAATCAGATGAATGATATGTACAGTGTTACAGCAGAGAATCTGGAGATAAGCTACGGAACAGTAAAAGCTCTAAGAGGGGTAAGCTTTCAGGTTCCCCGCGGAGAGATGTTTGGCCTGATAGGACCGGATGGAGCGGGAAAGACATCGCTTTTCAGGATACTTACCACCTTGCTTCTGGCCGATGCCGGCAGTGCTACTGTTGATGGATACGATGTTGTAAAGGATTACAAAGAGATCAGAGGCAGAGTAGGGTATATGCCGGGCAGATTCTCACTTTATCACGATCTGTCGGTAGAGGAGAATCTTGAGTTTTTTGCTACTCTGTTCAACACTACCATAAAGGAGAATTATCATCTTATCAAAGACATTTACCGTCACATCGAGCCTTTCAAAACCAGAAAGGCAGGAGCATTGTCCGGGGGGATGAAGCAGAAGCTTGCTCTAAGCTGTGCACTTATTCACAAACCATCGGTACTTTTTCTTGATGAACCAACAACCGGAGTGGATCCTGTTTCGAGGAAGGAGTTCTGGGAGATGCTCAGGAGACTCAAGCAGCAAAATATAACAATTATTGTCTCTACACCATATATGGATGAAGCAGTGATATGCGACAGGATTGCTCTTATAAACCAGGGTAAGTTCCTCCGGATAGAAACTCCGCAGAATATAATAGATGCGTTCGGCAAAAAGCTGTTTGCAGTTACAGGTGACAACATGTCAAGGTTACTGAACGAGGTAAGGGCGATGGATATTGTAAGCAGCGCGTTTGCTTTTGGTGACGAACATCATGTAACACTAACGAACCCTCTTCACGACCACAAAGATATTGAGAAAGGACTGCTTGAAAAAGGGTGTACCCATATTCATGTAAAGGAGATAAAGGCAGGTATAGAAGATTGTTATATGGCTCTTTCAGAATAACAGTAAATGAATAACAAGATGGAACAAGTTAGACAGCAGGTAATTAAGGTGGAGCATCTCACAAAGAGATTTGGCCACTTTACTGCAGTAGACAATATCTCCTTTGAAGTATACAAGGGAGAGATCTTCGGATTTCTAGGGGCAAACGGAGCAGGTAAGACGACTGCTATGAAGATGCTGTGTGGTCTCAGCAAACCTACCTCCGGTAAGGGGAGCGTAGCAGGATACAATATAGAGAAAGAGTCAGAAAGCGTTAAGGCCAATATCGGATATATGAGTCAAAAGTTCTCTCTTTACGAAGATTTAAAAGTATGGGAGAATTTCAGGTTGTTTGGCGGCATCTATGGTGTTAATGATAAGGAGATTGGCCCAAGGACGGACGAAATGCTTGCGCAACTGGGTTTTGAAAAAGAGAAGAATTCATTGGTAAGCTCGCTGCCACTTGGCTGGAAACAGAAACTTGCCTTTTCTGTAGCAATTTTCCACGAACCAAAAATTGTATTTCTGGACGAACCTACAGGGGGTGTCGATCCGGTTACTCGAAGACAGTTCTGGGAACTTATTTACAAGGCGTCCGACAGAGGAATAACCGTTTTTGTGACAACGCACTATATGGATGAAGCGGAGTATTGCAACAGGGTTTCAATAATGGTCGATGGCAGGATTGATGCTTTGGACTCACCAAGAAATCTCAAAAGAATTTATGATGCAGCAAATATGAATGAAGTGTTCATTCATCTGGCAGGTGGTTCAATCAGAAAAGCAGATTAAACGAGAAATGAGATGAAACAGTTTTTGGTCTTTGTAAGAAAGGAGTTCTATCACATTTTTAGAGATGTGAGGACAGTTATGATTCTGCTGCTGATGCCGGTCGTCCAGATTATATTGTTCGGTTTTGCCTTGTCAAGCGAGGTAAACAATGTGAATATTGCAATATATGATCCTGCAAAGGATCAGGCAACTCAGTTGATAACCGAAAGAATATCGGCCAGCAAATATTTTAAGGTTGTAAAGATGATATCCGATCCCGGTGATGTAGAATATCTCTTTAAATCCGGTAAAGCAAACATAGTTCTTTTATTCAGTGAGCGATTTAATGATAATCTGATACATACCGGTCACGCTCAGATACAGCTTATAACAGACGGAACAGAACCGAATACGGCAAATGCTGTAACCAGATATGCCACAAACATTATTATGGCCTGTCAGAAAGAACTTCTGCAAAGTCAGATACCATCTGTTATACGTCCTGTCATTACTCCGGAAATCAATATTGTTCCTGAGGTAAAATTGCTGTACAACCCTCAAATGAAAAGTGCCTATAATTTTGTGCCCGGAGTAATGGGGCTTATACTCATGCTCATCTGTGCTATGATGACCTCAATTTCAATTGTAAGGGAGAAAGAGGTGGGAACAATGGAGGTGTTGCTTGTTTCTCCCATGAGACCCATATTTATTATCATATCAAAGGCTGTTCCGTACTTTGTCCTTTCATTTGTAAACCTTACAACAATATTACTTCTGGCTGTTTTTGTCCTGGGTGTTCCAATATCAGGAAGTCTTTTCTGGCTTATTTTCATATCCCTTATCTTTATTCTGGTTGCTCTCTCTATTGGTCTTCTGATTTCCACATTGGTAGATACACAGGTAGCTGCAATGCTCATATCCGGGATGGTCTTCATGATGCCGACAATGGTGCTTTCCGGGATGATTTATCCTGTAGAGAATATGCCGTGGATACTTAGACTCATTAGTAATTTCATTCCTGCAAAGTGGTATATTATTGCGGTAAAAAAACTGATGATTCAGGGACTTTCTATCGATTCTGCATTTTTGGAACTTGGCGTACTATGTACAATGGCTATGGTTTTTATCTTAATAAGCTTGAAAATGTTCAAAAAAAGACTCGCGTGATATGTTAAAATATTTAATTGAAAAGGAATTCAAACATATAAGGCGGAATAAATTTCTGCCCAGGCTTATACTGTTCTTTCCAACCATGATGATGATTGTACTTCCATGGGCCGCCAATCTGGATGTTAAGGATATTGATGTTGCAATTGTCAATCGTGACCATAGTCAGCTTTCCGGGAGACTTACAGAAAAAATATCGGCATCGGCCTATTTCAATCTCAGCAGTGTTTCTGAAAGTTACAACAACGCACTCAGAACACTTGACAAAGGGGATGCCGACATCATACTGGAAATTCCGGAGGGTTTCGAAAAGGCTCTTGTAAAGGAGGGTAATTCAAAGGTGTTGATAGCTGCAAATGCCGTAAACGGAACCAAGGCGGGAATGGGAAGTGCATACCTTGTTTCCATAATTTCCGATTTTTCCAGGGAACTCAACAACCAGACGGTTGTAAGAGGAATAGAGATAGTCCCTCAAAACAGATACAATCCTGCAATGGACTATAAGAAATTCATGGTTCCTGCGCTGATGGTCATGTTGCTCACAATTCTATGCGGTTTCCTGCCGGCACTCAACATTGTCTCTGAGAAAGAGATTGGAACAATAGAACAGATTAACGTGACTCCGGTAGGCAAATTCACTTTTATACTTGCCAAGCTTATACCTTACTGGTTGATTGGCTTCGTTGTGCTTACAATCGCGGTTATAATAGGGATAATCATATATGGTATAACCCCCCAGGGAAGCCTTTTTACATTTTATCTGCTTGCATCGGTCTTTGTATTTGTTGTGTCTGGTTTCGGGCTGGTGATATCGAACTATTCAAACACAATGCAACAGGCTATGTTTGTGATGTTTTTCTTTATGCTCATATTCATTCTTATGAGCGGCCTCTTCACACCTGTTGAGAGTATGCCCAAATGGGCGCAGATAATTACCATCTTCAATCCCATGAAATACTTCATTGAGATTATGAGAATGGTATACTTAAAGGGAAGCGGACTAGAAGCGCTCACCAGACAGATATTTGCACTACTGGGATTTGCCCTGTTGTTTAATAGCTGGGCCGTTATTAGTTACAGAAAAAGCAGGTAATTTAACAATTAAAGTCTGGCATCCTTTATCATAAACTTTGCCAGTTCCCGGCCACCCTTTGCAAACGATTCCTGAACCCTGAATCCTACATCATAGTCATTTCCGCCAAAACTGTTTGCCGATGCTTCCTTTACAGTTACAGAGGCAATCTCTTTTCCGTCGGGACCGGTTATAATACATGTAAAATCGACCGAGGCATTACGCCTGGCAACGCCAACATTAAAGCCCGGCTCAATAAGATCTACATTAATCTTCAGAAGGATATCTCCGCTTCCAAGGTTAGCGCTAATACCTTTTTCTCCAAGATACTTTGAAAACAACTCAATGAATTTTGGTTCAAACCTCTCGCTCCTGTCAGCAAGCCACTCTTTATGCCAGGCCTCACCTGAACCGGATCTTTTTTTATTATAGTCAGAAATCTTCTCCTGAACATATCTCTCTTCATCCAACTTACCCACTTTCATGTTTTCGTATGTGAATGATACCCCAATGTTCTTGGTCCCTTTCAGTACATCCAGATTGCCGGATGTTCTCTTTATACTTTGGCCGGAAGCAATAACCCCGATAAATAGAATCAGAGTAAACAAAATAAATTTTTTCATAAAATTATAGTTTGAATATCTTTTCAAGAGGTCCTGCCCAGTAATTTCTCAAACCGAAGCCACCTGCCTTTGCTGAAACTCTGTCGGCAAATACAATTTTCTTTGTTTTTACATTGAAACAAACCGCAATAAAGTTACCAAGGCCATCTTCTTTGTTGAGTAGTTCGGCAACATATATTACACCATACCCGGTATCCTTTCCTGTATTGAAAGACTTGATAAGAGAAGCAAGCGCGGCATCGTCAATTCTGAATGCTTTGTTGTATGTTGGCATTCCGGCTTCGTTCATAACTCTAGCCCTGTATATTGCCTCATCTATGTTTACGTTGTCGAATGTCGTAAACTGAATCTTTTTAAGTTCGGCGGATTGATCAATTTCCCTTACATATTTGGCAAAGAAGTTGCCATACTGATATTTCTTTGTCTCTGTTACAATAAGTTTGTTAATCTCTTCAAAGGCTTTGGCAACCTTCCCGGCCTCTTCCTTAACTCCGAAAGTTTTAACCAATGTGAAATCCACACCGTAAAAATTCATTTTGGGGGCTTGCTGCCCACCACCTTTCCCGGTAGAAAATACCAACCCGGGCATGATCATAAACAAGAGAAACAATAGTTTTTTCATAGTTATAATTTTTATCTGCAAAACAGCTTTTGACAAGTAAAAATAATAAAAAAACAGATATGTTGCTATGGTTGATATATAAATTCCTGATCTATATAACCTGCAAGTTCTTTGTACCAGTCCGGATAGCTTGTGCCACCGGAAGTTGCCCACTCTGCAAAGTGAAGGTATGCCTTTACAATTGAGTTGTATTCAGACGGATACTGGAATGGTTCAGGTATCATTAATCCCCACATCATACCATCAACGTTCTTGAACTGATCACCCGGGTAAAGTGTACCACCGCTTCCGAGCAATGGGTTGAACTTTGCTGTACCTTCGAAAGTAGGAAGGTGAATCTCCAGATCTCTCGAGTTGACAACAATGAACAGATTAAACGAACTCATTGCAATATCTGCCTGTTGGAAAGGAGTCACAAATTTTACGCTTAGATACTGGTCTGGAGTGATCACGTTTGTTCCACTCAATGTGTTCAGAAAGCCCTGATTTGACACAACATCTTTCTGACTGTTGAAGAATGGAATGACTGCAAGTGAAACTCCTCCCTCTGTACCATTTGCATTAACGCCAAACGGAGATGTACCACTTATCTCACGACCAGTAACCGACTGAACATTAGACGCAGAAACATTGTCCAGCTGGAATGCTGCTCCCAGGTTATATGTGCTTCCTGCGGCCCGGAGGTTATAGTCGAGGCGAAGTTTTGTAACCAAATTGGACGCATTTGTATAATATGAAATTTTGAAACCAAGAATCATGTCATTAACATCATAGTCACCCTTGACAGGCCAAAGGTCCTCAAATGCATATGTTCCCCATGTGCTTCCCGAAGGAAAGTAAGATACAAAAGCTACACTGGCATCGTTATCGTCTACGTCAAGGGCTGCGCCAACGCCGTCTCCGTCATTATCAGTAACAGCAGGAGGTGGAATAACTATCTGTCCTGCCCCGTCGTTACATGTTGTTGCAACAATGTTTTGAGTCTGTGTCTTTGACAGAATGGATCCATTATTGTTAAACATTGCTTCGTAACGAACCCTGCCGTTTGTTCCGCTGCCTTCTACCAGAAGGGCATGAACAAGCTCTATCTTGCCGTTAAACTCAGAAGCGGCATATCTCATATCAGGAATGGTGCCGGTACATTTGAATACAGAGTAGGTATCAGAAGATGAACGGACCTTCATGCTGTATACCTCGGTAATACCGCCCGTCTGCATCATACTGCCTCCGAACATGTTGATTATTATATTGTTTGTATATAATGTCAGACTATTGAACAGCGAACCTTCGTAAAGGTTGTATGTTGCCCCCTGAAGGCTGGCATGATGAGCATTAATACTGCAGAAGTTGTTTATTGTGTATGAAGAACCGCTTGCCTTGAATTCAGATGTGGCAACAATATGTCCATGGTTGTTTGTGGTTGTACCGGTGGTCTGGTACCAGTCCTCTGTTTCAAATGTGGAACCTGCATCATTTAACAGCGATGCATTGTCTGTCATTTCTAGATTATCGCAATAAACCGATGAGCTATTATAAAAAAAAGAGTTGTTGCTTATATAAATGGTTTTTGGTTTTTTAGCATTTGTAACAGTCAAGGTGCCCTCGTTATAGAAGTTGGACCTTGTTGAGATGTCCAGGTGGTAACTTAACGACATTGTTCCCTTATTGACGATTGATTTTCCGTTAGATATGTGTACCTCTTTAGAAGAGATAAATGTTCCTCCGTTTTCTACATACACGGTAACTGTATTTGCATTCTGGGTTCCGGTTGTCAAGCCCGCAACCTCAACCCTGCCACCATTAAGAACTACGACAGAGACATTGTTGAGATCCATAGAGCTTGTGATTCTGTAAACTCCCTTTACATAAAGAACTGCATGAGAGATCCAGTTGCCTACTTCCAGAGTGCTGGTTCTTGTATAACCAGTTGGTATAAGATACGATTTGTAAGTATTACCGTATGAACCGTTTCCGGATGCAAACCCATTAAGAGTAAGGCTATTGTTATTGTTTATAGTAACATCGTAATTTGTCGGTATCGGTATCGTAGGTGAGGGAGATGCTTTGGCGATCATCGGGGCGTTTGCTGCCACTGAGGCTGTAAAATCAACATTGAGAGTTGTCCCCGAAACATCAACAGTCTTGAGTACCCGGACTCCATTTGGAAGTATCTCTTGTACATAAATTGTTGGTATTGCTGTTGCGAGGGTGATTTTTACAGTAAAAGGAGACGATGGTGTAGCAGCTCCGCTCGACATAAGAGAACCTTCATTAAGAAGAGGACTATTGAAAATCTTGATTACACGTATCATGTTGTCGCCAATTCCTGCAACAGGTTGGACCCTTACTGTACAAGTGAGTTCTTTTACTGTTTTCCAGTCGAAGTCTTTTGGGATTATTCCGACAGGCGATACTATCGGACCATTATCGGGTGGATTTAAATTGACGCAGGATGATGTAATTGCTGCAAAAAGCACAAAAAGCACTAATAAGCTAATTTTGTTTGACTGCTTTTTCATATTTATATTTTTTACCATAGATTATCTAGTTACAATTTTTTGTTAATTATCTTAATGTGACAAAAGTAAACAAAATGCAGTTATAAACAAATTATGAACATTTTATACAAATAAATAACAGCTAAAAGATTACATTTAAAAACAATGTCTTACCTTTGTGTAAAATATATTGGATGAGCTCAATTAAAGTATTGGAAGTCATAAGACAAGGACAAATTGGCGGAGGAGAATCACACCTGATTGACCTTATTTCTGGTTTTGGACCAAACGTTTCTCCAGTGGTACTGGCTTTTACACCAGGCCATATGATTGATTATCTGAGACAAGCAGGAATAAAATGTTACGTTCTTGAAACCAAATACCCATTTGATATAAGAGTCATTAGAGCTATAAAGAAAATTCTTCATGAGGAGAAGATAGAGATAATTCATTCACATGGCAGCAGAGCTGCTTCTAATATGTTACTTATTGCAAGGCTCATGAAAATACCGATGGTTTATACGGTCCATGGGTGGAGTTTTCATCAGGATCAGTCTGTTCTGAGTAAAACATTAAGAATATTTGTAGAGAAGTTGATTTGTCTCTTTTGCAGTAGGGTTATTTGTGTTTCTGAAAGCAACAGGATAACGGGGGTAAAGGCCTTTGGTCTAAGTAATGCAACAGTAATAGAGAATGGCATAAGTTTCGGGAAATTCAATCCCGACAGCTCATACAGCAATATAAGAGAGGAGTTTGGAATACTTCCGGATGATTTTCTGGTTGGATTTATCGGAAGAATAACAATACAAAAGGACCCGATGACTATTATAAAGGCAGTAGAAAAGGCGCATTCTATTGACCCGAGAATAAAGGCACTTATCATTGGAGACGGAGACCTTAAGGAATCAGTAATGCAATATATAGATAAGCACGGATTAGCAGGAGTGATATTCACAGATGGGTTCAGAAAAGATATTCCCGACCTGCTGAATTCCATGGATGTATTTTGTCAGCCAAGCTTATGGGAAGGTTTATCCATCTCTTTGCTTGAAGCAATGGCCATGAAAAAGGCATTAGTGGTTACCCCCACCGATGGGACAAGCGAAATCATACAGGAGGGAATTAATGGTTCAATCGCAACATTTGGGGATGTAGAAGGAATTTCCGGTATGATACTTAATTATTGCCGGGACAGGGAAAAAGCAGCCCAACACGGAGAAAATGCATTTCAACTTGTAAAAAGCAGATTCGACAGCAAAAAGGTGTCTGAAGGGGTCACCGAAATTTATTCAGCTATAATTTTAGCCAGTTAGAAATAATCTCTTCACCATAAACGGAAATCACAGACTCCGGATGAAACTGAAGCCCAAACAACTTAAACTCTTTGTGAAAGAGTGACATAATGATGCCCTCTTCATTTACAGATCCCACAATTAACTCTTTTGGCACAGAATCGGGAGATACAGCCCATGAATGGTACAACCCTGCTCTTATTTCCGGATATCTTCCGGCTTTATCTACTATGTTCCCAAGCAGAGGGTCGCTTTTCTCAATTATGCTTATCACTGACTTGTGCCCGTGCAAAGGATGGCGAAGATTATAGAGAGTTGCACCAAAATTACAGGCAATTGCCTGATGACCAAGACAAATGCCAAGTATAGAATGACTCGTTTTAAAATAGTCTATTGCCTTAAGCAGATCTCCGGCATCTTCCGGCAAACCCGGACCTGGAGATAGTATAATATGACTGTAATTAGCTATTGCATCAAAAGGTATACGATCGTTCAAAACAATATCCACCCGGCGGTCGGTTACTCTTTTTACAAGGTGGAAAATGTTGTAGACGAATGAATCGTAATTATCTATCAGCAGAATTCTATTCATTGAACAAAAATATATAATATAGTTACATTTGCGTAAAAAATATGAGCAGGTACATATCTGCATATGAAGTAAGAGAGCTCATGAACAGAGCAAGTTCGAATTACCGGCCATTCCTCTTTGCTGTGGATTATGAGTTGGAGAGGGGAATTTTTGTTGAGGACCCGTTAAATCAGAATGACATCCTGTTCCGTTTTGGAGGAGCGAGAAACTATGCCGATTCAAATATCAAAATTGACAAATCTGCTCTGAGAATAATTGATCCGGTTCCATACGAAACTTATGAATCAAAATTCAACGTTGTTATGGATGGGCTGAAAAGAGGCGATTCCTATCTGCTGAACCTTACCGCAAGGACAGAGATAGAAACATCACTTGACCTCAGAGAGATAATGGTATCTGCAAATTCCCCATTTGGATTTTGTGCGGGAGAAGATTTTGTATCGTTCTCGCCTGAGTGCTTTGTCAGAATAGAAAATGGTATAATATCTTCATTTCCCATGAAGGGAACCATAGATGCTTCATTGCCGGGGGCAGAGGAGATAATCATGAATGATTATAAGGAGAGTTGTGAGCATAATACAATAGTAGATCTAATAAGGAACGACCTGGGAATAGTGTCGGAGAGTGTGTGGGTGGAGAGGTTCCGTTACACAGAGAAAATTGAAACCAGCAGGAACGTGATACTGCAGGTAAGTTCTGAGATTAAGGGCCGGCTTTATGAAGATAACTGTAAATTTCTTGGCGATACAATATTTACACTTCTGCCGGCGGGGTCAATATCAGGAGCTCCAAAGCCATCGACAGTGAAAATTATTTCTGAGGCGGAGGGTGAGAAGAGGGGTTTTTACACAGGTGTATGCGGATACTATGACGGGAGGGTTCTTGACTCGGCTGTGCTGATAAGGTATGTCGAGCGGGATGTATCGGGGAAACTCTTTTACAGGAGTGGCGGCGGGATAACTGTTAACAGCAATTGCAGGGATGAATACGAGGAGCTTATTGAAAAAGTATATCTTCCACAAACAAGATTATGAGATTTATTGAGACAATCAGAGTTGAAAACGGGCAGCTATGCAATCTTGACCTCCATAAAAAAAGGGCACAGGAGACAATACAATTTCATTTCGGGATTAAAAAGTCATTGCCATTTGAACAGTTGGTGCCTGAAGAGATAAGCCAGGCAAAGGGTCTCTTCAAGCTTAGGGTGGTCTATTCAAAAGATATTGAAGAGTTCAGGACTGATTCTTATGTTCCAAGAACGATAAAAAGACTCAGGATTGTTGATGGAGGAGGCGTTAACTACAGGTTCAAATATGAAGATCGCTCATCAATAGAGGAGCTGCTAGGTCTTAAGACAGATTGTGATGACATACTTATCATAAAGAATGGTTTTGTGACTGACACTTCATATACAAACGTTGTCTTTGCAAAGGGAGAGGACTTATTTACCCCTGCCACCTTTCTGCTTAACGGAGTAAAGAGGCAATCTCTTTTAAGAGAGGGGAAGATAAAAGAGAGAGAAATAAGGGTAGACGATATAAAAAAATATGACGGATGTTTTCTGATAAACGCGATGCTGGATCTCTTTCCGGTGTCGTTTGTCGACATATAGTTCGTCTGGCAGAAATAAGTATTTGTTTTGTTTATGAAATTATATTTTTACACTCATGATACTGCCGAAACAAATAGAGCGTTTTTTTTACAGGAGACCCGGTTTCTGGTTTTTTCAGATTACAGGGTGGATAGCCATGTTCATTCAGGATGTCTTTTCGGGTTATGACACTCTTGTTATTGACAAGGCTCCCTATTTTCTGGTAATATCGCTTTTCTGTGGATTTTGTATAACATTGTTGCTTAGAAGGATTTATAGGTTTTTCTATAACCAGAGAAGAAGCATTCTCTTTTATATTCTTGTTCTTGCTATCTCCTCTATACTCGGAGGTTCTCTATGGTTTTTATTTAGATTTTTTGTTATTACACCTATTCATGAAATTGTAACTCTGGGAAGCGGATATGAGTTAATGAAGTGGTCAGTTTATGAGGTATCGCTCAGGATTCTCAATTTTTCGTGGCCGCTTACAGTCTGGAGCACACTCTATTTTGGATTGAAGTTCTGGATAGACCTGTTGGATGCAAGGGATAAATTTGAAAAGGCATTACTTCTGGCCCAGAAGTCGCAACTCCAGATGTTGAGATATCAGTTAAATCCCCACTTTCTGTTCAATTCCCTTAACTCTATTCAAGCCCTTGTATATGAAGACCCGAGGCATGCAGACAAAATGATAACGGAACTTGCAGAGTTTCTGAGATTTGCATTGCGAGACAAGGATAAGTTGTTTGTTCCCCTGAGAGAGGAGGCAGAAGTTGCAGAAAGGTATCTGTCAATGGAACAAACACGATTTCCGGACAGGCTTAAGTATTCTATAAACGTTACAGAAGAGGCAGCAGATGTGAGGGTAATTGCTTTCTTGCTGCAACCGTTTGTAGAAAATGCCATTAAACATGGAATGAAATCGGCTCCCGATAATTTTTCCATTAATATTGATTGCCATACTAAGGAAAACAAGCTTTACATTAAGATTGAAAACACTGGCGTTTGGATAGAGAGCAGCAGCAATACAGGAACGGGAATACAAAATGTTTTTGACAGGCTCAATAATGCCTACCCCGGTAAATACCAGCTTAATATTATAAAGAACGCCGGTTCTGTTTGCGTTATGATTGAAATAATATTCGCCAAAGGAGATGAAAATATTTAAAGCATATATTCTGGACGATGAGCCGCTGGCAATAAAATCACTTAAGAAAAAACTGGAGAGTCATCCGGAAATAAAAATAATTGGCGAGTCTACAAGAATGAGCAAGGCATTTGACGATGTATCGGCCGATGCCCCAGACATACTTTTTCTTGATATACAGCTGGCAGAAGGAACAGGCTTCGATTTCCTAAACAATGTCAGGTTTGCAGGGAAAGTTGTGTTCGTAACAGCGTACGACGAATATGCCTTCCGGGCCTTTGAGGTGAATGCACTGGATTATCTGCTGAAACCGGTTTCTGACGAGAGGATGAATGAGACCATAAACAAGATTAAGAACAACCAATACAACTACAGCAACAACGACCCCAACTTTGAATTAAGGTACAGATACTCCGACAGACTGTTTGTTGTGGAGCGTAATCAGATTCATTTTGTCTTAATCGAGAACGTTACCAGAATTTATGCAGCCAGGGATTATAGCTTTATAGAAACCAATGATGGTAAAAAGAGTATCATTATGAGAACGATGGCAGAGTGGGAAGTTCGTCTGCCAAAAGAGCACTTTGTCAGGGTCCATCGTTCTTACATAGTTAATATCAACCATATAGAAAAGATAATCAGGAACTCAACCTCTACAGCCAAGATATATCTGAAAAACATTGCTGAGCCAGTTTCATTGAGCAGGACCTACTATAAGAATCTTAGGAATAATTATCTGTAATTACTCTGAGTTTCATCTTATATCGACAAGATGCATTTGGTGCATCTTTTTTTATGCCCTTAAACGACTGATAGTGCGGTTCGTCGGCATATAGTAACGTCGGGAGAATCTTTTTTCCTTATTGTTAAACAATCGGTAAAATCGCATAGTCATTCTAATCGATTATTAACTTAAACCATTATTAAATGAAAAAACTCAGAATTGTATTTGCAGCTCTCCTGATAACAGCAGGAAGCGTGCTGTCGGCTCAAAACATACGGATAACCGGGTCTGTGACCGAAATCGGGACAGGAACGGTGCTTCCATTTGTAAACATTCAGGTAAAAGGGACCAACATAGGCACAGCTACTCTTGATAATGGGTCCTATGCAATAACCGCCCCATCAAACGGAACTCTTGTGTTTAGTTTTTTAGGTTTCAAGACATTAGAGGTGCCTGTTCAAAACAGGACCACGATTAATCTACAACTTCAGCCAGATGCGGTAAGTCTGAATGAAGTAGTGACTATTGCTTATGGAGTAGCAAAAAAGGAATCGGTGACAGGTGCCATTTCAACGGTAAATTCAAAGGCTATAGAGAAAAGACCGGTATCAAGTGTATTTGCTGCACTGGAGGGTCAAGCTGCCGGTGTTCAGGTAAACAATACCTATGGAGAACCTGGTGCTGACCCGGTAATCAGAATACGAGGTTTTAGTTCCATTAACGGATCTAATGCTCCTCTTTACGTAATTGACGGGGTTCCATTCGGAGGGAACATATCTGATTTGAATCCTGCAGATATTGAGAGCATGTCTGTCCTTAAAGATGCATCCTCATCTGCACTTTTTGGAAACAGGGCCTCCAACGGTGTTATTATGATCACTACAAAAAAAGGCAAGAGTAATATAGTATCCGTAAGGGCAAACATAAACCAGGGGATATTCACAAGAGGGGTAAAAGAGTACGACAAACTTGATTCAAAGGAGTTCATGGAGATAATGTGGAAAGGCTACAGAAACAGCCTAATGACATCGCAACCAACAAAATACCCTACAGCTGAACTTGCAGGTGCCGAGGCTACAAAAACCCTCATTCCAACATATCTGAAGTACAATATTTTCAATAAACCTGATAATGCACTTTTTGGCGCAAACGGAAAAGTTCTGGACGATGCTAGAAGTTATTCAGACTATGACGACCTGGACTGGTTCAAATATATGGAGAGACTTGGTCACAGACAAGATTATGTTGTAAGCGCAGATGGAGCCTCGGAGAAACAAAACTACTTTTTCTCCATTGGTTACCTTGACGAGAAAGGGTATGTAAAATCCTCTGACTTTACAAGATTTACGGGTCGGGCAAACATCTCGGTAACTCCCAAAAAGTGGTTTAAAACCGGATTGTCACTTTCCGGGACACACCAGATCTTCAACAACTCCTACGGATCAGCGATAGATAACGCGAACTCCTTCATTAATCCATTTATGTATGCAAGAACCATTGCTCCCATATACCCTGTATATCTGCACGATATGGCAACCGGGGAATATATTCTTGATGCTAACGGAGGAAAACAGTATGACTCGGGAGGACAATATTCAAGACCACAATATGCAGGAAGACATGTTATATGGGAATATGAGCTGAATACCAATAAAACATTTAGAAATACCCTTAACAGCCAGGTATTTGCCGATATCAGCTTCCTGAATGATTTCACTTTCAGTATAAAAGGAGATATGTCGCTCAGAGACAGCGAAAACCGCACATATAGAAATATAACAATAGGTGATGGAGCCGGCACAGGAACTGCATCAAAAGAGATAAACAGATATAAAAGTTATACTTTGCAACAGCTTCTGACTTGGAAAAAAGAGTTTGGAAGGCATGAAATTGATATACTGGCTGCACATGAAAATTTCTATCATAACCAATCATTAACTTATGGATATAAAACCACAGAGGTATTTAAAGGAGGTCCTGAGTTCATTAATTTCACTGTTATAAGTGCGCTTGATGGTTATCAAAGAGACTATAGAACAGAAAGCTACCTGTCACGAGTAAGATACAACTACGATAACCGCATCTACTTTGATGCCTCTTACAGAAGAGATGGAACCTCTAAGTTTTACCCAGATACAAGATGGGGTAACTTCTGGTCAGTAGGGGGAAGCTGGACCGTTTCAAAAGAACCTTTTATGGCCTCCCTTAACAAACAGATAAATAGTTTAAAGTTAAGAGCTTCGTATGGTGAGGTGGGGAATGACGGCGGTACGAGCTATTCAGCAATTGACTTTCAGGCCTACATGGCTCTGTATGCCCTTAATCAGAATGGAAACAGAGGAGCCGCCTATAAAATTCAGAATGAGGCATTGGATCTTATATGGGAGACATCGGGTTCTCTCGGAGTAGGAATTGACGGAAGGTTTTTTGACAGACTGAATTTATCTGCTGAATACTTTGACAAGAGATCACAGAATCTTCTTTTCGATGTTTACCTCCCACTTTCTGCAGGAGCAACTTCAACAGACCGTGCCGAATCTACCGTAAAAAAGAACCTGGGTTCAGTTTCCAACAGAGGTATTGAGCTTTCGCTTGATTATGATCTTATTAAAAGAGGTGACTTCAGATGGAACGTAGGAGTAATTTCTACAATTCTTAAAAACAAGATTATCAGCCTGCCGGAACAAAACAGGGCAAACGGAATCATCAGCGGTTCAAAGAAATATATGGAGGGTCATGACATTTATGAATTCTGGATGTATCAGTTTGCGGGAGTGGATCAAATGACAGGAAATTCACTCTATCTGGTAGATTTTGACAAATATTACGTTGGAGATGCAGTTGAGGGAAAAACAGCTGTTCCTGCTCAGTGGCTGGAAACCATTAATGGAACAAATTATACAAGAAACATCTCTTACGCAAAACAGGATTGGAGCGGAAGCGCTATACCAGATCTTTTTGGAAGTTTCACTACCTCTATCTCATATAAGAACTTCGATTTGTCGGCACTATTCACCTACTCAATTGGAGGTAAAACATACGACAACTCTTATCAGGATTTAATGTCTGTAACAGCGACTCCAGGTGCCCTTCACAAAAATGTCTTAAAGGCGTGGGATGGAGTACCTTCAGGTATGACAGCCACATCTCCGGATAGAATCGATCCGACCGGTATTCCGGTAAATAACTTTCAGCTAAGCCCTTACAACAATGCTTCTACGACGCAGTATTTGAAAGACGCATCCTATATGGTAATAAAAAATATTACACTAGGATACAGATTACCGCGAAAAATTGTAAGTAAGCTGGATATCAGCGATTTCTCAATAAATATCTCTATAGACAATCTTGCTACTTTCAATAAACTCAGAGGGATGGACTCTCAGCAGTCATTCGGAGGAGTTACCGATAATGGATTTGTGGCATCAAGAGTATTCTCTGTTGGGGTTAATGTTAAACTATAATTGAAATAATAATATGAATAAGAAAATAATAATTACATTTTTGTCGGGTTGTATATTGCTGTTACCGGCGTGTACCAAAGATTATCTCGATACGAAACCAACATCATCTACAGCAACATCAACAATATTTGAATCTGTAGAGAACATATCTCTTGCCATAAATGGCATCAATATACTTATGGCAATGGGATATCACCTGTATGACCATGGTTATGGACAAATGATGTATGGAGAGGGTGGTATAAAAATGTTATACGGGAATTACCCCGGGAACCACTACAATGTAGATCTTGCAGGGTGGTCAGTTATTATAAACGGGGAGTGGAGAGAACTTGTAACAAGCGTTTGGGACGTCTATCCGTGGTATTACTATTACAGTATCATAGGAAATGCCAATGCGATAATACTGAATACCGACAAGGCAAAAGGGGCAGAGGCCGACAAGCAGTTTGTAAAAGCACAGGCATTAACTTATAGGGCTTATGCATACTTTATGCTGTCGCAGATTTATTGCTACCGCTGGAGTGACTCAAGCAATGGAGCATCGCAGGGATTGGTGTTAAGGCTGGACACATCAACCGGTGATATGCCTCTATCTACTCTTATACAAGTATATACTCAGGTTTACAAGGATCTAGACGATGCTATAGCTCTTTATACAAGTTCCGGACAATCAAGAAAATATTTCTACGACCCTGACAAGAGTGTTGCGTATGCTATCTATGCAAGAGCTGCAATTACAAAAAAGGATTACACAAAGGCATCAACTATGGCTATTAATGCAAGAAACGGGTATCCACTTATGTCAAATACTGATTATAAGTCGGGCTTTAACACTCCAAATAGCGAATGGATATGGGGAAGCTTTAGCTCAGTAGATGAATCACAGGCCTGGTCTTCTTTTTTTGCATATCATGGCTACAACTCAAATGCAAATGCTGTAAGAACTACTCCAAAGGGCATCAGCAAGGAGTTGTTCGACAAGGTCCCTGCAACAGATGTCAGGAAATCACTCTTTTTAGATCCCGCCGGATATGTACCTAGCGTAGATTACTCAACAGCCAATGGACGAGCTGTTGCCGGAAAGGCTTTATACAAGGACGCATTCCTTAAGTACCCCGACCTTTTCAGTACTGCTCTTATATATACACATATGAATTTTAAATTCAAAGCACTGGACTTACCGGGTGTTGGGAACCTTAATCATTTTAGATCTTCAGAGATGTACCTGATAGAATCAGAGGCAAAATACTTTCTGAATGATACTCCGGGCGCACAACAGGCTCTTATAAACCTGAACAAAAACAGTGGCAGGGACCCTCAGTACAACTGCACCAAAACAGGAACAGCTCTTTTGGAAGAGATAAAATTATATCGGGCACTTGAACTTTGGGGTGAAGGATTTGATTGGTTCGACTTGAAGCGATGGGGAGATAATATAAACAGAAAAAGCTATGCTAACGGAGGAAATTTCATAAGTGTCCTAGCAATCACACTTACTCCAGAAACAGGTAATAAATGGACATGGATGATACCAAAGAAAGAGACAGACTACAATTTTGGTATTGAATAGAAAAATAAGTAATGCCAACAGGCATCATAAAACACCGGGGCTGCTGTAATCCCTTGTTGTGAGGCGCTGACACTCACAAACTATCATCAGATGGTAGGTACAGTGGTTAGTAATTTAGGTTTACTAAAATAAACATTTTATAAAGTTATGATAATTACCAGAAAAATAGAAATATCTGTTGAGGAGCATGATAAAGAACTCAGAGAGTCGTTTCAAGGGCAAATGCATCAATGGAGGGATATTGTCAGGAGCAGTGCAAACGAGCTTCTCTCATACCTCTATAGCATAGACAGATTGAAGCACCCTGTTGACCCAACCGGGTTTCATACTATTTTACAGGAGAGACTTAAGGAAAGCTTACCTTCCGGAATACTGAAATGTCTAGTTCAGGATGTAAATAAGAAATACAGGGAGACAAGAAATGCGCTTCTAAAAGGCAATGTAAGCCTCTATACCTTCAGAAATAACATTCTTATTCCATTTGCTGCGCAGTCTATTAGTCAATTGCATTGGAGCGATAATAAGAAATGCTTTCTATTCAATCTTTTTGGCGTTCCATTCAGAATAATTCTGGGCAGAGATAAAAGCAACAACAGAAAAATTGTTGAAGACATAAGGTGTGGCGGAATCAGAATATTCAGCTCCTATCTGCTCATAGATGATATAAAAAAGAAAACCTTTCTTTTCTTGAATATCGATGTTTCTGTAAATACCACAGAACTTGACAAAGACAAATACATTAATGCGATACTCTCTTCCGAGGTGCCATTATTAGCCGGTTTTGAAGGATGTGAAAAAGAGATAGGGACCAAGGATGAGTTTCAGCACCGGTTATTGCAAATTCAAGCAGGAATTAAAAGAGCCAGAACCAACTCCCGGTATTTTGCCGAAGGAAAGGGTCGCAAGCGTAAGACACAATCTCTGGGCAAACTGCTTCTAAAGGAAAAAGATTATATAAACACTCGTATCCACACATATGCAAAAATACTTATTGATTACGCAATTGAAAATAAATGCGGTACGATTAACCTTATTCATTATGCTTATAAGGAAAAAACCCGGAAAAGAGAACCCCTCCTGTTAAGAAACTGGAATTATTACGGTTTGAAGAGAAGCATAGAATACAAAGCAAAACTATACGGAATTAACTCTAATATGGTTATCATAAACAATTAATTTTTTAAATCATGAAAACACAAAAATTGTCAGTTTATTTACTGATAGGAGTAATTACTTTTTTTGCAGGTATGAACAAAGGATTAGCTGCACAAACCGCCAGTCCCAAGTATACTGCTGCTGATCTTGTATATCGTGCCTTTAACAGAGTATCAAGGAATTATCCAAGAACGGATAATCAAATGAATGCTTTCTATAAAGAGCAGGTTGTAAAAAACAATGCCATAGTTTCTGTGAACGAGGTTATGCTTAATATTGGCAAAGGCCCTTATCTGACAACCAAAAAAGACATTGTGTCAATACAAAAAATTCGTGGGAACCAGAAAAACCTTGATCAGGAGTTGCTTATGATAAAACTTCAGGGAGGACCAATCACAGCTCTTCAGCTAGATGTTGTCAAGAATCCTTTTCTTGGAGGAGAGATCTTCAATCTTTCTGATTTTTATGATTTCGAATATGAAGAACCCGCAGAAATTAATCAAAAAAACTTTTATGTTGTAAAGTTCAAAGAAAAAGCCGGCATTTCTGAAATGTTGTTCAGGGGCAAAATTTATATAGAAACCGAATCTTTGGCAATAGGGAAAGTGGAATTCTCAATGAATGTCGAAAACAGAGACTATGCCTATGAAAGATTTTTGAAACATGCTCCAAAACAATGTAAGATCCGCATGATATCAGCAACCTATTCAGTAAATTATAAGGAATACGGAAATCTGTGGTATTTCGACTACTCATCGTCAGATGTGTCATTCATTTTGAATCACAAAGAGAACCTTCCGCAGTATTACACTGTTTGTTCAGAAATGGCAATCACAAACCTTGTAGCTGAAGGAGTGACAATAGACAAAAAGGATCAGTTTAAAGAAACTGATATACTTTTAGATAAGATCAACGACGTTAAAATGGCCTCTGACTGGGATATTTATAATAAAATACTGTTACTTGCAGCTAAATATTAACAGGAACCCAGGCAAGCAGCCTAAGCGGAGAACCACTGCCTCCTTTAATTTTCATTGGGGCAGCTACAATGTATGCACCTTTGGCAGGAAGCTTGTCAAGATTTGCAACATTCTCGTATGCAGTAATATTGTTGCCACAAAGGCTCCTGTGTGTCCTGAAATCCTTTGACTGACCAAAATCGATGCTAGGGGTGTCAATACCTACGGCCTTAATCTTCCGTTCGCTAACCAACCACTTGGCTGCTTCCGGGTCCAGTCCGGGGAAATGAAGCTCTTCTACCCCTTCAACGCCGGATTTGAGTGTGCCGGTATATTGCAGATGGTCCTTCCAATACTTGCCGAATCCTGTATTCAGCAGTATTATAGAGTGTTCTGGTATCTGCCCGTTTGTATTTTCCCATTGAATGAAGTCATCTATGGTTACGAGATAATCAGGATTCTGTGTCGACTTAACCGTAACATCTACCACAATGGCAGCTCCGGTAAGTTCGTCTACATTTATTTGCTCTATAGAACGTCCGCCTTGAGCAAAATGGAGAGGTGCATCAAAATGGGTGCCTCCGTGCTCCTCTGCAGAATACTTGAATGATGAGTAGAAATAGCCCTTGTCATTAATGCCAAAAAAAACAGTGTCATGTTTGAAAGGCACATTTGTGGGCCAGTAAACTGTGCTCTCTTCAAAATCCCACGTAAGGTCCACCCAGATGCCTTGTGCAAGTATTTTTGAAATATCCGGCTGTTTCTGATTACAGGAAGAGGCAAGCACCAGAATGAAAATTACGATATAATTTTTCATATTATTCACTATGAGAAGTTATCGTATCCCTCCAGAGAGTTCTCCTCTACAGGAAAAAGTTTATATGTATTGAAAATCCTGCTTTTCTTGTATTGCATCTTATAAAACAGATGAAGCTCTTTCTGTAGTTTTTCCAGAACCTTTTTATATAAAGGATTCCCGGCTTCGTTTCTGGTCTCCAGCGGGTCGTTTTCATAGTCATAAAGTTCCACTCCCATAATCTCCTTACCATCAAACGGAACATATGTCCGGAAGTCCTTGACCCATTCTACCATTCTGTAGCGGGAATTTCTTATAGAATAGCCATTTACCTGGCCTCTGTTGTATTGCCCGAATGCATATCCGGCCACCTTTTTAGAAGGTTCTAGCATAAAGGGAACCAGACTTTTTCCGTCAAGATATGTAGGCGCTTTAATTCCGGTAAGCTCACAAAGTGTAGGGAATATATCTACAAACTCAGTAACATTGCTGGTATAAGCTCCTCTCTTCATCCCCGGAGCACTCATCATCATTACTGTGCGGGTTGCTGTCTCGAAGTTGCTGTTTTTGTTCCATAGTCCATGATCTCCAAGGTGATATCCATGGTCGCTCCACAGTACTATTATTGTATTTTCTGCCATTCCTTGCGCTTCAATAGCATCCAGAAGCTTTCCCAATTGAGCATCTACATAAGAAACACAGGCATAGTATGCATGTATCACTCTGCGCTGTGTTGCAACATCCAGATGTTTGGTGTCTTCATAGCTGTGGAAAGGGGGAATGTCGGAATAGACCTTAAGTTCGTTTGAAGGGTGATATGCATAAACTACAGGATCGGAGGTGACATCCTGATATTCAGCCAAAGGCATTTTTTCCCGCTCATACATGTCCCAGTATTTTTTTGGTGCAACATAAGGAGCGTGCGGTTTTTTGAAACCAATAGCAAGAAAGAATGCTTTGCCCGATTCGGCAAAGCTTTTAATCATCTCAACACCCTTTTCTGCAATAATTCCGTCTTCGTATGCATTATCGGGCACATCGGCACATTCGGTTGCCTTTCTTCCATTAGAAATAACGTAAGTAGGAGCAGGGGTTTTTATATATGGCAGACTCCAAGATTGCGGGTCATCCCTGTAATTCTTGTCATCCAGAGGGTGATAGATTTTACCCATTCCAACAGTTTCATAACCGTTTTTTTTGAAAAGTTCAGGGAGGGTCACCAGAGATGGATTATTAGTTCTGAAATTTCCCTGCAGCGACCACACTCCGGTATTATCCGGACGAACACCAGTTAGCAGACTCGCTCTTGTTGGTCCGCTGAGTGCAAACTGACAATAGTTATTGGTAAAGGTGACCCCGTACTTTGCAAGACGTTTGAAATTGGGAGTACGGGCCATATTGTCGCCATAAACAGATAGGACCGGCCTGAGATCGTCTATTGCAATGAACAGAACATTTGGTTTTTTGGAACTATTTCCGGCCATATTCTGATCCTGAGCAGAACATAAAAGAGGAGACAGGGTACCTGTAAAGGCAACCGTACCAAGACCAATAAGGTATTTTCTGAAATTATTTGTGTCCATGCTTATTTGGATTTTTTATCTGTAAGGAGTATTTGTCTTGAACTTCCACACCCTGGTTGCATTGAGATTTTTGTCAAAAGATATCCCGCACTTCTCTCTCAAAACATTCAGCTCATCTTCGGTAATACGATTTATCTCCGACTCAAGGACTTTTGGCTGACCGGCATACTTAATTTTTGCTACATCCGACAAAAGAAATATTTTATAAAAAGAGGCAAAGACGAATTTTCCCTCCTCATAAGAAGTATTAAGAAGAACCTTTGTCTTCTCTCTAATTTCGACAGCCTTTGCTTCTGCTTGGTCATCGCATAATCCACGGTAATACTGATCAAGCTCCTCATCGGAGAGAACTTTTTTCAGATTCACATCATGTAATTTTTTCAAAGCGTTTCCCGATGGGATACTTATGTATATTTCCTTTCTGAGAATCTTGACGAAGTATGCATCCTCTTCCTCTATGAGTTTTGCCAAAGCAAGTTGTTTTGCCTCATCCAGCGGGACATGTATGATAATTTCATATACGTTCCTTACGGTTGAAGGGTTAAAGGAGTCTAAGATCTTACCAGAAACGGTCTGAGCATTTGATGTTCCTGCAATGCAGGTAAAAAGCAGTATCAGAAAAAAATAAACTCTTTTCATTTATCTTAATTTTATTGTGATAAAAATCCCGCGTTCTACACAAAGTTAATATTCTGTTTTATATCTTTAAAACATATTTCAATCTTCCTTAAATTATGCTTAAAAGAGAGATAAAAAGGTGGGATCTGGTCCTACTCATGATCAATACTGTTATAGGTGCGGGAATTTTTGGCCTGCCTTCGGTAATCTTTAACCATGCAGGGGTATATAGTATCCTGGCCATAATGGTTTGTGGTGTTTTAGTGACAGTTATAACATTAAACTTTTCTGAAGTTGCCAGTCAGTTTAACAAGACAGGAGGACCCTATTTATATACACTGGAAGCTTTCGGAAAATTTCCCGGATATATAATTGGATGGCTGGCCTTGGTTTCCAGAATTGCAGCCTATGCTGCTCTTGTAAATCTGCTGGTCGACTATCTGAGTTATCTGAATGTAGCATTCAACAATCAGCTAATAAGAAATGCAACCATTATTCTATTCACTGCCTTTATTTTCTTCGTAAATTACAAAGGGGTAAGAAGCAGTTCAAGACTCAATAACTTTCTGGGTGTGGCAAAGCTGGTTCCGTTATTGATATTCATAGTTGCGGGATTATTTATGCTGGATCCGGCCTTACTGGAATTTGACCGTACTGCTCCAGACATTACCGGTTTCTCATCGGCCATTCTGGTGTTTGTATTTGCTTTTACAGGATTTGAGGCAGCAGTCATTAACACAGGAGAAATGTCGGACCCTCAAAAGGATATTCCGTTTGCTTTGCTCGTAACAACACTGTTTGTCGGTATTTTCTATTCTTTAATCCAGATAGTATGCATTGGGACATTCCCTCAACTTGCAGATTCAACAAAGCCTATTGCCGACGCAGCACATAGCTTTCTGGGACCTGCCGGAGGATTGCTTATTACAGTCGGGGCAGTTATTTGTATTGGAGGTACACTCAATGCAAACATGCTAGCCGGGTCAAGACTTCCGTTTGCTTTTGGAGAGGCAGGTCAGTTTCCGGCAATATTTGCGAAAACTCATGAGAAGACGTCTGTCCCATATATAAGTCTTGTCCTTTATGCGGTTGTGACAATACTGGTTTCTGTAACAGGTACTTTTATATATGCATTAACTATAAGTGTAATTAGCAAGGTGTTCATCTTTGCCGCTATTTCTGCCGCTCTTATAAAGTTCAGACGTATAAACAAACCAAGCAAGGCCGCTTTTATATTGCGTTATGGTCATTTTTCAGCAGTTCTGGGTATCATCATATGTATCTGGATGCTTTTCGCCTCCAGAATGTCGGATTTTCTGGATGTGCTGATAACGGTTTCTATTGGTATAGGTGTCTTTTTTATTTTCCGGTACTTTTCCGGTCTCAGAAAGAATCGGAGAGCAAATCGTTGATCTTTGATGAAGCCTTTAATCCACTTCCTGTGAGGGAAACAACTATTATCTTGTTTTTAAGGATTTTACCCTCATACTGTTTAATTGCAGCAACAGCAGCAGCAGAGGTAGGTTCAATATAAATACCCTGTAAGAATGAGGCTTTCAATGCTTCAATGATTTCTGTATCATCTACAGTTACAAACTCACCACCTGTCTTTTGAACAACATCTATTATCTGTTTAAGTCTGACAGGCCTATGGATGGCAATTCCTTCTGCGATTGAGGGATTGCTTGAACTTATTTGTGTCTCCTTTCCTTCTATGAAGTCTTTAAGGGGAGAGCACTTATTGCTTTGTACTGCCATTAATTTTGGCATATGGTCAATAATGCCCGCTAGCTTCATCTCCTGAAGTCCAAGATAGGCTCCAATAATCTGAGAACCACTTCCTACCGGGACAAAGTAATAATCAGGAGCATTCCAGTTCATCTGTTCAACTATCTCATAAATGGCTGTTTTGGTGCCATGTAAAAAATATGGGTTCCATGCATGGGCAGCGTAGTAACTTTTGGTTGCCCCTTCAATAGCAGCATTGGCACAATCAATACGATTACCTTCGATAAGATGTAATTCAGCACCATAGGCACGCACCTGGAAAGATTTGGCCGATGAGTTTCCTGCCGGCATGTAAATATGTGCCTTAATTTTTGCCCTTGCACAATATGCAGCAATGGCACATGCCGAATTTCCTGAGGAATCTTCTACAATCTCTTTAATCCCCAATTCTTTGCATTTACTTATCATTATTGCGGCACCTCGGTCCTTGAACGACCCTGTTGGTAACATAAAATCAAGTTTGCCAAGTACAGACATTCCCCGGAAATCCATAGGGACCAGTGGGGTGAATCCCTCGTTGAAGGATATTGCAGATTGGAAATCTTCTAAAGGAAGTACCTGTCTGTATCGCCAGAAGCTTTTTTCATCGGGCAACAAGTTCCTGTCCAATACTGGCATATAATCAAGATCAAGATAGTTGCCGCACTCACATCGCCAGATGGCTCTGTCTGTCGGGTAACGGGCTCCGCAGGCGGGGCAAATGAATTGACAGGGCATAGTGTTATATAGTTAATTTTTCTCCTTCACTTTTGGCAACAATGGCAGCACCGGTAAGGTCGCCCCATACGTTAACTGCAGAACGAATCATATCAAGCGGTTGCTGCACAACAAGAACAAGCCCTATCCCTTCCAGAGGAAGCCCGACAGCTCTCAGTACAACAGCAAGCATAACTAAACCCGCAAGCGGAATGCCAGCAGTACCAATAGCAGCCAGAAGGCTTGTAACAACTACCACAATCTGCTGACCCAATGTAAGGTCAATACCATAAGCCTGAGCAATGAATAAAGCAGTTACACTTTCAAATAAAGCAGTTCCATTCATGTTTACTGTATTTCCCAGTGGCAGGCAAAATCCGGCTATTTTGCGCGAGACATTGCTTTTTTCCTGTATATCCCTTAGGGTTATTGGCAACGATGCAGCAGAAGAAGCCGTGAAAAAAGTGGTCATCAAGCCCGTTCCCATCTGCTCCATGAATTTGAACGGATTCTTTCGAGTAAATAATAAAAATATGGCAGGTAATATGCCAAGGCCCTGAATCAGACAACCACCGGCAATAATTGCGGAATATATTCCCAGGCTGGTAAACATAATTTTCAATGCTTCCGGGTTTCCGGCCTGAGCACCGACCATAGAAGAGACTACGCCAAATAATCCAAAAGGAGCAAAACGGATAACAAGAAATGTTATTTTTATCATAACCTCATATAACCCGTTAAACATATCGGTTAAAAGTGTACGGGTTTTGTTTGTTGATGTGGTTATGAAAAATCCAAACAGGATTGCAAAGAATATTACAGGCAGCATGCTTCCGTCAGCCATTGCCCGTACGATATTATTAGGCACAATGGCCACAATCTGGTCAATAAAAGAAACTTCAGTACTGGCAACATTTGTAACTGTCTCTTTTAATTGTAAATCAACCCCCACTCCGGGTTCGAATGTGTTTACAAGAAGCAGGCCTAACACACATGCAATAAGAGTCGTAATAATGTAATAGGCAAATGTTTTGCCGGCAATCCGGCCTAAATCCTTAGTCTCTCCAATACTTGAAACACCCATTACCAATGCGCTGAATACCAATGGTATTATCACCATTTGAAGCCCTCTCAAAAAGAGATCGCCCAACCACTTTGTGTAAACAGTGTACTCATGTCCAAATAACCCTAACAAAATGCCCAGGCATATTCCAATCAGAATCTGCCAGGGCAAAGCAAGCTTAAATTTTTTACCCATAGAAAAGTAATGTGAAGTTTATATAGCAGTAAGTTTTTCCGGACGTAAATATAGTGAATAGAATTATATAACATTTCATCAATATTATGTAACACTAAAAATTTGTGGCAGGCTAACTTTGATACGTACTAAAAAAATAAATATTATGCCACTATTAACTGTCTTAATCGTATTAATTATTGCAGGTGTTGCCCTATGGCTTGTAAACACATTCATTCCCATGGATATCAAAATCAAGAAAATTCTGAACATCGTGGTTGTGATTATAATTATCATCTGGCTGCTCAGACTGTTCGGTTTATTGGATTTCCTGCGGGATATATCTGTTTAAATGACAAACTAATGAACATTAAAAGAATCTTTGGGGCGTTACTTACTGTTCTGGGGATAGCGGGTCTCATCTATGCTGCTGTCCTTTTTATGAGCAACTCAAGTAGTACACACAGTACTAAAGGGCTCATAATTTACGGAGTGCTTGGGTTGGTGTTTTTCATTGCAGGCATTGGTCTTGTTCGTACAACAAAGGATGAAACCTAGCGTAGTACGCTCTGATAATAGGCTTTAAAATCTTTCCAGTAATAATAAGGAGCAATATCGGTTTTAACCGGAATTTCCACCACTTTTTCGCAGTGGAGTAGCTTTACTACCACGTCGCCTGTTTTGCCATTCCTGTAAAAAATAATCTGAAGATTGGCCCCCATTGGGCTAACTTTGAAGTCACTCCAGACTGCATAGATATTTTCAGGGACACTCTCCCGATTATTCATCCCCTTGATATCCAGGAGGGCTAGCAATGGAATTATATAAGTGTCGTGGCCAAATCGCAGATCGGCAGATCTGTTGCCGGTTTTGACAGCATTGTCGGCACATTCCAGGATTTCTCTCAGCAATAGTTTAGAACTGTCCATTGCAACCTTGCCGTTGACAGGGGAGGGGCCAACGTTATAATAGGATGACATATTAAGAGCCTGCCAAAGGGTGAACTGATCATCCGGCGAGAAGAAGTCGGACATAGATATATTCAGATGGTCAACATCGGGCAGGTCGCCGGCTATCAAATGGATATTGCGAATAAAAGCAACGGGATCTGCTATAAGTTCTTTTGAATAAGCATTGTCGGTAAACAGAGAGTTGATAAAACGCTCGGTGTCGAAATGCTTTTTAATGAAGTTGTCTCGTATGGCATATACAGAATCCCTTTTTACATTCGCATAGCTGTTATTGAGATATGTGAATCTTGCTGCAGCATCTCTTGTAATCTCAATTTCCGGATTCAACTCCTTTAGTCGTTCATTATTGGCAGCCATGCTTAAAATGCATCTCGGAACAACTGTCGAACGGCTGTAAATGTAACATTTCCGTCCATTTTTTGTAGAAAACACCTCAGGAAAGGAGCGAAACATACGCTCTGCAATTTGACGATGTTCTTTAACTCCAAGGGGAGTAAGATCTCCGTATCGCCCTTCGGCATCTTTAGCCGCCAGCGTTACCTTTTCGTACAAGCTCTCTCCCAAAGCCGACAATTTGTTGGCCTTATGGGCTTCATTTAGAATATTTTGCGGAGATGTGTAGCTTTCCGGAGTTTGTATCCAGCGGGAACCATGGCGTCCGTAATGGCTTACGTAAAATGGTTTGTACCCTTTTGGCGCAGGGGTTGCCGGAGCTGATACATAATTGTATATCTGATAGATGCCACTCGCATGATTAATATCGCTCAGGAATTCTTCTTTGGTTGTCTGAGCCTGTACCAGTGTCGGAAACAGCAGGAAGAGAACCGCAACGGAAAATTTTAACTGGTTCATAGTAAAATAATATTTTAATAAAGATTAAAGTTAATTTAAAACAAACATTCTTCAATATTGGTTTATTGAAATTTCCCAGATGTACAGCAAAACCATGTGAAAACTGCAATGTGCAATGAGTAATGCGAAATTTACTAAAACTGTGTTGAAAATGGGTGTTGAGAAGGATCCTAGACCTAAAGAAGTTATGTTTAGGCAAGATTTGTCGCCACATGGATTTTATATTAAGCTGTAAATCAAATAAATACTAACAACTTTGACAGAGTCTCTGCCAGAGGTGTTAGCACATGCTTGACTTACAAATGCTTGCGAAATGGTCTGAAAATCAAACAAATATACAATTCACAGATTATCTGATAACTGCTAAAAGCTTTGGCAGAGCAGTTAGTGGTCTAGCTTAAAACAAGATACATTCCTGCAGCTATTGCAGCACCAACGATAGGAGCCAGAACAGGCACAAAAGCGTATCCCCAGTCACTGCCGCCTTTATGTTTTATAGGAACGATTGAGTGAATGAACCTTGGGGCAAGGTCACGGGCAGGATTGATTGCATATCCTGTGGCACCACCCAAAGATAAGCCGATTGCTGTAACCACCAATGCTATAGGTAGGGCACCTACACTTCCTAATCCTATCTTAAGATCTGGGATAGTCTCACAGGTTATTCCAGCTCCCTCTACATAAAAAACAACAAAAACAAGAACGAATGTTCCCAGAACCTCACAGAAGAAGTTGCTTGGAATCTTGCGGATGGCAGGCTTGGTGGCAAAACATGCAAAAATGGTCTCTTTATCTTCCGTCTGATCGAAGTGATGTCTGAAGAAAATCCATACAAGAAGTGCCCCTAGTGCAGCACCCAACAACTGGGCAACGATAAATAGCCCGACCTTGGCCCAAGCAAATTTCCCGGCAATGGCAAGGCCAAGTGTAACTGCAGGATTCAAGTGAGCCCCGGAATACGGCCCGGCAATAATAACACCTGTAAACACAGCCAGACCCCAGCCCAATGCAATTACTATCCAGCCTCCGTTGTAGGCTTTTGACCCTTTCAAACAAACATTGGCAACAACACCATCTCCTAGAAGTATCAGAACCATGGTTCCGATAAGTTCTGCATAAAATTCTCCCATCTTAAAGAAGTTTTTAGTTTTTATTAGTATAGTTCTGTTTTACTCATTTTCCGGTTCGATCCAGCTTTTGGCCCTTGATAGTGCCTTTGTCCACCCTTTCAAAAGTCTTTCAACTGATTGAATGTCCAATTTGCGGGAGAAAGACTTGTTTACAGCTTTTTGCTCCCTTATCTCATCAATATCTTTCCAGAATCCTGTTGCCAAACCTGCAAGATAAGCAGCGCCTAAAGCAGTTGTTTCGGAAATGGCCGAACGATATACAGGAATTCCAAGTATATCGGCCTGAAACTGCATTAGAAGATTATTGACTGCCGCACCACCATCTACCCTTAACTCCTTGATTGGAGAGCCAAGGTCTTCCTGCATTGCCTGTAGAACGTCGTATGTTTGAAATGCTATACCCTCAAGAGCTGCACGAGCGATATTTGCTGCATTAGAGCCTCTTGTCAGGCCAATGATTGTACCCCTTGCATACTGATCCCAATGAGGCGCACCCAGGCCGGTATGAGCGGGCACAAGATAGACCCCTCCATTGTCGGGAACCCTGCCGGCCAGCTCTTCCACTTCAGAAGAGGATTTTATTATACCTAACTCGTCACGTAGCCATTGTACCACCGAACCCCCTGTAAAAATACTGCCCTCAACTGCGTAAGTGGTCTCCCCGTTTATCTGCCATCCAATGGTTGTCAGCATATTATTGTTTGAACTCACAATCTCCTCCCCGGTATTGCAAAGCATAAAGCACCCGGTACCGTATGTATTCTTGACAGTTCCCTTTTCAAAACACATCTGCCCGAATGTGGCTGCCTGCTGGTCGCCGGCTATACCGGATATAGGAATTGCAACATCAAAAAGCTCTTTTGCTGTATACCCGTATATCTCAGAAGATGACTTCACTTCAGGCAAAACCTCTTTGGGTATCCCGAACAATTCCAGTAATTCATTGTCCCATTCCAGAGTCCGTATATTGAATATCATTGTCCGGCTGGCATTGCTCACATCTGTTATATGCTTTTTACCATTTGTCAGCTTCCATACCAACCAACTGTCTATAGTTCCGAAAGCAAGCTCGCCGGCCTTTGCCCTCTCCATTGCCCCCTCTACATTATTGAGGATCCACCGGAGTTTGGTAGCTGAAAAATATGAATCAATAACCAAACCTGTCCTGAACTTAATTATTTCTGCCCACTTGCCACTCTTGAGCTCGTCGCAATATTCCGACGTCCGGCGGTCCTGCCAGACAATTGCATTATAAATTGGCTCACCTGTTAATCTGTCCCAGACTACAGTAGTCTCACGCTGATTGGTAATTCCGATACACGCCACGGAAGCACTGTATTTTGAAGCCTCCTCCATGACTTGCCTGGCAGAATCTATCTGTGAATTCCAGATCTCTGCAGGATCATGTTCTATCCATCCCGGTCTCGGATAGATTTGTCTGAACTCCTTCTGGCTGGAAGCAACAATCTGCCCCTTCTTGTTAAAAAGAATGGCCCTTGCACTCGTCGTTCCCTCATCGAGCGTAAGTACATACTGATTTGACATAAAAAATAAATTACCTTTGTTATACAATTCAAATTTATGAATAGTAAAGATACTAAGCAAATAGTTCATAATCTGTCAATGGGCAGTTCATCTGCATTGCGACAGTTATATGATAAATATGCCCCTACTGTTTATAGATTTGTTTTCTCTGTCCTTAGGAATCCTCACGATTCAGAAGAGATAACCCAGATGGTATTTATTAAGATCTGGGATATTCGCAGTACATTGAGGGATGATACAAACTTGATCTCTTTCTTACTGACCATAGCTAAAAATTCATCATATAACTTTCTTAAACACAAATATAAAGAGAAGTTGATGTTTGAAAAAATGGAGTTAAGTTTAAAGGATAAAGCTTCTGGGTTAGTAGACAATACCCTTATAGAAAAGGATCTTAACGACATGTTGAGCACTCTGATAGACAAGCTGCCTCCGAGAAGGAGAGAGGTTTTCGTATTAAACAGATTTAAAGGACTTTCTTATAAAGAAATTGCGGACAAACTTGAAATTTCCGAAAATACAGTTGATACTCAGATGCGCAAGGCTCTTCAGTTTATCAAAGACAACCTTGCAAATGAGATAAGTTTATCAATCTTTATCTCTGTTTTTATAAAAATTTCATAAAGTTTTACCGTGGAGTCACGGAACATAATTTTTGAGTTGTATTATATACGACCAATAAAAGGTTAAGGCTATGCGTGTATCCATCGAAAATGCAATAAGAGAATTGCTTGATGATAAATTGGAGGTTCTTTCATCAGAGGTAAAGGAGACCTTGTCTTTTCTATTTAATACAGAGGAAGGCAAGGAGTGTTTTAACGATTGGTTTCAAAGCAATTCCATAAATTCAGAGGAAATCAGTGGAGTTGATTTTGAAAAGATGTATTCTAAGATTAGCGGGCATGTAAATATAAATGTGAGAAAACCGGTTTTCCCAGTTGTATTTA
The DNA here is from genome assembly GCA_041659025.1 of Bacteroidales bacterium. GTDB lineage: Bacteria > Bacteroidota > Bacteroidia > Bacteroidales > UBA932 > Bact-08. Next base: position 168,984 of record JBAZZA010000001.1, on the reverse strand, counting down.
TGAGAAAATTCCAAAAAATTGCAGCTTTGTTTATAATCCCTCTTGTAATAGGAGCTGTTACATTTTTATATTATTCTCAAAAGTCAAACAGAGAATTATCCAATGAGTTGGCTGCAATTACAAATTACGACACCTATAAAGTGCTTCCGCTCAATCTTGAATATGTCTCTCCCCCCGGCGCTCGTTTGAAAATATTGTTGACTGATAGTACGGAAGTGTGCTTAAATGGGAATAGCAGATTATTTGTTTCGCGCGATTTTGGAAGAAATGAGAGAAGGGTAAAATTAGATGGCGAAGCCTTTTTTGATGTCAGGAGGAATGAAAAACAGAAATTCATTGTAGATGCAGGAGCGATAGATGTAATTGCCTTGGGAACATCTTTTTATGTTCAGGCATATCCTTCGGAAAAGACGATTGAAGCTGTTTTGCTCAGAGGAAAGGTAGCTGTCGAATACAATGAACAACAAATTATCCTTGAGCCTAATCAGAAATATACTTACATAAAGGAGAACAATAAGGAAAACCTCAGTAAAAATATTGAAACTAAAAGATATAAAGCATGGACAGATGGAGAACTTATTTTTGAAAATGACACAATGGAGGAGATAATCAGGAGATTGGAGCATTTCTACAATGTTACTATAGTTGTAGAAAATCCGGAAATATACTCTTATGGCTTTACTGCCTCACTTGCAAATTGTTCAATAGAGCAGATTATGGAGTATATGAAATTATCTTCACCTATAGACTATAAAGTAATAAAGAATGAAATAAGACTGAGTTCGAGAAAATAAAAGATGGGCAGGAGTGGAGTCCTGCCCAAGAATTTTGTCTTTAGCACCAACGTAATTAATATTAATCCTAAAAACATTTAAAAGTATGAAAAAACCCTGGATTTTAAAAACTTTTTTGTGTCTGATGATTTTCAGCTGTGGTAATCTCATTTCACAGGCTCAATCGGCAAAAATCACATTGGACATAAAAGAAGGTAAAATTGAACAAGCTTTAGCTGAAATTCAAAAGCAAAGCCCGTACAAGTTTATGTATAACACAAAACTTGTGAATGTAGAACAAAAAATAACCATTAAGTGCAAAGATGTTACTCTCAACTATGCATTGGATGAACTATTTGCAGGGAAGAAAATTTCCTATAAGATAGTTGACAATCAGATTATTCTTTCTCCCCGGGAAATTTCAAATGATTCTGAGAAAGATAAAATCAAACTTATAGAAGTAAATGGTTTTATAAAAGATATTTCTACGGGGACCGCCATGCCGGGTGTCATTGTACAGGTTAAAGGTGGAAAAGAGAATGTATTATCGGACGAAAAGGGGAACTATGAAATTACAGTACCGGGCAATGCTGTTTTAACATTTTATTGCTTGGGAATGAAAACTGTGGAAGTATCTGTAAACAACCGTATAGTTATCAATGTCAATATGGAGCCAGATATAGTCTCTTTGAATGATATCGTAGTTACGGGATATCAAACAATTTCCAAAGAGAGAGCGACCGGCTCTTTCACAATCATTGACACAAAGATAACCGAATCCAAATTACAACCCGACCTTAAGAAGATTCTGGAAGGACAAGCTGCCGGTCTTACATTCGACAACAATGGAAATGTATCTATAAGGGGTACAGCAACAATAAATGCCAATATTAAGCCACTTATTGTTGTTGACGGCTTTCAATATGATGGCAACCTGGAAGATATCAATCCTATTAATATAGATAACATCACCGTTTTAAAAGATGCTGTATCAACATCAATTTACGGAACAAGAGCTGCAAACGGAGTTATTGTCATAACCACCAAAAGAGGGCAAAAAGACGCCTTCAAGGTCTCCTACAGAGGGGTATTCTCCGCGAGGGCCAAAGCAAAATTTGATATATTCAACTTTGCTTCTACCAGTGATATAATTGATGGAGAGATTGCTAATTATGACCAGACAGGGTTCTATCTGGGCCCGGAATCCGAAATGTCACCTGTACAGGATCTTTTATATAATAACGATAGAGCCATAGCTATAGCTGCTATAGACAAATTCAGAGGATTTGATGCAGTCAGGCAAATGCAGAAATATGTACAACGAATGTCGATTACTCAATCTCACAACATAGGAATAAGCGGAGGTTCCGAAAAGAACCAGTTCAATGCAGCAATCAATTATGTAGGATCTTATGGCGATAAGAAAGCGATGATTCATGAAAAAAATGAGAAATTGATTTTTGACATAAAAAATACCTGGACACCTGCTAAGTGGATTTCATTTGATATGTCGGCGAATGTTCTCTATAACAATAGTCAATCGCCTCTTGACGAATGGAGCGACTTGCTTCCTTCCGATGAAAAGATGATCAATTATGACAAAATGATATATGCATATTCAAATTTATTTGATGCAAATGGAAAATCTCAAAATATAAGAACACCGGTTCCGTCTTCTGTTCTTGATGCCTTTAATGATCCGATCAGGTCAGCCAATATGTTGTCTTCAGAATATAATCCCGTTGCCGATCTTGGTAGAGAGATGAGTTATACAAATTCATTGAACGTAAGATTATCCGGCAACTTTACTTTTAAACTTTTTGACGGATTTTCTGTAAATGTGGGAGGAGCATGGCGCAGGGGAAATACTAATGCAAAGGAGATCAGAGAAAAAGAGTCGTTTTATGTCAGGTATAGAGTGAATTCATGGACAGATATCAATAACTCTATGAAAAAGTATCTGCCTTATGGAGATATACTAGACGAAGCCCGATCGATAACTGATAACTGGACCATAAGGTATCAGGCAAATTATAACAGATCGTTTAACGATAATAAACATAGAATTACAGCTTTGCTGGGAGGAGAGATTATCCGGGACCAGGTTAACGGTAACGCTTATCCTACAAGATTCGGTTATAACAGACAGGCAGGGAGTTTTGAGTCAATCAACTATCTGGATTTCAGGAATGGTGAATATGAAAATAGTATATTAAGTTACACATATCCCTCAATGACCGACGGAAAAATGTCTCTTAGAGACAATCGTTACACCTCTTGGTATGGAAATGCTTCATATGAATTTAATAGTCGTTATATCCTTAGTGGCTCAGCGAGGCTCGACCTGACCAACTTTTTCGGGACCGACCCTAAATTCAGATACAAACCAATCTGGTCCGCAGGAGCAACCTGGAAAATAGCCAATGAGGCGTTCTTTGATAAGTCAATATTCAACATATTGAACCTTCGTGCATCTTATGGTATTAACGGGAATATTGCTCTAGGCGAAGGACCTTACTTGATTTTGGCTCCAGGAAGCTATAGTGCTGTTGCAGGAGGCACCTATTATTCAATATCATCTCCTGTAAACGATCAGCTTCGTTGGGAGAAAACAGCTACAACGAATATTGGTTTTGACCTGGCGATCCTGAAAGACAGATTCGGTGCCACAATAGATCTTTACAACAAGCTTTCGACAGACTTGCTGGCTTCAGATGCTGTAAACCCAACAACCGGTTTTGCAAACCTTACCAAAAATGTAGGTTCGATCAGAAACAGAGGTGTCGAGGCATCTCTAAGGGCTTTAGTATTAAAAAACAACAGATTTTCATGGAACGTAAACCTGAACTTTTCATACAACAATAACAAAATATTGACCTATAATAAGTCATATCCATATGTATATGACTATTTGGAACCAAGAACCTATAAGGAAGGTTTTCCGGTAGGGGCAATGTTTGCATTCAAATCTGCAGGTCTTGATGCTGAGGGTTATCCACAAGTATATGACAGAAATGGGGCGATTCAAAGTGGGTACGAATTATTTACCTTTGGCGATGCAGATTTAAAATTTATGGGAAATTCAATCTCCCCGTATGAGCTTGCATTAACTAACAGTTTCTCTTTCTACAATTTTGATGTCTCATTTATGTTTGTCTCCAAATTAGGAGGTAAAATGAGAATGGATTCATTTACCGGCATGAATTATACCAACCGTCACTTTGCAGAAAGATGGCAAAATCCGGGAGATGAGAATAAGGAGGGAGTCTATCCTGTGTATGATGCAATGGGGGGATCCGGCTGGCAATTCTACCTATATCCGTATTATGATACCCATGTAGTAAGTTCAAGCTTTTTAAAACTCAGAGATTTATCAGTTGCGTATAATGTTCCGGATAAGCTATCCAGAAAGATAGGAATGCTTAACACAAAGATTTACCTGCAAGGGAGAAACTTATTCAGGTTAACAGCAAAAGGGGTGGATATCGATCCTGAAACCCAACAAACTGCTTTTGACCAGGACACATATGAATATTATATTACAACAGCCATGACTGGCAGACCTGAAATCTACATCGGATTATCGTTTAACTTTTAATTCAAAGAACAATGAAAAAAATAATATATATACTGATACTCACTTTAATTATAAGCTCATGTGAGAGATTTCTGGATGTAAAACCAGTGGGAAGCCTTATACCAACAGACATTGAACAATTTGATAATTTACTATATAATTCCAAAACCTATGATTTCATTTTTTCCGATAACAACAGAGGCTCTTTATTACTATCACTGTCAGACGAGATTACTATTTCTGACAAAGTAGTTTTAGCCTCATATAAAGGTGTATCCAATGATAGGTTTACTCCATACATATTTGCTAAGCCCTATTTAAATCCATTTATGACAGATAATTATTTTTTAGAGGCAACATATAAGGCAACACTTTATTTCAACACTGTGATAGATGGAATAAAAGATTTGGGAGGAGAAGAAAGTACCAAGGGTAAACAACTTATAGCTCAGGCCAGAGCCGGCAGAGCCTGGACATATCTTATGGCTGGTATTACTTATGGCCCTATGTTTAAAAAAGGGGGAGACAACTCATCAAAAACCATATCATACAGGACTGCTTCGAGTGCAACAAAGGAGACCCCGAATTTATCAACGGTAGATGAATTGTTTAACCTTGTAAAGGCCGATCTGGAATATGCTGTTGCTAATTGTCCATCAGAAGTGATAAAAACAGTCCGGGTAAATAAAACAACAGCTAATGCAATAATGGCCCAAATGTATATGTTCAAGGCAGATTATGAAAATATGTTCACGTATGCCAAGACTGCCTGGGATTTATTGGTAAGTGCAAGGGGAGAAGGAAACGCTCTTTACAATTATAATAACTTTTTCCTGAAACCAGGAGTAAAGATACCAAAAGTTGGTGAGGATCATGAACTTTACGATGCTCTGAATGATCCTTCCGGAGATATACTCAATAACCCGGACAACAAAGAAATTTTGTTCTACAGATATTGTCCGCTTGATGGACTGGCAAGTAAGGCAAGCGATGAATACATTGCCCTTTATAATGCAGATACAGATATAGAAGGTGACCGGAATTCCTATGCCGATTTGCGTAAAAAGTTCTTTATGTTAAAAGTCAATACACAAGCAGCCGAGGGAGCATGTATACGAAATGTGAGATTTGGGAACAGTCTGGGTGATTATACAAAAATGTGCGGGACACAAGGAATTTCGACTCCAGAATTGCTTCTGATGCTGGCCGAAGCTGCTGCAAGAACCAACAGAACCGCAGTTGCCTTAAGTGCCCTTAATTTATTGAGAAGCAAAAGATATACCCCTGCGGCCATTTCGGTGAACAGTGCAAGAATAAACGCTCTTACCGGGGATAATCTTATCCGCGAGATATTGAAAGAGCGTCAGAAAGAGTTGCCTTGGAAGAGTGCCAAACGATTCTGGGACCTTAAGAGATACAATGCCAATGATCCTGGGAAACCATGGACAAAAACGCAGATTACAAGGACTGTATTAGGTACCCAATATACCGGAATTATAGGTTCAGATAAATATCAACTGGAGATAGTAAATAAGTTTATCACTTTTAATCCTCATTGGGGTCTGGAAGTTTACAATGGTGCGTGGCCTTCAATTGTTTTATAACAGCTTAATCATATAAAAATTATGAGAAAGTCCTTTTTATTGATTGTTTCCGCATTAGTTGCAATGGGAGCCTATAGCCAGGAAAAAAACGGGATATATTTTCACGACATCACATTTGATCAGGCTTTAGAGAAAGCCAAAAATAATGTGAAAGGTCCAAATCTGGTGTTTTTGGATTGTTATACCGAGTGGTGCGGACCATGCAAACAGATGGCAAATGCCGAGTTTGTTAAACTTGAGGCAGGAAATTTTTTCAATTCAAACTTTATTAACATCAAGAAAGATATGGAGAAGGGAGAAGGGGTTTCACTTGCCGTAAGGTATGCAGTCACTGCCTTTCCTACATTCTTGATATTGGACAAAGATGGAAAAGAGATTGGCCGTATTGTCGGGGGAGATAAGATAGAATCTTTTATCTTAAAGACAAAGAAAGCGATGGATCCTTCCAATTCTCCGGAGGCTAAGAGAGACGTATATCTGGCAAGTAAGACAATGCAGAACGCCCTGGCATATATGGAGGTTTTAGAGAGTGGATATATGGAAAAACAGATAGCTGCATTTATGGATGAGGAATTTGCGAACTTCGAAGATTATGAATTGTTTTCGGATAAAATGTGGACATACTTTGCGCGGGCATTATCTGTGGAAGGCGGCAAATCTTTACGATATACAGTTGAAAATGCAGCAACAATAAGCAATTATATTGGTAAGGAAAGAGTTGATAAAGCATTAGTGTCTGCTTATAATTCAATTTTGATGGCTTATTTGTCCGGTAAAAGAGATCTCCCCAAAGAGGAGGTGATTTCTATTTCGGAAAAATTGCTGCTGCTCTCAGTTAAAGATGAGGTTTCTGTATATACTTCCAAGATTGCGAGGCTTTATACCGATTGTAATATGGATGAAATATTAAATCTCTATACTGCAAATAATTTAGTGTATTTGAGTGTTTATGACAGTCAGGCGATAGAGAGAATATTTGCTGCTATAAAAGGGATGCCAAAAGAGAATATTATCAAATATTACAAAGAAAAGGAGAGGCTATTAAAAGAGCTCTCCGAACAGTGTACAAACTGGACGGAGATGTTTACAAAGTAGTGAACAACACTATAATTCAAAGGACACTTATGCTGTTTGTATAGGTGTCCTTTGTCGTTGATAAATATATTCAATAAAATAGATTTATAGTAGTTCTTGCATTAATAGAATATTTGTTTTTACTTTGCAAATAAAAGTACTTTTAAATGAAAGACGAAAAGGATTATATTAAGGATATAACTGAGATTCGCTCAATGATGGAGCGTTCTTCAAAATTTATGGCACTCTCCGGATGGGAGGGCATTCTGGCAGGTATCTATGCATTGTCGGGAGCATTCGTTGCCTATAAGGTTTTTAATTTCAATCCTGATAAGCTCTTATATACCATAGAATCAGGAGGTACAACTGCCGGTTTTACAAACGTCTTCATTCTGGCAATTGCAGTATTGATTCTTGCATTGGGTTCAGCTATTTTATTTTCAAATAAGAAGGCGGTAAAAAGGGGAGAAAAATTATGGAACCCCACAACCAGGCGATTGCTGGCAAATATGTCAGTACCCCTTGTAGCAGGCGGGCTCCTTATCCTTGTCCTCATCTCCAACGGACTAGTTGGTCTGATTGCCCCATGTACATTGATATTCTATGGTTTTGCCTTGTACAATGCCAGCATGCTCACATATAAAGCAGTGAGAATCCTGGGCTTTGTAGAGATAGGGTTGGGTTTGGTAAGTGCTTACTTTGTTGAGTATGGATTATTGATCTGGGCCCTGGGTTTTGGGGTGGTGCATATTATTTATGGTATTTACATGTATTACAAGTACGAAAGGTGAAATTCTCAATAAACGGTTTGCATAAAGCATTTGAAAGCAGGATCCGGCTCGGCATAATGTCGGCACTTGCAGTAAATGATATGCTCGATTTCAACTCTCTCAAAGAGTACCTAGACTTGACCGACGGTAATCTGGCCAGTCACATAAAAGCATTGGAGAAAGAGGAGTTTATCGGGGTTGAGAAATCATTTGTCGGCAAAAAGCCCAATACTAAATATTTTATAACCAAAGAGGGGAGAAAGGCGTTCAAAGACCATCTTGAAGCTTTGGAGAAATTTATAAAATCGGGGAGAACAAAATAAATTCAAGATATATTTTTTTACCCTTATACTTTGAAAAGCAAAGAACTTTGATTAAACAAAATAATTTTAACAATTACAATAATGAAAACAAACATCACAAAATCAAATCAATTCCACACAGGATCGGTATACAAGCGGATGCTTCAGGGAGGAGGAATAGCCCTGCTTCTGATTACACTTTTCTTAGCCGGAGTAGATGATCCAAACCCGGACTGGCCAAAGTTCTGGATGGTAAGGCCACTGGTAGTAGTTTCCATAGCCGGTGCAATGGGGGGAGTATTTTATTACTTTATGGATTTTATGAGAAATCATGGACTGTGGGCAAAAATCTTTGCAAATGTTATAAGCATCATGGTATATCTTGTAGCAATATGGCTGGGTTCGGTTCTGGGTCTTGACGGAACATTGTGGAACTAACATAAGGTTTTAACTTTTTATAAATATTAAGAGATGAAAAACAAAATAATCGAAAACCTAGATAATCCGTCACAGCTTGAAAAGCTTTACAGGGAAGACAAATCGGCATTTAAACGGGCATTTGATGCGTTGCAACCCGAACTTAAAGTCAATAATCTTATCTGCTTTTGGAATGAAAGACTCAATTACGAAAGTGAATCAATTAAATGGGGCACAAGCAGGGAGTTGCTGTTTGTCATCATAGCCTCGCTGGTTGCAGGTCTTATAGCAAAACTGCCGGCAATTTTTTCAATAGATCAGGAATTTTTCTATCCCAGGAATATCGGGTTTATCATTTTTCCTGTGTTGACGGTTTATTTTGCATGGAAGAACAGATTATCAACAGGTAAAATTGCTTTTATAGCAGGCATGACCCTCATTGGTTTACTATATATCAATTTCCTTCCCGACGTTAAAGAGAGCGATATTTTAATTTTATCGTGTATTCATCTGCCATTATTTTTATGGTCATTATTAGGTTTTGCTTTTGTTGGCGGGACCAGAAATAACAACGAACAACGACTTGGCTATCTCAGATTTAATGGCGACCTGATTGTAATGACAGTGCTAATCCTTATCTCTGGCGGAATCCTGACCGGTGTAACGATTGGTCTTTTCGAGCTGATTGGTTTTAATATTGAAAATTTTTATTTTGAATATGTTGGAATTTTCGGTCTCGCAGCTGCCCCGATTGTAGGTACCTACCTTACACGGACCAACCCGCAACTAGTGGGTAAAGTGTCACCGGTAATAGCTAAAATATTCAGCCCATTAGTATTGGTTATGTTAGTCGTTTATCTTACAGCAATCATTTTTTCTGGTAAGGACCCGTACAACGACAGGGATTTCCTGCTTATCTTCAATGCGTTGTTGATAGGTGTTATGGCATTGATTTTCTTTTCAGTGGCAGAAACATCCAAGAGATCAAAAAGCCATCCGGATATCTGGATTCTTTTTCTTTTGTCTGTTGTAACCATAATGGTTAATGGTATTGCGTTGTCGGCAATTTTGTTCAGAATCTCTGAGTGGGGAATTACTCCCAACAGAGCCGCAGTTTTAGGAGCCAATGTCTTAGTTTTGATAAATCTATTGCTGGTTTCTGCACAACTATTCCGGGTATTAAGAAAAAGACGTGAAATATCCGAAGTTGGAACGGTCATTGCTAAATACCTGCCTATCTACATATTATGGACAATAATAGTGACCTTTGTATTTCCGTTGATATTCTGGTTTTCTTAAAGCAGCGTGGCACGATAAGTGGTAACAATTTCCCTAGACCTTGCCACAGTTTTGTGCAAGTTCAAGAGAGTATGTGAGTTGTAGCTTGCATTTTTTGGTTTTAACAGAATTAAACTAAAAGTTCTCACGCTAAGTTTCAGACATAAAGCACATTGCAAAAAACTGTGGCAAGGTAAAAGTCGGGCCCAGTTGGGCTTGACCCGAGCCCTTTAAGGGCGAGAGCCACGACCGGAGGGAGTGAACTTTCAAGCCAACAAAAAGAAAAAGGAGTGAATTATGTTTCCGCGGCCTCCGGCCGCCTAAGCCCCCTCTTTGGAGGGGGTGCGGGGGAGGGTAATAAACAATGGGCCTGGGCCCATGAAAAAAGCACTAACGCAAATGCGTAGTGCTTTTTTCGTGGGCCCAGTTGGGCTTGAACCAACGACCCCCTGATTATGAGTCAGGTGCTGCTAACCAACTGAGCTATGGGCCCGGGAAACGTCGGCAAATTTAAGAAAAAATTGCCGTTTTTATATTATCAGACTTTGATTTCTACTTCAACTCCACTAGGAAGTTCAAGCTTCATCAAAGCGTCTACGGTCTTAGGAGTAGAGCTGTAGATGTCCAGAAGGCGGCGGAAAGAGTTCAGTTCGAACTGCTCACGTGCTTTCTTGTTAACGAATGTTGCACGGTTAACGGTGAAGATCTTCTTATCTGTAGGAAGCGGAATAGGACCACTAACCACAGCACCTGTTGCCTTTACTGTTTTTACAATCTTGTCGGCCGATTTGTCAACCAGCATATGATCGTAAGATTTTAGCTTTATTCTAATTTTTTGGCTCATTTTATTTGATATTAACCAATTATTTTTTCTGTTTCTTTTTTATTATTCATCCAGATCACCTTCGAACTTCTTGCCGCTGGCCTTTTCTATGACCTCTTTGGCGAGATTTGAAGGAAGTTCTGTATAATGAGAGAATTCCATTGTACTGGTAGCTCTTCCAGAAGAAAGGGTACGTAAAACCGTTACATAACCAAACTGTTCAGAAAGCGGAACCTTTGCTTTTACAATTCTTGCATTTCCCTTAGAGTCCATTGAGGTAATCTGACCACGACGTTTGTTAAGGTCGCCGATTACATCACCCATATAGTCTTCCGGAGTAACAACCTCAAGAGCCATGATAGGTTCCTGAATCATTGGGCTTGCTTTAGGGCACGACTTGCGGAAAGCCTGTCTTGCACAGATTTCGAACGACAAGGCATCAGAGTCGACAGGGTGGAAGGAGCCGTCCTTAAGAGTAACCTTAAGCGATGGAACTTCGTAACCAGCAAGAACACCATTTGCCATAGCAGCTTTGAAACCTTTCTCAACAGATGGAACATACTCCTTAGGAATGTTTCCGCCTTTAACAGCATCAATAAATTGTAGTCCGGAAACACCTTCGTCGGCAGGACCGATCTCGAAAATGATATCGGCAAATTTACCACGGCCGCCGGTTTGTTTCTTGAATACCTCCCTGTGCTGTACAGTTGAACGGATAGCCTCTTTATAATTTACCTGAGGTGCTCCCTGATTGATCTCAACATTGAACTCGCGTCTCAGACGGTCTACAATGATCTCAAGGTGAAGCTCACCCATACCGCTGATAACAGTCTGACCTGTATCATGATCTGTCCTTACTGTAAATGTAGGGTCCTCTTCCGACAGTTTTGAAAGTGCCATTCCGAGTTTATCAAGATCTTTCTGAGTCTTAGGCTCAACAGCCAGTCCGATAACGGGATCCGGGAATGTGATAGACTCAAGAACTATTGGATGGTTTTCAACGCAAACTGTATCACCTGTGCGAAGATCCTTAAAGCCGACAGCAGCACAAATGTCACCCGCCTCAACAAATTCGATAGGATTCTGCTTGTTTGAGTGCATCTGGTAAAGTCTGGCAATACGCTCTTTCTTTCCGGAACGAGTGTTCAGAACATAAGAACCAGAATCAAGCTTTCCTGAATATGCACGGATGAAAGCAAGGCGGCCTACAAAAGGATCAGTTGCAATCTTGAAAATAAGACCGCAGAATGGTTCCTTAGGGCTGGACTTGCGAATTTCTTCCTTGTCGGTATCAGGATTAATACCACGCACCTCGCCAACATCCATTGGAGAAGGAAGGTAACGCATTACGGCATCAAGCAGATATTGGACACCTTTGTTTTTGAATGATGACCCGCAGCATGTTGGAACTACAGCCATGTCTATTGTAGCCTTACGAAGGGCAACAATAATCTCGTCGTCTGTAATTGAATCCGGGTCGTCAAAGAACTTTTCCAGAATAGAGTCGTTGTATTCAGCAATAGATTCGATAAGTTTTCCTCTCCACTCCTCAACCTCTTCTACCATGTTTGCAGGAACATCTTTAATCTGATAGTTAACAAGTTCTTTACTATCCTGATCGTAGTAATATGCTTTTTTGGATACGAGGTCAATTATTCCTTCGAACTTGTCCTCAGCTCCGATTGGTAGTACTATTGGAACTGCATGAGCGCCAAGCTTGTCGTTCATCTCTTCGATGACAGCAAGGAAGTCTGCTCCAACACGGTCCATTTTGTTTACATAGGCCAGTTTTGGCACATGGTACTTGTCAGCCTGGCGCCACACAGTCTCCGATTGCGGCTGAACACGACCCACTGCACAAAATGTGGCAACTGTGCCATCAAGAACGCGAAGTGATCTTTCTACTTCGACAGTAAAGTCAACGTGGCCGGGGGTATCAATCAGGTTAACCTGATAGATGTCTCCCTCGTAGTTCCAGAAAGCTGTTGTTGCAGCTGAAGTAATGGTTATCCCTCTCTCTTGCTCCTGAACCATCCAGTCCATTATTGCAGCACCTTCGTGAACCTCTCCAATCTTGTGGGTCTTGCCGGTGTAGTAAAGAATTCGCTCCGATGTGGTAGTCTTACCAGCATCGATGTGAGCCATTATACCAATGTTCCTTGTATATTTTAAATCTCTTGCCATTTATCTCTCTTATGGTGCTTAAAAACGGAAGTGTGCAAACGCCTTGTTAGCCTCTGCCATTTTGTGCATATCTTCTTTTCTCTTAAATGCAGCACCTTCGTTATTATAGGCGGCCATTGTTTCAGCTGCCAGTTTTTCAGCCATAGAATGGGCCGAACGTTTACGAGCGTACAGAATCATGTTTTTAATTGAAAGTGAAATCTTTCTTTCCGGACGCACCTCTGTAGGGACCTGGAAGTTTGCACCACCGACTCTGCGGCTCTTTACCTCAACTTGTGGGGTAATGTTTTCAAGTGCTTTTTTCCAAATTTCCAAAGGAGCCTTGTCAGAATCTTTCATCTTCTCGCCAATGATGTCCATTGCATCATAAAAGATGCTCAAGGCGATACTCTTCTTCCCCTGAATCATTAGGTTGTTCACGAACTGTGTTACCAACACATCGTGAAACTTAGGATCAGGAAGTAGAATCCTCTTTTTAGGCTTCGTTTTTCTCATTTGTTATAAAGTGTTTTGTGTGAAATTATTTCTTCTTGGCCGGAGCAGCAACAGCACCTTTTTTAGGTCTCTTGGTTCCGTAAAGAGAACGACTTTGCTTACGACCATCTACACCTGCAGTATCGAGTGCACCACGTAAGATGTGGTAACGAACTCCGGGAAGGTCTTTTACACGACCGCCGCGTACAAGCACTATTGAGTGCTCCTGTAAGTTATGACCCTCTCCGGGGATGTATGCATTAACCTCTTTTTGATTGGTAAGGCGTACACGGGCTACTTTACGCATAGCCGAGTTTGGTTTCTTAGGAGTTGTTGTGTAAACACGTACACATACTCCGCGTCTTTGAGGACAAGCGTCAAGTGCGCGAGATTTACTTTTCTCTACGATCACCTCGCGACCATGGCGAACTAACTGTTGAATTGTTGGCATAATTAGTTGTTATTCTTTGCTTTAAGTATTTTCGTCGTATAAAACGGGATGCAAAGGTAAGATTATTATCTGGAATTGCAAACACCTTATTAACATTTTTTCTCAAAAAATGGGCTAACTTTGCTAAAAAAATGGCTATGAAAATATCTGAACAAGCAATGAATTTTATTGAGCAGGAGAAGAAATACGGAGCTCACAACTACCATCCTCTCGATGTTGTATTATCAAAAGGCAAGGGAGCTTTTGTATGGGATGTTAACGGAAAACGTTATTTTGACTTTTTGTCGGCATATTCCGCAGTAAACCAAGGGCATTGTCATCCTAAAATTGTTAAAGCACTCAAAGATCAGGCCGACACTCTTTGCCTTACATCAAGAGCTTTTTACAACGACTGTCTGGGACCTTATGAGGAGTATATTCACAATTATTTCGGTTACGATAAGGTTCTGCCGATGAACTCAGGGGCAGAGGCTGTGGAGACAGCACTCAAGCTTGCCAGAAGATGGGGCTATATAAACAAAGGTATTGCAGAGAACAAGGCCCTTATAGTAGGATGCGAAGGTAACTTTCATGGCAGAACCATAAGTATCGTTTCGCTCTCTACAGATCCCGATTCTTATAGCCAGTATGGTCCGTTTACTCCCGGACTTTTAAAAATCCCGTACAATAATGTTCAGGAGCTGGAAAAAGTACTTTTAACTCACGGAGAAAACATAGCGGCGTTCCTTGTTGAGCCTATTCAAGGGGAAGCCGGAGTGTTTGTACCGGACGACGGATATCTTAAAGCCTGTTATGACCTTTGTAAAAAACACAATGTGCTTTTTGTAGCAGATGAGGTACAGACAGGTATTGCTCGTACCGGAAAGATGCTATGCTGCGACCATGAAGGAATCCGTCCCGATATGGTTATTCTTGGCAAGGCAATTTCAGGAGGAGTGTTGCCGGTTTCGGCTGTATTGGCCGATGATGAAGTTATGCTTACAATCAAACCCGGTGAGCATGGATCTACCTTTGGTGGCTTCCCTCTCGCATGTAAGGTTGCAATGGCAGCATTGTCAGTTGTTAAAGAGGAGAGACTGGTTGAGAAAGCTGAATATCTCGGAAAGATCTTCAGAGATGAGATGTCCAGAGTAAAATCACCATTCATAAAACAGATAAGAGGTAAAGGATTGCTTAATGCAATTGTGGTTGAGCCTCATCAAGGTAAAGAGGCGTGGGATGTATGTGAAAAAATGGCAGAAAACGGACTTCTTGCAAAACCTACGCATAAGCATATAATCCGTTTTGCCCCTCCGTTGGTGATTACCGAAGTAGAGTTGAGAGAGGCAATGGATATAATAGTAAAATCGATTAATTCCCTGGAATAAAAAAAGGGAGATAAATATAATATGCAAACAACTTCAACTGTCTTGATGGTAAGACCGGTAAGCTTTGGTTTTAACGAAGAGACTGCAGCAAACAACTCATTCCAGAAAAAGGGTTTTGAAAAGAGCGCACAGGAGATGGCACTGGAAGAGTTCGATAACTTCACATCTCTTTTAAGAACGGAGGGGGTAGAGGTACTTGTGGTACAGGATACCCCCGAGCCCCATACTCCGGATTCTGTTTTCCCAAACAACTGGTTTTCAACTCATGAAGGAGGAACTCTGGTTCTGTATCCGATGTATGCAAAAAACAGACGGCTAGAGAGAAAGCCGGGAGTTCTTGAGCTTCTCAAAAGCAAATATAAGATAAAGAGGGTGGTGGACCTTACTGAATGGGAAGGAAAGTCACTGTTTCTCGAGGGTACGGGCAGCATGATTCCCGACAGGGATAGCAATCTTGTTTTTGCCTGCAGGTCACCGAGAACCGACGAATCTGTCCTGGAGGAGTTTTGCGACGAGCTTGATTTCGACTACTTCTTGTTTAGCGCCTATGATAATGGCGGGGGGCTCATCTATCATACAAATGTAATGATGTGCGTGGCTACAAGATTTGTGGTTGCTTGTCTGGATTCAATCAGGGATATTAACGAGAGGCAGGATTTTATAGGTTTGGTAGAAGAGAGCGACAAGGAGCTTGTCGAAATCTCTCTCGAACAGATGAATCAGTTTGCAGGCAATATGATAGAGCTGAGTAACAAAAAGGGGGAACCACTTCTAATTATGTCTGCTACTGCAAAAAGATCGCTCACAGCGGAGCAGCTTGCCAAACTGGAAGGTTATTGCAAAATAGTGGCACCAGAACTTTCTGTTATAGAGAACAATGGTGGAGGATCTGCCCGTTGTATGATTGCGGAGATATTTCTTTAATCGCCTGCCTCTTTAAGGTAACCGCTTCTATAGGCCTCTAGTAATTTTGTAAGATCCTCTATCTGATGCATCAGAACTTTTCCTATGTCTGTGTCCCTTACGAGCTTGCGTTTATTGCTGAATTCAAGGACAGTAGTTTCGGAAATTATATCGTCGCCCTCCTCAATTGCCTTGATGGTCGACTCGAAAGGCTGATGCTGTACCAGCTGAAGTCCGTGTGAGTTGTATATGAGGGTAAAACCTGCAATGCCGGTCTCCGGCTGATATGCCTTTGAATAACCTCCGTCTATTACAAGCAGCTTGCCTCCTGCCTTTATTGGAGATTCTCCCTTTGCTGTTTTAACCGGAATGTGGCCGTTTATTATGTGTGAATGTTTGTCCTCAATGCCGAACTCTTTAAGTATGAGTTCGCAAAGCGCCTGATTGTCCTTAAGGTAGTAGTAATGCCCCTTTGTCTCTTTGTGGGTCTCTTTTTCTGACAAGAAGTACCTCTCAAAGGTTGTCATACGGTCCTTGTCAAAAGGAGGTGATGAAGGGCCGCACCACAGATACCATATGAAATCCTGACCGAACCTCTTCTCCCGTGGCCTCTTCTCCTCAAAATATGCCTGTCTTACTATCTGGTCAATTTTATCGAAAAGTCTCTTTCCAGAATATTCTGCTCCTTGAATTTTCACCTTCATGAATGATCCGTCTGCGTTAAGAGGGACCGAGCCATGATACAGCAGGTTGGAGTTCCTTACCAGATAAAGCGACCCGTTTGCATACATAAAGCGCATATGCTTACGAAGTTTTTCGCTGTTTGTAAAATAGCTCATGAGCGAATCAACAACCTCCTGTTCATCAGACGTGAGTGAATATGGATCCTTAGGGTCAATTGTTGGGAAATAGTTGTCTTTAAGAATATACTCTTTTCCACTGAGAGTGATGGTGCCGGTAATAAAATTGATAAGATGGAGATGTTTTCGCTCTTCCATCCCATACTCTTTGTTGCGGTCAATCAATTGTCCTTCCAGCTTGAACTGAATGATAGTGATTGCTTTATGCATTTGAGCAATCATTTTTTGCTGTTTTATTCTTGCGGGTTCAATGTCTGAACTCTTAGGTTTAAACACATTGCACTGATCCTCGCTATAGGTTTCCATGGCAAATGTGGCCAGTGGGAGAAGGCTTATTCCGTATCCATCCTCCAACGTAGACATGTTTGCATACTTGAGACTCATACGTACTACATTTGCCATGCACGCTTCACTGCCTGCCGCTGCACCCATCCATACAAGGTCGTGGTTACCCCACTGAATGTCCACATTGTGATAGTCGCAGAGAATATCCATAATGATATGTGCCCCAGGACCCCTGTCGTATATATCACCAATAATGTGAAGTGAGTCTATGGTGAGTCTTTGAATAAGCTTGCATATTGCTATTATGAAGTGCTCGGACCTGCCTGTCGTAACTATTGTTGAGATAATTGCCTGAATATAGTCGTGTTTGTTGGGTTCATTTGACGATTCATGAAGGAGCTCCTGGATAATATATGAATACTCCCTGGGAAGAGCCTTTCTGACTTTGGAACGGGTGTATTTGGATGAGACATTTTCGCATACCTTGAGTAAACGTATGAGAATCATCTTGTACCAGTCGTCAATCTCTTTTTCTCTCAATTTAATAAGCTTGAGTTTCTGTTCCGGATAGTAGATGAGGGTACACAACTCTCTCTTTTCTGCCTCTCTGAGTGTGTGGCCGAAAATGTCAGCCACTTTTTTCCTTATTACTCCGGAGGCATTTTTTATCACATGTTGAAAGGCTTCATGTTCTCCGTGTATGTCTGTGAGAAAATGCTCAGTCCCTTTTGGAAGATTGAGGATTGCCTCAAGATTAATGATTTCTGTGGATGCGTCTGATATAGCAGGAAAGCTTTTAGACAAAAGCTGCAGGTATTTGAGATCTTTCATAATTTATTTGCGGTTAGCTTAAATACTTTTGCACCAAGTGCAGGAGTAGCGAAGACTTTATGGGTTTTGTAAGAATGTCGTTGCATCCGGCTTCTCTTGCAATCTGATGATCAGACTCGAATGCATTTGCTGTTTGTGCGATAATCGGAACCATTTCCGAAATCTTTCTTATTGCCCGTGTGGCTTCCAATCCGTCCATAATTGGCATTTTAATATCCATAAGAACAAGAGAAGGATTATGTTTGTTGAATAATTCCACTGCCTCTGCTCCGTTTTTTGCCCAAATGAGGTCGTATTGCCGTGTTAGTATTATGGCAAGCAGCTGATAATTGCTTTCAAGATCCTCAGCAATTAATATGAGTGGCCTCTTTCCGGTGTCACATATTTGATTTGCTAACCCGATTGTATATCGGATAATTGTACCTTTACCATATTCCGATTCTGCCCATATACTGCCACCAATTTTCTCAACAATTGCCTTACAGATAGGCAATCCAAGACCTGTACCGGCAATAAAATCGTCTACCTTGTAAAACCTGTAGAATATGTTATTAAGTAACTCCTTTTTTATGCCTTTCCCTGTATCTGAGACATATATTTCCGCATAATTATCCTTTATCGTATAACCTATGCATATCTCCCCTTGTTCAGTAAACTTTAGTGAGTTATTTATTAGGTTGGTTATTACCTGTCTGTTCCTGAAAGGATCGGTATATACCCATGCAGTTTGCTCAGGCAACATAATTGTAAAGGCGACATCTTTGTTCACCGATAATTTATAACTGTCTGCAATCTCCCTAATGTGTTCATTGAGATTTGTAGGCTTAAGTTCGAAATTCATAGTATTTGACTCTATCCGTGATAAATCCAGAATGTCACTTACAAGGTTCATAAGCACCTTGGAACTGGTGTTGATTACCTTGACAAACTCATCCTTCTCTTTCTGCGAATAATCAGGGTCAGCCAAAAGATTTGCAAAGCCGACAATCCCGTTGAGAGGTGTGCGAATCTCGTGACTCATATTAGATAAAAACGCAGATTTAAGCCTGTCAGATTCCTCGGCTTTAATTTTTGCTTCAATCAGTTCCTTCTCTCTCTCCTTGTGGTCATCAATGTTAATATCCATCCCATAGACATGTTTGACCTCTTCTTCACTCATGCTGTCGGAATATGTAAGCCCCCGTCTTTCCCACCATTCGTAATTATTGTCGTTGTTGAACGATATCCTGAATTCCACAGCAAAATTGGTAGATCTTTTGGTAGTTATGCTGTAATGACTCTGCAATACCTTCTCTCTGTCACCGGGATGTACCTTGGCAAGAAACATATCCATCGATATTTCGTTAGGGGTATCGGCACCATATATATTGCGGTAATTCTCGCCAAAGACAAATGAATTATTGTATATATTGAAAAACCATGTATAGGATTTGGCAGATTCAACAGCGATTCTTAAAAATCTTTTCTGCCTATGCGATTCGGTTACATCTCGGAAAACGAGTACAAGCTGATTGACAATATTGTCTGAATCTATTACCGGAGATATGTTCCCGGAAATTACCCTGGACTCTTCATTTTTATATGTAATTTTTGTGTAATCCGATAGTTTTACTCTCTCCTTCCTATTTAGTGATGTAGCAAGAAGGGAAAGAACAGATTCACTGCCCCGTGGTTGTTTAGTAGTAAAGACAGATTCAAAATCCAGACCAACAGGATTGCCTGAAATACCGGACATTTCTTTTGCTGCCGTGTTGATATCCAGAATTTTAAAGTCAGTGTCGAACGAGACAACTCCTTCACTCATTACAGAAAGCGTGTTGTCAAGCAACTCCTTACGAGCAATGTTTTCCTTGGATAGTTTAAGATTGTCTTTGTAAAGACGTATATACCTCAGATGGTAAACAGCAAAAACAACCAGAGAAACAGAAAGCAGCACTATAAGCGCAATAATGAAATTAATCTCCCGGGCGTAATCATCAAAAATATTATATGGCTTGTTTATAAACTGAGAATGTTCAGGAAGATTGTCATCGGATAATTTCCACTTCTGCATTACCTTGAAGTCAAATGCAATTTTATAGTCGCTTATGGTGTCGTGGAAGCGGATACCGGGGTTCTTGAGAAGTTTGACTGACTTTGAAGCTGCCTTATATCCAGCTTCCCAGAATGAAGTGAGATAACCGCCTAAGATTCCGGTGCCCAAAGAGAGGTTCTGAATTCCGAAAACAGCTCTTTTTGCCAACCTGGGGATAAACGGATAGAAATTGCCTTCTATATTGTAATTGCCACCCTGGTCCAGCAGCCATGATGACAGAATTATAAAAGAATGTTCAGGAAGAGAATCGGTTACAGAAAAAATATTATTGAACTCTGAATTTTCAGGAGACAGATATGTGATAGTTGTTTTTTTGCTGTATTTTTCAAGGACATTTTTTGCAAAGATCATTTCATTGGTTCCGTAGTTTGTGTTGTCCGAAATAAACACTACTTCCTCTGTCTTAGGGAACAACTTCATTCCCAACAGAAAGTTTTTTTCAACAGGATAGTTAACAGCTATTATTGAAAACCGGGGTTTCCTTTCTATTGGATGTCCGGCAATAAATATAGACATTACGGGTAATCCTGGTGGTAAAAGAGAGTCTATGGAGAGCAGCAGATTATGAGTCTCAGAGTCTGTGGCAATCAATAAATCTGTCTGAGAACTGAAAAAATCGGATTTGGCAAGAAACTCAAGTTTATCCCTTTTTCCCATAAAATCCTTCTTTCCGGGAATGTCCAGAAATATATTGTGTATCTGAGCGTTGATTTTATTATTTGATATGTAACTTGTAAACCCGGCATTGAATTCCCTGAGTCTTGCAGAATTTGCATTTTTTGCAAACAACAGCATTATGTGCTTCTCATTATCATTTCCCTCTTGTGCGAAAGAGAGAGTGTTTATCAACAATATTGAAAAGAATAAAAATAGCCTGCCAAACATATGCCGATTATAAATTATTTGATATCAAAGCTACAGTTTTTTTTTATATTTGTATAAGTTAAATAACAGAAAATCATGAAATACGAATTGCCACAACTCCCTTATGCAATTAATGCATTAGAGCCCGTCATCAGTCAGAAAACTATTGAGTTTCACTATGGGAAACATCATCAGACATATGTGACAAATCTTAACAACCTCATCACGGGAACTGAGTTTGAAAATTCAACTCTGGAAGAAATTATTAAAAAGTCCGAAGGTGCCATTTTCAACAATGCTGCCCAGGTTTGGAATCACACGTTTTATTTCTTGTCCTTTTCTCCTCGGGGAGGAGGTTCGCCTAAAGGGAAACTGGCAGATGCAATCGGCAAAACATGGGGTTCATTCGAAGATTTCCAGAAGGAGTTCAATACGGCTGCAACCACCCTGTTTGGTTCGGGATGGGCCTGGCTCGTAAAAGACTCAACAGGAACTCTTTCCATAGTAAAGGAATCCAACGCGGGTAATCCTCTTACAAAAGGATTGTTCCCTGTTCTTACGTTTGATGTTTGGGAGCATGCATACTATATCGATTATCAGAACCGTAGGGCAGATTATCTTACAGCCCTCTGGAATTTGATTGACTGGGATATTGTTTCTGCCAGGTACTAAGCAGCAGCTTTGTTTATCACCTCTTTTTTTGCCATTATTGTCATAAGCACAGATCTTACTATAAGGTGTGCTGCATATCCTATCCATAATGCCTGAATACCGACGCTGTTTTCGAACAGATAGAAGCAGGAAAAGAAGAAAATGACAGAGACTATCATTGTGTTTCTTATTGCTGCCGATGCAGTGGCTCCTATGAAAATCCCGTCCCAGGTGAATGCTATGCAGCTTATAAGCGGCATTACCAGCAGCCATGGGAGAAACTGACGAGATGTTTCAATTACCTCCTCATTATTTGTCAAAAGCCTGACAAGTGGCTCTCCTGCAAATAGATAGGCAAGTGTGGAAACAACACCGATAGCAATGCACCAAATAAAAATCAGCTTGATTGTTTTCTTGAGTGAAGACACATCCTTTGCTCCAATATATTTACCTGTAAGTGCCTCTCCTGCATAAGCAAATCCATCTACAAAGTATGAATATAAAAGCATGAGTTTCATCATTATTGTGCTTACAGCAAGAAGATTATCCCCATAACGTGCCGCAATGCCGGTAAATCCTGAATAGACAAGCAGGAAGCAAATGGAACGGACAAACAAGTTACCGTTCATCACAAAGAAGTTCTTCATCTCCCTCAGTTTAAGACTGCCTTTTATGTGAATGTACTTAAACAACTTCTTGTAATAGACGAACATCAACAGTAATGCTGTTGACAAACCGAGATATTGGGCAACTAATGTACCCAGAGCAATCCCGGGGATGCCCATATCAAGATAAATGGCAAAAAACAGACTTAATAAGAGGTTCAGGACATTAACTGTAATATCTGTTATCATAGGGCTTACAGAGTTCTGCATTCCTATGAACCAACCTTTTAAAGCGAACAAGGAAAGTGTTGCCGGAGCCGCCCATATCCTAATATAAAAGTAGTCTTTTGCGAGACTTTCCACCTGTGGTGTTGAGTCGATGACAAGAAACGCCGCCTCGACAAAGAGATATTGAATGGCCCAGATTAAGATAGCTGCTGTAAGTGCCGTACCTACAGCCTGCACAAGAATCTTCATGGCATCGGGGAAGTCTCTTCTGCCATAAGCCTGAGCTGTATATCCACCTGTGCCTACTCTAAGGAATCCCATGTTCCAGTAAAGAAGATCGAACAACATTGTAGCTACTGCAATTGCTCCAATACTAGATGCATCACCTAACCTTCCGGCGATTCCAAGATCGACCATTCCGACAAGTGGAACTGTTATGTTTGCAAGTATGCTTGGGCCGGCCAGCTTCAATATCCGTCGGTTCATCTGTATTTGCTCTCCTCCTCAAGCATTCCCAGATAAGACACATATCTGTCGGTAGAAATGTAACCCTTCTCAACAGCTTCTTTAACGGCACATCCAGGTTCGTGAGTGTGTGTACATGGTGCAAACCTGCATTTGTCGAGCCTTTTAAGCATCTCGGGAAAGTAATGACTCAGTTCATCAGGTTTCATCTCAATAAGACCAAAGCCCTTTATTCCCGGAGTATCTATGATAAAACCTCCGTTCTCTACGGGGTGAATTTCGTAAAATGTGGTTGTATGCTTACCCTGCATGTGATAATCCGATATACTGCCGGTCCTCAGGCTGAGGGAGCTGTCAAGAGAGTTTATCAGTGACGATTTTCCTACACCTGACATTCCTGAAAACAGACAGATCTTCTCTTTCATCTCATCTTTTAAAAAGGCAATGTTATGACCGGTCTTGCAGGACACCTCAAGGATCCGGTACCCGGCCTGTGAATAGATTCTTCTGAAATATTTCACTTTTTCGTCATACACCTCAGTTAAAAGGTCCGTTTTATTGAGAACAATGGTTACAGGAACCTTATATGCCTCACAAGTCACCAGAAACCTATCCATGAACGCCCATTTGGTCTCAGGAAAATCTATGGTTACAATTAGAAATGCAACATCTATATTTGCTGCAATTATATGAGCCTGACGCGAAAGATTGGTGGACTTTCTGATTATGTAATTTTTGCGTGGGTAAATATTGGAAATTATGCCTGTCCCGTCTTCCTGTAACTGGTAATCGACATGATCACCTACAGCAATAGGGTTGGTTGTATGAAGATCTTTCATCCTCAACTTTCCTTTAACCACACAACTGACCAGCCTCCATTCAGGAAGTGAACTCACCATATAGTGGCTACCGGTGTGTTTTACAACTGTTGCGCTACCATCTTTTAATTTTTCCACGGGTGCGAATATACGAAATTGTATAAAAAGGTTAACTTTGTGCGATAATAAAGTCCCGACTAGCATGTTTACATTACAAGAAATTGATTCCATAGTTGAGAAAGGAATACTGACTCTTAACCTTAAAGGAGAGCCAAATGAACTGTACGATCCCATCGAATATATTATATCAATAGGAGGTAAGAGAATAAGGCCAAAGATGAGCCTTATGACATACAATCTTTTTTCCGACAAAATTGACAACTCTATTCTCTTTCCTGCTCTTGCAATGGAGATATTTCACGGATTCACGCTCATTCACGACGATATTATGGATGATGCGCCACTGAGGAGGAGCCAGATTACTGTTCATAAGCGGTGGAACAACAATATTGCGATTTTGTCAGGTGATGTAATGTGCATCAAATCATATCAATACATATCGCAGTGCCCACCTCAGTACCTCAAAAAGCTGCTAGCGATATTTTCCAGAACTGCAGCACAGGTGTGCGAAGGACAGCAAATAGACATGAATTTCGAGGCAGCTCCCTACATCACTCTGGACGATTACATAGATATGATTGGGCTTAAGACAGCGGTACTTATTGCTTGTTCCGCTAAATTAGGAGCAATCATTGCCGGAGCAGATGACAAGACTGCAGATTCCCTTTACAATTACGGATATCAGCTTGGTCTTGCCTTTCAGATAAAAGACGATTATCTGGACAGTTACGGAAATACCCAGACATTCGGTAAAGCGATAGGAGGAGATATTCTTTGCAACAAAAAAACCTGGCTCATGGTAGAGACAATCAAGAGGGCAGACATAATTGAGAAAAAGGAGCTGGATTCTATATTTAAGGACGGTTCCCTGGAACCAAAAGAAAAAATATCAAAGGTCCTGGCAATTTATAACAAGCTAGGGGTAAAAGAGGCAGCAGAGAATGCAGTCATAGAGTATCACCGCAAGGCAAATCTCTCGGCTATGGAGACAAGTCTCACAGAACAGCAGAAGCAGCAGCTACTCTCTTTTGCCGACAGCCTCATCAACCGCAACAAATAATTAACCCATTAGCACATTAGCACATTAAAAACCATGTACAGTAAGAAATTCAACCAGATATTCGATCAGTCAGTAGAAGATTACCATAAATATGATAACGTAGACGCAACAATTGCAAATCCTTACAAAGAGGGTAGCCTGGAACATTTTCTCTACCTTAAAAACTGGATAGATGCTGTTCAATGGCACCTAGAAGATATTATCCGGAATCCAAACATAGAACCGTCTGAGGCATTGGTGATCAAGCGCAGGATAGACAAGTCCAATCAGGACAGGACAGATCTTGTGGAACTAATAGACAGCTATTTTATGGATTTATATTCGAAGGTTGTAGTGGAAAAGGATGCAGCAATCAATACAGAGACCCCTGCCTGGGCAATTGACAGACTATCAATCCTTGCACTCAAGATTTACCACATGAATGCTGAGGTTCTCAGAGAAGGGGCCTCTCCGGAACATAAGGAGATCTGCCGAAAAAAACATGAAACGCTTCTCACACAGAGAAGTGACCTCTCGGCAGCAATAGACCAGCTGCTTTCAGATATAGCGTCAGGGAAAAAATATATGAAATTTTACAAACAGATGAAGATGTACAACGACCCATCTTTAAATCCTGTTTTGTACGGCCGTGGAAAAGTATAAAAAGCATATTCTGTTGTTCAGGTTCTCCGCTATAGGAGACATTGCCATTGCAGCTCCTTTGGTAAGGGCATATGCAACAGCAAATCCCGATATCAGATTCACAATGGTTTCACAACCAATGATGGAACCGCTCTTTACCGGAATTGAAAACCTCACTTTTTTTCCTGCTGATTTCAAAGGCAGATACAAGAGTTTCAAGGGTTTGTTAAAACTGTTCAGAGATCTATCCAAATTGAAACCTACGGTAGTGGCAGATCTTCACAATGTATTAAGAACCTGGATATTGAGAGGCCTCTTTTCGCTTACATTTAAAAAGATTGCATTCCTGCATAAGGGCAGGAGCCAGAAAAAGAGACTCACCAGAAAAAAGAACAAAAAACTGATAAAATTGCCTTCAATAATAAGCAGATATGAATCTGTTCTAGTCAAAGCAGGGCTTAATAACCTTAAATTTTCCGAATCAAACGGAGCTACACTTTCTAACACGAGCGAGAAAAAAAGTATCACACAGGAGAATGAAACAATCAGAATTGGAATAGCCCCCTTTGCAAAGCACAAAGGCAAAGCCTGGCCATCAGAATTTATGGAGGAGGTAATTGATGCACTGAGTGAAGAAACAGAATTTCAAATCTTGCTCTTTGGCGGAGGGAAAAAAGAGGTTGCGCAATTACTCTCATGGGAGCAAAAATATTCAGGGGTTGAATCGGTTGCAGGCAAATTCTCTCTGGATAAAGAGCTTGAGATTATGAAAAGTCTGGACATTATGATTTCGATGGATTCTGCAAACATGCACCTTGCCTCATTTGCCGGAACCACGGTTCTGTCGGTATGGGGGGCAACACATCCCTATGCAGGTTTTTACGGCTGGAGACAAAAAAAGGAGAATGCAATACAGTCAAACCTGAGTTGCAGGCCTTGTTCCGTTTTTGGCAACAAGGAGTGTTATAGGGGTGACTATGCCTGTCTTATGAACATTAAGCCAGATGATGTGTTGGATAGGATAGACGATATTGTTAGGGAGATAAGAGAAAGACAAGACAAACATGAAGAGACAACCCTCGGAAATTGAGATAATGGCACCTGCCGGAAACTTTGAATCGCTAAATGCGGCTATTCAAGGAGGAGCAAATGCGGTTTATTTTGGAGTGGGTGACCTTAATATGCGTTCTCACTCTGCAAATAATTTTTCTATAGAGAGTCTTCAGGAAATAGTGTCAATCTGCAGCGAAAAAGGGGTAAGGAGCTATCTGACCCTGAATATTGTACTTTACGACCAGGATCTTGCTGCAATGAGAGATACCATAGATGCAGCTAAGAGAGCAGGTGTCTCAGCCATCATTGCCTCCGATATTTCTGTAATCATGTATGCAAGAGAGGTTGGTATGGAGGTTCATATCTCTACTCAACTTAATGTTTCAAATATTGAGAGTGTAAGGTACCATGCAAAATTTGCAGATGTAATAGTACTTGCCAGAGAACTCACACTTAATCAGATAAAGTCTATCAGCGATGCAATTGAGCGGGAGCAGATAACGGGGCCATCAGGCAAGCCGGTTGCACTTGAACTCTTTTGCCACGGGGCTCTCTGCATGGCGGTGTCGGGAAAATGTTACCTGAGTCTTCACGAATACAACGCCTCTGCAAACAGGGGCTCATGTTACCAGCTTTGCCGCAGGGGATATGAGGTTACCGATCTTGAAACAGGCCGGTCGCTTGAGGTAGACAATAAGTACATAATGTCTCCAAAGGACCTCTCGACAATTGCATTCACAAACCTTATTATTGATGCCGGTGTTACAGTTTTGAAAATTGAGGGACGTGCCCGGTCGGCCGAATATGTCAAAACCATAACCTCTGCATACAGAAAGGCTGCAGATGCAGTTTGCGAAGGCACATACACACCAGAGCTTGTTGCAGAATTGGAAAATCAACTTTCATCTGTATTTAACAGAGGGTTCTGGGATGGGTATTATCAGGGTGCTAGGCTTGGTGAGTGGAGCGAAGTATATGGAAACAAGGCAACGAGAAGGAAAAGATATATAGGAAAGGTGACGAACTTCTTCTCAAAACTTTCAGTAGCTGAGGTTCTGATTGAGACAGGAGAGCTTAAAACCGGAGACGACCTGCTGATAATCGGTCCATCCACAGGTGTTGTAGAGTATGTTTTAAATGAGATAAGGGTAGACCTTAAGCAGGTAGACGGCACTGTCAAAGGCGAGTATTGCTCGATACCTGTTCCTGAAGGAGTACGGCTGCGTCGTTCGGACAAGGTGTATATTTGGGAGGAAAACGATTTTAATCAGAACAAATAGTTATGTTTCCACCGGAAATTGTAAAATTCATAAAAGAACACCATGTCCTTACGCTGGCAGTAGCCGGCAATTCAGATCTATGGTGTTCTCACGCTTTTTATGAATTTCTGGAAGACGAACTGTTGTTCATAATCACTTCCGAAGAGAAAACCCGACATATACAGCTTGTAAAAGCAACAGATTCGGGAACGGTTGCCGGGGCAATTGCTCTGGAGACCGAAAAAATAGGGCTCATAAGAGGATTGCAGTTCAAGGCTCAGATTGTCAAGAGTGACGATTCCTTTATTGGCAGGTACAGACTTAAGTATCTCTCAAGGTTTCCGTATGCCATTCTCAAAGGGGGTGACCTGTGGCTCCTGAAAATCACAGAAGCCAAGTACACCGATAACAGGCTGGGCTTTGGTAAAAAGCTGAACTGGACCCTTTAGAGTTTGAATGCCTCTTTAACCTTTGCAACAGCATCAAGCTTCTCCCATCCGAAAAACTGAATTCCATCCTTTACAAAAGGGTCACGACCCATGTGGCCATAAGAAGCAGTTACTTCATAAATAGGGTTCTTAAGCTTGAACATGTCAATAATCTTAGCAGGTCTCAGGTCAAAAATATTATTGATCTTCTCTGCTATTTCGCTGTCTTTCATAATCACTTTGTCGGGACCGCAAGGGTTGGCAGTTCCGTATGTGTTGACGAATATACTCACCGGTTGAGCAACGCCTATCGCATAAGCAAGCTGTACCAGTACTTCACGTGCAACTCCGGCAGCTACCAGGTTTTTGGCTATATATCTGGCAGCGTATGCTGCAGATCTGTCTACCTTGCTAGGATCCTTTCCTGAGAATGCGCCGCCTCCGTGTGCACCTTTTCCTCCATAAGTGTCAACAATTATTTTCCTTCCTGTAAGACCGGTATCGCCGTGCGGGCCACCGATTACAAATTTTCCTGTAGGATTTACAAGAAGAATGTATCCCTCCTTGAAAAGCAACTGAGTCTTCAAAGGAAGACGCTCGAGAATTCTTGGGATAAGAATGTTATGCACATCACTTTTGATTTTTGCCTGCATCTGTGCATCTCCGTCAAATTCGTCATGCTGTGTAGAAATCACTATTGTATGAACCTTTACAGGAGCGTTGTTTTCATCATATTCGATGGTAAATTGTGATTTTGCATCGGGACGAAGATAAGGCATCAGATTTGTCTCTTTCCTGATTTTTGCCAGTTCAAGCAGAGCAATATGAGCAAGAGTGAGAGGCAGTGGCATGTACTCTTCTGTATCTGTTGATGCATAACCAAACATCATCCCCTGGTCACCGGCACCTTGTTCGTCGGCCGTTGCAATGGAGTTACCTAGTTCGTCAAGTTTGTCCACACCACGGTTGATGTCTGCGGATTGTTCATGAATTGCAGATAGTATTCCGCATGAATTGCCGTCAAACATATATTCGGCCTTTGTATAGCCTATTCTGTTTATAACTCTTCTTGCGACTGTCTGAATGTCTACGTATGCCTTGGAGTGAACCTCTCCACCCACTACTACCAGACCTGTACTTACAAAAGTCTCACATGCGACTTTTGAATTTGAGTCCTGACGAAGGAATTCGTCAAGAATAGCGTCTGAGATCTGATCGGCAACCTTGTCCGGATGTCCTTCTGAAACAGACTCTGATGTAAATAAATATGCCATAATTTTTTTTGGTTTAATTCGTTAATATAATAGTAATAACACTCATTTGCAGATGAGAGTTCAACGATTACAACCTGAAAGTGGGAAAATGCGAAAAAGGAATTAGCATTTTTAGCATTTTTTCACGTGGTTGCAAGCAGTCAAATCTTTCCACAATTTGGGTGCAAATATAAAACAATTTTAATAATCCGCAATTAAAAGTCAGGCGATTGATTTCTTTAAGATATTGTTAATTTAAATGAAAATAATTGTAACTTATCAAATGGAATTTAGTATTTTTGTTGAAGAATACCAAACAAATATTAAAAAATATCTATGAAACAAACGATTAAGCAATTTGCCATTACGGCTATGAGCTTGTTTGTGGCCTTGGCAGCTTTTGCTCAGGTTACAACCTCCACAATGAGTGGACGAATTACAGAGGCAAATGGCACTCCAATTGTTGGAGCAACCATTGTTGCTGTTCATACGCCTTCCGGTTCTCAGTACTATTCAATTACTGACAACTCTGGTAACTACCGCATTCAGAATATGCGTGTTGGAGGTCCCTATTCGGTTGAAGTGCAATTCCTGGGTTTTGGAAGCATGAAACAGGGGAACATAACATTACGTCTGGGTGAAAACTACGTTCATAATGCACAACTAACAGAACAGGCAGTCAGCCTCAACGAAGTGGTTGTAACAGCAGGTGTCGTTAACCCTATCCTTAATAGCGATAGGACAGGTGCGTCATTGAACATCAGTACAAGAGAGATAAACTCTCTGCCTTCAATCAGCCGAAGCATAACTGACTTTACCAAAATGACCCCTCAGGCAAACGGAACTTCTTTTGCCGGACGTGATGGTCGTTTCAATACAGTAACAATTGACGGGGCTGCTTTCAACAACAATTTTGGTTTGTCCAGCAATGCTCTTCCGGGAGGTTCTGCACAGCCTATTTCACTTGATGCTATTGCCGAGGTTTCAGTAAACATTGCTCCGTATGATGTACGTTCATCTCAATTTACTGGTGCTTCTATCAATGCAGTAACAAAAAGCGGGGACAACTCAATAAGGGCTTCTGTATATACATACATCAGACCTAAAACATTTACCGGTGAAAAGGTTGGTGACCTTATCGTTCCTAAAGCAAGAGAGAGAAGTTCTCAAATTTATGGTGCAACAATAGGCGGCCCGATTATTAAAAATAAATTGTTTTTATTTGTAAGCGGCGAGTATGAAAAAGAGGTTACTCCAACTGGCAGCTGGGAGCCTAGTACAAATGGTGTAGCTAATGCAGACCTGAAAATTTCCCGCACTACAGTTGCTGACCTTGAGAGGGCAAAAGCACACCTGTTGTCTACATACAACTACGATCCGGGCGACTATCAGAATTTTGCATCGTCTCCTTCCAATAACTATAAGATTCTTGCCCGTCTGGACTGGAATATTGCCAGAAATCACAAATTCTCCCTGAGGTACAATATGCTTAGAAATAACAGTGCCACCGTAACAACAAACGGAAACAGCGGACCTCCAAACGTTCCAAGATCGAACTATATGAGGGTTTCTGAGTATGCTATATCTTTCTCAAACTCCTTCTACGGAAACCTGAATGCTATAGACGCTTTTTCAGCAGAGTTAAACAGTACGTTCGGCTCAAGGTTCTCCAACAAGCTTTTGGTATCCTACACAGCTACAACTGACCCTCAGAGAACAAGCAACAGTGATATCTTCCCTTTCGTGGACATCTATAAAGATGGCAATCCTTACATGTCTTTCGGTTATGAATTGTTCACATTCAAGAATCAGGTTGAGAACAACACATCCTCAATTGTGGACAACCTTACCATAAGTCTGGACAACCATACTCTTACAGCAGGTCTTGCATATGACAACATATATGTAAATAACTCTTACATACGTGAGGGTACAAGCTACTACAGGTATGCTTCACTTGACGATTTCATCAACAATGCAAAACCTTCTGGTTTCGGTATTACCTACGGTTATGATGGTCAGCCGATCAAAGGTGTTCAAATGAGCTTTGGTCTTGCAAGTGCATACCTTCAGGATGAGTGGCAGGTGAATAAAGATTTCAAGGTTACTTACGGTGTACGTGCAGAGCTTCCTCTTTATCATAATGCGCTTAAGAACAATCCTGCAATCGGTGCCCTTGATTTCAACGGATACAAGATGAATGTAGGTGCGTGGCCAGATAGTAAAATACAGGTTAATCCAAGATTTGGATTCAACTGGGACGCCAAAGGTGACAGAAGTCTTCAGATTCGTGGTGGTACTGGCCTTTTCTCAGGTGTACTTCCTTTTGTATGGTTTACAAACCAGCCTTCGTCATCAGGAACAATCCAAAGTCCTGAAATGGGTATTACAGGAACAAACCTTCCTGCAGACTTCAGGTTTAACAAAGACTACATGGCTCAGATTGCCAAATATCCTACACTTTTCC
The DNA here is from genome assembly GCA_041659025.1 of Bacteroidales bacterium. Taxonomy (GTDB): domain Bacteria; phylum Bacteroidota; class Bacteroidia; order Bacteroidales; family UBA932; genus Bact-08. The sequence continues at coordinate 137,024 of JBAZZA010000001.1, read as the reverse complement.
CTTCATCAATGAGTGCCACATTAGCTTCCGGTGCCGCATTGGCTGAGGTTGCAAAAGATTTCAAGATGCCAAGAGTATGGAGATCAAACCTTGCTGCAGACATTGAACTTCCAGGAAATATGATTCTGACTCTGGAGGCTTTGTATACTAAAGACATAAATGCAATTGTTCAGAAGAACATGAATCTTCCTGCTGCAAACAGAGTTTTCTCCGGTGTAGATAAACGCGCTTATTGGTCTGGAAATAAAGTTCTTAGCACAGTAGGAAGTGCAATGGTGCTCACTAATTCTGACAAAGGCTTCCAGTCGTCATTCACTGCTCAGCTGACAAAGAACTTCTCTTATGGTCTGTCAGGTATGCTTGCATATACATTCAACCATTCTAAGGATCTTTCGGCCAATCCTGGTTCAAGTGCTTACTCTGCATGGCAGGCAAACCTTGACGCATTCAACATCAATACCCCTCAGTTAAGCTACTCAAGCTTTGCTAATCCTCACAGGGTTATTGGTTCGTTAAGTTACAGGATTGAATACCTGAGACATCTTGCAACCACTTTCTCTGTTTATTATAATGGAACTGCTCAGGGCCGCTCTTCAGTTGCCTACAGCAACGATATGACAGGCGACGGTGTGGCAGGTGACCTTATCTATATCCCTTGTGACAAATATCAACTTGCATTTGTTGATGTTGTTTCAGGAGGTGTGGTTAAGATGACAGCAGCTCAACAAGCAGACAAATTCATGGAGTATGTAAATAACGACTCATATCTTAGCAAGCACAAAGGTGAGTATGCAGAGAGATATGGTGTTGTAAATCCTTGGAAGAACCGTTGGGATGTTAAGGTCCTTCAGGATATCTTCGCAAAATTCGGCAGTGACCGTCGTTACACTTTGCAACTAACTCTTGACATTGTGAATGCAGGTAACTTACTTAGTAAGAATTGGGGATTATATACCAGATCAGGCCTAGCAAATACCTATAATGTCATAATGCCTTTGACTTATAAGGGTGTAAATGCAGGTGGACAACCAACATTTACTCTGAATGCTGCGGATTTAGCTAATTTTGATGATAAGAACAGGCAAGTCAATGCATTATCAACCAGTAGTACCTGGGGAATGCAGTTTGGTATTCGTCTGATGTTTTAATTGAAATTTAAGAATATTCCGGAGACCGTCTCAATTCATTTTGGGACGGTCTCTTTTTTGTATTTATTTTACTAATTTTGTTTTATATATTTTTTGAGATGGATAGCAGCGAGAGAATTGAGACAGGGAGGAGGGCAGAGGATATTGCTTTGGATTTTCTCAATGGGAATGGACAGATAATGTTGGACAGGAACTGGAGATGCGGGCATAAGGAGCTGGACCTTATTATGAAAAGTGTGTCGCAAAACGGAATTGAGAGGCTGCATATCGTAGAAGTGAGGTCACTCAAGGAGCCAAATCTCTGCAACCCATATGAAAGCATAGACATATTCAAGCAGAGAGCGGTCATATCAGCAGCAAGAGCATATATACGGCTGAATAACATTAATATGGAGACTCAATTCGATATCGTCTCTGTTGTATTTAAAGAAAAGAGTGTTGAACTGGAATATTTTCCGGATGCATTTGCACCATCATGGAGATAAATAAATTACTAATATGAACAAGAATCATTACTGTATCATTATGGCGGGTGGAATCGGGAGCCGCTTCTGGCCGGTTAGTAGAAACGCCAAGCCAAAACAGTTTCTGGACATTCTGGGAATGGGCAAATCTTTTCTTCAACAGACATTTGACAGATTCTCCAGAATTATCCCTGTGGAGAATATCCTTGTAGTTACCTCAAGACAGTATAAAGATCTGGTAATGGATCAAATTCCTGATATATTGCCGGAGCATGTATTGCTGGAACCATACAGAAGAAACACTGCTCCATGCATTGCTTATGCAACATATAAACTGATGCAGAAGAATCCGAAGGCAACGGTTGTTGTTGCTCCTTCTGACCATCTTATAGTTAATGAAGATATTTTTCTGACTACAATCAAAAACGGACTTAACTATGCAGAGAGGCATAATATGCTTATGACACTCGGCGTTAAGCCTACGCGGCCTGAGACGGCATATGGCTATATTCAGGTCAACATGAATGTTCCGGTGGATATGGATGGTAATCTTGCCTATGCAGTAAAGACCTTTACAGAGAAACCGAATATAGATCTGGCCAAGGTATTTGTAGACAGCGGTGAATTTTTATGGAACGCAGGCATCTTTATCTGGAATCTTCATACTATTAAATCTGAACTTGAGAAATTGCAACCCGGTATTGCAGGTCTCTTTTCAGAAGGGGATAAGCTCTACTACACAGACAAGGAGGATGATTTCATTAATCAGGTGTACGAAGAGTGCACGAGTATTTCTGTCGACTATGGTATAATGGAGAAAACTGACAAAGCAATCATCTACCCTGTTTCATTCGGCTGGTCAGATCTGGGAACATGGGATTCCCTTTATGCACAGGTAGATAAAGATGAAAACAATAATCACATACAAACTGCTGAGAGCATGCTGACGAATGTCTCAAACTCTATTGTGGTTTCGGAAGAGAAAGATAAACTCATAGTCATAAATGGCCTTAATAATTACATGGTTATCAATACTGACGATGTTCTTCTGATCTGCCCCAGAGAGGAGAATATTTTCAAAAATATCCTCACCGACATGCCCCTTAAAGACTTTAACGACTATCAATAAAATTTAATACATTATGGCACAAAATCTGGTGAAGTTAGATGTTCAGTCAGAGATAGGCAAGCTGGAAGCAGTGTTATTGCACTCGCCGGGAGCAGAGGTGGAGAATATGACTCCCAGAAATGCCCAAAGGGCTCTTTACAGCGATATTCTTAACCTCTCGATAGCTCAGAAGGAGTATGAGCAGGTCTCCGGAGTTCTGAACAAGGTAGCAAAGACGTTTCAGGTGCGGGACCTTCTCGCAAAGCTTCTTGATGATCATTATGAAAGAGAGGCACTTATTGGTAAAATATGTGTTACAGAAGAGGTTACAGAATATTTTGAATATCTCATGGATATGTCCTCAAAAAATCTGTCACAGGTACTTATTGAGGGGCTCCCGGCCAGAATCAACTCTCTGACAGCATATCTTAAGGACGACTACTACGCTCTTCTACCTCTTTACAACTTCTATTTTACAAGGGATGCATCGGTTTCTATAGGAAACAAGGCCCTTATCTGCAGAATGGCGAGCAAGGTAAGGATGAGAGAATCAATAATAACAGAGGCAATTTTTAAAAATAAAAAATTCTTTGATTGTGAGCTTATTAATGGGTACGACTTCCAGCCGGGTAATAATGAGGTGTATATGGAGGGTGGAGACATACTGATTGCCCGTGAGGATATTCTTCTCATAGGGAACGGAATGAGAACCAGCAGTCAGGGAATCGACATGCTCTTAAACAGGCTCTGCAAATCTTCGGGACCGGAGAAAAGGCATATAATAGTACAGCAGTTGCCAAGTTCACCTGAATCATTCATCCATCTTGATATGGTATTTACTCTGCTTGATGTTGACAAGGCGATGGTTTTTGAACCATTGATCCTTAACGAGAACCAATATCAGACTGTCCATATGATTATTGAAGGGGGAAGGGTATCAAAAATAAAATCTGTAAACAATATTCCTTCGGTCTTGAAAAAGCTGGGCATGGAGGTGGAACCTGTTATTTGCGGAGGAAGCACTGACGAATGGAACCAGGAAAGGGAGCAGTGGCACAGTGGAGCAAATTTCTTTGCTTTTGCCCCGGGCAAGGTAATGTCATATGCAAGAAATGTCCACACGTTGAACGAGTTGGACAAAATAGGCTTTGAAATAATTCCTGCGTGGGACGTTTTAGCAGGAAAAAAAGATCTCGACAAAGTGGGCAAATGTGTTGTTACCATAGACGGATCGGAATTGCCAAGAGGAGGAGGCGGAGCCAGGTGCATGACCATGCCTCTACGCAGGGCAGCAGTTGAATGGCCAAAATAAAAAAACAATAAGATGAAAAGACTACTGCCTCTTTTATTCTCACTCGTTATTGCAGCAAGTTCATATGCAGAGGGTGTGATGTTCGCTTCAAAGCCATCCCTTACACCGGATGGTTCTACTATTTATTTTTCTTATGCAGGTGATATTTTCAAGGTGCCGGCTGACGGAGGATTGGCCTTGAGGGTTGTATCCATGGGGGGAATGGAATCTAACCCACGCATATCTCCTGACGGAAAATATCTGGCATTTTCATCTAACGAAGCCGGGAACAACAATATTTATGTTGTTCCTTTAAAAGGAGGAGACATAAGACAACTCACATTCCACGATGCAGGTGACATACCCGTATCTTGGTCACCGGACTCAAAAAATATATATTTTGAATCGGGCAGATATAACAGTATAAGTGCATATTCTGTATCTGTCGAAGGAGGGACACCCAAGAGACTTTTTTCCGGTTACTTCAATACAATTGCGGGTATTGTAGAGAATCCGGTTACCGGCGAGTTTTACTTTACAGAATCGACAGAATCGTATCGTTATGCAACAAGGAAGGGGTATAAAGGGGAGCATAATCCAAATATTATCTCCTGGAACCCTTCAAAAAAAGAGTACAAAGAGGTTACCACCTATTTTGGAAAGGATATCTGGCCAATGGTAGATTCTAAGGGGAACCTTTATTATGTCTCTGACGAAAAAAACGGTGAGGCAAATATTGTGAAACAAGAAAATGGTCAAAAAAGGTGGATCACAGGTTTTGACGAATCTGTCCAGTATCCCGCAATAAGTGCCGACGGATCAAAAATAGTCTGTATAAAAGGATATAAAATTACCATAACCGATATCAAATCAGGCAAATCATCGCAGCCGGCTATTGAGGTTGTTGAGAAAAGAACTGTCAATGACTTTTCAGTCAAAATTGAGACGCCACAGGACGCATCTATCTCTCCGGATGGTAAAAAACTTGCATTTGTTTTCAGAGGATCAGTTTTCGTATGCGATGCAAAAGGTAACTTCGTAAAGCAGCTCAGGACTCCTGCCAACGAAAGGATAGACGAGGTTTTATGGGGTGACGACAGCAAGACTGTTTACTATACAAGGACAAACCATGGTTTCACAAATATTTTCAAACAGAGGGCAGATCTTGTATCGGACGAAAAAGCAGTCTTTAAATCGGAATCAAACAGTCGCTCCCTTACTCTTTCACATAAAGGAAAACTTGTCGCTTTTGTAAACGGTTCCGGTTCTGTAATGATACTGAATATGGCTGACGATAAGTGTGTCGAGGTTGCAAAGGGTGAATTCTGGGCGTTTCAGGGTTATAGCCTGAGCTTCTCTTCTAATGACAAATTCCTTGCTTTTTCTGCAGTAAGTCTCTTTGAGAGAGATATTTTCATTACCAGTCTGGCAGATAAAAAGAGTGTAAATCTCACCAATTCTGCAACATATGAAGACGAACCTGTCTTCTCGCCTGATGGCAGATTTATCTACTTTACAGCAGACAGGTATAATCCAAGTTTTCCAAGAGGGACTTCGTTTATACTTTATAAGGTGCCGCTTGATAAGTTCTGCCGACCATTTGAGGGGGTTGAATTTGAAAAACTTTTCGGCAAGACAGCACCTTCTGTTGGGGACTCTTCAGTTGTCATTAACAAGGATTATCTTCAGAGAAGGTATGAAAGGGTAGTGGGCAGAGGAACCCAGAGCTCTCCTTTCATATTTACCCAGAAAGACAAGACCTTCCTTTTTTATTCGTCGAATCATGAAGGTGAGTCGGGTTTATATGTTCAGGAGATAAAGGATTGGGATCAGAAGCCTGCACAGCGAGTAAAGGGATTGTCCTCGGCAGGCAAATACATATCTAATGGAAAAGACATGCTTGTACTGTGCAGGGATGGTCTATACAAACTTGATCCTGCTTCAGCCTCGGCTACAAAGATTGAGATAAAACACACCTTTTCTAAGAATATGCAAAGTGAATTCAGTCAGATGTTCTATGAGGTCTGGGCTACTCTTGCACAGAATTTTTATGATGTGAGGTTCCATGGGGTGGACTGGAAAGCAAAACGTGATTACTATGCAGGATTCCTCCCTATGGTTAAGAGCAGGGAGGAGCTCCGGACATTGATAAATGACATGCTGAACGAGCTCAATTCTTCGCATATGGGCTTCAACAGCTCGGGCAAGGAGGAGGATATGCCGGAGAAATACTCGTCCGCAGAGACAGGGCTTATATTCGATAATGACAATCCTTATATTCTTGACAGAATTCTTGCCGGTTCAAAGGCTGATTATACAGGAAATCCGCTCAAGAAGGGAGACAGGCTTGTTGCTGTAAATGGGGAGAGGGTAGATTTCAAAAACAATATGGAGAAATACTTTGTCTCTCCGGTAGGGAAAAGTGAGATTCTTCTGACATTTGAAAGAGCAGAGGAGGACAAGCCAGATGTGAAGGGTAAGTCGGATGTCAAGGGAACAAAAGAGTTTGATTTAAGGCTTCACTCCATGCCATCTTCTGAGATTCGCTCATTACTATATACAGAGTGGGAAGATACCAACAGGGCTCAAGTTGACAAACTTGGGAATGGCAGGATTGCCTATGTTCACATGAGGGATATGTCTGCAGATGCACTCAATGCATTTCTTCTGGACATGAATACATATGCTGTTCATAAGGATGCTCTTATACTGGACCTTCGTTTCAACAACGGAGGAAACGTACATAAAGAGGTGCTTGACTATCTTGGTCAGAAGCAACACTTTAAATGGAGCTACAGGACTGGTCAACCGGCAACGCATCCTAATGTCACGCCTGGCGACAAACCGATTATTGTCCTTATAAATGAAAGGAGTCTGAGTGATGCCGAGGTTACATCTAATGGTGTTAAAACGCTCTCTCTGGCGAAACTGGTTGGTACAGAGACATACAGGTGGATAATATTTACATCCGGTGCACGTCTTATTGATGGATCATCGGTTCGTCTGCCTGCCTGGGGTTGCTACTCGCTTGACGGAAAGGATCTGGAGTCCACAGGGGTAAAGCCTGATATTTATGTAAAAAACACCTTCCGTGACAGATTAGAGTCCAGGGACCCGCAATTAGAAAGAGCAATAAAAGAATTATTACCTTTGTAGCCAAATTTTAGAAAGATGAGAGACAAAATTGAGCAGTTGCTGGCAGAAGTTGAGCAACTTGCAGCCAGAAAAGAGCAAGAGCTGGAGGAGATAAGAGTAAGATTACTTGGTAAGAAAGGGAGTATCACGCAGCTCTTTGACGAGTTCAGAGATGTGTTGCCCGAACAAAAAAGAGAGTTGGGTCAGGTTTTGAATAAACTTAAGGTAGCGGCTGCAGCTAAGATAGACGAACTTAAAGCAGTTATTGAAAATAGCATGGAGCCGGCTGATTCTCAGTATGACCTCACAAAACCCGGCGACAAAATGGAACTTGGGGCTCGTCATCCCATATCTGTTACAAGAGCAGAGATTATCTCAATATTCAACAAACTGGGCTATGCAATAGCAGAAGGTCCGGAAATTGAAGACGACTGGCATGTTTTCGGGGCTCTTAATTTTCCTCCAGAGCACCCGGCCAGAGATATGCAGGATACATTCTTTATAACAACAGGAGAGAATCCTATACTACTTCGTACTCACACCAGCTCTGTTCAGGTTAGGGCAATGGAGAAGATGAAGCTTCCGATAAGGGTTATTTGCCCGGGTAGGGTTTTCAGAAATGAGGCAATATCTGCAAGGGCTCACTGTATATTTCATCAGGTTGAGGGTTTGTACATAGACAAGAAGGTTTCCTTTGCAGACCTTAAACAGGCTGTTCTTCTTTTCGCAAGAGAGATGTTTGGAGAGAATACAGAAATCCGCCTTCGTCCCTCATATTTTCCTTTCACAGAGCCAAGTGCTGAGGTGGATGTAAGTTGCAATATTTGCAAGGGAAAGGGCTGTAATATATGTAAAGGAACCGGCTGGCTCGAAATTATGGGCTGCGGCATGGTTGACCCGGCTGTTCTTGAAGCGTCCGGCATAGACAGCAAAGAATATTCAGGTTTTGCATTTGGAATGGGTGTTGAGAGAATTGCAATGCTCAAATGGCAGGTGAAGGATCTGAGGCTTTACTTCGAAAACGATGTGAGGTTTTTACAGGAATTTGATACAGTAGTCTAAATTTTTTTGGAGCATAATGTTTTTGTTATAACTTTGTGGTCCCAAATGCGGAAATAGCTCAGTTGGTAGAGCATAACCTTGCCAAGGTTAGGGTCGCGAGTTCGAGTCTCGTTTTCCGCTCTCAAAACCTCTCCGCAACGAGAGGTTTTTTTGAAGGTTCCTATGGGCTCGGGTGGTGGAATAGGTAGACACGCAGGACTTAAAATCCTGTGAACAGAAATGTTCGTACGGGTTCGATTCCCGTCCCGAGCACCCCAAAAAACTCTTAATCATTTGATTAAGAGTTTTTTTTGTGGCACGATAAGTGGTATCTTCCTCTTTATGGGATTATTGCGAATTTTTACCAATTGCGGTTCATTCGTTATTTTGCTGTTTGTCTGCTACATACCACTTATCGTGCCACGCGTATTTTTTTCTATCTTTGCAAAAATTACCATCAGATGAACTTAAGCATAAAAGAGATATTCAGCGCATTCATCGTTATGTTTGCCGTTATCGATATTTTGGGTTCTGTTCCTATCATTATCGGGATGAAGGAGAAAAAAAAGAGCTTCAGTCCTGTAAAGGCATCCTTGATCTCATTTGCGATTCTTGTTGCATTTCTTTTTTTAGGACAAGCCCTTCTGGGTTTGTTTGGTGTAGACATCTCCTCATTCGCTGTTGCCGGAGCTTTGGTGCTATTAGTACTAGCTATTGAGATGATATTCGGAATACAGATATTCAAGGATGACGGTCCGACAGATTCTGCCACAATAGTCCCTATCGTTTTTCCTCTTATAGCTGGAGCAGCATCGTTTACAACACTTCTGTCACTTAGGGCCGAGTATGATGTGCTTAATATAATAATCGCACTTTTTCTCAATATAGTGATTGTGTTCCTGGTTCTCAACAATCTGGACCTGATCTCCAGGAAATTTGGTAAAGGAGGAATTTATGTGATGAGGAAGTTTTTCGGAATAATTCTTCTTGCAATTGCAGTAAAACTAATTACCTCAAACCTGCACTCTCTCCTGACCTAAAGAATGGTTGATATCTTGTTGATATATTCCATTCACCTATTGCATTTACAAAGTTTTATCGTATCTTTGCTGCCCGCAAAATTTATGCGGAATTTATTAATATATTAAAAAACACCAAATTAACAACCAATGCCTGGATTAATTGGAAGAAAAATCGGAATGACATCCGTTTTCGGTGCTGATGGAAAAAATATTCCATGCACCGTTATTGAGGCTGGTCCGTGTGTTGTTACGCAAATTCGTACAGAAGAGACTGATGGTTATGCCGCTGTACAACTTGCCTATGACGAACAAAAAGAAAAACACACCAGCTCGGGCCTAATGGGCCATTTTAAAAAGGCACAAACCACACCAAAACGAAAAGTGGTGGAATTTGCGAATGATTTCGCAATGGCACTACAGTTAGGTGATACTATTACCGTCGCTGACGTTATTCACGATCAGATGGAATGGGTAGATGTAACAGGAATTTCTAAAGGAAAAGGATTCCAGGGTGTTGTGAAACGCCACGGATTCGCCGGAGTAGGTGGTGCGACACATGGTCAGCACAACAGGCTTCGCGCTCCTGGTTCGATGGGTGCCTCTTCATGGCCTTCTCGCGTATTTAAAGGTAAGAAATTGGCCGGCCGTATGGGTGGCGATCAAGTTAAAATCTTGAATCTAAGAGTTATTAAGGTTATTCCCGAGAACAATCTTGTTCTGGTGAAAGGATCGATACCTGGCTGCAAAGGTTCATATGTAATCGTGGAGGAATAAGCGTCTATGGAATTATCAGTTTACAAAATAGATGGAACCGAGTCAGGAAAAAAGGTGACTTTGGATTCCGGAATCTTTGGCATAGAGCCAAATGATCACGCGATCTACCTGGATGTAAAGCAATATCTTGCTAATCAACGTCAGGGAACAAGCAAAACTAAAGAGAGATGGGAAGTATCGTACAGTACCAAGAAGGTAATCCGTCAAAAGGGTTCCGGCGGTGCACGTCACGGTAGTATCAAAGCTCCAATATATGTTGGTGGTGGAAGGATTTTTGGTCCAAAACCACGCGACTACAGTTTTAAATTGAACAAAAAGCTTAAACAACTGGCTCGTTTCTCAGCTTTGTCTTACAAGGTTAAGGAACAGGCGCTTACAATTGTTGAGCCGTTTGTTATGGAAGCTCCTAAAACAAAAGACTTCATGAAAATATTCAAAGGCCTTAAGGTTAATGATAGAAAAGTTCTTTTTGTGCTTCCGGAAAATACTAACAATATTTACTTATCGTCACGCAACTTGCATAATGTAAAAGTTATATCTGTAAACGAAATCAATACATATGACCTGGTTAATTGTACCAGTCTTATTATGGTTGACGGAGTACAGGATCTGTTGCAGGCACAATATGGACGTAATTAAACCGTAAAACGATGAGAATTTTAATTAAGCCTTTAGTAACAGAAAAGATGACGATTCAGGGCGAAAAGTTGAATCGTTACGGTTTTGAAGTTGACCGCGATGCCAATAAGATTGACATAAAGAAAGCGGTTGAGGAGATGTACGGTGTTAAGGTACTGGATGTAAATACAGTAAATTACAACGGAAAACGCAGGAGCCGCTTCACAAAAGCGGGATTATTGTCAGGTCGCTCAAATCACTATAAAAAAGCATTTGTGACCCTGGCCAGTGAAGATAAGATAGATTTCTACAGTAATATTTAAGTCCATGGCAATACGCAAATTTAAACCGGCAACTCCGGGAACAAGACATAAAGCTATTAGCGCATTCACTGAAATTACTTGCTCTACACCAGAGAAATCGCTGCTACAGCCACTTCGCAAGTCGGGTGGTCGTAATGGTCAGGGTAAGATGACAATGCGTTATATAGGAGGTGGTCATAAACAAATGTACCGCGTAATCGATTTTTTACGCGATAAAGATAAATATACCGCTACAGTTAAGACTATTGAATACGATCCAAACAGAAGTGCTCGTATTGCTTTGGTTGTTTACACAGATGGAGAAAAGCGCTACATTTTAGCTCCTAACGGAATTAAAGTGGGACAGGAAATAGCTTCCGGCCCAGGTGTGGCCCCTGAATTAGGGAACACTCTTTTTCTATCAGAAATTCCATTAGGTACTTTAATCCACAATATTGAACTACGTCCCGGACAAGGTGCCGCAATGGCCCGCAGTGCAGGAACATATGCTCAATTGACAGCACGTGAAGGTTCTCACGCAATTCTTAAATTGCCTTCAGGCGAAACAAGAATGGTGTTGGTAACATGCCGCGCTACTATTGGAACAGTATCTAATCCAGATCACAACTTAGAGTCGGATGGTAAAGCCGGACGTAAACGCTGGATGGGTCGCAGACCACGAGTTCGTGGTGTTGTTATGAATCCGGTGGATCACCCAATGGGTGGTGGTGAAGGACGCGCATCAGGAGGTCACCCACGCTCAAGGAAAGGCTTATTGGCTAAAGGTTACAAAACCCGTAATCCTAAGAAGACGACTAAGAAGTTTATCATTGAAAGAAGGAAAAAATAACGGAATTAACTGAATAGAATTATGAGTCGTTCATTAAAAAAAGGGCCTTACATTGAGGCTAGTCTCGAAAAAAGAGTACTTGCCATGAATGAAGCTGGCAAGAAAGAGGTAATCAAAACCTGGTCACGCTCAAGTATGATATCACCAGACTTTGTTGGTCACACCGTTGCTGTTCATAATGGAAACAAGTTTATTCCAGTTTATGTAACCGAAAACATGGTTGGTCACAAGCTCGGTGAATTTGCACCCACACGCACCTTTAAAGGTCACTCGGGTAATCGTTAATTAATTAATGTGTAAAACAAACTCACAATAATGGGAGCTCGAAAAAAAATAGCAGCCGAAAGGCATAAAGAAATAAGGAAGCAGACAGCTATTGCAAAGCTGAATGATGTTCCTACCTCACCTAGGAAGATGCGTTTAGTTGCAGATATCATAAGAGGTGTAGAAGTAAACCATGCTTTGGATATTTTAAAATATACCAAAAAGGAAGCATCCATTCGTTTGGAGAAACTTGTTCGCTCAGCAATTGCGAACTGGGAGTCGAAGAATGAAGCAGATCGCAAAGAGTTGGAAAATGGCAATATATGTGTCCAGGACATTATGGTTGGACAAGGTCGTTCACTTAAGCGTATTCGTACAGCACCACAAGGTCGCGCAGCTAGAATCAGAAAACGTTCTAACCACGTAACCATTGTGCTGGGCAAGAAAAGTAAAACCGTAAAAGAAGAGCAATAAAATGGGACAAAAAACAAATCCTATAGCAAACCGACTGGGTATTATCCGTGGCTGGGACTCTAACTGGTACGGTGGAAAAGATTACGCAGGCAAAATTCTGGAAGATGCCAGGATTCGCGAATACTTGAATGCACGTCTTGCAAAGGCCAGCCTTTCCAAGATTGTGATAGAGAGAACACTAAAGCTGATAACTGTTACAATCCACACGGCTCGTCCGGGGATTATTATTGGTAAAGGCGGACAAGAGGTAGATAAACTGAAGGAAGAGTTGAAGAAAATCTCTAACAAAGAGGTTCAAATCAATATTTTCGAGGTAAAACGTCCAGAAATTGACGCAAATATTGTTGCAAACAATATAGCCCGTCAGGTTGAGGGAAGGGTATCTTACCGTCGTGCAATTAAAATGGCAATGGCTTCAACCATGAGAATGGGTTCAGAAGGTATTAAAGTTTTAGTAAGTGGTCGTCTTGGCGGTGCTGAGATGGCAAGAAGGGAACTGTATAAAGAAGGACGTACTCCTCTTCATACTTTCCGTGCAGATATTGACTATGCTCATGCAGAAGCTCACACAAAAGTGGGAGTTCTCGGAGTTAAGGTATGGATCTGCAACGGTGAGGTATACGGAAAGAGAGATCTTTCTCCAAATATAGGAATTTCGGCAAATCAATCAGCGGGCCAGGGTGGTCAGCAGGCTGGTGGTCGTCCGGACCGTCGTGACCGCAGAGGTGGCGGACGTCCGGGTGGTGATGATCGCAGAGGTGGTAGCAGCCGCGGTGGTGATTCTAGAGGCGGCGCAAGAGGCCGTTCTGGCAATACCGGCGGAGGTGCACGTCCTCAGAGAGAATCGTAAGAATACCGTTTTTCTTAAGTAGATATTAAGAGACATCTGATAAGGTGTCTCTTTTTTTAACGACCATCAGATAATAGTTGGCAGGTAAGTTGCTACATGAATCGTACTCCAATATACGATACCCAGTGCCGCTGATTTGCAGGTGCAGTGGTGCCCATTTTCAGGTCCTTCACCTCTATGTGAGGTGTGGTGATGCTGCTACGATACCCGGTTACTTCGCCAGTGAGCGGTTTTCCACAGTAAAGCTGGTTGAGTTTCTCTGCAAAGAGCATTCCGAAAGGAACGGAATACCTGCCGCACCAGGTCCAGTTGTACTCCCTGAAATCATCGGCACTTACTGTATAATCGTAGAACTTTCTTATTCTCTCCTTCATGACCTCTCCCTTGAGGCAGTCGTCAATAATCATAAGATCTTTGGCAACAGCTTTTTTAGTACCGGCATCGTCAGTACCAAACGGAGCCAGGTTTGCACCGCCCCAGTCTTCATCGCCATAGTGAAGAGCATCATTGGAAATGACAATTGCCAAGTCTCTACCAAAAGATAACCTCTTCTCTCTCATGTAAGCAAAAACCTGTTGAGCCAATTCTTCTGAAAATAGTTCCATATTTTCGAAAGTCATCTGTGGCACAAGTATGGGAACAATGTCCAGCCAGGCAGAGTTTCTTTGGAGGAAAGGTGTTATTGCCTCCAGGGAGTGTTCGACCTGCATAATTGAATCGTGAATTACAAACGACCCCGGAGATAGTGTCTGTAAAAGCCTCTTGCGTAAAGCAGAAACCTTAATATCGCGGCCTGCACACTTCCACTCATCGAAAGAATCAAATACCAGCTTGTTTTCCAGGCCGAATTTCTTTGCCTTGTGAGCCACACCGATCAAGATTACCGTCTGAGCTTTGATTCCCGCAAGGGTTTTGGCATACAGTCCCCCTGCATAAGCATAGTCATCGTGTGGGCATATTGCCGCCTTGTAAAATTCTTCAACGGGAGCCTTGTCACTCTGAGAAATCCTTGAAAACAGAAGGTTCATCTGCCACCCATACTTAGCAAACCCGACAGTGTCAACCTGTTTACGTTGCGCAGATACCGTTATTGACAAAAGAATCAATATAAGAAATGTTAAAAAGAAGGTTGACTTATTCATGATATGCAGATATTTTGATTCTAAGTTACTAAAATTTATGAAAACTCTTTTGTACTTTTGTATATAACCTAATCCAATCGGTCATGAAAAAACTATCCATTTTTCTGTTAATCTGTATTTTATCGGTATCTGTCTTTGCCCAGCCTCTTACAAGGGTTATTCCCGAAGAGGTGGGAATGGACTCAAAAAGACTTTCTAACGTAGATCGCATTATTGGCGAGTCAATTAACAAGGGGGAGATTCCCGGAGCTGTCCTGGCAGTTGTTAAGGATGGTAAAATGGCATATTTAAAAGCATATGGAAATAAATCGGTATATCCGACTGTACAGAAGATGGAAATAAACACTGTCTTTGATCTTGCTTCTGTAAGCAAATGTCTTGGTACCACCCTCTCTTTCATGCAACTTGTAGAACAGGGAAGAGTGAGACTTTTTGATAATGTTTCCATTTACATACCAGGTTTTATGGGATATAAGGACACTGTAACAGGTAAGACAATAGATATTAGGGTTATTGACCTGTTAACTCACTCTTCTGGCCTTCCACCTTATGCCCCTGCAGCGGAACTGATCAAAAAATATGGTTCTCCAAGCCCGTCGGGACTTTTGGAATACATAGCAACTTGCAAGCGAGATTTCAAGCCTACAACAAAATTTCAGTACAGTTGCCTTAACTTCATTACCCTACAGAATATATTGCAGAATGTTACCGGTGTAAAGCTGTGTGACTATGCAAAAAAGAGTGTTTATGATGTACTGGGGTTGAAAAATACAACGTACAACCCAACCGGTGCAACCTTAGCATTGGTGGCACCAACAGAAAAACAGGCCGATGGTTCAGTATTAATTGGCAAGGTTCATGACCCTCTGGCAAGGCTTTTAAATGACGGAAACTCAGGAAATGCAGGTCTGTTCTCAAATGCAAACGATATGGCAGTTATTGCCGTGGCTCTTATTAATGGAGGAGTATACAATGGAAAAAGGATATTGGGAAAACTTACCGTTGAGGCTATGACAAGAGTACCGGCAGGATTTGAACCATTGGGGCGTTCACTTGGCTGGGACAACTACTCATCTTACGCATCTAACTTGGGGAATCTTTTTCACCCGGTTGTGACATATGGTCATACAGGATATACAGGAACATCAATTGTAATTGATCCTGTTGCAAAAGTGGCTGTAATTCTTCTTACAAACAGAGTTCATCCGGAAGACAAGGGCAGCGTTACAAAATTACGGGGGCTGGTAGCTAACGCAGTTGCCGGATCAGTTACCAGATGTCAGTAATAATTAAAGAGGTAAGTTCCAAAAGAGAGTTGAGGAGCTTCATAGCTTTTCCCGAGAAGCTATACAAAGATTGTCCCAATTGGGTAAATGCATTGTGGGCAGATGAATACCAGACTCTGCTCAAAAAGAAGAATCCTGCGTTTGAGTTTTGTGAGGCAAGATATTTTATTGCATTAAAGGGAGATGAAGTTGTTGGCAGGGTTGCTGCAATTATAAATCACAATGCGAACAGAGACTGGAAAGAGTTGAACATGCGCTTTGGATGGCTAGACTTTACTGACGACAGAGAAGTTTCTGCTGCATTGATGGAGAAGGTAGAGTCATATGCCAGGGAGAAGGGGATGAATGCTGTAACGGGTCCATTCGGCTTCTCCGATATGGATCGGGAGGGACTGCTAATTAAGGGTTATGAGAACATGGGCTCCCTCACTACCATCTATAATTATCCTTATTATCAGGAACATCTGGAAAAAATGGGATATGTGAAAGATGCAGACTGGTACCAGAGAGAGTTTGACGTTCCGGAGAGTGTCCCTGAGAAACTTAGTCAGTATTCTGATATTATTCAGAGGCGGTATAATGTAAGGATACTTCATACAATGTCGAGAAGTGAGCTAAGACGCTACGGGATAGGTCTCTTTGAAGCGTACAACAAGGCATTTGTGCCCCTTTACGGATTCACCCCAATTAATGAAGGCCAGATAAGGAACTATGTAAAGCAGTATCTGCCCATGGTTCACTATGACCTTATGTGCATGATATTAGACAAGAACGATAAGGTAGTAGCATTTGCCATCACAATGCCAAGTCTGGCAAAAGCGCTAAGGAAATCCGGGGGCAAACTCTTTCCTTTCGGATTTATATACCTGTTGAAGGCTTTAAGATGTTTCGAGTATGTAGATATGTGTATAATAGGAATAGCGCCGGAGTATCAGAACAAAGGGCTTAACGCAATAATCTTTAACCATCTGAACTCAAACTTTATAAAATTGGGTACAAAAAAGGTGATTGCCAATCCTCAATTGGAGAATAACACAGCGGTACAAAGCATATTTGACTATTATCCCAACAGGGAATATATGGTTAGAAGGTGTTTCAAAAAGGAACTTATTTAGCGATAAGAAGGTCGGCTATTACAATAGCTGTTGCTGCTTCCAGAACCACCGGCACCCTCAGGGCAAAGCAGTTGTCGTGCCTTCCCTCTATTTTCAACTCATCAACCTTATGGGTATTGAAGTTATATGTCTCCTGTCCTTTTGAAATGCTGGATGTAGGTTTAATTGCAACTCTGAAAACCAAGTCGTTACCATTGGATATTCCGCCATTCACTCCACCCGATCCATTTTTTGAAGTCTTACCGGATTCTTCAACAATAGGGTCGTTATGTTCCGACCCGAACATCATTGCAGCCTTGAATCCATCTCCGAATTCAATTCCTCTTACTCCGGGGATGGAAAAAACGAAGTGCGATAAAAGTGACTCCAGACTATTAAAGAAGGGTTCTCCTAGACCTGCAGGTATACCGGTAGATTGACACTCTATTACACCGCCAAGTGAATCTCCTTCTGCTATAGCTTTGTCAAGAATCTCGTCCCATGGGTTTTGTCCTCCAATGTGTAGAATGCGGGCATCTACATTTACGGGAGCAATCAGTTTTTTAGCAATTACTCCGGCAGCAATCAATCCAAGGGTCAATCTGCCTGAGTGATGTCCTCCCCCTCGTGGGTCCGCAAACCCTTTGTGCTTTATAAAGGACACATAATCTGCATGTCCAGGTCTTGGCCAGTTCTGCAGGTTGTCATAATCGGCCGATTTGGTATTGAGGTTGTCGAAGGTTATACATATAGGAGATCCGGTAGTAAATCCATTATAAACGCCGCTTACAATATCCAGAAGATCTGCCTCAACCCTAGGGGTACCACCTTTGTTTCCTCCCTTCCTGCGTATGATATCTGCTGTAAAATCCTCTTTGTTAAGTGGCAAACCGGCAGGGGTCCCGTCTATAACCACTCCTAGTTTACGGCCGTGAGACTCCCCAAAAATGGATACTCTGAAATTTTTTCCAAAGCTGTTCATAGAAATTGATTTGTATAGGTTAATCGAAGTTTTTAAGAAAATCGGGGAATGATTTGGAGATGCAATCAAGGTTGTCCAGGTATACTTTCTCTTTTATTGTAAGGGCGGCAGTTATTACAGCCATGGCAACACGATGGTCGTTGTGTGAAGAGCATAACCCGCCGTGTAATTCTCCACCTCTAATTATCATCCAGTCACCGTCAATCTCTATTGATGCACCAAGTTTTGTAAATTCGGTGTAAAGGCTCTCGGCTCTGTTGCTCTCTTTGTTGGATAGTCTGTTAACGCCTTTGATCCTGCTCACACCATTGCACTTTAAAGCAAGTACTACTAGTGTAGGGAAAAGATCAGGTGAGTTTGTGGCATCGAATTCAAATGGTTGTAAAGAATTCTTTGGTTTTAACAATTCAATTTTGGAACCCAGAATAACCTCCTTGGTATTGTCCTCCTTAAATGCACATGGTAAATCTCCACACATAACCAGATACTTTGGATATTCTGTTATGTTTATCTCTACTCCGCATCCTCTTAGTACATCTATAATTTTTTCATCGGCCTGTTTTGAGTCTATAGGCAGATTTGTAATAGTTACCCCTTTGGTTATGGCTCCTGCCACAAACAACATTGAGGCTCCGCTCCAGTCACCTTCAAGAGGGTAAAATGATTTTGGTTTGTATCGCTGCCGGCCCGGAATCTTGAACTCAAAAAAGTCGTGATTAGTAATAGTCACGCCAAAATCCTTAAGAGTTTGGATTGTAAGGTCTATATAAGGTGTGCTGGAGGGTTCTGATATTTCAATAGTGCTGTTCTTGTCGCAAAGAGGCAATGACATAAGGAGTCCGGATATCAACTGTGACCCGCCGCTACCCGATAGCTTGATGTTCCCTTCTTTAATGGGCCCCTTAATAATTGCGGGCAACCTTCCGTCATGTGAAATGACCTCCATACCTATCTCAGAAAACGGATCGGTGGAAGAGAACAGTACCCTGTTGTTAAGACTGCCTTTTCCAACAATTTTGATCTCGTCCACACCTTTGCTTTTCCCTACAAGTTGTCCGGCAGTTGGTATAAGCAACCTGCTCAGAAGACCAGATTCTCCTACTGATAGTTCAACTGTCTTTATTGCTCGCGTAAACAGATCTACCTTTGAAAGGCTTTGTGAAATATCTTCAATACCGGGGCTTGTTATCTCTACTTTAGTCTTGAGATGCTTGCACTTTTCTATCTTAACCTTTACTCCGAGAAACTTTATAAGTTCAATTGCCGCTTCACTGTCGGCACATGGGGTGTAACCATAAAGGTTTGTCTTTCCCTTGGCCCACGCAGCAGCAAGAATTGCTCTCTGAGAGTGACTCTTGGAGGCAGGTGCTATAATAGAATCTATTAGAGATTTTTTGTTTACAGCGTGGGGATAGTTCTTTTTGCTGATTATTTTCTCCATTTCTGTGTAAGCATACTGACCTTCTGCGCTCTCTTTTCCCTCTTCAAGTGCAGCATATCCGAACGGGGCACCAAGATGCAGCGAGAGAATTCTTGTAAAGCGGGCCATTTTACCCATTCCAAATGCTACAATAGGTTCACCGGGATACTCGGTAT
Source organism: Bacteroidales bacterium (assembly GCA_041659025.1). GTDB lineage: Bacteria > Bacteroidota > Bacteroidia > Bacteroidales > UBA932 > Bact-08. The sequence continues at coordinate 117,583 of JBAZZA010000001.1, read as the reverse complement.
ACAATTTAAGCAGTCGTGTGCAATCCTGAATACTTTGAGCGGTAGTGACAATCTTTACTATGTCAGCTCCCAGCTCCTTGCATTTGTTGTAAATTTCTGCTATCCTTTCGAAGCTATCCGTACCTTTGAAGTTATGATATGAGAGTATAATCTTGAATCCTCGTCTTCTTGCTGCAATTATAAGTTCTTCTCTGTATTCTGCAGGGGAGTCATATTCAAGGTCGATATACCTTTTACCAACTGATTTTTTTGTCCTGCTGGCTAAAAAAGTCCATTGCAGCCTCTTTTTGCACTCATCGGCAGACATTTCATCTGTTATGCGGCAGGTGGCTATGAGGTCTTTCTTTGAATGAAATACCGATACTGTCTCAGCTCTGTTCAGAGGCGAAAGATCCAACCGGATTTCGGCCATCTGCACTTTTGACAGTGCCTCTAAAATATCGGCCAGACTTTTTTCTCTTATGCTAAGACAAATCATTTAAATAATCCTCCAGTTTGTTTATTTCCAACGGATAAGTGCTTGCTTTCCCGATTTTTTCTATTATTACGAATCTTATAGAGTCCTTGTTCCTTTTTTTGTCCCTTATTATTGCTTCAGAAAGAGTTTTAAGGGGTACGGGCGATGTTGTAGAAAGTCCAATCCTTTTTAAATCAGATTCAATGATGATTTTTTCCTCATTACTGAGTATCCCTAACTTGACTGATAGTTTTGCTGCAAGAACTATTCCAACCGACACTGCCTCGCCGTGAGAAATTTTTGTTGTCTTCTCCAGCGCGTGAGCGAATGTGTGTCCAAGGTTAAGCAGTATTCTCTCCCCATGCTCATAGGGGTCCGATTCTACAATGTTTGCCTTTATCCTTGATGCTCCCTGTATAAAGGGCCAAAGGTCAGATACAACATAACCGTTCTTTGCAATTTTTTCGATTGCACTAAAATAACTATCCCTGTCGGCAATGATAAATGTCTTTATCAGCTCTGCAACGCCAGCTTTTAGCTCCTTTTCGGGAAGACTTTCCAGGAACCCGGGGCAGAATATTGTGAACTGAGGTTGATTTATGACTCCCAGAATATTCTTGTAACCAGATACATTTACAGCTGTTTTACCCCCTATAGCAGCATCAACCTGAGCAAGCAGGGTAGTTGGCACATACCCGAACTTTACTCCTCTCATATAGATGGATGCTAAAAATCCGGCAAGATCTGAGAGTATCCCTCCACCAACTGCAAGAATGAATGTAGATCTGTCTGCTCCCAAATCAAGCAGCTTTAATGTCAATTTTTCTATTGTCTTGAAGGATTTGTTCTCTTCCGATGACTTGACGGGAATTTGAGGGTATGGGAAATATTTTCCGTAGTTTTTTTGAATAGATGCGTCAATAAGAACCACAACCCCGCAATTTGCAGGGAGATAGGTTTTTATCTGATCGATTGCTGAACAGTAGGTTAAATTTAGTACGCAATTCTTCATATATTGCAAATGTAGTAAAACTTGCATTGAATTGAATAAATTCTGGGCAATACCTTACAATTTGATTGAAAGTTCCAGATGCCCACCCAGACCAAGTTCAACTATTTTTTGCAACGTCGAAATACGTACTTCTTTAATGTTGTTCTCAATTTTAGAAATATAGCCCTTGTTCGTGCCACATTTATCTGCAAGTTCTTCTTGAGTCAGACCCTTCTCATGTCTGGCCTGTTGAATAAGAAAGCCAATTTTGAAAGATTCATAGCCTTCTTCTAACTTGTCTCTTTCAATGGTCCCTTTTTCCCCAAATTGTTCATTAACAAACTGGTCGAGAGATTTCAAATTATTGTTCTTTTTCATATTCATATTTGTGCAAAGATAAATAAAAGTTGTCCGAATGTGCAACATTTGTTTTTCTAGCATCAGATAAACTTTATTTCAAATTGGATATACTTATTTTTTAGGCTACTATTCTAACAGAGATTGTAATAGATTTGAAAAAAATTGAATATGTTGTGTAAAACCTATTGCAGCTTCTGCTGGGGTGTAGATGCTATTACTGTTACTATAGAGGTGGATGTTTCTCAGGGAATAAGCTTTTTTCTGGTTGGTTTGCCCGATAGTGCAGTAAGGGAGAGCCAGCAGAGAATCAGCACGGCCCTTCATACAATTGGCGGAAGGTTGCCGGGTAAGAAGATTGTTATAAACATGGCCCCGGCCGATATCAAAAAGGAGGGGTCATCTTTCGATCTTGCAATTGCCATTGGCATTCTCGCTGCATCTGGCCAGTACATTTTTCCGGATCTGACCAGCTATGTCATTATGGGTGAACTGGCTCTTGATGGGTCGGTCAGGCCGGTCCCTGGAGCCCTTCCCATTGCTCTTCATGCTAAAGAGGAGGGGTTTAAATCTTGTATTTTCCCTTTGGGATCAGCATACGAAGCGGCAGAAATTGAGGGAATTGATGTTTATGGTGTGGGCAATCTTAGCGATGTGTTGTCTATTCTGTTGGGAGAGGGTAGGATAGAACCATTAGGACCCAACTCGGATGTCGATACTTCTAATACTGACCCATTGCTGAGAGTACCTGATTTCGCAGATATAAAGGGGCAGGAGTCGGCAAAGCGAGGGTTGGAGATAGCTGCTGCCGGTGGCCATAATGTAATTTTGATTGGCCCGCCTGGTTCGGGTAAAAGCTATATGGCTAAGGCGCTTGCCGGAATACTTCCTGCAATGAACAGGGCGGAATCACTGGAAACAAGTAAAATTTATTCTGTTGCCGGAAAAGGGGGCTCATTCAAAGGACTCATAAAAAATCGTCCTTTTCGCTCCCCTCACCACTCCTCTTCGCTTTATGCCATTACCGGGGGAGGAACCTTTGCCGCACCCGGAGAGATATCCCTTGCGCATAACGGAATTCTCTACCTTGATGAAATTCCGGAGTTTTCCAGATCTGTCCTTGAGGTCCTGCGCCAACCTTTAGAAGACAGAGAGATTTCCATCTCAAGGCTTAAGTACAAGTTTACCTACCCCTGCAATTTCATGCTTATTGCATCGATGAACCCATGCCCTTGTGGCTTTTATGGCCAGCCGGGCGACAGGTGCACGTGTACTCCGTATGCTGTAAAGAACTATTTGTCAAGAATATCTGGCCCACTTTTGGACAGGATTGATATGCAGATAGAGGTTAATCCGGTACCCGGGGAGAGGCTTCTGAATGAGGAGAGGGGGGAGAGCAGCAGTGCTATACGAGATAGGGTAGCCGCTGCAAGGGCAATTCAACAGGAAAGATTCGGAGGGTTATATAACGTTAATGCGCAGATGGGTACACGGGAGCTCAAAGAGTTTTGCAAGACAGGTATCAAAGAGCAAAGGCTACTCTCCAGTGTCATAAGTAAGCTGAACCTGTCGGCAAGGGGTTACAGCAGAATATTGAAGGTAGCCAGGACAATTGCAGATCTCGAATCGAATGATTCTATTACTCTGAGCCATATAGCCGAGGCTGTTCAATATAGAGGAGTTTTAAGAAATTAGAATTATTTAAAAAAATAACCGGCAGCTGGGGATGCTGCCGGTTACAGAAGTACAACCTAAACAATTTAAATTATATCGGATTCTGTACTATATTCCCATTACTGTTGTCGATTTCTGTTTGTGGAATCGGAAGTAGTTCGCTTTTACCGGGTTTCCAGATAGCAGTTGCTTTAGTCGGGTTTGCAAGAAACTGAGGATCAGTAAATGCCTGAGCAGCTTTCCCTGTTCTGATAAGATCATAAAACCTGTCGCTCTCCATTGCAAGTTCGAATCTCCTTTCCAGAAGTATTTTCTCATAAAGGGCATCGCCGCTGTCTGTCAGATTTTCAGGCAGACCTGCTCTTAACCTTACTTTGTTAAGGTAAAGTCTGGCATTTACATTATCGTTTGTTTTAGCGCAGGCCTCAGCATAAATCAGATAAACTTCTGCAAGTCTCATTATTGGTATATTTAATGGAACAGTGAAGTAGGTAATTCCCACTCTGTCCTTAGGCAGGAGGTATTGCTTCTTGTTATAGTATCCTGTTCTGTTATATTGAATGGTACCAAGGTTCGCCGGTGTTTCAATGCTCTGCATATCAGCGACTGTAAGGAATGTTGCTTTAAATCTTTTGTCTGTAGGGTCAAACTTGTTTACAAAACTAGGTAGTGCCTGATTACCACCGTATCCGGCAAAAGGTCTCGGCATTTGTGCATAACAGCTATAGTTGCCGTTTGTAAGGTAATTGGAGGTCTCTGTGGGTGATTTGTAAAAATCAATCTCGAATATAGATTCTATGCCGTTTTCATGGTCGAGATCAAAGTTATATGAGCAATTATCCTGAAGTTTATATTCTGTTTCTCCCATATCAATAATTTTTTTTGCTGCATCTTTGGCATCGGTGTACTTCTTTTCGTACAGATACACTTTAGAAAGTAGTGCCCAGGCAGAACCGAGATTTGCTCGTCCTAAATTGGAGCTTCCCAATTCCGATTTCTTTTTTAGCTTTTGGGTCGCTTCTTTGAGATCTTGCTCTATAAATGCATAAACATCCTCTACAGGGTCTCTTTTATTACTTTTATCATCAATCTTAGGTGTACTTCTGATTACAGGTATAGCACCAAAGTTTCTTAAAAGGATAAAATGGAAATATGCCCTTAAAAATTGTGCTTCCCCTATAAGTTGATTTTTGTCATATTTTTTGAATATATCAGCATCCATTGCTGTAATTCCTTCAATTGCCTGACAAGCTTTGTTTATACTTCTGTAGCTAACTCTCCAGTTATCTGCAAGTCTTCCGAAATCTGCATGATAGTCAAAAGACTCCATCCTTTTAAATGTGTTTACATCGCCGTCACTGCCACTTTGCGTACAGTTATCGGAAAGTACATCGCCGATGGACCATAGTGACCGGTGGAACCGGGTATCCTTAAGATCTGAATATGCTGCAGTTACAGAAGCCACAGCATCATTTTCTGTCTTAAAAAAAGCTTCGCTGGTCTGTGCGCCCAACATCTCTTTATCTAAAAAACCAGAGCATGAACTTGCTATGCAAAGCCCCAGTACTATTATAATAATATTTAGTTGTTTCATCTTCTGTCCAGATTAAAAATTAATACTAATACCACCTGTTACTATTCTGCTTTGAGGATAATTACCATAGTCTACTCCCCTTGAAAGGTATGATGTAGAGAGAGCCTGGCCAATTTCGGGATACATTCCTGTATATTTTGTAAGAGTGAAGACATTTTGCGCACTTACAAATATTCTAAAGCCTGGAATATTTAGTTTATTTACTATTGCAGCTGGCAGATTGTATGATAATTGCAGGTTTTTAAGTCTGAAATACGAACCATCTTCTATATACCTGTCGGAGATTCTCATATTGTCATTAGAATCAGTCGGAGTCAATCTTGGAATATTTGTGTTTGTATTAGTTGATGTCCAATAGTTTAAAATGGAGATGTCATTTTTAAAGGTAGAAGAAGTGTTGAAAGTATAGGCTCTTGTTGCATTGAATATTTCATTTCCATACACACCGTCAAAGAAGGCAGAGAACTCAAGCCCCTTATATGCACAAGACAGATTAATACCGTAAGTAAAATCCGGCATAGGACTACCTAACATTTTTTTATTTGAAGGATCAGTAAAAAACACATCACCAAGCTGGGCAGATGGTTGTTTTACCCGAGCAGCTGTAAGTTGTTCCTGAGTTTGTATAAGCCCTGAGGTTTCATAACCCCAGAATATTCCAATAGGATAACCAACCATTGTGTTAGTAGCGTTTCCTTTGTTGAATACAGCTGCAGCTGAAAGAGAACCTCCCTGACCAAGACTTGTAACTTTATTCTTTATACTTGCAACATTGAAACCTGCGCTGTATGTAAAATTCTTAGTTAAAGCACCTCTCCATGTTGCGGCAAATTCAAGACCTGAGTTTCTTACACTTCCGACATTGGTAACAGGCCCATTTTCAAAACCTATGAACATTGGTATAGGCTCAGTAAGTAACATGTCTTTGGTGTCTTTAATGAAGTAATCGACAGTAACGTTCAATCCGTTGAATAGTGTCATGTCGAGGCCTATATTTAAAGATTCGGATGTCTCCCATTTGATCTTGTCGTTTGCCATATTAACAGCCGTAATACCTTGATAAAGTGTTTCAGGAGTCCCGAAAATATATCTGTATTGCGCATAGTTGGTCAGGACCGAGAGAAATTTGTAATTACCAATATTCTGGTTCCCTATTTGTCCCCATCCTGCTCTGAGTTTTAAATCATCAACAAAATCAAGATTAAGGTTCCTGAAGAACTTCTCATTATTGATCTTCCATGCAAAGGAGAATGATGGGAAAAAAGCGTATCTGAATGCTGTAGAAAACTTAGATGAACCGTCGGACCTTGCACTCAATGTTGCAAGATATCTGTTATCATAACTGTAGTTAATTCTACCAAGGTATGATATCATTGCAGATTCCCAGGCAGTGCCTGTTACAGCTGCCGATCCTGCATTTTGAGCAGCATCTATATATTTAAGACTTGGAAGATCGGCCGGAACGCCGTTTTTGCTACCATACAAATTTTCCATTCGTGTACTCTCCATTGTATAACCGGCTAAAGCCTGTAAGTTGTGTTTAACACCAAATGTTTTATTATAATTTATTGTTGATTCCCACAGCCAGTTAATAGTTTTTTCGTAACCTCTTGATATTTTGCTCTCTGAATTTTTCTGAGTTGGGCTTACAGTATATACAGGGATAAAATTATAAAAGTCATTGATAAGCATATCCACACCAAAAGATGTTCTGACGAACAGGTTTTTTGTAATATCTGCTTTCAGATATGCATTACCTACAATATTCTGAGCCTTGGTTTTTGAGTCGGAATAGTTGATTGTAGCGACAGGATTGTTTATATCCACAAAAGGGGAGGCACCAAAGCTGCCATCAGCATTTCTTACCGGCACTGTCGGTTCAAGTCTTACGGCGGTACTCAGAACACCCCAGGATTCGCCGTTTTCATCTATTGTTGTTCTGCTAGACTGACTATATGAAAGATTGGTCCCGATAGTAAGATATCGTTTTACTTTTGATTCGCCGTTTAACCTTAACGTCATTCGGTCCATAGAGGTGCCTTTGATTATACCATCCTGACTAAAGTATCCGCCAGAAGCAGAAAATGTGATATCCTCCTTGCCTCCGCTAACATCAACATAATAATTATGAATGGCAGCAACCCGGGAGATCTCCTTTAACCAATCTGTATTTATGTTCTTATTTGCCTTATTCAGATCTATTGGTGTGCTTCTCATTGCATTCAGCTTTGTTTGCAAGTCATACCATTGATGGTTGTTTACAAATTTTGAGTTGTTCAGGATACTTTGTACCCCTGAATAACCATTAAATGTAATTCTTGATTCACCGGTCTTTCCTTTGCGGGTGGTTATAAGAATTACGCCGTTAGCACCACGGGAACCATAAATTGCAGATGCAGAAGCATCCTTAAGTACCTCCAATGAAGCAATGTCATTGGTGTTAAGATATGAAATGCTGTTTACCGGCATACCATCGACAACATATAGTGGTTGAGAATCATTAATTGTGCCTATTCCTCGGATATTTACGCTAACAGCTCCACCGGGAGAACCTGAATTTGAGGTAACCTGAACACCGGGGAATCTACCTTGTAGTGCCTGATCGGCACTTAGTACAGCTTGTTTTGTAAGATCTTCACTTTTGATTGAAGCGACAGAACCGGTTACATCACTTTTCTTTACTGTACCGTATCCAACTACAAGGAGTTCATCTAAATTAAATGCATCGTCTTCCATCTGTATATTGACCGATGAAGAAGTAACAATGATTTTTGCAGTTTTGTAGGACATAGCTCGAATTTCAAGTATATCTCCTCTTTTTGCATCTATAACAAATTCACCATTAAGATCTGTAGTTGTCCTTACATTAGAACCGCTTAACAGAACATAAGCTGCAACAACAGGATCTCCGGCTTTGTCCTTGACAACTCCTTTTACAGTAAATTTGTTTTGCTGTTGTTTTTTGTTGTCCTGTAGTCCAACACTTAGAGTAATCTGCTTTCCGTTAATGGAATAAGTGAGGGATAGTTGTTCGCTCAGCCTTTTAACCACATTTTCTGCAGATTCATTAACAGCACTGAAATTTAAAAACTGATTAGAGTTGATTGAGTTTGGAGAATATACAAACGTATATTCCGATTGCTTTTCAATTTCGGATAATACCGTTTTCAAAGGTGTGTTATCTACTTTCAAATTGACTTTCCCACCCTGGGCAGCCATATGAAATGACAGAGCCAACGCAAGCAATAGAGAAATCATTCTTTTTATGCTTGAATAATTTACGATGTAGTTTTTCATTAGTAAATAATTTAATGCTACAATTAAGTACACCAATAATTATGCAAGCCCTAAGAAATTCTAAAGGATTATTTGGGAATTGTGATGAAAACGACACTATCTTTAATAGAATAGTCAATTAAAGATATCTTTTTCATAAGATCCAAAACCTGCGAAACTGACTCCTCCCTGAATTTTGCGGTAAGTTTGTTGTTTAAATTGAAATGATTAGAGATTTTAAAACTAACTCCGTACCATCTTTCCATTTTCCTGAACACACTTTTTAACTCTTCTTCATCAAATATCAGCCATCCGTTTTTCCAGCCAACAATGGAACTCGGCTCTATAGCCTTTTTTGTCTTTATCTCTTTTGCGCAGAAATTGTATCGAATACTTTCATCCTCTTTTAGCATGTGAATTACATTTCCCTTTTTGTCCTGTATATTTACTTTTCCTTTGGAGAGATACAATGAAAAGAAGGGGTCTTCTCTGTATGAGTGCAGATTAAAACTGGTTCCTGTCACTACAATATTGAAATTATGAGGGGTGCTTATTTTCATAGGGAACAGGGAATCCTTTTTAACATCAAAATAGGCCTCTCCGTTAAATGTAATGTTCCGTGAATCGCCGGTGAATTTAGAAGGAAAACCAATCTTGCTGCCGGAATTCAGCCATACAACCGAGCTGTCGGGAAGTAGTATTTTACCTTTTACTCCATAAGGTGTAGAGTACTCCATCTGTACTATTCCATCGGCAATGATATTTAATGGCTCCTTAAGCCTGGTGCCGGTTCTCAGACCCAATACAAAAATTCCCGCTACAAGTACGGCTGCTGCAGAATACTTTACCACTAACATAAATATTCTGCTGCGCCGCTCTCTTTTTGCTATATAACTCTTTAGGAAACTAAAATCAGGATTATCTGCCTCTTCATCATCGGTTAGTATGGCAAAGCTGTGCAATTGCTTTATCCGTGAAAATTTTAATTTATTTTCCTCCGACTCGTTAAGCCATTTAAGGAGCAATTTCTTTTCCTGCAGATTTGCATTATTATTTAGATATTTATAGATCACCTTGTTCATATTCCTTTTTAAATACACCAGTTATTACTCTCACCCTAAAAATATAATTACAAAAATTGCGCTTAAATAGTCGGCCAGGTTTAATTTAAGCTTAATCAGGGCCTTGCTAATACGGTACTCTATGGTTTTAATTGAGATGTTTTCCTTTTCTGCAATCTCTTTGTTCGTTAACTTTTTATCTCTGCTCAAAAGAAATGTGTCCTTTATTTTAGGAGGTAGATTTTCTATTGTGTCCCTTATAATATGCTGTATCTCAATATAAGATGTGTTATCGGTATTGGTATAGCTAAGGGCAATAATATTGATATTGTCGTCAATATTCACTACTTCTCCTATTCTTTTTGTTTTTCTGGCTTTGTCCCGAAGATAATTAAGGGAGAGATTTCTTACGATAGTCAGAATATAATATTCTGTGTTATTGTAGTGATTTATATATTTTCTTTTTTTCCAAAGATTAATAAATGACTCCTGTACAATACCTTTGGATGTTTCAATATCTCTTATATACTGGAATGCATAGTTCAAAGCCTTCTTATAATATTTCTTATAAAGCTTTTCAAATTGGACTATGTCGCTAGTTTCTACGCTTTTAGTATTGTCCATCCAGTTATTGTTTAAAACATAGAGACCGGAAGTATTGTATTATAAAAGTAGAACCATTTTGCTTAACGGCAAAATACTTTTACTTAATCAGCAATTTTAAGTAGTATAATGAACCTTATTTTGATTCGTCAGATTTCATATCTTTGCCACATATTATACACAAGAGTATTTTTATGAGCAACAAGATAATAATCAGGAACCTTAAGGATATTGACAGGGCAGCAAAAGAATTTCTCTCATTGAAGCAGGAGAGACAGGTAGTAGCTTTATATGGAGCTATGGGGGCCGGAAAGACCACCTTCACAAAAGCCATCTGCAGTGCCCTTGGTGTTCCGGATAGTGTTAATAGTCCCACCTTCACAATTATAAACGAGTATAGAAGTGGAGAAGGGAACCCGATATATCACTTTGATTTTTACAGGATAAACAAGCTTGAGGAGGCTTTCGACATTGGATTTGAAGAGTTCGTCGACAGTGGAGAGCTCTGCCTTATAGAGTGGCCAGAAAAAATAGAACAGATACTGCCCGATAATTGTCTTAAGGTGCATATATCTGTTCTTGATGATGAATCACGCGAAGTCACCTTTTGAGGTGTCGCAGTATTATTTTTCCGGATATAAAAGATATGGCTTACGCTGAATTTTAAATTTGGCAACATCGTCGGCCCACATTGCCTTAATCTCGGCTGCAGATTTTCCCTCTTTTATCATTTTCCTAACATAACCCTGACCAATAAGAGATTCAAATGCAGAGCGGAAGAAGTGGTCGTCCAGGTTTAGGTTGTTGTATGCATCAATCACATATTCAAGGTTGATTCCGGCTTTGTTTATCTCTGCTACAGACGGCTTTGTCCTCAAATCGACACCATAGCACTCTCTGTTCAGCTGTGGAGGAGTTTTGGCTCCGGGAACACTTCTTGGAGTAAACTTGAAATCGTACCCCTTCATGTTAGGATGTCCGTATATCTGGAAAGGCTTGTCTGTTCCCCTTCCAAGGCTTACAGGAGTGGCTTCGAAGTAGCATGTAGATGGGTAGAGATATATAGAACGCATGTCGGGCAGGTTTGGAGATGGCTTTACAGGAAGTACATACATAGAGGCATGAGTGTAGTTCTTGCATTTGATTACAGTTACATCGCACTGGATTCCGTTCGTAAGCCACTTTTCGCCATTTATCATTCCTGCCAGTTCACCAAGGGTCATCCCGTGAACAGTAGGAACAGGCAGCCAGGCAACGCCATTCTTGTACTTCATGTCCAGAATTGGTCCGTCAACATAGAATCCAATTGGATTTGGCCTGTCAAGCACAATCATCTTTTTGCCACTCAGGGCACAGGCATCCATCATTCTGGCCATTGTTGTCATATATGTGTAGAAACGCACACCCACATCCTGCAGGTCGTACAGCAACACATCTATATCTTTAAGCTGATCGGCTGTGGTTTGTCCGGGAGTACCACCGCCATAGAGCGATCTAATTGGAATCCCGGTTTTTGTATCCACAGAACTGGCAACATGTTCGCCGGCATCTGCATCGCCCCTGAAGCCGTGCTCAGGAGACATAATTGCAACTATATTCACCTTTAGCGATAAAAGAGAATCAACCAGGTGGACCTTCCCAATCATACCTGTATGATTAGATAAAACAGCAACCCTCTTCCCCTGAAGGAGAGGCAGGTATTCGTTAAGAGACTCGGCTCCGGTCATGATTTTCTGAGCCATGAGAGAAGAGGCAAGGCAAATTACGAGACTTAGCAGTAAGAGTCGTTTCATGATATTATTTTATTAGGTTAGTTCTGTAAAGATACTATTTTATCTGAACAGGAAAGAGACCGTCTTGATTTTCTACATAACCTATCCTGTAAAGGGGGAAACCCTCTTTTGTGGCAATCTCCTCAAGCTGCGGAATACTTTGTGGTTCAACAGCAATGAGCAATCCACCGCTTGTCTGTGGGTCGCAAAGGAGAGCTTTCTGCTTTTCTGTCAATGGAGAGATTTTTGTGCCGTAACTGGCAAAATTCCTATGTGTACCACCTGGAATGCACTCATTTTCTATATAAAAATCGACCCCTTCAATTTTGGGCACGTTGTCTACCTCTATCACAACCTTAAGGCCACTTCCCTCTGCCATTTCAAGGGCATGACCAAGCAAACCGAATCCGGTTACATCTGTTAGAGCTTTAACCCCTTCTATCTGGGCAATTTCTGCTCCGGGTTTGTTGAGAGTTGTCATCAGCTGTAGTGCTACCGCTCTGTCCTGCTCCTTAACCAGTCCGAACTTTTCTGCTGTACTAACCAGACCTATGCCTATCGGCTTGGTGAGAAATAGCACGCACCCTTCTGTTGCAGTGTTGTTCTTCTTTATATGATCACTCTCTACCATACCTGTTACTGCGAGACCGAAAATAGGGTCTGCACTATTTATGCTGTGTCCTCCTGCCAAAGGAATGTTTGCAAGGTCGCAGACAAACCGTGCTCCTGAGATAACCTCACCGGCAATCTCAGCCGGTAGCTTGTCAAGTGGCCATCCTAAAATGGCAATAGCCATAAGTGGCACACCGCCCATTGCGTATATATCTGAAATTGCATTTGTTGCAGAGATCCTTCCAAAATTGAAGGGGTCATCTACAATGGGGGTAAAGAAGTCTGTTGTTGAGACAATTGCCCTGCCTCCTCCGATATCGTAGACAGCAGCATCGTCCTTGCTGTCGTTCCCTACCAGAAGGTTTTCAAAAACCTTACCTGAGCGGCTGTTTTTCAAAATCTCCTCGAGGTCCTTAGGTGCAATCTTGCAGCCGCACCCCGCTCCCGGGCTGAATTGTGTCAATCGAATAGTATCAGACATGAAAATATGGATTACAGATTGATTATCTTAGTGCTGTTGTGTTGAATATCAATAATATCGAGCATGGTGCCTACAGAACCAACCTTCACTTTGTCGATCAGATTATTGAAGACCAGACATGTCTTGCAGATGATTATTTTTGCGCCTTTTGCTTCCAGAGCCCTAAGCTCCTTAATAACGTGGGAACCTTCGCAGGTGAGTTTAACCCCATCGCCATATAAACAGATGTAGGCCGGATATCTCTCCTCATCATGAATTAGTGTAAGGTAATTCTTAACCAGAGTGTGGCTAAGTTCCAAAGGAGCATCACCCATACCGTTCCGGTTTATGATGACTGCTATTTTACTGTTTATCTCTTTAATGCTCATAAAATATTATAGATCTAAAGCTGATGATATTGATTTAAGTTCTGTTACTGCTGAGGCACCGTCAAGTGTGTTTACCTCTATATGAGGCAAGAGAGTCTGATTATCACCAAAACGGGTAATTAGTTGATTGCCGTAGGCATTATCGTAATAGTTGAGGCAAATTCTGGCTGCTGTATCACGGTCACCGCTAAGGCATGCCTCAACTGCAAACTTACATTTGTCAAAACCAAGCCTCTTTTCAATTTTCTTTATAGATGCAATGAGCCCTTCTGTGTCGAAGCAAGAGTAGTCGCGCATCAATCGGGAGAGACGGATTTCGTACGAGGTGTCTACACGTATCAGCTTTGCCGACCTCATCTGGTTCCATAAAGCCTGAGGAATTGTTACTTTACCCACATTCCTGCTCTCGTCCTCTAGCCAGACAATTTTTTCTCTGTTAATTTCTCTCAATTCTGCGCTAAGAGTATTTTCAAACTGTTCAGATGAGGGTTGAACCTCCTGGCCAAGGGCTCCAAAAGCCGAACCCTTGTGATTCGACAGCCCCTCCAGGTCAATAACCTGTTCTCCGGACTCCTTAAGTGCATATAGTATCTCAGTTTTGCCTGAACCGGTGTACCCTCCTAAAAGTAGAATCTTGTATGGCAATTCAAATGTTTCAAGTACATGGTTTCTGTACGCCTTGTAGCCATCCTTTAGAAGAGAGCAGTTTATCCCTACCGTCTCCAGCAGCCATGCCATTGCAGAGGAGCGCATTCCTCCCCTCCAGCAATGAATTAGTAACTCCTCGCTATTGAGTTTAAGTGCGAATTTCGTAAAATCTTTAAGTTTGGGACCGACAAATTCAAGTCCCTTCTGAACCGCCTGAACCCTTCCCCTCTGTTTGTAGATAGTGCCTACCTCTGCTCGCTCTTCATTTGAAAAGAGGGGTAAAGAAAGAGCCCCGGGGATATGAGCATGTTCATATTCACCCGGGGACCTGACATCTATAATTGGAAGAGAATTACCTCTCTCTAAAAATTCTGCTACTGAAATAATCTTTGGCATAGTCAATTTTCCCTATGCAAAAGTACTCTTTTTTTCTAGAAATTGAATCTAAGGCCTAAAGAAGGAAGTAACGCTGTTGTTTTGTAGTCCCCCTGAAAAGCAGTCATTGGAGCTGCCTGAGGAAGAGCGCCACGTGTCTTTGCGCCGTTCAGATACTGGAACCCTAAGTCAATTGCAAATTTCTTTACAGGTTGCAGAGTAAGACCAGCTGTAAGGCTGATTTTATTAGCTCCCGGACCATCAGGACTATAATATGCTTTGTCCACAGGAGTTGAATCGTAAATAAAGCCCAGTCTGAAAGTCATCTTGTCACAAGCTTTGTACTCGCCGCCAATTCTGTAAATCATAGAATTTTTATAATTCTTAAAAGATTTTGAGGTCATGTTTGTAAACTTGATGATAAGAGAATCATATGCTTTCCATCCAACATACTGCAACTCTGCAGAGAGAAGAAGTTTTTTGGTTGCCTTGTAAGCAACGCCAAAATTAAGGTTGGAAGGAACAGGAAGAGAAGCGTCAAAGGCTTTACCGTCAAGCGATACTGCGCCTGCAATAGAAGGGTTGTATAATGGATTTGATGTTGCAGGAGGAGTGGCCAGAGTAGTGATAAGGGTTTTAAGCTCAGGAGTTGCATAACTCAAACTTGTGGCACCGTCCTTAACATTTAGCATCACTTTTGATCTGTATGATATACCGAAACTCCATTTTTCATTTGGACTGTACAGGATACCAACATTGAAACCAAATGAAGCACCAGCCTTACCTGTAAGGTTAGCAGAAATTGGAGTGATTCCGTCTGCTCCTCTGATTATGGCTTTATATGCATTAGGGAAAACAGGGCTTGCCAGGTATCCGTTAAGTCCGCCAACAGGCAGAAGACCCTTGTTCAATTCAAAGCTTCCGAAATCGACCATAAGGCCCGCTCCAATACTGAACTTCTCGCTGAACTTATAGGAAATGGTAGGTTGTACAGAATATACTTTAAGAGAAATATTCTGAACCAGATGAGAGCCTCTCCAGTTATCAGGCCAGCTAAGGCTGTTTCCTGCAGGATTGGTAATACTTACGCCGGCAAAGAATTTGTCTGACAACTTAAACCCAAAATATCCGAAAATGGGCGTTCCCATTGGATTGTGTGTATCTGTGGTCCAGCTGCCGGCAATGTCAGTATAAGATACTTTCGAAAAGATAGCTGTCATGCCGAGTGATACATCTATCTTACTATTCATGAATGAAAGACCTGCCGGATTGAAGAGCATACTCTCCCCTCCGAGTTTGAGAGCCGTTCCCAAATGACCCATGCCCACCTGGCGGGTACTTTGCGAATTGATTTGATAACCCTCTGCCATGAGGCTTAGGCCAACCAGGTTGGCTAACAGAAATAGTGAAAATTTTCTTAGTTTCATTTTTATTCGTTTTATGAGTTGACAAATCTAAAAAAAATTGATTATTCTATACCAAAATAAGGGGCAAATTTATAAAGAGCAGATAAACAAGAAGATATAACTATACTACACCCCCATGTATAGTGTAGTATAGTTATATTAAGATTAGTTGTTATTCAGTTGAACTATGTCGGTTTCATCTCTGTAATCACCAATAAGATATTGATTAAAGTAGTCCGAAGACCTCCAGAAGAAGTATTCTGCCATGTCTCCGAAACTATGTCTTTGACCGGGAAGCAAGATCATGTCGAACCTCTTGTTTGCACGGATGAGTGCATTTACCATCCTTAGAGTGTTGCCGGGATGAACATTGTTGTCTATATCACCACTGGATAACAAAAGGTGCCCTTTAAGGTTTTTAGCTATTGCAGAATTCTTGTCTATGCTGTATTTAAAGGTAGTATCTCCTTTTTCTGAGATAGACTCAAGAATTCCATGGTGTTGTTCGCTCCACCATCTGTTGTAGATGTTGTTCTCATGGTTACCTGCAGATGAGACGGCAACTTTAAAGAAATCGGGGTAAACAAGCATTGCTGCGGTTGACATAAAACCTCCACCTGAATGGCCGTGAATTCCCACCTTATGAATGTTAATGAATGGATGTTTTGCTGCCAGTTGTTCAATAACCATTTTCTTATCTTCCAGCCCATAGTCTCTAAGGTTGCCATATCCGAAGTTATGGTACCACTTAGAACGTGAAGGGTGACCTCCGCGGTTTCCTACTGTTATTACAATGTATCCGAACTGAGCAAGACGGTCCACCCTGTCCATTCCCTTTGCCCATGATGCATTTACAGCCTCTGTCTGAGGGCCGGGATATACATATTCAATTATTGGATAGAGCTTTGAGGAATCGAAGTCGAAAGGTTTGTACATTACCCCGTACAAATCTGTCACGCCATCTCCGGCCTTTACTTTGAACAACTCCGGAAACTTGTAGCCGGCTGCAAAAAGGAGACTAAGGTCGGTTTTTTCCAGATCAAGGATCTTACGTCCGGTATTGTCATGCAAAGTCGATTTTGGTTCTGTATTTACGCGGGAGAAGTTATCGACAAAGTATTTCCCATTGTCCGAACTTACAGCTTCGTGATTGAAATCACCTGCGTTAAGAAGCTTCAGGTTGCTGCCGTCCATGTTTACTCTGTACAGGTGTGCGTAATAAGGGTTTTCGCCTGCCTCTTTTGCATTAGCGGTAAAAAACACTACCCTTTGTACCTGATCGACCGCAACAACGTCTTCTACATGGTATTCACCCGATGTTATAGGATTCTTCAGCTTTCCATTCTCGTCGTAGAGATAAAGATGAGCCCAACCACTTCTTTCGGACCACTGGATGAACTCCTTTCCGTCGTTCACAAGCTTAAGGGACCTGGATTCCACGTATGTATTCATGCGCTCCTCAACAAGAGCCTTCAACGTGTCTGCAGTTATGACTGCAATACAAACATCAATTTTTTTGAGATCTCTGCTGGCTCTCGAAACATAGAACTTTTGTGCGTTTCCAAGCCAGATATTATGGTTGTAGTCGTTGCTCATATCCTTTTGCAAAACAGGGGTGGTGCTTATCCTCAGCTCTTGATCCTTAAACCTTGCACTCTTTATCTCTTTGTACTTTTTGCTCTCAATATTGAACAGATAGAGATGTCTGACAGGAGACTCTGTTTCGCCCGGCATCTGATACTTGTAGGATTCCAGTTTTGGGCGGGGTTCTGCAAGAACGTCTATAACCCATAAATCCTTTACCTTAGAATTGTTTGTACGGATAAATGCGAAGTTTTTTGAGTCAGGTGACCACGTAATATTGGCCCCTGTTCTCTTTTTCTTATCCTTTTCGGTTGCATTTGCGTCGGACTCACCCGAACCGAATCCGAAATCTTTTGTACCCTCTGTTGTAAGCTGTTGTTCCACGATAGTAGAATCGTCCTCATCTTTCCTGGCCTTCTCAAGATTCTCCATATCCATGGAATAAAAGTTGAAGTTTCTGGAGAAAACAACATATTTCTTATCGGGTGAGATGCTTGCCCATCTTGGGTAAGGCTTATCTGCCTTATAATCTTTAATTTCTGTAAGAGTGTTGCTCTGGATATCGTATTCAAAACCGTGAACCTTTTTTTCCTTTTTTGGTTTTTTGGTTTTTTCGTCCTTCACTGTTGTATCTGCTGTGCTTTTTATCTCAAAGGTGAACTTCTTGTCGTCCACAAGCTTGAGTTTGGTGATAGGTATATTTTGTGCGTCAAAAGGGTCCTTCACAATCTCAGTAAGCTGAGCAGCCAGTTTTGCTTTGTCGAAGATTTGTCTTTTTGTGCCGGAGGCAGGGTCGGCAATATAATAGAATGTTCCTTCCGGTGTCTGATATGTATACCAG
This sequence comes from Bacteroidales bacterium, assembly GCA_041659025.1. Taxonomy (GTDB): domain Bacteria; phylum Bacteroidota; class Bacteroidia; order Bacteroidales; family UBA932; genus Bact-08. The sequence continues at coordinate 99,483 of JBAZZA010000001.1, read as the reverse complement.
AACTTGTCGGAATTCTTGAACCATTTGGGCTGTACATTTGTGGAAAATACCATTTTTGCAACCTTTTTTGGTGAGAATCTTGCTGCAAGATCGTAATTGGCAGTAGTGACCGGTGTCTGCTGCGCCATGGCAATGACTCCGGAGAGGATTAACGTGAACAGGAATACGACTCTTTTCATTATTGATGATTTTAAATTGTTGATATTTTAGAATATGTTATAATCTTTTTGCCCACTCACCAACCTCCAGGTCATGCAGGGCACCCCCTTCGACCTTGAACCTGAGGGCGGTCCTTACAACATGAAGACCCTGTATGCCTGCGGCACCGGGATTGATGCAGATAAGATTATTGTGTTTGTCGTTTATTACCTTGAGAATGTGCGAGTGCCCGCATATAAAAACGTCCGGCTTGTGGGCAGTTATAAACTGAAGTGCCTTATTATCATACCTGCCGGGGTATCCTCCAATGTGCATCATCAGAAACCTCATGCCCCCAAGTTCAAAGTTCTGGATATATGGATGTATAAGCCTGATTTCATGTCCGTCACAGTTTCCGTAAACACCTCTCAAGGGTTTGAATGATGATATTTTATCGGACACATCCAAATTTCCAAAATCACCGGCGTGCCAGACTTCGTCGGTATCCTTTAAGAATTCCTTAAGATTGTCGTCAAAGAGGGTATGAGTATCAGACAGAAGCCCTATGTATGCCATTATAAAGACTTTAAATTATAGCTTTATGACTATTTTTTTCTTGTACAGGAAGATAGCCATGGCTGTAAATATTGCTACATAGCATATTGCATACATCAGAGAACCCCATTCGTTGTGCCCGAGCAGAGATACACACAGATGCTGATATGCCCAGGATGCTGCTGATGTTGTAACCTCTTTTGTTGATCCGTCGTCCTGTATTATAACTGTTGTCCATTTTATTATCCTGCCAAGTGTTTTAGCAAAGATACCTGCCATCACAAATGCGAACAGAGGATTCAGCCCAAGTGCCTTGAATGGGAAGAAGAACTTCTCCTTGCCCTTTATATCTATCAGGTAGATGAAAAATGCAAGCATCAGTATTGACCATCCACCCGCATAAAATACATACGAAGGGGTCCACAATGGTTTGTTTATTGGGATGAAGGTATTCAGAACCAGGGCAACAGCCAGCGATACAAGACCTATTGTGTATAATGCCCCCACTGCATCTATCTTTTGTTCGCTCTTGCGTATTATGCTACCGATAAGGTACCCTAGAAGAACAGTGGCAGAGCCCGACAATACACCTAGAATGCCCTCCGGATCAAAAGGTACTCCAAAGCCGTGATAAATATGGCTGTCTCCAATAAGTGAAACATCAATTGACCCAGCAATATTGCCCATTATTGAGAACGGGCTCTCTGTGCCGAATGTAACAAGTATGAGCCAGTGCAGAAACATAAGTACCCCCATGCCAACCATCATTTTTGCCGGTTTATGCAGCCAAAGGGCCAAAATTCCACCCACAAGATAACACATGGCAATTCTCTGAAGTACTCCAAAAATCCGTATATGATTCAGGTATTCCAGATAGTTCGCACCCCAACTCAGTGCAGGGTCGGGCGATGTTGGATAAAATGGAAATGCATTGAGAGCAAGACCGGTAAGAAAGATTAGAAATGCTCTTTTAATGATTTTTTTTAGGGAAACGGCATTAAGAGAGTCGTTGTACTTTGCAAAAGCGAATGAAAGAGCTGCTCCTACAATGAACAGGAAAAACGGGAATACAAGATCTGTAGGAGTACATCCACTCCAGGCGGCATGTTTCAATGGAGGGAAAATCTTCCCCCAGGAGCCGGGATTGTTAACCAGTATCATACCGGCAATAGTCATCCCCCTAAGCACGTCAAGTGCTGTGTACCTGTTTGTGATGGCGGTTTTCATAACTATGTTTAAGTGATTGCAGACAAAAATAACCTTTTTATGTATATTTGTATTATATATGGAACTCTTTTTTACAAATAATATTTCGGGCTCAGAAGCCATACTCGATCCGGAGGAATCTAGGCACTGTGTTAAGGTGCTTAGACACAAGAGGGGAGATGAGATAAGTTTTATTGATGGCAAAGGTGGCCTCTACAAGGGGGAGGTCTCTGAAACTTCCGGCAATACATGTAAAATCAAAATAAAGGAGAGTATTCAGAAATATATGGCAAGAGGTTATTTCCTGCACATGGCTGTAGCACCAACCAAAAACCTTGAGAGATATGAGTGGTTCATGGAGAAGGCAACAGAACTGGGAATGGATGAACTTACTCCAATAATCGGAGACCACTCGGAGAGGAAGGTGTTCAAACCGGAAAGAGGGGAGAGGATCCTGCTCTCTGCAACCAAACAGTCACTCAAGGCGTGCGTACCCGTACTAAACCCGATGACCACAGCAAAGAAGTTCATAATGGATTCTGCTGGTTTTAACGGAATAAAACTAATTGCCCACTGTAACGAGGGGAGCAGAACAGACCTTGTGAGATATCTGGAATACAACGTACCCGCAGAAAAGGGAGAGAGGAGGTTTCTTATCCTTATAGGGCCGGAGGGTGACTTTTCGACGGATGAGGTTGCTCTTGCAGTATCTCACGGATTTTTGCCGATTACTTTGGGAGAATCACGTTTGAGAACAGAAACGGCCGCTCTCACGACCGTTGCTGCAATATATTTTCTGGGGAACCACAGATAGGTCACTTCCTGATTATTTTAATCTGTCCTCCAAGTCCAAGCATTATTATTGAAGATGGTTTTCCGGTAGACCCCTCTTCAAGCATAGGATCTGCTATCCAATCAACAGAATTTATAATTTCATCGCTTATGTCATGATAACCGGAGGGTGCATTCTCGCCTGAGATGTTTGCAGATGTTGAGACTATGGGTCTCCGGAACTTCGATATCAATTGCTGACAAAAGGGATGCTCGGGAATTCTTATACCAACCGACCCGTCTTCTGCCACTATGTTTGGAGCAAGACCTATAGCACCAGGATAGATAATTGTCAAAGGGCTGTCACTCACCTCTATGAGCTGACATGCAATCTCAGGAACCTCCTTAACATAACGGTAGAGCATATCGAGCCCGTCTACAAGAGTAATAAGACTTTTGTTGTCGGCCCTTTTTTTGATCTTATAAATCTTTTCTACTGCTGCCGGATTTGTGGCATCGCAACCAAGACCCCATATTGTGTCTGTAGGATATAAGATTATGCCACCTGCTTTGAGGATCTTTACTGCCTCGTTTATTGCCTGGTTTAGTTCCATTTTAAGGTATGATTATTACAGATATGACAGGGTAGTGGTCGGAAAAAGATATCCTCTCCGTCTTATGGCTCATGCTCCAGAAGTACCTTGGATAAAGAATATAATCAATTCTGAGCAGGGGCCACATATAGGAATAGGTTGCACTGAACCCTTTCCCCGACTCCCTGAAACTGTCTTGTTTGTCAATTGTAAGGTTGTGGTAGGTATATGACATTGGAGTGTCATTGAAATCGCCACAGAAAATTGCAGGATATTCACTTCCGGAGGCATGCGATGCAATAGAATCTACCTGAAGTGCTCGTTTCTTGAATGTACTAGCCATCTTGTCGTGCATGTCAAAAATATCCTCCGACACCTTGTCGCTCTTACTCATCTTCTTAATGAGGGAAGTGAATGAAATTGAGTGAGATTCCAGATGAGTGTTGTAAAGCCTTATTTTTTTACCGAAATGTTCGATATCTGTATATATGCAGAGGTTTGTACTTCCCTTGAATATAATCTTGCCGCTCGAAACAATGGGAAACTTGCTTAAAGTAAGATTACCGAATTTTCCTCCGACCCTCGGGCTGAAAAAGTGGTAGAAAATATAGGGATAGTCTGTGAATGTCTTACGGATGTCTGCAGTATCATTTATATAGAACTCCTGAAAGCAGACAACCTCTGGCTGTTCCTTTGTTATAAACCCGGCAACGCTTGTAAGAAGCTCTTGCCTGCCATGCTTTTTATCCTGGGCAAAGAGACCGACATTGTATGTGCAGACCTTTAATGCAATACCTTTCTCTCCCTCGTTCGGTTTTCCCCACCTCACAAAAAGATCTGCGAAGAGGATTGAGGGGAGGAGAATTATAAATGTGATCCATGTTGCACCTGAGCGACGGATAAGACCGACTATCAGAAGGAAGACATTGAGCATGACAAGGGGTATGAAGTACAACCCAAAAAACAGAGGAACCGACGTAAGTGAAGGGTTTATATAAATTGAGATGTATGAAATTAGAAGCGCAAGTGCCGAAATAATCAGCACCAGCCTGAAAACCAAGGCAATCGGCCAAGGCGACCTTGCTCCCTTTTTTCTCTTCTTCATCAGAAGTACATTCTGTTATTCTTTTTCCAGTAAATAATAAGGAAATATCCGAAAATCATACCACCCAGGTGGGCAAAGTGGGCCACGTTGCCTCCTGTGTTTGAGATACCTAACGCAAGTTCAATTGCTCCAAAAATTAGGACGAACCATTTTGCCTTTAGAGCAACCGGAGGGAAAATCAACTGAAGCACATTATTTGGGAAGAGCATTCCGTAGGCAAGCAACACACCGTAAACAGCACCTGATGCTCCGACAGTAGGTGTTGACATAAGTATCTGAAGACTTTGAGCAGCCTCCATGTTCCCTGCTTCTGCAGCTGACATAAGAGATGAGGCATCAAAGTACATTACAAGTGTGTGTAAAGCAGCTGCGCCTAGTCCGGTGACCATATAGTAGAGGAAAAACTTCTTACTCCCCCAGACATGTTCAAGTGCAACGCCGAATATCACTAACGAGTACATGTTAAAGAAAAGATGTACAAAACCTCCGTGCATGAACATGTGTGTGACAAGCTGATAAGGTCTAAACAATGGGGATTCAAAGTAAAAAAGAGAAAACTTTTCATACATGAATTCCCCTGTGAGATATGTAATTAAAAGCATCAGTGAATTAATTATCAGCAGGTTTTTAATTACAGGGGGCATACTGGTGAAAAATCCGGAACCTCGGTTATCGTACATCATGGTTTTGTTATTATCAGTTATAAAAGTAATCTAGTTAAAGCGTTTCTCAAGCTCCTCCAGTGTTATCATTACAGTGCAAGGTTTTCCTGCGGGTGTGGCAGCAGGTTCCCTGCATGCAAAAAGAGAGTCTATAAGAATCTGAGCTTCAAGGTTATTAAGCGTCTCTTGTTTTCCCGAAGTTGCTGCGTGAGCAAGTGATGCGGCGAACCTCTCTTTTGATGCCTCACCAAAATCCCTGCCAAGCTCTGTCAGATCAAATACAAGCTTGTCTATGAGTTCATTAATAACTTCTGGCTCATCTGACACTCCGTCAGGAATTCCGGAAATCTCTACACAGTTCTTTCTACTATTATCTTCCGGGGCGCTTATGTCGAAACCTAAATACCCTAAAATACCTATGTTCTCTACAATGACAGAATAGGAATAATCATCAAGTTCAATTGTTTTTGGGAACAGAGTGTGGTTTACGATTTCTGAATGAGAAGAGAGTGTATCGAGATATTTCTCGTATAAAATCCGCTCAGAAGCCCGTCTTATATTGATTAAGATAAGACCCGACTTTATTGTGGTTATTATATATTTTCCTGCTACCTGCAAGACAGGTTTCTGGGGAATTGCAGGGTCCATAATAAGCGGGGAGTATTGTTCGCGCCCGTACGATGCGTTATCACGGGGAAAGTCTCTCTCTGTAAACTCCTCATTAAAGGGATTGAAAAGAGGATCGTAGTCTATTTTTGGAGAGGGAACATAATAGCTGGTGTTCACCTTTGGGATCTCGGGGGCACCCTCCTGATCGAAGTCTATGCTGGGCATGAATGAATTCTTACCCAGAGATTCCCTCACTACAGAGCGCAGAATATCAAAAATTGCAAATTCGTCTTCAAATTTAATTTCTGTTTTTGAGGGGTGTATGTTCACATCAATCTTATCTGTGTCGGCCTCAAAGAAAATGAAGAAAGATGGGAGTGTGCCATCCGGTATAAGGTTTTCATAGGCCTTTAGAACAGCTTTCTGAAAATATGAACTTCTGAAGTATCTGTTGTTGACAAAGAAATACTGATTCCCGGGTGTCTTTCTTGCATCTTCCGGCTTGCCGATATAGCCACGTATTTTTATAAGAGATGTATCTACATGCAAATCTACAAGTTCCCTGCCCAGTTCCCGCCCTGCAACATCTTGTATACGGCGTCTCTGATTGGAGGGAGGAAGGTTAAAGATTTCACTTCCGTTGTGGTTGAGTTTGAATGAAATATCGGGACGTGTTATTGCAACCCGTGTGAATTCCGATACAATCTGTCGGTATTCGGTTGAGTCCGATTTAAGGAATTTTCTTCTGGCAGGCACGTTGTAAAATATATTCCTGACTATGAAATTACTGCCTTTGGGTGTGGAAACCTCAGATTCGTATATAAGCTTCGACTCGGCAAACCTAACTTCGTAACCCATCTGGTCCTCCTCTCTGCGGGTCTTTAAAGAGACCTCCGAAACGGCAGCCACAGAAGCCAGGGCCTCTCCGCGGAACCCGAATGTTGTCAAATGGTCAAGATCTTCAATCTCTGTCAGTTTGGAGGTTGCATGTCTAAGAAAAGCAGTTTTTGCATCTTTAGGCGACATCCCTTCGCCATCGTCGATTATTTGTATGAGAGTCCTGCCTGAATCCTTTACTACAACCTGTATTTGTGTTGCAGAGGCATCCACGGCATTTTCCATTAGCTCTTTAACAACCGAAGCAGGTCTCTGTACCACTTCTCCTGCGGCTATGAGATTGGAAATATGGCTGGGAAGGACTTTTAGCATTAGCCGATTGAACCAAAAAACAGCCCTAATGACTTGGTGAGATAATATGCTGCAACAAGCAGTACAACTAAGAAAACAAGGATAATGATTCTGTTCAGCATAACAGAACCGGGTGAACGTCGGTTTTGATAAACAGTTTTTCTTAATTTGCTGCGAAGCAGCCGTCCGGGAATATATCCTGGGTCCTTTCCTTTTTCTTCTTGGTTGAGAATGGAATGGCGCTCCTTCATTGCCTCTTTTTTCTCATCGAAATAAAGTGGCTGATAGTTAAATGCCCTGTGCTTGGGCAGACTGAACAAACTAAAATTAAATCCCATTTTTATCAAGCATTCCTTTATGGAATTCCTTTGTACAAAGATAACAATTTATGTAGGAATTTTGTTATAACTTTACGCAACAATAAATAGCAAAAATGGATTTAAGAATTGGTAACGGCTACGATGTACATGCTCTGGCAGAGGGTCGCCCATTATGGGTTTGTGGTATACAAATTAATCATTCAAAAGGTTGTGTGGCCCATTCAGACGGGGACACTCCAATACACGCTTTATGCGACGCACTTCTGGGGGCGTTGGCTCTGGGCGATATCGGAACACATTTCCCGGACACCTCATCTGCATTCAAAGGTATAGACAGCAAGATATTGCTGACGAGGGTCTACTCAATGATTAGGGAGTATGGCTTTTCTCTTATTAATGCCGATATCACTGTTGCATTGCAATCACCAAAAATAGCACGTTATATACCGGAAATGCGCACAATGCTGGCCGTGTTGCTGGGCGTGGCAATGGATCAGATTTCAATTAAGGCAACCACTACGGAGAAACTTGGTTTTGTTGGTAGGGAAGAGGGCATCGCAGCATACGTTACCGTTTTGCTGGGGCGTCAATAAACAGAGACTCTGCCAAAGCTGATAGTATTGTCCTGCTAATCAATCTGTAATGCGGCTTATACCTGTCAGCATAATCCTTGCTGTGGTGAACTATATATTTTCCTTGTGACAACAATGTATCCAGTGTCTTTGAGTCTTCATTCAGAGCTGGAATATCCGGGAACAGCTGCCTTACAATAGACTCAATCTCGCGCCACTCCAGTCGCCACTCATCTACAGAAGGAGCTTTGGCAAGAGAGGTACTTTTGATAAAGGCATCAAAAAACCGTTCATAATCAATGATGTTCTCCTTAATGACAGCCAGATCTACCCTCACGAAATTGCCCTCCCAACCGGTTACCTCAACATATTCACACTGCGACCTGCCATTCACCTCGGCCAGCTCACGACGAAGATACGCACCGGCAGAAGCAGTATCGGCAACAATATGACCCGGCCCGAATTTGTCCTGAAAGAAGTTCTTATACAGATCTCTAAGCCTCGACTCCGGATAGTTTTTCATCTGCCACCTCACGCTCTCCACAACCCTCTCACGAAAATCTTCCCGTTGATAGAGAGCACTATTATTTGCAGAATCAACAGGTGTATTGCATGATTTTTTGTTAGACCGGTACGCACCGTTCTCTGCAGTACTAGCCCCGGAAAACAGGGTGCCCAGAACCATCGCAATAACCATGTATCGGCTAATAAACAATATCTTATGCTTAATCATAAAGTAAAACACTTAACTCAAAGTTAAATAAAACCCCCAAAGAACTTGCCACTTTCCAAAAATGTATTACTTTTGCACCTCAATTCGCGGCGCGATAGCTCAGCTGGTTAGAGCGCATGATTCATAATCATGAGGTCCCCAGTTCAATCCTGGGTCGCGCTACAAGAATGAAGACCCCCCCTTGCAAAAAGCAAGGGGGGGTTGTTATTTTGTAAGCGGCCCAGAGCTAGCTCTGGCCGCAACAAAATAACAAACCCCTAAGGGCATAGCCCGGAGGGGTTCTTCATTCTTGGGCTGTTTTCTGCGACCTTTTCAGGATCACGGCGCGCAGCGACGTAATCCTGGGCACGGATGTAAAAACAACTGGCAGTTCAAATGTGAGAATATTTTTCATAAATATTTGGGTAAAATATATAAAAATCATAGCTTTATACTGCATTGTCTGCGACACAGTTATGTCACACATCTTTTAGAGGCAGGAGATAGTTTTTTGAAATTTTATATTATTCAACAAACCTGTTCCAAGCCCCCCGCCGTTCTCCCCACTGGATTCACTTTGCTGAATACATAAACAAGTTAGCAGCTATGTGGAACACCCCTATACTCCCATAAAACTCAGAATATAAATGTATATAGGTAAATAAACTAAGAGCATCAGAACAATATTTTCTAAAATTGTTGTAAACTACAGTAAATATGGATAATCGGTTTATTGACATAATTCAAATTATAAGACAGTCACGGAACAATGCTTTAAGAATAGTTAATGCAGAATTGATTAACCTTTATTGGAACATAGGGGAATATATCTGCATGAAACTTGCAACTACAGAATGGGGTAATTCTGTAGTTACGGAATTAGCAAAATATATACAACAAAACGAACCTGATATAAAAGGATTCTCAGACAAGAACTTATGGAGAATGAAGCAATTTTACGAGACCTACAAAAACGTTCCAAAAATCTCAACACTGTTGAGAGAAATTAGTTGGTCTCATAACCTGGCAATATTTTCTAGATGTAAATCAAGTGAAGAGCAAGAATTTTATTTAAAGTTGTCTAAACAAGAAAGTTATAGTTTCAGGGAACTTGACCGACAAATTTCGGCTAGTCTTTTTGAGAGGACAATGATTGGAAATACAAAACTCTCAACAGCGTTGAGAGAAGTGAATTCAGACATGTCGAATACATTTAAAGATAGCTATATTTTTGATTTTTTAAACTTATCTGAGCAACATAACGAAAGTGAGTTACAACGTGGCCTCGTTAGACAGATGAAAAATTTTATTCTGGAACTTGGCAGAGACTTCCTGTTCATAAACGAAGAATACAAATTACAGGTTGGGAACAGTGACTTTTATATAGATCTTTTGTTTTATCACCGTGGGTTACAATGTTTGGTTGCATTTGAACTTAAGGCAGACAAATTTAAACCAGATCATTTAGGCCAATTGAATTTTTACTTGGAAGCTTTAGACAGAGATATAAAAAGACCAAATGAAAATCCAAGTATCGGAGTTTTGTTGTGTAAGAACAAGGACACTGAAGTAGTTGAATATGCTTTGAGTAGAAGCCTTTCGCCAACAATGGTATCAGAATATAAGACGCAACTTCCAGATAAAAAATTATTGCAACAAAAACTACACGAACTATTCGACAAAAAGATCAATGTATGAAATAGCCACAGCTGCTAACAAGCGTTATCGCCCATTAAAACGGGCTATACCGCCAATTGTATGCAAGCAAAAGAAACAGAACGCACATTTCTAAATTTAATAATACCAGAGCATGATGAAAAAGAAAAAAATTGGAACACTTGGATTAGGATTAATGGTAATTATTAGTCTTATCCAGTGCAAGACAGTACAGGTAAAAGAGCTGAAACCACAATTAGATTCGTACTTTGAACAGCAAGTTTTTAACAAACTAGGAAATTTTCATGAAAAAAACATGTCTGGATTGTCGGTAATAATTACAAAAAATGATTCTATCTTTTATAAAGGGAATTTCGGTTCTGCTGATTTAGACAAAAATTTACCAATAACTGAAAATACAATTTTTGATATTGCCTCAGTAAGCAAACAATTTACAGGAATGGCAATTGCTATTTTGGAAGAAAAAGGTAAAATTGATATGAATGATAAAATCATTAAATATCTACCCGATTTATCGGAGGCTATGAGTGACATTGCAATATATCAACTTGTTCATCACACCTCCGGTATTAGAGATTGGCCAACGCTATTTGCGTTGAAAGGATGGCAGCCCGAAGAGCGACTTACATTAAATGACATTTATGAAATCCTTAAAAAACAAGAAAGTTTAAACTTTACTCCGGGTACTGAATTTTTATATAGTAATTCAAATTACAATCTTTTAGCAAGAATAGTTGAAACCGTTACAAATACAACATTTGAAAGTTGGATACATGAAAATATATTTGCTCCTATAGGAATGGAGAATACTTACTTTGTTGAAAGTAACAATTCAGAAGAAAACGTAATAGCTAAATCTTATGTTTATTATGGAAAAGATTACCTTTCTTTTTCTAATAATCTCAGTGCTTTTGGTTCTAGCTCATTAATGAGTAGCACTGCTGATATGTTAAAATGGTTGAAAAACTTTAATAGTAAGATATTGGGTGGCAATGATGCTTTTAATAAAATAACCCAAAAAGGTAATTTAAACAATAACAAAACCATAGATTATGGTTATGGATTATACATAACTGAAATAATAGGCAAGAAAGTTTATTATCATGATGGTGCATGGGGAGGTTACCGCTCAGGAATAGTTTATTTCCCTGAAGAAAGTGTTGGTGTGGTTATTTTAAGTAATAATGGAACACTTAACCCTAAAAAAATAATAAATGACATTGCTGATATTTTATTTGGCGATGAGACAGAGAAGAAAACAAAAGAAAGTGTGTCAACTGAGCAAGAAATAAACGATGAATTTTTCGCTTTGTGTGCAGGTAAATACCAACAGGTTGACGACAAAGATTGCTATCTGACTTTTTTCAAAGAAGGTGATGAGTATTTTATAAACATGTATAACAAGAACTATAAATTATATGCCAAATCAGATTCAGTATATTTTGTGAAAGAAGCTAAAGCTGAATTCGTATTTCATTTAAGAAATGGAAAGGTAAACAGCCATGCGCTTGAACAAAACGGCAATAGTTATGTGGCAATAAGAATTGCGGAAGACAAAAAAGAGGCAAATATCAATTACGACAAGTTAACGGGGATTTTCTATTCACGTGAACTTGATGTCTATTACGAGATTAGATATAAAAATGAGCAATTAATAATTCATAGTACAGTATTCCCAAAAGATATAATTCTTGAACACTCAGAAGACCTGACATTTAAAAGCAATTCAGGTTTAATACAATCAATTTCATTTTTAGAAGAAAACGGAGCAATTACAAACCTTGTAATAAATAATCCAAGAGCAAAGAATATAATATTTGAAAAGAGAAATTAATGATAATGAAAGAATTGCCAGCATACGACATGCGGTATATTTTATTGCCGAGATAGTGCTGAAATCAACGACTGTGGCTCGCTTCAAACTTTATCGTGGCTTGACAGTGACGTGCTCCGAATTCGGCAACAAAAACACACCGTCAACCGTTGGGCAACATAAACAATCATAATGGATTAAAATTTAACCACGTATATTATGAAAAATTTAATTGCTGTATTTTACCTGATTATCACGACAAGTGCACTTGCTCAGAATGCCAATAATTTTCAAGAAAGACTAATTAAATATGAAACTGAGTTAAGTAAAAAACTATTGACTGATGATGCAGGTGTATCCTTAATTATTACACATGAAGATCAAATTATTTATGAGAAATATTTAGGTTATGCGAATTTAGGTAAAAAGGAAATGCTGGATTCACATCATGTTTTAGGTATAGCATCCATGTCGAAACAATTTTTGGGAATGGCAACTCTTATTTTGGCAAATGAAGGAAAAATTGACCTGGATAAAGACATTAAGGAATATTTGCCGGATTTACCTATTGACAACAGGAAAATACAAATCAAACAATTACTATCGCATACAAGTGGCTTGCCAGAACTTACTCAAAACAATGAATTTATGAGTAATATTTCTGAAAAACATACGGTAACGCAGATAATAGACATTGAGTTAAAAGGTGAATACCGAAGCAATCCGGGAGAAAAATTTATATATTGTAATACCGGTTATTCAATAATGACTGCCCTTATTGAGAAACAAAGTGGAATGGGTTATTCTGATTATCTGAAGGAGAAAATCTTTAATCCGTTAAATATGAATAATACTTATTCTTGCGACTATAATCAAGATGCTTCGAATGCCGTGCAGCGATATTTTCTTGACTCTACCGGATATCATAGTGCAACTATAATGCATTTTTCAAATCTCATTGGAGGAGGAGGTGTCGTTTCTAATGTTCAGGATATGGCAAAATGGGGTATGGCTTTAATATCCGGAAAGAATTTACCGATTAATTATAGAGAGATATGGAAACCGGTTCTTTTAAATTCCGGAGAATCTACAGATTATGGACTGGGTATGGGGGTAAGCACACACAAAGGCAGGACATTTTATTACCATCCAGGAATGGGGGATGGCATGAATTCCGTTAATCTGATTTTTCCAGAGGAGAAAATCACCATAACAGTAATTCGAAATGTATTTCCACCAAATGTTTCATCGAATGAGATAGCATTGTTAGCTGCTGATTACATATTTGAAGATTAGATGCGTTGCCCAACAATGGGTTAATAAAAAGCAGGTATAGAGAGAATTAGGACTCGTTCCCGCTTTTTAGTAGCTTCGTTGCAGGGGACAATGAACTGTTTCAATCTCCTGCTCTTTACCAACCCCCAGCCGTTAGCAAGCATGGTCGATAAATAACTCAATTATAAATTTCCCAACAAACATTATAATTAACCAATGAAAGATGAAATCATAATCTATCAGGCTGATGAAGGAACAACTAGACTTGATGTTAAGATTGATGAAGGTTCTGTATGGTTAAATAGACAACAGATTTCGACATTATTTGAAAGAGATATTAAAACAATTGGAAAACATATCGCCAATGTCTTGACTGAGGAATTGAAAGGAAATCCAGTGGTCGCAAAATTTGCGACAACTGCAACTGATGGGAAGACATATCAAGTAGAGTATTATAATTAAGATGTCATTATTTCGGTTGGCTATCGTGTAAAATCAACAAGAGGCATTCAATTTAGGATATGGGCAAATTATTTAAAAACAAAAATCGTCTACACCTCAAAATTGACTGCAGAAACGAATCTTGACCTGAGAAAATATCGTTTTCAATATCCCGATATAAGCATAAAGCAGTTTAATAAATCTCATGACCGTTTTCTTAGGAGCATCTTTGAAAGATTTAGGAAAGAGATTGTTTACTTTTTCAGTGTTAGATTTTGATGTAACCGAAATATTAAAGAAATTTGAAGATAATATGATTAATCCCATTAAAACTGGATTTTACCATGAAGACGTTATGCACAGGAGGAGAAAAGACAGCGACACAGCATTAAGATGTAGAAATTGGAATAATAATCTTGAAATGAAAAATGATATAATAAGTTTATGCCAAGAATTAAAATAATTAATCATAACGAAGCTACCGGAAACTTAAAAGAAATATATGACGAACTTGTAAGAAGTCGTGGAAAGCTTGCTGACGTTCATAAAATTCAAAGTTTACGACCAGAAAGCATTAGGACACATATGGCTTTATACATGGAAATAATGTATAGTCGTTCAGAACTTTCTAGAGCAGAACGAGAACTAATAGGAACGATTGTATCGATTGCGAACGGTTGTAAATATTGCACAAAACACCATTCAGAAGCATTAAATCATTATTGGAAAAATGACGATAAAATTGAAAAACTTATTAGTGAAAATTATTGTGAGATTCTGACACCAAAAGAAATTGCATTGTGTAAATTCTCTAAGCAATTAACTTTAAATCCAGAATGTCATGAGAATAATGATTTTACGCTACAATTAAAAAGGGAAGGACTAAGTGATTCTGCAGTTTTGGACGTTGTTTTGGTGACTGCATACTTTAATTTTGTAAATCGTATTGTACTTTCTCTCGGAGTAACATTGGAAATTGACAATGGGACAGGTTACAATTATTAAGGATTAAAAAAGTAAGGCAAATTCAAATGTAATAGAATAATTGTAAAATGATAGAAATGGACAAGAACCGCCAAACCTTATGTGCAATGGTTGATCGTTAAAGAAAAACATATAATATATAAAACCTCACAAAAATAAGCTTTATGAAAACTTTAAATTTAAAGAAAATTTTCAGGCTCTATTTACCTTCAGTAGTATTTACCGGGTTTTTTGCTACACACGCAATAGCATCAAACATGACTCTAGTTAACATCATAGCCGGCAGTATCGCGGTGCTAATCATAGTGAATCTGTTTCTCCAGAATATAATTTTAAGTAGAATTCTGGGGGTTGTTTTTCTTATAGGATCATTTTACATGATGTTGGCATTGTTTGATGATGTTATAGATGGTGAAGCAACAATAGGATACCTCTTTGGATTCTTTATGATACTATTCAGTATTGTGATGTCGGTATTATTAATAATTGGATATAATAAGCAATCTAAAGAAGAGATTATTGGGCAGTCATAACGTCTGCTTGCCTTCATGCTAGCGCACGAACTCCAGGCCGCAGTCCGTCAGTTGTGTGCTATTTAAGACGCAACCCGAATAAATCAAGCAATTGAAAATAGAGACAAAACGACTTAACTTAGACCTATTACACTAGATGATAAACACGAAATATTTAAATATCGGTGTGATAAGGAGACAAATAAATATCAAGGTTGGATTATGGAAACAACAATCAAGATTAAGAAACTTGGACTTTTAGGTTCTTTTACGATTTATATTCCTGCTGCAATATTAATGTATTGTTTAACTAAATACTTGATTCCATATTTAAGTGATAAAACTGGACAAGAAACAATACTGTTTTGGTTTATTGTTGCAGGCTTGGGAATTTTTTTGCCATTGATAATAACCGGAATATTAATTTTAAAATTAGAGGGATTTTCAATCTCAAAAAAAACATGGAATGAGCGGCTAAGATTTCGCAAAATTACCAAGTCGGATATGATTTGGTGTTTTGTAGGATTAGTCCTTGTTGGTATTTTTAGTATGTTAATAATGAAAGGTTTGGAGTTGATAATTGGTAAATTTGATCATTCACCATCTTTTATGTCATTTGAACCTTTGACAAATGGCCGCTACTGGTTATTATTGGTTTGGCTACCTTATTGGATTTTAAATATACTGGGAGAAGAATTTCTTTGGAGAGGAGTTATGTTGCCAAGACAAGAAGTTGCATTCGGGAAAAATGCATGGCTAATTCATGGATTTGGTTGGGGTTTATTTCATATTGCTTTTGGATGGCAGTTGTTATTAACTTTGATTCCATTGATATTTATTCAATCATACATTGTCCAAAGGACCAAAAACTCGTGGATTGGAGTGATTATGCACGGAGGATTAAATGGACCGAGTTTTATAGCAATTTGCTTTGGATTGATTTGACAATGATAAGACCATTGCATACAGTAGGTGAAGAAAAAATTGGGTCTAAAAGCATAAGCCGTTCCGAAGATAATTTTTTATACCTTTGCACCCACTAAAACAATTGGATGTTTATCTTTAATTCGGATATTGTTCTGTAAACAATCTGTACTTTTTGTACAGATTGTCTCTTTGTTTGTTCTCGGATAACCCTTTTCGAGAACAGTTTTCTGTAAAATAAATTGAAGTTTTAATCAGCGTACAATGATGAATGCATTATGATGCTTTTCATGTATGCAACAAAGTAAAAGAAAATGAACAACGAAAAACAGACAATTCACGAGTTTGACTTGAATATTATTTATGATTTTTTTTCAAAAACAGAACGGCAAGGTCCCGGAAGTAACGAGGAAACGCTTAAAGCATTAGGTTTTATAGACGGTCTTACCGAAAAGTCCAAAATTGCCGATATTGGTTGTGGAACAGGTGGCCAAACAATGGTATTAGGAGAAAACACACCGTGCGAAATCATAGGTGTTGATACTTGCCCCGATTTTATAAATCAATTCAACCAAAATACCCAAATCAAAAATCTTCAGGATAGAGTGAAAGGCATTGTCGGCAATATGGAAAATCTTCCGTTTCGAGAAGAAGAATTAGACTTGATTTGGTCGGAAGGTGCGATTTATAATATTGGATTTGAGCGTGGACTATACGAATGGAGAAAATTTCTGAAACCGGGCGGATATATTGCTGTTACAGAAAATACTTGGTTTAGCGATGAGCGACCTGCCGAAATTCAGGATTTTTGGAGAGAAATTTATCCCGAAATAGATACAATTCCAAACAAGGTTGCTCAAATGCAAAAATCAGGCTATCTTCCGGTTGCAACTTATATCTTGCCCGAAACTATTTGGATAGACTATTATACATGGCAAACATCGAGAAGAGAACACTTTCTGAAGAAATATGAAGGTAACAATGCCATAAAAGAATTTGTTGCTTCCATGCAATATGAGGCAGAATTGTATCATAAATATAAAGCATACTATGGCTATATGTTCTATATCGGAAAGAAGCTCTAAGGCATGTTAAAATGTTAAATTGAAAATTCCTTTCGTGCGTAGAAGATTACACACGAAAGGTTTTTTGCTGATAGTCTACTTATCCCTACCCGATGCCTTCTTTAGCTCTGTAAGGAATTCGGGACTCACAGCAGATCCTAAACCTTCTGCTTTATGCACGTCTGCCCAGGCCTTGTCATACTCTTTTATGCTATAATAATTTCTTCCACGGCCGTTATAGGCCTTTGCAAGGTTAGGATCTATTTCAATGGCCTTGCTGAAATCGGAGATGGCTTGAGTGAAATTACTTTGTTTACCATAAATATACCCTCGGTTGCAATAGGCACCTGCATCCTGAGGATTTAATTCTACGACCTTGTTGAAATCGGTAATAGCTTGAGGTATGTTGCCTTGTGTAACATAGGCAAACCCACGGTTGTTATAGGCCTTTGCAAGGTTAGGATTTATTTCGATGGCTTTAGTAAAATTGGAAATTGCTT
This sequence comes from Bacteroidales bacterium, assembly GCA_041659025.1. Lineage (GTDB taxonomy): Bacteria > Bacteroidota > Bacteroidia > Bacteroidales > UBA932 > Bact-08. Next base: position 81,862 of record JBAZZA010000001.1, on the reverse strand, counting down.
CGGATAAATTGCCTTGATCGAAAGAGGCATTGCCACTTAGAAAATATTCTTCTGCCGTCTTAGTATTAACAGGAGACCCACCTTTTGAATAAAGTTTAATATCTATTGAATTACGAAATGTGTAATAAGCGGGTATAGTTTTAGTTCCAACAGGAATAGGATCGGCGAGGAATACAGTCGATGGTTTGGTTAGAACTTGGTCTACCGGGGGATGATAATCACCAAATATAACTTCTTTCGGTTCATATCCTTCTAATCTGACTTCAATTCTCCATGGTTCCGATCCAGCGTAATTATAGGGTGCTGTAACTACCAACGGACTTTTTCCTATATAATTCCCTTGGATAGAAATATCGGCACCACTGGGAATTGTATTAATAGTTATTGTTGGAGTGGGGGGTGCTACTGGCGCTACATATGGACGAACTGCGCAACCACTTATCAGTGTAGCAATTAAGCCAATAAACATGAGAGATAATCCGGAAATTTTGAATCTGTTCATATTGCCTCCTTTTTAGTTTATTTGTGATATATCCACGACGCCTCCTCACATATTTTTCTGAAAACTTATACATCTAAGTTAGAGTAAAAAATTGAAACAATGTTACAACAGACAAAAAAATTATCAGATATTACTTTAATAAAAATTTTAACTTTATCACTTCTTGACTGACATTGTTGATTGACAAGAATAAAAATTGGAGTCCGGCGACCAATCACAAAAACGGGGCGACACCGAAAAGCCATAAGAGTAGGAAAATAACGTGAACATAATGTCAACCGATATAACTATTCAAAAACCAAAAAAGGTTTCTTTTGCGATCAATCTGCTTATTGTTTCAATTGTTTTAGGAGTTGTTAATTTAATAATTGATAAAGTGACACCCGATTTTCCAGAATTGATACCTGAGATGAAAAATTATTCAAACGATCCGCATTTATTCGTGATAATCTTGTCTTTTGCCTTAACGATTTTTTTTGCCTATCAAATGAACCAAAGAAAAAAATGGGCGCGGACGACATTTTTAGTTACTGTCATAATAAGTGCGTTTTTTGTCATTTTGGGTGCTTTAACATTTCCATCAACAATAATCACAATGTTCAAATCCAACCCTGCTGTCGGACTTATTTCAATTATTCTGAATACATTGCAACTTATATCTTTGGTAATGATGTACAGCAAAACAGCTAATGAATGGTTTAACTTTAAAAGAAACCTGCTCACAACAGGTGCATAGCAAAAGTAGCGGCGACGATAAATAAGGCAGGTATGAAAACCTTGAGTATAGATATGAGAAATATACTATCAGTTATTTGGTGTTGTTTTATAATTTTTAATTTAGATTTTTCTGCAAAATCTCAAAGCGAAGTCAATCAAGTAATTTATCTTTCAAACGGCAAGATATATTGTTATGACATATCAAAAAAGATTACAGATAGATTATCTGTCAATAACGATACTATTGATAACTTCTCAGTATCTCCTTCAAAAAGGTACCTGGCTTATGAAAGGGTGCTAAAATATGTTGATCTTTATTATGAAATAGATGAAGAAGATGAGATACCAACCAAAACGCCATATTGTTCAATAGTGCTTTTTGATTTGACGGATCATAAAAAGATTAAAGAGGTGTTTCCAAAATACGATGAATTTTTAAGGATTAGTAAATGGGTTGATGACAATCAATTACTTTATAGATCGGAAGAACAATATTCATTAAATGGATGGTTGATTCTTAATACTAAAGGTGTAATTAAAGATTTGGGTATGGATGATTTATCAACGATTCCTAAGAGTACAGTATATTCACGAGACGGGTCGGTAAAGCTCTATGTTGACCAGTCTAATACTTTGCATATCATTAATTTAAATTTGAGAAAGGACACAGAATTATATAATTCTCCAAATACTCTTTATGACTATAATATTTCATCGGATAAAAAATCTATAGTTTGGTTTGAAATTGTAGATAGCGAAAATGGGACAATTGATAGAATCAGCCGATTATCTCAGGATGATATGAAACAAACAGTGATTTACAATGAAAAAGCACTGGGGAAAAAAGAAAGGTGTATGAGTTTTTCACCTAATGATTCAATTATTAGTATTGAATTAGAAGAGAATGTGATTATTCTTTTGAATATTTTCACAAAAGAGAAACAAATGATTAATGGATATGATGTCTGTTGGATTGATGATAATAGTTTTATTTATAACAAAGAATCTGATCTTTTTTTGTATAACTTTAAGGGAAAATCTGATAATCTGTTTCTTAATGATGCAAAAAAGGTTTTGAACAATCAATCTATACAAAGAAATTAATGAAATGAGAATACTATTAACGGGTTCATCTGGATACATAGGAAAGAGACTTCTACCTGTTTTAGTTGAAAATGGGCATGATGTAATTTGCTGTGTAAGAGACTTAAATAGATTTACTACTCCGGAGTACCTGAAGTCGAGAATTAAGATCATTCAGGTTGACTTACTCGACAAAGCCACACTAGACAATATTCCGCAAGAAATTGATGGCGCTTTTTATTTGGTTCATTCCATGTCGGCATCATCTGACTATCAATTGCTGGAACAAGAATCTGCCGTGAATTTCAGAAATGCAATGAATAAAACTAAGGTAGAACATGTTGTTTATTTAAGTGGGATAGTAAATGAATCTGTATTATCAAAACATCTGGCTTCAAGAAAAAATGTTGAAACAGAGCTTAGTAAGGGGAATTATCATTTAACTACATTAAGAGCAGGAATTATTATTGGCTCAGGAAGTGCTTCGTTTGAGATAATGCGGGATCTGGTAGAAAAACTTCCAGTTATGATAACACCTAAGTGGCTAAATACTAAATGTCAGCCGATAGGGATATCAGATGTTATATCAATACTCTCAAAAACGATACTGAATGCAAGGACTTATGATAAAAATTTTGATATAGGCGGTCCTGATATATTGTCCTATAAAGAAATGCTGCTGGAATTTAGCCGAATGAGAAATTTAAAGCGTTTTATTTTGACTATCCCTGTAATGACGCCCAAACTTTCTTCGTACTGGCTGTATTTTGTAACATCGACATCGTACAAACTTGCTGTTGCGCTGGTAAACAGTATGAAAATAGAGGTGATTTGCCGCAACAACGATATTAATGAAATATTGGGAATACAACCCATGAATTACCGGGAGGCTTTAAAGGGAGCATTTAGCAACATTGAAAGAAACGAAGTGATTTCCAGCTGGAAAGATGCTTTCATAAGCAGCGATTTTAATTCTGATATTTCTGAGTTTATTCAAGTGCCTATATTCGGTTGTTATAAAGACGTTAGAGAAAAAACCTTCGTTAACAGAGTGGAATGCATAAATAAAATCTGGAGCATTGGAGGTGAGAATGGTTGGTATTATGGAAACTGGCTTTGGGAAATAAGAGGTTTTCTGGATAAATTGGCAGGTGGTGTGGGTTTGAGAAGAGGCCGGACTTCTGAAGATACTTTAAATGCAGGAGATGCATTAGATTTTTGGAGAGTATTATATGCCGATAAGGAGGATGGCCGGTTACTCCTGTTTGCTGAAATGAAGTTGCCTGGTGATGCATGGCTTGAATTTAAAATTGTTGAAAACAAATTGATACAAACTGCCACATTCAGACCATTGGGATTAATCGGAAGGTTATACTGGTTTTGTGTTTTTCCTTTCCACGGATTAATTTTCAAGGGAATGATTAAAAAGTTAACTCAAAACAACTCTTGAAATTATGGAGAATATTAAAGAAACTAAATACGAGCATTTTAAATGGATTGACATTGTCAAACCTCAAAAGGATCAACTTGAGAAAGTAGCAACTGAATATAAGCTGGATTACTTTCAAATATTAGACAGCATGGAACATGGTCATTTGCCGAAATTTGAAAAACTACCGGAATATGATTTTGCTATATTAAGAGCCTACGTTGGTGGGAACAATAATAAACATTCCACGGTTAAAGAACTAACTAACAAAATAGCTTTTTTCTACAATGACACAAAAATAATTACAATACATAGAGAAAATTTTGATTTTCTTGAAAATATTGATCAAAAGTTCAATAACACATATCAGTTGCTTATATTTATTATAAGCCAGATGTTAGAAACATATATACAACCATCAATTTGGCATAGCAACAAAATAGATGATGTTGAGAAAGTTATTTTTCTAAAGGATTATACAAAAATTTCGCTTGAAGATCTATATTTTCAAAAATCGCAAACCCGAATCAGCAAAAAGCTATTAATGATTACACAAGATGTTGTAAATAAAATAGTTGTAGACGATAATTCAAAAACAGCATTGCAGGACGTAAAAGATAAAATTTTAAGTCTCATATTAATATATGATGAAGTAGCAGAAGATGCTAATAATTTGATGCATACGTATTTGTCAGTTACTGCTAAAAAGAGTAATGACGTTATGAAATTACTTACAATTTTTTCAGTATTTTTCTTACCCTTAACATTTATAGTTGGTGTTTACGGAATGAATTTCGATTTTATGCCTGAAATCAGATGGAAATACGGCTATTTATTTGTGTGGATAATGATGATGATTATTAGTTTAATAATCTATATCTGGTTTAAAAATAGAAAAATATTTTAGTTTGCTTTTGAATTTACATCTATGAAACCAAGAACTGAAAAGAAAGCCGTAATAAAGATTATAGGAATAAACCTGACTCTTGGCTTATTGCTATTCGGATTAGTCTACATTAACAAGACAGTTTTCAGACCGACATTCAACGAAACTCATTTAGCGCAAATTCTGACGGGTAGCTTCCCGACTTTTATAGCTGCTTTCTTGATTAGCTTATGTGCGGTGAATCCTGTACTAATCAGAAGACCAAGATTTGGACGATTGGTTGTCTATTTGGGGTCATTATGTATTATGACGGTGCTTTTAATTGACGAATTTGAATCTATGGGAGCAAGTAAGCAATATGATATTTATGATATTGCAGGAAGTATTTTAGGTTCTCTTTTGGCTGTTCTGACCTATGAATATTTACATTATAGACAAAAAAGAAAGACATTTAAAAAAACGACTTACGAGTATGATTAAATCACTAACAGAGAAGAAATTAATAATTGTCAATATCATTATTGTATCTTATTTTGTATTGATTTACATAATTAATCTATACAAATTAGACAATTCAATAATTGGCGTTTTAAGAGAAATGTTGACGATTCCGTTTTTAATTGGCCAAATAGTATTGCTAATTCTTGGATGCATCTTTTTAATAAAAAATAGGAAGACTCACTTTTTGACAAAATCCAGTATAATACTTTTAGCAATTTGTTCTATTATAACGATTGGGAGCTTTATTTGAATTCATTGAAACATTACATAATTTAAATTTAAACTTATGATTTTAAGACTTATTATTTTCCTGGCTCTTAATTTAGGAGCCCTGGCTTTAGGAGGATTATTCACAAGTAAAGGAGTTTCATCGGACTGGTATGTTGAACTGCAAAAAGCTCCCTGGACCCCTCCAGGCTGGGTTTTTGGAGCCGCATGGACTACTATAATGATTTGTCTGAGCGTATACATGGCCTATTTATGGCCTGTCAGTGCGAACAAAAATCTTCTTATCTGGCTATATGTCATCCAATTAATTTTAAATATTGGATGGAATCCAACCTTCTTTTATTACCATAATGTTTTGGGAGGTCTTATGCTAATCTGTGGACTTACTATACTTATAGGTTTCATGCTATTCTTTTATTTTCCACAACTAAAGCTCATATCCATTTTAATTGTACCTTATTTGATTTGGTTAATGATTGCTACTTCGCTGAATCTTTACATTTGGATAAAACAGATTACAACTGTTAGTAGTTGAGAAACAACCATAAGTAGCGTAATTACAACTATAAGTTTTTGAATTTTTTTGATTATGGAAATGAGTCCCGATAACTTTGCATCATCAAAAAAATTAAACAAATAGCCTTATGTTAAACACTAAAAAGATTGGTAATAAGATTGCCGAAGCAAGAAAAAAAGTAAACATTTCTCAGGCTCAGCTTGCTGAGCAACTATTCATCAGTCCACAAGCAGTCGGAAAGTGGGAGCGTGGAGAATCTCTGCCGGATATTATTACATTAAACCGTCTGGCAGAAATTCTGGGTATAGACCTTAACTATTTTTCAGAAAACTTCCAATCTGTGAAGACTTCGTCGAAAGTAATGGAACAGCCTTCCGATAAACAAAAGAAAAAACCAGACTGGGATATGTCGCGCGGGAACTGGGCAGATGCCGACTTTTCCGGGTTGAAGAATATGCATGAAAAATTCAGTTCATCCAACATGCAGCGCTGCCAGTTTATCGGTTCTGATATGTCGGGTCTTCTTCTAAAAAACAATAATGTTGATAGATGTGACTTCTCAGGTTCCGACATCAGCCGCAGTCACATTAAGGGTTCAAACTTAGCTAACAATTTATTTAAGGAGTGTTCCTTCAAGGAAGCGGAATTTTCCGGGAGCAATATCATGGGCTGCGATTTTTCCGGCGCCGATTTTACAGGAGCGGCGTTTAAATCCGGTGGCTTCGAGAGCAACCCAATTGCTAACGCTGTCTGGAATCGCGCATCTTTTAATGCTATGCAAATTGTCGATATAGTTTTTGATGGTACTTTAGAGGATTGCTCCTTTGAAAATTGCGCATTTAAAAAAGTGACATTCCAGAATTCGACGCTTATTAATAACTTCTTTAAAAACAACAATAGCTTGAAAGGGATACGATTTATTGATTGCCAGGTAGATAAAATTACATACGCATTCCTGAAAAACGGGAAAGCAGATTTAACCAGCATTACATTGTTGACATAGTAAAGGAGAATATTTGCTATATTCGCATTATATATGCGGCGAATAATTCATATATTTACCGCAAAGTAAAAATATTCAAATGGTAAGATATATCTATCAATCTGAAAACTGGCCTCATTTTACATGGAATGAACAAGAAATTCAAGTGATATTGGGAAAGGTAAGGCATATACAAGGAAAACTTATTGGCCAAATGAGTTCTATGGGATTTTCTGAACAAGAGGATACTATGCTTTCGACTTTAACAATTGACGTTCTAAAATCTTCTGAAATTGAAGGCGAAATTCTTAACTATGAACAAGTCCGATCTTCAATTGCCAGGAAGCTGGGGATTGAATATGCAGGTATGATATATTCCGACAGAAATGTTGATGGAGTGGTAGAAATGATGCTTGATGCAACGCAAAATTACAATAATCTCTTGGATGAAGAACGTCTATTTGGTTGGCATGCAGCATTATTTCCAACGGGTAGAAGTGGATTGCATAATAATAAGGAGATGGATGTTTTATTACATTGGTTTAATAATGAAACAAAATTTGATCTTGTACTTAAGTCGGCAATTGTTCATTTTTGGTTTATTATTATCCACCCCTTTGATGATGGAAATGGTCGCATAGCCAGGGCACTTTCAGATTTATTACTTGCCAGGTCAGATAATAGTCCCCAACGGTTTTATAGTCTTTCAAGTCAAATTTTAGTTGAACGAAAAGTTTATTATGAAATTTTACAAAAGGTACAATATAGCAATGGAGATATAACAGAATGGTTGATATGGTTTTTAAATTGTTTGTACAAAGCAATAGATTCAACAGGAGAGACTATTGAAAAGGTGCTTTATAAAGCCCATTTTTGGGATAGACACAAGGAAACTGTCTTTAATAGTCGTCAAAGATTGATGCTCAATAAACTGTTTGATGGTTTTACAGGAAAACTAAACTCGTCCAAGTGGGCGAAAATAGCAAAATGCTCTTCTGATACTGCTTTAAGAGATATTCAGGATTTAATAAAAAAGGGAATTCTACAAAAAGAATCAGCTGGTGGAAGGAGTACAAATTATGAATTAATAAAAATACCAGCAGATAATGGAAAAGATTAAAGAAATAATAGAGAAAAAGGTTTTTGAAACGCCATTCATAGATACTCATGAGCATTTAATTGATGAATGTGAACGGTTGGATTGTATAGAACCAATAATTCCTTGTGATGACTGGGCTCTATTACTTAATCTATACTTTGGCTTTGACCTGATTTCGGCCGGAATATCGAAAGAACAGATTGACAGGTTGTTTTCAAGACAGGTCACCCCGATTGATAAATGGGGAATCTTAAAGGAGTACTGGCCATATCTGAAAAATACAGCATCTGGAATAGTTTTTAGAAATACAATCAAGATACTTTATGGCATAGACGAGATTTCTGAAGATAACATTATAGAATTACAGAACAGATACGAACAGACACGAAAAAAGGGATTTTATAAGTGTATCATCCAGGATATAGCAAACATCAAGCATTGTCATGTGCACTCACCTGTTGTTGCTTGTAAAAAAAGTGAATCTCCCGATTTACTGTATCAGGATATTGTTTTAACCGGGTTTATTCAGGCCGCAGTAAAACCCTATTCAGTTCCTGAAAGCGTTAAGATTAACTCATTAGAAGATTGGCACTCGTTAATTGACTGGTGGTTCTCCGAATATTGTCAGATTGCTACGGGTGTGAAAATTGGGAACGCCTATTTTAGAAGGCTCGATTTTGATAGGGTGGAAGCCGACGAAGTTGAAGAAATATTTATGAGAAAAATCGGGTTGCAAATAATTAGTCCCGATGATGAAAAAAAACTTCAGGACCATTTGTTCTGGTACTGTGTAGACAAGGCTACTGAACATGGATTGCCGGTAAAAATGCATACTGGCCAATGGGCAATGAATAATGTAATGGACATGCACTGGGTAAAGGACAATCCATCAGATTGCGCTTCTCTGTGCAAGCAGGCTCCAAATACTAAGTTCATCTTTTTCCATTTATGTTATCCTCATTATGAGGAGATGCTCTCTTTAGCAAAAAGTTATTCTAACGCATACATAGATATGTGTTGGTCCTGGTCCATTAATCCTTTGGCAGCTAAAGACTTTTTGAAAAAATTTATTCTTACCGTACCAAATAATAAAATTTTCACATTTGGTGGAGATGAAAAGATAGTAGAGAATGTAATTGGACATGCTTTTATTGCCCGCAAAGGGATTGCTCAAGCTTTGGCTGAATTGGTAACAGAAAATTGGATATCGCTTAGTGATGCGCTGGGTTTAGCAGATAATTTAATGTATAAAAATGCTGAGAAAATATTTGGGGAATAAAAATACACCTTATCCAATTTTAATTTTAATAAAGTATCCCGCAAATATTACAGGTCTTTTTATAATATCAGAGATATTGATGCTGTTGTTCACAACTATCTTTTATTTAAAGAAAGAGCTGACAGGACAGGTTCAATATGTGCCGCATACTGACGCAAGAATCTATACGCTCTGTGGAATTCTGAATAATTCAGAAGCAAATTTTGATATGAACCGACCAAGGGATAAAAAAAAATGAATGATTATACGCTAAAAGAATATATAAAGCGGTTTGAAACTAAAATTACAGACAATGTTTGACATAAGAAAAATTCAGGAACAAGTTATTTATAGCGCTGTTAAAGCAGAGAGTAACGAAGCAAAAGCTCAAAAAATCGTATACAGCAATGAAGAAAGTAATCCGACATGGGTGAAAAACACCATGAAAAGGTTGGAAGACAATTTCGATAAGTCAACTGTTAAAAAAATCAGGATGAATTGTCAATGTGGTTATGGAATGGACGAAAAATCAGCCTTATTAAATGAGCTTCTTGAGTCGTCCTCAAGTTTGGAAGAATTTGCCAGTCAAGAGAAGGCGCAAGCCGCCGGGTTATCATTTAGTAATGGCGGACTTTATTTGCAATTCCCTTATTGTCCGTGTCCGATGCTTGCAGAAGTAGATAAACTGGAAACAAATACCTGGTGCCAGTGCACGACAGGTTATAGTAAAGTGATTTTTGAAAAGGCATTTGGTTGCGAAGTGGATGTAGAATTGCTGAAAAGTGTTAAAATGGGAGATGATATCTGTCTTATGAAGATTATTCCTCTTGGCATAGTGCGGTTTTGAATTATAATCACGGCTAGTCATTTAATTATAAAACGGTAAAAATGAGACATTTATTAAACTTCATTATCATTTTTTTAATTGGTTGCAATAACCAAAATGCTAGTAAAAATTCGCAGACAGATAATTGTGATGATTTAACCAAGAAGTTATCGCAATGGACAGATTTAGAAACCATTAAGCCAGTACTTTGTTTTAGCCCAACAATAGAAAGATTGAAAAAAGCAAACGAAATTCAAATCAGGCAATTTTGGGATAGTATTATATGTAAAGGTACACCAATGGTTGAAAAATGCAGTGATAGCAATAGTTTGATTATTACTTTCTTGTACCGGAACAAAGATAACAGGACCAAGGTAAGGATAGATATAAAAAACGGACATCTTGGTAACGGAGAGAGTGATATGATGTTACTTCCAGTGAAGAACACAGATATATGGTACAGGACTTTTAAAATACCAATAGATTGGACCACGTCGTACCGTTACAATTTAACAGATAGTTCGGGTACAATAAAAGTTACAGATAAACTTAACGACAATCTTATTCCTGTTGGATTGGATACCAACTACAGCTATAATGCTTTTGATTACCTTCTTGATAGTTCAAATGTATGGTTTTATGAGAAAAAAGGAGTATCCAAGGGAACTTTGACAGAATATGCAATAGATAGTAAGATATTGAATAATTCACGAAGTGTAATGGTTTATAAACCATATGGATATAGCGAAAAGATGGAATATCCATCTATTGTAATCTTTGATCAGTCGTTGTATCTCGAAAGGGTTCCATTTCCCATAATATTAGATAATTTAATAGCTGATAAGAAGATTCCGCCATGTGTTGCTATTATGATTGATAATCAGCCAGGAGAAAGGCGGGAGTTAGAGTTGCCAATTTACAAACCATTTGCCGATTTTGTTGCCATGGAGTTAATGCCATGGGCATATCAGAATTTTAAGATTTCTAAAGATCCTGATAAATCGATAGTTGCAGGAGTCAGCTATGGTGGATTAGCTTCGGCTTATATTGCTTTAAATTACTCAAGTATGTTTGGGAATGTCTTGTCACAATCGGGTAGCTATTGGCGTGGGATAAAAGTAACTGACAGTATCCCGTGGTTAACAGAACAATATAAATTATCACAAAAATTGCCCGTTCGTTTTTACCTCGATTGTGGATTACAAGAGACGGTTATGAGGAGCTTTAGTAACTTTAATTTCATCGTGAAACATAGACAAATGAGAGATGTTTTAAAATCAAAAGGTTATGAGATATATTATCAGGAATTTCAGAGCGGGCACGACTGGACCGGTTGGCGAAAGACTTTACCAGAAGGATTAATAGTATTATTCGATAAAATGAAAAAATACACCTCCACCCATAAAAAACAGACGTTCATTCTCAAAAACACCACCTTCGTCGGGATATTTTTTTCAAATCGTGAAACCATTGTTAGTTTTGCTGAATGAATAATAAATCATTAACCCCTTTAGCGATCACCTTCTTTGCAAGTGGAATCTGGGATACTATAGCAGCTGTTTTATACTTTTTCATAATCGGATCGGGACGTATTATTGATAAACCAGAGATTGATCCTTTTTTCTCAGTTTTTCTGGGCTCGTTCTTTCTCTGCTTTGCTTATCTGCAGTTTCTATCGGCCTTCAATATTAAAAGATATGTTTTTAACGTAGGCTGCCTGATAATAGGCAGGTCATTCTATGTTGTTCAACTCTATGTATATATGGCTTTTGCGTCGCATTTTCCATCGACATTCTGGTTCACAGGAATAATTGACGGGTTGTTTACTATTCTGTATATTATTTTTGCTTTACGGGGTGGATTAAGGGTGCGAGATCTTTTTCTGCCAGAAATTGAAGGTGCCGATTCTATTAAATAATTGCTGTAAAATTGTTACTTTTATGTCTAATTGGGTTAAAGGAGGCAGGATTATGCTTATTTTTCTTTCAATAATATTAATTTGCTTACTCACTTCTGCTGGGGTATTGTTTGTGATGAGCCCCGGAAAACCGGAACCATTTCTTGTCAAAAATGGAAGTGTATTGCAAGGCAGCATCTCTGAAAAAATCTTTCTCAATATTAATGGAGTAAGGCAGGGTATGTTTATCAGGAGCAAAAATGTAAAGAACCCGGTATTGCTTTATCTTCATGGTGGTATGCCAGACTATTTTCTGACTGAAAGGTATCCAACTGGGCTTGAAGATATTTTCACTGTGGTATGGTGGGAACAACGAGGGTCGGGCCTGTCTTACAGTTCCAATATCCCACGAGAGTCTATCACGCTGGATCAAATGATATCCGACACAAAGGAGGTGACGAATTACTTGCTTAAACGATTTGGACAGAAAAAAATTTACCTTATGGGACATTCCGGTGGAACCTTCATTGGTATAAATGTGGCAGCACAGTTTCCGGAATTGTATCATGCATACGTTGGCGTTGCTCAGATGTCGTGTCAACTTGAATCTGAACGACTAGCATACGAGTATATGATTGAGCAATATAAAGTTACGGGAAACATGAAGATGCTTAGAAAACTGGAGTCCGCACCAGTCACTCTAAAGGATGGCACACCGGATTCATACCTCTTATTGCGGGATAAAGCAATGCATAGCCTTGGTGTAGGAACTACACACAATATGAAATCTGTAATCACAGGTATTTTTTTTCAGTCTCTTAAGTGCCGCGACTATACATTAATAGAAAAGATTAAAATGTGGAGCGGCAAAGCCCGTTCCGGAGTTAGTCCACTGTGGGGCAAGATGCTCTCAACAGATCTGGCCGTAGAAGTGACTGAGATAAATATTCCTGTCTATTTTTTCCATGGCATCTATGATTATACCGTTTCTTACAATTTGGCAAAGGACTATTTTAATGAACTTAAGGCACCCATTAAGGGCTTTTATACATTCGAAAAATCTGCCCACAGTCCCATATTTGAAGAACCGGAAAAATCAGTTCAGATAATAAGGAACGATATTATCAATGGCCAAAGTACCCAGTCATAAAATTTATTATATTGCTTTCAAATTTCAACGGATAAAGCTATGAAACTTAAGGTACTTATCGGCAATGGAAGAAAGATAGGAATATTAGCGTTGCCATTTTTAATTATTGGTTTGATCATGAACTCGAAAAGAACTTATCACAACTGGTCCGTACTCGTTGGTGAAACATCCGCTGTATACCGGAGTGGCCTTACTTGTGCTTCCATGGATTGGTATTTTATGTAACACGTGGTTAGGAATTGTTATTGGGATAATTGTATATATTGGATCGAGGTTATACTCGCCAGAAGAAGAGAAAATCTTATCAAAGATTTTTGGTAATGCCTGGGATGATTATAGCAAAAAAGTAAAGCTTCCTTGGGTATAAATCAAAAATTAACGTTACTAAAATTATAACGACAATGGATAATAAAAAGAAGTTGCCACCAGAGCAGGTTGAAGATATACTAAGAACATTGAAAAACCGTTTTGAGAAGAATATGAACCACCATAAAGGACTTATCTGGAGTGACGTTCAAGTGAAGCTGGAGGCGAATTCTGAAAAACTGTGGTCGCTGAATGAAATGGAAAGAACCGGAGGTGAACCGGATGTTGTTGCTCAGGATAAAAAGACTGCCGAATACACTTTTTACGATTGTTCTGAGGAGAGTCCAAAAGGTCGCAGGAGTCTTTGTTACGACAGGGAAGGGCTGGAATCCAGAAAAGAGTTTAAACCTGAAAATTGTGCTGTTGATATGGCTGCTGACATGGGTATTGAACTTTTAACAGAGGATGAGTACAGGAAGTTGCAGAATTTTGGTAAATTTGATACGAAAACATCGAGCTGGATTAAAACTCCGGATGATATTAGAAAACTTGGAGGAGCACTCTTTGCTAATTATCACTATGACAACGTCTTTGTGTATTACAACAGTGCTCCCTCTTACTATGCTGCCAGAGGGTTTCGGGGTAAACTTAAGATTTATGATAATTGCGACTGATAATGATGTTGTCTTGCGGGAATTGACCGAAGCGGATATTCCTAAACTCGCAGAATATGCTAATAATGAAAAAGTAAGCATAAATCTGAGAAATGCTTTCCCTAGTCCGTATACAATTGATGACGCAAAGAGATTTATTGAAATGGTTGATAAACAAGATCCAAAAACACTTTTTGCAATAGAATATAATGGCAACTATGTGGGAAACATAAGTTTGTCATTAGGAAGTGATGTATATAGAAAAAGTGCAGAGATTGGCTATTTTATTGGAGAGCCCTTCTGGAATAAAGGAATTGCCAGTAAGGCGGTTAGATTAATAACAAAATATGGATTTGAGAAATTCGATATTGTCAGGATATATACAGGGATTTTCGAATATAATATAGCATCACAAAGAGTTCTTGAAAAATGCGGATTTGAGAAGGAAGCAGTTTTTAAACGGTCAATTTTCAAAAAGGGAGAGCTATATGACGAGATTAGATTTGCTTTACTAAAAAATGATCAATTGAAGGTATGAATATGAAGTACAAAATTTACGTCGACAAACATTTGCTTGTAGACGTTCTGGAAGGAATAATTACATTGCCTGATCTTGAGAGACTATTCAGACAGGAGGTGTCGGACCCTGACTTTAAGTTTGTTAACAGTGTATTGTCGGAAATCTCCAATGCTCAACTAAATGTTTCAATTGACGAAGTGCAGAAGTTTGCAAATATTTTGATCTCTACTGACAAGGATACCCCTCTTAGGTGGGCAATACTTACAAGCGAGCCAAAACAAACGGCCTTGTCTTTCTTGCTAAGGCAGAATGAAGTTTTTACTAATATTGTAGGGGTTTTTACTACACTGGAAGCCTGTAATCAGTTTCTGGAACAGTCAATTGACAAACAGTGCTTTTACGAGGAAGACTACATTGTTTTATCTTAGGGAAGAAGATTTAATTTTGATATTATATACAAATCCAAAACTTTTCTAAAAAAAATATATGGCAAACATCTGGGCAAAGAAATCAATTGTAGAACTACAGAGCGAAGCTTCTGACGAAAAAAACGGTTTAAAGAGGACACTTAGCAGGTTAAATCTTGTCACATTGGGAATCGGAGGAATCATTGGAGCAGGAATATTTGTCCTCACAGGTCAGACTGCAGCCACATATGCAGGTCCTTCAATAGTGATTTCATTTATCATTGCAGCTATCGCCTGCGGTTTTGCAGGTTTATGCTACGCAGAATTTGCATCGATGATTCCGATAGCGGGAAGTGCCTATACTTATGCCTATTCTACACTAGGTGAGTTTATTGCATGGATAATTGGATGGGATCTCATACTTGAATATCTGTTCGGAGCGGCAACAGTTGCAGTTGGTTGGTCGGGATATGTTGTAAGTTTCCTGAACGATTTTGGAATATCGCTTCCAGCCTCAATCGCCAGTTCTCCTCTTATTTTTGACACAGCTACGGGAGTCTGGAGCACTACAGGTGCTGTTATCAACTTTCCGGCTGTGTTCATTGTCGGAATAATAACGACACTGCTTGTTATCGGAATAAAAGAGTCTGCTAACT
Source organism: Bacteroidales bacterium (assembly GCA_041659025.1). GTDB lineage: Bacteria > Bacteroidota > Bacteroidia > Bacteroidales > UBA932 > Bact-08. The sequence continues at coordinate 66,245 of JBAZZA010000001.1, read as the reverse complement.
TCAACAATGTCATTGTTATTGTAAAGGTTGCTGTAATACTTTTATTTATTGGTTTTGGAGCAAGTTTCATAAATACCGACAACTGGACACCATTCATTCCTCAAAACACGGGTGTATTCGGACAATTCGGATGGAGCGGAATAATGAGGGCGGCAGGAGTGATTTTCTTTGCCTACATTGGATTTGATGCCATTTCAACAACAGCTCAGGAGGCTAAGAATCCTCAGAAAGACATGCCTTGGGGCATACTCGGATCATTGGCTGTGTGTACTGTCCTTTATATCCTGGTCGGTTTGGTTATGACAGGAATAGTACCTTACCCAAATCTGAATGACCCTGCACCTGTCGCTCTTGCCGTGAACACCGCCGGAGAGGGGCTCGTATGGCTGAGGTACCCGATAAAAATCGGAGCAATTGCAGGACTCTCTTCAGTTGTACTGATTTTGCTCATGGGACAGCCGAGGATTTTCTATTCAATGTCAAAAGATGGACTTTTACCTGCTGTTTTCAGCAAGGTTCACCCTAAATTCAGAACTCCTTATATTACAACCATATTAACCGGAGTTGTTGCAGGTGTTATTGCAGGTCTTTTCCCGATTGGATTGTTAGGAGAACTTGTTTCTATTGGAACGCTCCTTGCCTTTGTAATTGTGAGTGGTGGTGTACTTGTTCTCAGATACAAACAGCCAAATCTGGAGCGACCTTTCAAGGCACCATTCTTTCCTGTAGTCCCGATTCTGGGAATTCTATCCTCGGGAATAGTTATGCTGATGCTGCCGGGTAGTACATGGTCACGCCTTTTAATCTGGCTGGGAATAGGGCTTGTAATCTATTTCTTTTACGGGAAAAAGCATAGTAAACTAGGGAATCCAAATAAAACTAACAAATATTAATTATGGCTATAGATTTAATTGCGAAATTTAGTGTTATAGATAAGGTCGACCCTACCGACAGTAAAGAAATCTTCGATTCATTTCTTGCCCCAGACGAAAGCATTATTTTGTCATACAAGAATATACGTGATAAGGTTGTTTTTACAACATACAAAATAATCTGCTATGATATACAAGGGTTGACAGGATCTAAAAAAGAGTATCGGTTTTTCCCATATTCAAAAATATCCTCTTTTTCAGTAGAAACCGCAAATCTTCTGGATGGTGATTCTGATTTTAAAATTTGGCTATCGGGTGTCGGTTGCTTTGAAATAAGATTTGGTAGAAATTTAGATATCAAAGAGGTAGGGTCATTTATTGCTTCTAAGATTTCGCGATGAAAAAATGAGCAGTATATAATGAACAAGATACTTGAAAACATATAAAAAACTGTCACATGAAAATTAAATTTGTAACTCTATTGTTTTTTTCTTTTGTGACAATGAATGTTTATGCACAAAGAGATTTCTCTGATTCAGATACGACAAAATTAGTAATACTAGGTTCTGGTAACCCTAATCCGTCACCATCTCAATCAGGCTGTTCAGTGGCAATCATTGTCTTTGACACGCCATACATTATTGATTTTGGTCCTGGTCTGATACGTAAAGCTGCTGCTATGTCTCCAAGTTATGGAGGTAAGGTAAAAGGCCTAGAAGTGAAGAATATAAAGCGAGCATTTCTTACCCATTTACATTCTGACCATACGACAGGCTATCCAGATCTAATACTGACTCCTTGGGTTATGGGTAGAGACGAACCTCTGGAAGTATATGGACCAGAAGGAATCAATAAAATGACCGATAATATCCTTAAAGCATACGAAGAGGATATCAGGTATCGCTTATATGGCTCTGAACCGGCTAATAATCAGGGATGGCGAGTGAATAGTCATGAATTCATGAAAGAAGGAGTAATATATCAGGATGAGAATGTTAAAGTTGAAGCTTTTCCTGTACCTCACGGAACTTGGCCAAATTCATGGGGATTTCGTTTTACAACGCCAGATAAAATTATAGTTATATCTGGTGATACTGCTCCAACAGAAAAGATTATTGAGTATGCTAAAGACGCAGATATATTGATACATGAGATTTACAGTAAAAAAGGATTTGACACAAAGAATGAATTCTGGAAAACCTACCATTCTCAACAACATACTTCAACTTATGAGCTTGGTGCAATTGCCAGTAAAACAAACACTAAACTTATTGTACTTTATCATATATTATTTTGGGGAGCATCGGAACAGGAACTTATAGATGAAATAAGAGTAAAATATAAAGGAAGAGTAATAGTTGGGAGAGATTTAGATCTCTTTTAATCTGTCAAGATCCCATTTTTTAGTCAGTGTCCTTTAAGACTTTCTTGTTAAATAACTTCTTTTACGGGAAGAAGCATAGCAAACTAGGGAACAAACAGTAATACCACAAAAATATCGGCAATCAAGTGTTTAATTACGAAAGTTTTCTACAAATGTTTGGGCAAAATGTGTAAAAATCATAACTTTACGTTAACGATTACCAAACATGCCGTTTTATAACAAACTTTCATGGTATCTATTTCTAATTTTTCATACAGGAAATTGATAATTCTCATTGCTGGAATTATTCTGTTCAAGAATGTCTATGCAACAGGTCAAGCGGCTGATTATTTGATTATAGAAAAGGACACTGTTTTTCTGTTTGCCAATCCGCTGGAACCATATCTCAATTACAAAAATGAGAGAAAGATTAATGGGATAGAGTTAACAATGACTAGTACCGGTTGCTGGAGAGGCTATGTTGCATCATGGGAATTAAAAAATGACAGTTTGTTTTTAATTAAATTAATGCGTGAAAAAGATTCCGGAGAGTATATAACCTTCAACCTCAAAGAAGAATTTGGCTCGGATAAAGTATTTGCCGAATGGTATACCGGAACATTATATTGCCCAAGAGGAGAAAGATTACAATACGTTCATATGGGCTATGGATCAATATATGAAAAAGAGGAGTATTATAAAGTCTGGAATGGAGTAATAAAATCGAAAAATACAATTAACAATCTGGTATACAATAAAGATCAATTGTATCCAGCAGAAAAATTTCTCCATGAAACTATCAAAAGTGTTATTATATCCAAGATTGATTCACATCTTCTCAAAGAGACACCAGACTCAGTTTATTGTTTGATTAATATAAGGTTTAATGAAAACGGTAAGGTTGAAAATGTGAAGATTAGTATTTCTAATGATAAATCTTCTCAATTTGAGCAAGCAATTCTGAAAATAGCCGAAGAAGAAGTAAAGAAACTACCGGCTTTAATGAAAGTCACCCATAAAAACTACGGACCACCCTCATTGGGTTTATTGTTTAATAGCAAGATGATCAAAAAGGAGCTGTTATTGTAACTAAACGATTCGCAAGATTTTCTATATAAGAATTAAACAAAGGGAAACTATAAGAAAAATTCTATTTTATCAAGAAATGAAGCAATAAAACATTTACCCTAAAAATATGCAGAAAACTGTCACTATATATTGTGTAATGAGTTTAATGCTATTACCGATATTCATAAAACCTTCAACCGGATATGCTCAGACACTATTGAACGGGCCTCAGAAAATTGTGATTGACACTAAGCGGGACAGGCTATTGGTGTCAAATGCCAATTCCGGTGATATAATACAAATTGACAATAAGGGAAATCAAACCTTTTTTATTAAGGGAGCAGATTTTATAGATGGAATGGAGATTGTAGGTGATATAGTCTATGGTGTCGGGAGCAATAGGAAAATAAAAGCTTACAGTCTGGTGAACAGACAACTTGTTGCAGATATCACCTTCCCTGGACCTTCCGCCAACTATTTATCAAGTGTAGCATCGGACTCATCGGGACATCTCTTCATATCTTGTCCGTTGTTAAACGAAATTTACAAGATGAACATCAAGAATCTTTCCTATAGCATATTTGCAAGAGGTAAAGAGTTGAACAAACCGAATGGAATTCTTTTTGAAAAAGAGAGAAACAGGATTGTGGTCATAGACGATTCCCCCAATTCAAAGATTCATGCTATTGACCTGGCAGATTCTTCGGTCACGACACTTTTCACAACAACTTTTAACAGTCCCGACGGAATCATCAGGGACAAATTTGGAAATTATTATATAGGTGGATATTATCTTAATGGTATATTCAGGATAGATACTACATTGAATAATGTAATTGAGTTGTTTTATAAAGGAACGACTATGGTTTATCCCACTTACGATGAAAAAAGTCATTCTATCCTTGTTACTCATTATGATGCCAATACATGGGAACGTATAACATTAAGCAATTTTAGTATAACTTTACGCAATAATAAAACATGTAAATTGTAATGGGAATATTAAGAGGGTTGCTTGTTTTTTCGCTGATAAGTGTTGTTTCGTCGTGTAAGAAATCTGAACCGGCAGATCTTACGCTTAATCCATTCAGCAATGGCGGCAAGGAGAGGAATATGATTGTTGTCATGAGCGATATTCATCTTGGTGCCGATCTCACTTATACTGAGTGCAAGGAGAACCTTGGGTCGCTTGAAAAGCTGCTCAAACAGATAAAGGCGGCTCCAAATGTCAAGGAGCTTGTCATAGCAGGAGATATGCTTGATGAATGGTTTATACCGGCCACAGTAAATACTTATCAAGGAAAGGATCAGGCCGATTTTGTACAACGGATCGCAACGGCAAATAAAGGAGTGATTGATGCGTTTAATAGTATAATCCACGAAGGGAAAATCCGTGTTACTTATGTTCCCGGTAACCACGATCTGACAATTACTGCTGCAAATGTCGACAAGATACTTCCCGGAATACATCAGGCAAGGGATACTGAGCAGGGTTTAGGCACCTATTCCCCGGCTGACAACCCAAAAATTGCAATAGAACACGGACACCGCTACAATTTCTTCTGTGCTCCTGATCCGATATCAAACCAGGATGTGGCACCGGGCACAATAATGCCTCCAGGGTATTTTTATACCAGGATAGGTGTACTTAGTTTTATCAATAATTTTCCCCCGGCAGGAGATATTATACCGGTTGTCACTCCAAATGCTTCAGGCAATGGAAGCCAGACATTACTCTTCATATATTGGAACGTATGGAGCAGAGCATTAAGTAAATATACGATATCCAATAAATTTGACGAGAAGATAATTGTAACAAATATTGATGGATTAAATGGTTCATATTCTGTAAACGACCTTTTGCCTTTTCAAAAAATTGCCGGTGGGGTTATAGATGTCGGCCTTTATAAGGGAATTCAGGATTCTTGGAACCAAAGACAAACTCTCAATAATGTTGCTGTAAACATTCCGGCTTCTCAGGCAATTGCAAATGCAGCTAAGGCAAGTGAATCGGATGATCAGGCAAAGAACCAGTACTTTCTGAATCCGACTTCAAACAAAAGAGTCGTCATCTTCGGGCATACTCACGACCCTAAAATTATTGCTTCCAATAACTATAATGGCCAGAAATCTGTCTATGCAAACACCGGTACATGGATCGATCATAATTCTGTAGTTCCAACAATAATGAGTTTTGTAGTAATTACCCCTCAAAGTACAAGTGCCTCTTCATGGACTTTCGTAAAATTATATAATTTTGAAAATGAGGTTGTAACAAAAATGGCTACAGACTCATTACGCTTTTAAAACATTTACATCTAAATATTTAAGCGATGAAAAACTATTTTGACTTCACTCTTACAGGTAAGAAATTTTTTCCTGTATGGATCTTATTCATTGTATTTATGATTGTTCCTTATGGAATTATGCTATTCAAAGCCAAGGAAATGCAGCCAGGAGAAGTTCCCGATATGATGTTTTTTATCTGGCCGGTAGCTCTCTTTTTTGTAGCCTTTATACTGACATTTTATATGGCTAGGTTATTAATTGAAGGTATTGTTTATGATGACAAAGCTATTGTGTTCAATGGCACCTTTGGTGAGTATATGGTAAAGGTATTGCTTGGGTTTTTTCTAAGCATAATAACCTTGGGAATCTATATACCATGGTTCACTAAAGATATAACCGGGTTTTTTGTCGATAACTCATCCTGTAATTCGGAAACCCTAAAATTTAAAGGGAAAGGTGGTAAACTATTTGTAATTATTACGCTTAGCTTTGTACTCCCAATAATTATCATGGCAATAATCATGGCTGTTTACGTCTTAAAAGATACCTATTCCGCACAGCTTCCTAAGCATTCTATTGTTTCTCAATTATTAATGACCATACTCATGATCCCTTACATATACTTGTTTTACAAGTGGATAGTTAATATAGATTATAAGGATTTCAATATCAGATGGGAAACAAACTTTTGGGACTCTTGTTGGATGATAGCCGGGCAAATGTTGCTATCGATTGTCACTATAGGAATTTACTATCCAATGGCTGTAGTGAGGTTGTATAAATATTTCTTAGACAGAACAGTAGCCGTTAGCGATGAAAGAAGACTAAACTTTGGTTATGATATTGAGGCATCAAAGGACTTTCTTTTCTTATGGGGGCAGATTCTGCTGATAATTATTACGTTGAGTATATATTACCCATGGGCATTATGCAAAATAGGAAAAAGGTTTTTAAGTAAAACCTATTTGGCAGATAGTAAGGACAATATCGCATGAAATTGGAAGAACTCGGATATACCGACAACCTTGAACGATTGAGGAAAGAGAATAACCTGGATTCTTTTGAGATAGGACGGGTTGTTTTAGAACACAAGGAGAGGTATATCGTAAAGACAATCAAAGGAGAGTTTGAAGCAGAGATAACCGGCAATATGCGTTTCACAGCAAAAGGTCGGGAGGATTATCCAGCTGTAGGCGATTGGGTTGCCCTGACAACTTATGCATCGGATTTTTCCGTGATTCACAAAATTCTTCCCAGATTCTCTGTTATAAAAAGACAAGCCGTGGGACAATTCGGCGAGATTCAGATTATAGCGGCAAATATCGATTATGCTTTTCTGGTGCAGGCCATTGACCGTGATTTTAATATAAACAGACTTGAAAGATATCTTACAATCTGCAATTCGTCGAGGGTTAACCCCATAATAGTGCTTACAAAGATTGATTTAACAGATGAGAACAGGGTAGCAGACATATTGGACGATATAAAAAGAAGGATCAAAAGGGTTCCGGTTATAGCAATCAGTAACGAGTCACTGGATGGCCTTGATTCAATAAAAGCGATTATCGAAAAAGGGAAGACATATTGCATGCTTGGATCTTCCGGAGTGGGTAAATCGACCCTCTTAAATAATCTTTCCGGCAGGGCAATAATGCGGACCGATGAGATAAGCATAAGCACTAATAAGGGGAGGCACGTAACAAGTCACAGGGAGCTGATTATTCTTGAAAATGGGGGAATATTGGTTGACACCCCGGGTATGAGGGAGGTTGGCATAACAGATTCGGTTGATGGATTGGAAATCACATTCGACATGATTGCCAGCCTCTCTAAAAGTTGCAGGTTCAAAGACTGCACTCACACAACTGAAATTGGGTGTGCGGTCATAGAAGCTGTAGAGAAGGGTGAAATTAACAAAGCTTCCTATGAAAATTACCTGAAGATGGAAAAAGAGAACAGGCATTTTGAATCTACCGTTACAGAACGACGGCAGAAAGACAAGGAATTCGGGAAATTTCTAAAAAATTACAAAAAGGAGAGCAAAAATCTTAAATAACCTTAACTCCGTCCTGAGAGTTAAGGAGTAGTTGCCATGTGCTTCCATATTTGGTAAGAACTCCGGTAACGTCGGCGTAGGTATTAAGGGCCGGTGCCAGCTGATTTGCAAATTTTGCGTACCCGCTAGTGCGGACCACTATATTCAAACCACCGGCAACCTGATAGGTGTGTTCTCCATAAACGGCATCGGTTGTAGCGGTTGCCTTCTTTGCCCAGGTCTCCATGGTCTTCTTAACCAGCTTGGCATTCTTTAATGTAACAAGAGTTCCCAGCTTGTAAACAGATACATCAGACGAAGTATTAATTAGCTGAGGAGTCAATTTTGGACCGGTTGCTCCTCTGAATATAGTCTCTTTGATTCGCAAGTCGGTCTCTATGTATGATGTCTCATACCAAGTCTCAACAGACTTTTCTCCAAGTTGTACCATTCCACCATAGCTGCCTAAAACCAGATGTCTTGCTTTTACATATATGGTCTGACCCTCTTTGTATTCGTTGTATAGAGTGGTCTTGCCAATCTTAATCTCAATGCCGCCGGTTTCGTCCTGAATGTAGAACGATCTGTAAAAATTACCCTGTTCGTCTGTACTGTTCACCTTTCCGCCAATAATAATATTGTCGCTTATCTCATAGGGGCCCCCGTTGTAAAGAGACTTTAGAGCCTGTATTGTAGTTGTAGGAGTAAGGTTTGCCGGTTCAAATACTGCGGGGTCATCAAATTTCTCGGAGCACGAGGCTACCAAAAGAGATGCTGAGATTGAAGCAAACAGAAATATTTTATTTAATGTTTTCATTACATGCAATATTAGAATTATTCAATTAGAAACGGATATAAAGGTTCAGATAATATGTTGTCCCGAACATGTAGAAATATTTAGAGTCAAAACGGCTGTAATTCAACACGTTCCCGGAAGAGTCCTCATTCACTTTAAGGCGCATCTGCTCGTAGCCGCCGGTTTTGATGTTCTGGTTGTTCAGAATGTTTTTCACTTCCAGACTGAATCCCACATTGTAATCCTTAAACACATACCAAGATTTTCCTATGTTGGCACTCAGTACTACTGCGCTGTTGAACAACTCCTGATGTGACAACACCTTGGCCTCATCTGCTGTTAACCCCGCCTTGGCAAAATCTGTCCTGTAGATAGGGTTCATATCCAAATACATGGCGTCGAAATAGGAGAGGTCCACACCTGCAAAGAGATAACTGGCAGATCTGTAGTTCAGCCCAACATTAATAGCTGTTTGCGGAGTTCCGGGTATTTTGTAATCCTTCCAGTAGACCCTTTCATTTTCGAGAATAACAGCATCGCTGTTGTCTACTGTCTGGGTAACATATGGGTTTGAAGTGTATACATAGTAACCGTAGCTCACGGCTCCGTCGGCAGACAACCCTTTGTACAGAGGGACAGATAAGCCGAGCTCCATTCCGGTATTAAGTTGGTCAATTCCTCTCATTGAGAAGTTGGTGAAGCTTCTGTTTATGTCGTCGTAGAAGCTGATAAGCTTGGTCTGGTCCTTAATTGTTGTGTAGTATCCTGTCAGCCTCAGTTTTAAAAACGGCAGGCGGACAGAGTAGTTTAAGTCTACTCCGAATGTCTTTTCTGTTGTGATGTCGGGAACAACACTGTTTCTTGTCCTTGGTGATACAAAGGACTCCTGAAAGAACGGTGCTGTCTGCATAAATGCGACATTGCCATAAACCATCTGGTTTCCTGAAATCTTGTAGGTTAAACCTGCTTTTGCGGTATATGTCCAGAAATTAAGTTTTTCTGAGTTGCCCAAAGAGTTGTCGGGGAAAAGTCCCTTTTTATAGAGCCCCTCTCTCCAGAATGATGTGTGTCCACCCTCTCCGGCCACATATGCCTCTATGTTGTTTTTATTGTATTTGTAAGTAAACCACAACTTGTAGTTTCTCAAATGACCCTTGTAGTTGTAACCATACTTGTCGCCCTCTCTTATAACCCTGTTTGGGTTGTTGAGGTCGTTTTGGATAACATCTCCGCTCTCAAAATCGCGCTCGGCAAACTTGTCGATATCTATCCAGTAATCACCTCCAAGCAGATCCTTCATCTTTTTGTAGTGATTAGTCATGTTCCATCTGTAGTCTATCCCTATGTTAAGTTTGTTTGCATTATTCAGGTTAAGAGTTGCTTGTACCTTAGCATTTAAATCGTTCTGGTCTATATGTCGCTCCTCAAGTACATACTGTGACCTTCTCTGACCTGCTAGAAGCGAGTTGGACCCTGTTGAAACAGGTATGTTTGCGTAGTTGATGTTGTACATTCTGTCCCAGTTTATCTGGCGGATGTTCCAGTCACTCAGCCAACCTTCTTTAACATACGATGCCTTGTAAGGATCGTCGGAGAAATAGCTTGGAAGATTTCTGTAATAGTCTGGGCGCGGGTCAGGTGCATCATACCAGTCAAGGGCAGAATAGCCGTTTCCACCAAAGCGGTAGGAGATGGCAGCAGTAAGATTGAATTTTTCACCTGGAGTGTAAAAATAGTTAAGGACAGCAACCGGTTCATGGGTGCTTCTGACCCTGGCGTTTCTCTTTTCTCCATTTTGAAAACCCCAGTTGGGATTATAGTAATTGCTGCCTATCATATCGTAAACCTCTTGTGTGGAGGAACCTTGAACACTACGCTCACCAGGTGACCCGAAGAATGTGAAAGCCAGCCTGTGAAAATCATTTAATTTCTTTTCTGCCGATGCAAAATATGCGAATGAGTTATACGAGACTCCGTTTACCCAGTCGTTCCCGCCAAGTCTTGCCGATGCCGAAACAGCATACGACCATCCATTGTCCTTCTCTCCTGATGCATATGTGCCCATAAGTCTTGTCCGGTATTGTCCGCTTGCGTTCACAACGCTGAATCTGTATCCCTTACGAAGCTGTGATGCCCTCGCGTTTATGTTTGTGGTACCATTGATACCTCCAATTCCAAAGTCAGAAATGGCGACGCCTGTGGTGCTCTCCTGATTTCGGGTGGCTTCGTTGAGTCCTGTCCACAGTGACCATGGAGAGTAACCGCTCAGCGCATCGTTTAAATAGATACCATTCAGGTATACAGCAGCAGATGCCGATTCATATCCTCTGTTTTTGAAACGTATATCGCCGAACTTGTATCCGGTTATGTTCTCATAAACATCCTTGGATGAGGCAAGCAAAACGGGCATGGCCTGTGCGTCGCTCGATGATTCTGTGTCGAATTCAGAAAGAAGAAGGTCGTCCGATTTATCGGGGGTTACGTCTGAAACTAATGTAATATAATTTAAATCTTTAAGGAAGTTTTCTACTTTTACACTCATCTGAAGCGGTTGAAAATCAGCTGCAGTTACTATAAGTGTGTAAGTTCCCGGACGAAGGCCGGTCAGCACAAACTCTCCTGTGGGTGAGGTTTGGATAACCTTTTCTATATCTGTTATCAGAACGACTTTTGCCCCCTGAACAGGAACCCGTCCCTCTCTGTTTACCACCTTGCCTTTAATACCTGCGTCCTGTGCAGAGAGAGATGCAGGATACAAAGAGAGCAAAGCCAATACGATAAATGCTACTTTTATCTTCATACTATTCATTTTTAACTATATAAATAAATACAGGAAGGTGATCGCTGTAACCACCCTGAAAATTTGTACCAACATATGTCCTGAACGGGTAATTCTTATATTGTCCGCTCTGGTTTACCAGAAACGGACGATTGAAGATATTGCCCCAATACTTGTTATAGTCGGGTTTGTATAATTTAAGTTTCCCGGCAGAAGGGTTAACCAGGTTGGAATTAACCACAATGTTGTCGAAGATGTTCCAGGCATCCTGATAGCCCAGTGAACCATAACCTGCCTTAAACATGTCATAGAAAGGGTTATACATGTCACCGGCTTTTGCATCCTTGCCAATTTTCCCTTTTGCTCCAAGCACCTCAAGGATGCTCTTGTCTACAGGGTCGTCATTAAGGTCACCCATAAGGACTATGTTTGCAGCAGGTTCCAGACTTATAACGGAATCAATTGCATTTCTGGCTGTTTGAGCAGCAGCGCAGCGGAACAAATCAGATCTTCCTCCTCTCCTTGATGGCCAATGGCAAACAAAAAAGTAGAACTTTTCGTTATCGATTGTTCCCCATGTCATAAGAATATCACGGGTTTTAAAATCGGATGAGTCTGCCACAATGACCCTCAATGGTTGGCTGCCCTCATATTTAAACATATCTGGTCTGTACAACAGGGCAACATCAATTCCTCTGGCATCAGGTGAGTCGTAATGAACAATCTGATATCTTGCTTTTTCCAGCTTAGGGGCTGCTACAATATCCTCCAGTACGTTTCTGTTCTCAATTTCCGAGACTCCAATAATTGCCGGAAATGTCTGCGCAGTTGTTGCTATTTTATAAAAGACCTCTTCTATATTAGATATCTTCTTGAGGTACCTCTGACTGTTCCATCCATACGACCCTGCAGGTGTAAACTCTTCGTCTATTACGTTAGGAGACTTGATGGTATCGAAAAGGTTTTCCAGGTTGTAAAAGACTACCGGATATCTCTTTACCTGAGAAGAGAGCTGGATAGCTGTTCCTAAAAGCAGGATTGTAAGAAATATTTTTATTTGGAATGTTCTGTTCATATTATTCTGATATTCATTATAAATTCCATGCTCTCGGGTTCCATTCGGCCTCTATTGTGTTTTCAACATCGTTTGCGAGGTTTGAGAAAAAATCAAAACCTGTAAGAGCCTCAATGTCATCTATGGATTTTGTCTCGGCAGCGCTGGCAGGAACATTGCCGTATGACCTGTGTTCCAGCCAGAAACCGATAGCATCATACTTGGAGGATTTAAGCCTCAGAAGTACCTTGTAATAGTAGTTTGGAACGGCAATCTTACCACCCGATGCATCAGTTGCATAATTGACCGTCTCATTCTTACCTGTTGTTTTCAATATTGCCCCTGTAACAACAAACAGAGTGTCGCTGCCCTCCATCCATGTCCTTACCTGTCCCTCAAGTTTGGCCCATAAATACTGATTCAGAGACGACTGCTGAGGTGTCATGTTGGTAAAATAGAATGTCTGACTGTTGGCCTCATATGAACATGTCCTGTCTGCAGATGGTATCTGGTGACCCCTGTCGTAACCGCTTATTCCTGAAAACAGATTTGCCTGGTTGGAGGAACTGAACTTTGGATCCCGTTGCCAGTTATCTGTCCTGCCCGTGCTTCCGATATAACTGGTATGGTGCGGATAGGCAACCCAGTATGCTATCTTCTCTTGTTTGTCGAAAAGCATAGAATAGTTTCTGACTGTCTTATTTGAAAGAATTGTCGTGTGTGTGACAACCTCGCTGTTTGAATTCACCCCGCCGGAAGGTATCTCGAGCCACTTTAAATTCCCTGTGTTTCCACCGCCTCCATTTGTAGGAGATAGCTGAGTAAGTGTAAGTGTGACAGTTTTTTGCCCACTTGTAACCTTTATCTCAGCAACCCGATTTGCGGAAGAGGAATTTGCAGAAAACATAAGAATTACGTTTCTATCTCCATTACCGCTCGTAACATCTGAGGAACACCAATTTTGTTCTCCGGAAACATAGGTTACAGAAATCTGCCACGCTCCATTCGACTCGATCTTCAAAAACTGACTGGTAACGGTTGCATCGATAGAATTACTGGTCAATGATGCCGTAAGTATTATTTCGGCATCATCTTTCGAGCACCCGAGAAACAGGGTTACTGAAATTGATAGAGCTGCAATTATCCGGATAACTTTAAAGAATTTCCTCATTTATTGATTTATATTTAGTTAAAAATAGCCCAAAGTTCATTGGGCTATCTTTACGAATAGTAGTTAAAAATCAGTTGACGGAAATTACAACATCTGCAAGACGAGAGTTACCTGTATCGGCTATAGCACCGTCATTTATTGCAACTGTTGTGCTCACTTTTATCCTTATATATAATTGTCCGCTGAGCGATTCTGTAAGAGCTATGCTGCGTGTGTAAGAGGCAATGGATGCGGTATATGCAATTACTTCGCCCATTGCTGTCCAGCTTGTATTGTCTTTCGAATATTCCACAACAAAATTCTTAGGCGATGTGCTGCTACCGTATCCCTTATAAGTCACAGACAAAGTTTTGCCAGAAGCGATTGTCTGTTTTGGAGTAAATGTAAACAACCAGGCTTTTCCCTGTGCCCATGTATTCAGATAGATAGTCTTTGATGATGCGGTATAGTTGATTGTTGGGAGTGGTGTCGCAAATCCCGCTAGGTTAAGTGATGCATTTGTTGAGGCATCGGTAGATGCAGTAGAGGACACTATAGGGAATGCCGTAGGCGCAGCATCAAATGTCCATGTTGCCATAGTGCTTGTTGTTGCAGGATCGGTTACTGTTCCGTTAAGAACAACCGGGGTTGAAATACCTGTTCCGGTAATTGTAAATACAACTGCTCCTGCTGCTGTTGGGGTACCTGCAAGTGTTATTACTAAGTTTCCTGCTGCAGTTGCAAAAGTTCCGCTTGTGGTTGCCGGGGTTGTGATTCCTGCAGAACCGGCTCCGCTGACTGCTACGGAGATACTATAGGCTTGTCCGACTGTTGCAGTGTTGTAAGGCAAGGTTATTGTGTTTGCTGCTGCTAGAGCAACTCCTTTGTTAAGTGCCCCGGCTAGTACAGGAGTCCCGTATGCAAGAGTTGGGGCGTTTCCGAATCGGGTTCCGGTAAGTGCCGCGAAATCAGCCCTGTTTTGTGGCTGAATCTGAATAATAGCATTGTTAATGCTGGATATACCTTTTATTGCGCCACTACCCTGAGGAACAACTACATCCTTGAATTCAGAATAAGACGAGTTGAAAAGAACGAACGTCTCTCCGGTTTGAGCCTCCATATTGATTGATGTATGCGAAGTACCCACAACCATGGTTTTGGTAAGGTCGGCATTTACAACTTGTACATTTGGAACAGATACATACATAGATTCGTAGGTATTTGCCTTAAGTTCTGCAATTGTTATTGCTTTTGCTGCAACAGGAACATTGGATCCTGTTGTAGACATGTTTGCATTTACAAAGTTGTTCAGCTGCAGAAGACCATTGTATTTAGATAGTACAGCGTCTTTAAGCTTGAATTCTAATTCGGTTCCTACTGCCATTGTTGAAGCATCGTTTACCAACCTTACTACAATACCTGCAGCACCGTCAGAGACAACTATGTTCTTCTTTGATGTGCTGTTTCCACCTACCTGGTCACTTATAAGACTAGCCTTCATATAAACATCGTCGGTAACCGTAACCTCTCCCTTTGCTCTCAGTTGAGCAACGGTTATGTATGTTTTAGCTGTTGCTCCGGCTTGTTGGATTTTTATGTACTCGTATGTTGTAGATGTGGCAACTTTTATGTTTGCCTCTCGAGCAACACCGGTGTTAGGTAAAACAGTAAGAGCCACCTGTCCGTTGTTTTCTCCAGTAGTTGGAGTGGCTGCTATCCAATCGCTTCCTGAAGTATATGTGATTGAAATTGTCCAGGCACGGTTTGACTCAATTGAGAATGAAGCCGCCCCACCGGCTTGAATTACCGAAACGGTCTGACTGCTAAGCCTTACATAGGGAGTTTCATCGTTAACTTCCTCTTTGTTACAACTGGTAAAGATGCCTGTTAAAGCAACGATAAAGGCAAGGCTGATAAGTTTTAACATTAAATTCTTCATAAAAATTTTAATTAGTATATTTTAATTATTAGATTGGCAATAAATTTTCTAGAATTAGCAATTTTCACTACAAATGTACAAATTTGTCTTTTAAGAATGTAGTTATTATTATGAAAAACAGAGAATATTATTTGGAGTTCATTAAGCAAAACATTAAAAACCCCAAGATGATTGCCCATAGTCTGGCATCGGAAGCAGTACTGAGAAAACTAGCCGGCAGGTTTGGCAAAAGTGAAGAAATCTGGGGTATGGCAGGATTATTACACGATATTGATGTAGAGATCACAAATGGCGACTCTTTGCGTCATGGCCCAGTAGGAGCAGAGATGCTTAGGGCCGAAGGATTGCCTGAGGAGTTGGTAGAGGCAGTACTGTTGCACAACGAAAAAGCGACCCAACAAAAACGTACAACAACTTTTCACCATGCACTTGCCGCAGGAGAGACAATAACAGGATTGATCTTTGCCGTTGCATTAGTATATCCCGACAAAAAAATCTCCAGCGTTAAGACAAAGTCTGTAGTAAAACGGATGAAGGAGAAGTTATTTGCAGCATCGGTCAACCGCGATGCAATAATGGAGTGTGAAACCATAGGAATACCACTTGACGAGTTTACTGCACTGGCACTGGATGCGCTTAGCCCTATAGAGACAGAACTCGGGTTTTGAGATATATATTTTGATTCGTCAGGTTGTTTTCGTACATTACTTTATTATTGATTTAAAATTAATTATCATGTCAAAAGAAAAAGAGCCAAAAGAGAAATCGAGTAAGAAAGAACCACTTATGAATCTGAAAGAGAAGCGCGCAGCAAAAGCCGCTAAACGCGACGGGAAAAAAGGGTCAAGTATAATTACTCCGTTAACAGGAAAACGCCCAAACTAGTTGCCACTCTCTTTGAATAAATTTTTATAAAGGATGATCATAGGAATCGACATTGGCAGCACTACAACCAAGGCGGTGGCCGTTCATAACGGAGAGATAATCAAAACTATCAAAACCAAGGCATTTGATGCTGTTACTTCGGCTACCGGAGCACTGGGCAAGATGATAATGGAGGGGAATATCAATATCTCCTCTATTGAGAAAATAATCATCACGGGAGCAGGTGCATTAAAGATCAACAACGAAATCTTTGGGATAGTCACCCATAAAATTGACGAAATCACCGCAATTGGCATTGGCGGTATGTTCCTCTCCAAAAGAGAGAATGTTATAATTGTGAACATCGGTACGGGAACATCCATTATTGAAGCAGGGAAGGACAAAATCACTCATCTTGGAGGGACAGGTATAGGCGGGGGAACAATTACAGGACTGTCAAAAGAGTTATTAAACACGTCTACCTTCGAAAATATTCTCACACTTGCAGACGAGGGTGACCTTCATCAGGTAGACTTGCTCATTGAGGATATTTCTGACGCCGATATCAGCTTCCTGAACAAAAAATCTACTGCATCAAACTTTGGCAAGATGCTCGATACTGCAAAAAAAGAGGATATCGCACTTGGAGTCATAAACATGGTTTATCAGGTTATAGGAGTGATTTCGGTCTTTGCAGCGAAAAGCCGAAATTTAGATACTGTTATTATTACCGGAAACGGCAGTAAAAACATGATTGGTCGCAAAATCCTGGAGGAGATATCACATATGTACAAAATCAATTTTGAATATCCCGCCGATGCGGAGTATGCAACAGCAATAGGAGCCGCGCTGTCTGAATTGTAAATGATGAAAAACAGACTTTCACCAATAATTATATTTTGTTTGTTCCTGCTGCTTCCAACAAGTTGCGGCAAATGTGGATGCATCGTGCAGGATTCTTTAGCCAGACTTAACTGGTCGGAAAGGAACTATCAGGTTCTGAACAGTCTGATTAAAGATTATGGCTGTGGGGGGAAATTCTATAATAAAGACAAGAGACCTTATGCTGTTCTGGACTGGGACCAGACATGCGCCCACTTCGATACAGAAGAGGCATTGATGCGTTATCAGATGTTCAATCTCAGATATAAAATCACAAAGGAACAGTTTGCAGGAATCTTGCTTGACAATATAAATGGAATAACGAGATTATCTGACGGTTACAACAGCATACCTCTTGCAGATATCAACAGTGACCTTATAAACGACTATAATTTCCTATTTGATAATTTCTTGGGGCCACACGGTACAATGACCCTATCCGACGCCAGGGCAACCCTGCAGTACAAAGACTTCATTGTAAAAATACCTTTTTTGTATGACGGGTATTGTGCCACACCCGGCATTGGCGATCAATACGGTTATGTTTGGGTGCTCTATCTGTTAGCAGGACATACAATTAGTGAGGTAAAGAAAATTGCCAAAGAGACAATCTCTTACGAACTGAGCAATCAGCTGAGCAAAGTAACGTTGCTTTCACCTTCGGGTTTACCTACCAAAACAGGGGTTCTCAGCTACTCATACAAATCTGGACTACGCATTTTTCCGGAGATGCAAAACCTTATATCTACATTTACAAAGAGAGGAATCGAAGTTTTTATAGTATCAGCCAGCTATAAACCTGTAATAGAGGAATTTTCCGGTATCGGGACATATGGATACAATGTACCTGCCGACCATGTTCTGGCAATGGAGCTTGACCTTGATGCCGGAGGAAGAATAGTTCCTAAGTATAAGCCGCGATGGGTTAAAACAGTAAGACAAGGAAAGGTAGATGCCATTGAAAGTATTATAAAACAGGGACTCAAGAAAAATTGGGACCCTCTGTTTTCTGCTGTTGATAGTGATGGTGACTATGAGATGGCCACTAAGTTCCCGGGCATGAAGCTTACTCTTATCTGGAATCGTGTCAAAGGGGGCGATATTGGTAAATTATGCATAAAGGCAGTTGAACAGTCAGGTGATCCGAAGCCGTTATACATACTGCAAGGGCGAGATGAAAATACCGGAATTGTATTACCATGCTCAGAGTCAATAATTTTTGGAAGAGCACAGAAGCAATTGCTCCAATAAATCTTTTTTCTAAAGTAAACCTTCTGTCATTAATGTTGTCGAAAGGTGTATCGCATCGTCCCTAAAGATAAATCTAAACTAAAATATAACTATAATGACAGAACCAGTTGTAAGAGTAGAAAACCTCTCACATAAGTACAGCGTGCAATGGGCAATCAGAGACGTAAATCTGGAAATTGCAGGGCGCGGTATCTTCGGTTTACTTGGCTCTAACGGGGCAGGTAAGTCGACCATAATGAACATTATTTGCGGTGTTCTTAAACAATCCAAAGGGAGTGTCTTTATCAAAGGGATCGATATGCGAGAACAATCGATTGAGGCAAAGAAACATATAGGGTTTCTGCCACAAAAACCTCCTTTGCATCTTGACCTGACGGTAGAGGAGTATCTGGTATATGCGGCCAATCTGAGGATGATTCCGGACAAAGATGTGATGAATGCTGTAGACAGTGTTCTAACCAAGTGCTCAATCACACACTTCAGAAAACGCCTTATAAAAAATCTCTCGGGTGGTTACCAGCAGAGGGTTGGTATAGCACAGGCTATAATTCACAATCCCGATCTGGTTGTTCTGGATGAGCCCACTAACGGTCTTGACCCCAATCAGACAGTGGAGATAAGAAATCTGATAAAAGAGATATCACAGGAGCGCACAGTTTTGCTTTCCACTCACATATTATCGGAAGTACAAGCTACCTGCGACCATATACGGATGGTAGAAGAGGGTCGTGTGGTATTCGCCGGAACAGTTGATGAATTTGATAATTACATAGAACCGGATACAGTTTTTGTGTCACTGTTGGAAGCGCCATCTGCCGAAGCACTTAAGTCTATACAGGGAATTCTTGAGGTAGAGGAACTTGGAGGTACAAAATACAGATTGAAATTTTCTGATAATCAGGAAATAATCGAACGGATAGTCGAAACCAGCGTGAGCAAAGGCTGGAGACTGAACGAGATTCGTCTGGAGAGGAGTTCGATAGATACAATATTTGCGGAATTATCAAAAAAAGCTAAATAAGGAGGATAAACTATGAAAATGATATATAAAATAGCTCGTGCAGAGTTACAGACACTGTTTTATTCACCGATAGCCTGGCTTATCCTTATAATATTCACCGTTCAGGCAAGTATGGCTTTGTGTAATGTCTTTGAATGGCAGATTACATATAAGTCTTTGGGATACGATCTCTCAAATTTGTCAATGAAAATGTTTGCCGACAGACACAGGGGATTATTCATGGTGGTCCAACAATATCTCTATTTATACATTCCATTGCTCACCATGGGGTTAATGAGCAGGGAGTTGAGCAGCGGATCAATTAAGCTGCTTTATTCATCGCCTGTTACAAATACACAGATTATACTTGGTAAGTATCTGTCAATGATATTTTATGCTTTAGTCATAACAAGTATCTTGCTTATATTCATGATTTTCAGCTCATTTACAATAGGAAATTTCGATTTTATAGGGGTAAGCGCAGGTTTGCTTGGACTGTTCCTGTTGATATGTGCCTATGCTGCCATCGGACTCTTTATGTCCAGCCTTACCTCTTATCAGGTTGTTGCTGCAATAGGGTCACTGGCTGTATTGTCGGTTCTGAATATGGTAGGCAGTATGTGGCAGGACATAGCTTTTGTAAGAGATATTGCATACTGGTTGTCTATAAGGGGCAGGTCATCGGAGTTCATAAACGGAATGATAGGAAGTGAAGATGTCCTGTATTTTCTTGTTGTTATAAGTCTGTTCCTGTCGCTCTCAATTTTGAGGTTAAAGGCAATCAGACAGAAAACTTCTCTGAGCGTCTCATTAACCAGATACATTGGAGTTACTTTTATTGCTGTGCTTTTGGGATACGTAAGTTCAAGACCTGTAATGATGTTCTATTTTGACGCAACAAGGACTAATCAGAACACACTTACTCCAAACAGCCAGAAGATAGTTGCTCAGTTGAAGGGCGATCTTACGATCAATACATATGTAAATATTCTGGACAAATATTATTATCTGGGACTTCCAAAGGGAGAACTAAGAGATATTGAGCGCTTTAAACAATACCTTAGGTTTAAGCCAGATATTAAATTGAATTATATAAGATACTACGATAAGGCTAACAATGCCGGTCTCGACAAAAGATACCCTGAATTGAACGACCGAGAACGGATGTTGGAGTATGCAAAGACATTCAAACTGGACAGCAACTTGTTCAAGACTCCAACAGAGATAAGGGCTATGGAAAATCTGTTACCGGAAGGTAATCGCTTTGTCCGCACACTTGTAAGAGAGAGTGGAGAGAAAACATTCCTTCGCGTATTTGATGATATGCAGGTTACTCCTTCTGAGGCAGAAATCACAGCCGCCTTCAAGCGTCTGGTTATGGACCTTCCGGAGATAGGTTTTGTAAAGGGTCATGGAGAGAGGGAGTGCATCAAGGCCGGTGACAGAGACTACAGCTTATTTGCTCAGGAGAGAACGTTCCGTTATTCACTCATAAATCAAGGATTCGACTATGCTGAAGTGAATTTGGACAATGAAGTTCCGGAAACCATTAATATTCTTGTTATTGCCGACGTTAAGAGTAGCCTTACTGCCGCTCAGCAGTCAAATCTTGACAAATTCATAACTAAAGGGGGGAATTTGCTAATTGCCGGAGAACCGGACCGCCAAAGCTTCATGAATCCGCTGGTAGCTCAGTTTGGTGTTGAATTTATGCCGGGCAGACTGGTTAAGCCAAGCGTTAACTTCTCTCCTGACTTTATTATGGCATATCCTACACCAGAGGGTGCAGAAATGATGTATCTGCTGGATGAGATGATTAAGGAAGACTATGTGGCCACTATGCCTGGCACCACCGGCCTTAAATATACTGAGGACAAGGGATATAAGGTAACCAGATTGTTTGTCACAGATACCACAGGCACATGGAACGAACTGGAGACTACTGCATTTGCAGATGATACAGTAAAAATGAATGCAGCAGCCGGAGAAGAGATGTTATCGTTATTACCCACTGCAATTTCGTTGAGCAGAAAGGTTGGTGACAAAGAACAGAAAATTGTGATTTTAGGAGATGCCGACTGCATAAGCAACGGGGAGATAAGCATAAGCAGGAAAGATGTATCTGCTGCAAATTACTATCTTATTATGGGAGCATTCTTCTGGATGTCGGATAACGAAGTTCCTATAGATGTACGCAGACCATCTCCTCCGGATACTACTATATCTATGGGAATTTCTGGAGTTGCTGCCACAAGATGGTTCTTTATAGGTTTGTTTCCTCTTGCAATGATAATTTTCTATATCTTATTGTGGATAAGGAGAAAAGGAAGATAACCGAGTTATGATTTTCAAAATAGATAAGCAGACTATAGACGACTTAGGGATATTTGGAAAAATCAGGGAAAATTCTGTGTATGGTGTCTTTAATAAGACAATGACACATGGAGGAGCCCAGATTCTGGAACAAATGTTCATGTATCCATTGTCTGAAGAGAACAAGATAAACGAAAGGGGAATGATAATCAGATATTTTCAGAATAATCTGACAGACTTCCCCTTTAGGAGTGATTTATTTGATTCTGTTGAATTTTATCTTAACAATACCGATAGCAGGTCCAGATTGTCGGCTTATCAGGATAACCTTGAAAGAAAATTTAAAAACGTTATTGGTACCGATGTTGAGTATAAACTGATAAACAAAGGTGTTCAGTCTGTAATTGAAATTCTTGTCACATTAAATCAATTTCTGACAGATTTGAAAAAGGTCGGTATAGAGAAAATGTATCAGCCTCAGGTGGATGCAATGGAAGAGTTGCTTAATATTAACGGGCTTAAGGAGTGTCTGAAGGAGACAAACTACAAAAAGCTCTCGTATGCGAAAACAGCAGTCTACGACCAGGAGTTCAGATACAATTTTAGAGATAAGCTGAAGTTGCTTTTGCACTATATTTATAATCTGGACGTTTATATCTCAGTTGCCAAAGTATCCAGAGAGAGGAATTTTGCCTATGCAACCGCTTTGCCTCCGGAAATAAACTTATTGGAGATGGAAGATGTCTATCATCCTCTTTTAAAGAATCCTGTAGGCAATTCAATAAAAGTTGACGGAACAAATAACATGATATTCCTTACAGGGGCAAATATGGCGGGAAAATCGACCTTTATGAAAACTTTTGGGATAGCTGTCTATTTAGCCCATATGGGGTTTCCCGTGCCGGCTGCCAATATGAAGTTTTCGGTTCAGAACGGCATGTTCACTACCATAAACCTGCCGGACAACATGAACAAGGGTTACAGCCACTTTTATGCTGAGGTAATGAGGGTAAAAAAGGTTGCCGAGAGTGTAGGAGGGTCCAAAAACCTGATTGTAATATTTGATGAACTGTTCAGAGGTACCAACGTGAAGGATGCGTATGATGCAACTGTGGCTGTTACAGAGGCTCTGGCGGGAAACAGGAATTGTATATTTATAATTTCTACTCATATAATTGAAGCCGGAGAAACTTTGAGGGATAGGTGCAACAACATAAATTTTATAAACCTTCCTACTGTTATGGATGGGACTATCCCAAGGTATACATACAAAATTGCTCCGGGAATCACTTCTGACCGTCATGGAATGATTATAATTAATAACGAAGGTATTTTAGACATTTTGAAGAGATGAAATTTGTTATTGATAAGCAGACTCTGGAAGACTTGAATATCTTAGGCAGATATAAAACCAATTCGGTTTTTAATGTGTATAACCATACAGTGACAAGAGGAGGGGGATTGGTTCTTGAGCGTATGTTCCTTGATCCACTCACCGATGCAGATCAGATAAATTTACGGAGGGCCATCTTTGAATTCTTTCAAAAAGGTAAGTTCAACTTTCCCTTCTCAAAAGAGGAGTTTGAACTCTCTGAACGTTATTTGGGAAACACAGATTACAAGAACATAATCGTATCATATCTTAATAACATCAAACGCAAGGCTGCTCAGCTGATCGCCAATGATGAAGAGTTTGCTTTGATACAGGAGGGATTTGAGGGAACAATATCCATGCTTATAAAACTGGATCTGTTTATGGACAATTTGAATGAAGTTGCCAAATCATCGGCCTATCAGGAGCAAGCAGATAAAGCATGGAAAATATTGCGCAATAAAAACCTTAGCTGGATTTTGAAAAGCGAAAAGAGAGAGAAGTACAAGTTCTGGCAATTTGCTTTTTATGATCATAAACTGAGGTATACTCTGTCTGAATCTCTGTCCGAACTGATGAAAATCGTGCACGATCTGGATGTTTACATAACAGTTTCTGCTATTGGTGCAAGGAGAGGATTCGTTTATGCATCTGCAAATGATGGAAAGGAGATAAATATAGACATAAAAGGGGTTTATCACCCATGTATTCCTGATGCTGTGGCAAATGATATTCATCTGGACAAACATTCAAATGTGTTGTTTCTGACAGGGGCAAACATGGCGGGAAAATCTACCTTGATGAAATCTTTTGGTGTATCGCTCTATCTTGCTCATATGGGATTTCCTCTGGCGGTTAAATCAATGAATTTTACGGTTCAGGATGGAATTTACACATCCATAAATGTACCCGATGACCTTAATATGGGTTACAGCCATTTTTATGCAGAGGTGATAAGGGTTAAAAAAATTGCGACTGAGGTAGCTTCGGGCAAGAACCTGATAGTTATGTTTGACGAGTTGTTTAAAGGAACAAATGTAAAAGATGCCTATGATGCAACTGTAGCAGTCACTGAGGCCTTTTCTAAGATTCACGAATGTGTTTTTATTGTTTCCACACACATTATGGAAGCAGGTCTTACTTTGAAGGAGAGGTGCGATAATATAAGGTTTAAATATCTACCAACTAAAATGAATGGCTCTGTTCCTACATATCCGTATGTTCTTGATGATGGAATATCCAATGACAGACATGGCATGATGATTGTTAACAATGAAAAAATAATTGAAATTATTAGGGGTTACAAAATTGGATAACAGAAGAAATTTGTAATTTCGTCCTCGGAAAACTAAAACCATAGGGTAATGAAAAATATTTTTAAATTCAAATTTTTGTCATTGGTGTTAACAGGTGCCTTAGTGGTACTTGCAGGCGGTTGTAAAGAGAAATTGACCGATATTGACGGGAATGAATACAAGACTGTAAAAATTGGTAAAATGTTGTGGATGGCAGAAAATCTGAAAACAACCAAGTATAGCAACGGTGATTTGATAGAAACAACCACCCCTGCAGATATGGACGTTTCTGGTCAGAAAGAGCCTAAATATCAATGGGCTTACAAAGGTGACGAAAAGAATGCGGCCATATACGGCAGGTTATACACCTGGTATGCTGTTACTGACAGTCGGAATATATGTCCTCAGGGATGGCACGTAATAACCGATAACGAGTGGAACGCACTTGCAAACTTTTATGGTGGGAAAAAACTTGCAGCAGGCAGTCTAAGGGAAGTTGGAACGGAGCATTGGCTAAGTTCTGACGTTGCAACAAACAATATAAGCGGCTTCACAGCACTTCCCGGAGGTGGACGCATGAGTAAAGGCATATTTGGAGGTAAGGACTATTATGGTTCATGGTGGAGCACTGCAGAGGTGAATGACTCAACGGCAAGATACTGGAACATCTACTACAACACAAACCTGATTGACAAAATCAAATTCCACAAGAGTACAGCTTTTTCAGTTCGTTGCGTGAAGAATCAATAGGGTATATGGGGACGCACATTATGTACCCAAAGTTCAATCATAAAAATGAGGGAGTTCAAAAAGTGATTTTGACTCCCTCATTTTTTTAATTGGGTACATAATGTGCGTCCCCATATACCCCCCTAAATTTCGATGACACTACCGGTACTGTTATAAAATACGTTTGTGTCACACTTGTTAGAAATGATGGCATATTTCTCTATGCCGGTACAATGGCAGGCACCAATTGATTTTGGAACATTATTTCTGAAATAGTCTAATACTGTTTCAAACTGAGCAGGGGTATGGTTCATTGTATGAAAACCTCCCAAAACAAGATTGACCGGCAGATTAAAATGATTTACCGCAGATCCTATTATATTGGTTATTCCTCGGTGAGAACATCCGGTAATAATTGATAGCTCTCCTCTTAATATTATTGCCATATATAGCTCATCCGGAAATTCGTCTTTAAAAATACCGAAGCTATTATCTTTATTATTTAAAATTGGAATATCGGGTATAATGAATATTCCGTTGTCAATCTCTTTGACTTCTCTAATGAATTCTACTCTTCCTTTAAGCAGCAATGGGTTGAATGTTATTCCTATTTTTCTTTTTGCAGCATCGTATTTTTCTGTAAGAGCCTCTTCTTTAATATAAATTTTTGCTTTGTTGTTAACCCTTAAAAAAGAGGCCAATCCTCCGGTATGATCGTAGTGGCCATGACTAATTACTACAGAATCAATATCTTCAAGATTTACTCCCAATTTTTTTGCATTCTTTATGAATGCCCCGCTTTGCCCTGTGTCAAAAAGAATTTTACTGGTGCCGGTTTCCAGATACAATGAAAGACCGTGCTCGGCCAGCAGGTCTCTTTTGTATGACAGATTTTCTATTAGTGTTGTTATCTTCATTTAGCTGCATTTAAGACAGGTTGGTAACTCAGGTCTGCCAAGATCTTTTCCGTTAACTCCCAGGTGTTTTTCTTCAGGTTTATATTCAATTCCTATTTTGTCAAGTAATGGTTCCACTGTCACCTGATGAACCTGCAACCCAATATCCCATGGATTATAACCTAGCAGAAGGCCCGCAAGCTCCTCATAGGTGAGCACAGGTATTCCATAGCCATTCATACCATATGTTTTTCCCTCCATTTCGGATATTACATACTGCCAACGATCGAGAAAGAATGTGCAACCCGGACAATTCGCAATAATCAGATCTGGTTTGTACGGCAACATTGAGTCTAATTTTAGTTTGGTATTGCTTACAGAATAGCTTCTGTTTGACTTGAGAAGGTATTGTCTGAAGCCAAAACCACAACAATGGCGTCGCTCGGGATAATCAACCTGGGCACCGCCCCATTCGTCAATCATCCCTGCGAGTACATAAGGGAACTCGGCTCCACCAATACCCTCCTTAGGGAAAATCTTGGCATAGTGACAACCTATATGATCGACAACTTTAAGAGGAGTTCCGGTTGATTTGTCTGTCAGGCGGTATTTTGCTTTTAACGCAATCTCATTGCGAAACTTGTATATAAGGTCGCTGGCGTGAACAAGGTTTTTGGGTATTGTAAACGTCTTTCCCGTAGCTCTCATAAGTGCGTCTCTTGTTTCTGTCTCTTGTTCCGGATGATGCTTCCAGGTTTCAAGAATTTCTGTATAAATGCCAAACGAAGTAACACATGATACTACGAAATTTTCGTACCCGGCGTCGTTCATCAATGAGAACTGACGTGCTACTACTGTCATTATTGTCTCGAAAGGGATTATACCGGAGTGGTATGCAATGCCGGTACATGTTGTCTGACGAGCATCGTCAAAAATGTCTTTTCCAAGGTCGTCACGAAGTATCTTCAGGTATAACTCTTCTGCTGCAGGAAAGAAGTTCTGACGGATACAACTGCGGGCAAAATAGTAATGGTCATCAGCGATATCTTTCTGATATGATTCCCATAAATTGTTTTTTTGTATTGGCTCCATCTTATTTTTCCTATTTTTTGGTATATACCTCGTTAAAATAATCGTCCTTTTCAGAACTGAAAGCAATCCCTTTTTCCAGTGCTTTTAGTCGGCTGAATTTCTCAATGGTTTCAAAACGCTTTGAGGCCCCGGTCTCTTCGAATATTCTTCTTAGATCGGTCAGCGACTCTTCCGATGTCTGACGCAAAGCGCCGCTTTCACTTTTTTTATATTTGGTACCTAGTCTTTCCAGCATGTCGTCCTTGTTTTTCTTTAACCAATCCCAGACAGGACCCTGTTCCGGATACATATCAGTACCTACTTCGTCGATATAAACACAATATCCATATTTAAGAATATGATCGCCAACGGTACGCTTGATTGCCAGCTGTTTTTGCCCCTGATCACTATCGGCGAAAAAGCCTTTATCAATTGACAGAGCTCTAAGAGCCTGTATAATATAACCTGGAGTATTGCCTCTGGGGCACCTTGTCTTGCAGGAAAGGCACTCACCGCAATACCAGATTGTATCGCTTTTAAGTAACTTTTCAATTTCTGCATTGCCACCGTCCTGCACTATGTTGACAATCAAGCGGGGATCGTATTCACTAAACTGTGCTGCCGGACAAATTGCAGTGCAGACACCACAATTGATGCAGGCATTCATCCCTTCGTTAAACCGAAGGTCCTTCTGTAATTCTTTAAGCAGATCCATAGTTTATTTTTATTTTGAATTAATTGTATTCCATATTTTTGATATTTGCATGCTGATTCCGGAAGCAGGATCATATTCAATTATGCTTTTGCATTTTACCATTGCTTCTACCACTAGTGCATCGAAACGGAGTTTCCCCGCAAAATTGATCTCTCTCTCTGAACAATAGGATTCAATCTTATCTGATATCTCCGGGTTAAGATCATATTTATTTATTATTACCCATGTTTTAAGATTAAACATAGATGTAATCTCTACTGTCCTCATAAGATCATGCAAGCCGGATGTAGTTGGCTCAGTTACAATTACAACATTATTCGTGCCTGTAATTGATGATATTACTGCGCATCCTATTCCCGGGGGACCGTCTATTATTATGTTTCCAATGTTATGAGCTTTAGAAATCTGTCTGGCCTTTTCCCTTACAATGTTTACCAGTTTCCCCGAATTTTCCTCTCCCGGAGCTAAACGACCATATACCATTTTCCCATTTCGAAATGTTCCGGAGTACATTCTGCTTTTATTATTTTCTATCATAGTGATAGCTTTCTCGGGGCAAATCCTATAACATAGCTTGCAACCGTCGCATGAAATTTCATTAATTGCTATCTTTCCCTTGTCCAGGGAAATGGCATCGAACCGGCAATATTCCATACATAACTTGCAGTTGATGCATAGCGAATTGTCTATAACAGCTTTTTGCCCCGCAATATATATCTCCTCTTCTTCGTGAGAAGGATTAAAGAGAATATGAAGATTTGCGGCATCAACATCACAATCGGCCAGTACAACTCTCCCTCCAAGAGTAGCGAAAGCAGCACTTATGCTACTCTTGCCTGTTCCCCCCTTACCACTAATTATTGATGTTTCCATTTTTTTCATAAATTGTATTGAACATGTTTTCAAAAAGATCCATCCATACTATGTTATGTTTTGCCACAATCTCTCCTTTTGAGTAGAGAGAAGCAATTTCCTTGTCGAAAGGGATCTCTGCCAACAACGGAATATTTTCATTCGAAAGATATTCATACAATGCTTTGTCTCCAAGACCGGCACGATTGATAATAACCCCGTATGACTTATTCATAGTTTTCAGAGTATCAACAGATTGTTTGAGGTCACTAAGACCAAATGGGGTAGGCTCCGTAACAAGAATTACATAATCGGCTACAGCTACAGTCTGTATAAAGGGGCAGGAAGTGCCAGGAGGAGAGTCCATTAATATTATCTCATTATTCCCCGCCTCCTTAATTGCTGCTTTTATGACAGAAACAGGAGAGAAGACACCTACTCTTACCTTTGCTTCAATTATCGATGATTGTAAATCTGAGTGATATCTGGTTATCTTTCCCAAAGAGATATCTTTCTCGCTAACAGAATCATATTTGCATGCTACTGAGCAGGCACCACAACCGTGACAAAGATCTTCAAGAATACGGATAATTTTCATGTCGCGTAACATGAAAATAGCATTATAGCTGCAATACTCCAGACACTTACCACAAAATGTACATTTGGTGGTATCTATAACCGGAACCTTCTGGGTAACATCATGCACGAACTCTTTCTCTTCCTTAAAAAAGATCATTACATTCGGTTCTTCAGCGTCACAATCAATAAGTGTTACTTTATAGTTAAGCTGCTGAAGGGCATAAAATAAATTTGTAGATATAAGAGTCTTTCCCGTACCTCCTTTTCCGCTTGCAATGGCAATTCTGATCTTCCCGGACTCAATCATACGACAAGCGGACTTTCTCATCTGTCAAAGTTGGTTCAATAGCCTTTTTTAAAAAATCGGTGTTCCATGTATTAAGGTTGTCATGTGTTATAAAGTACTTTTGAGGAATCGGATGCGTTCCAAACACAACTTCAACGCCATATTTTTCCGGAATAAACTTTTTAAAATGTTCCATGTAGGGACAAGGAGGATATCCAACAAGAAAACAGGTGGCAAAGTGGATTTTTTTAACGCCGTTTTTTATCATCTCTTCAGGAGTGTACTCAATGTTTCCTCCAGGACAGCCTCCACAAGTTGTAAAGGCAGCAATTTCAATATCCACATCTTTGTATGCAGCAAAGGCCCCTTCGCGCTTCTGAACTGAGCGGAAGCATTTACCACCGGCACAAGTTTTATACCTGTCGCAAATAATAATGCCGATTTTTACCTTTTCCATAAATCAAATATTTAATGGTCACAAGCATTGCTCCCTGTTTCAAGCGAATTTTTAAGCCAGTCAGAGACTAATTCACGTGAACTTTTTGGCTGAGCGCCTACATTTACTTTAATATTTTGAGCGGAAAACAAGTCAAGGGCTCTTTGTCCCATACCTCCTGCAATTACATCGGTGACACCGCGTTCGGCCAACCAACCGGGAAGCAGTCCTGGCTCATGAGGAGGAGGTGTAACAAGTTTTTCTCCAACAATGGCGTTATTCTCTACATCAATTATGGAAAATTGTTGGCAATGGCCAAAATGGGAACATAAAACTCCGTTTTCCAACGGAATTGCAAATTTAAATTTCATGATAAATATTATTATTTTTGATTATGTATTTTTTTAAATTTAAAAATCCATTCTGTATTTGGCAGCATGGATTTAGCATGTTGCTAAGACTGGCTGTTGCCTCTTAATCGTCTGCCCTTTCCATTTCCTTGTCCCATACCTTTCCCCGGGCGATTGCCCGCACCAGCTCCTCTTCTCAATCCGGCACCATTTTGCATAGGCGGGGTGCTGTTCTGAGAGCTTTCTTGTTCATTAGATTCCTTTTGTGCAGGATTGCAGTTTCCCAATTGACGTCCAGTTCCCTGGCCTTCTCCATTTGGTCCTCTTCCATTTAATCTTGGCATAATTACCTCCTTTATTGTTGGTTGTTTTAGTGGTTCAATAACCCGATTATCTCACTGATTGTTTTTTCCTGACCATTTATGACCACTAATTGAATTTGTAAACTGTCAAAAATGGATTTTACCTTGGCTCCGAATTCTCCGGATACAACTTTCGTTGCACCTCTGGATGCAACAAGCTGAGCTGATGCCGGACCTGCTCCTTCAATATTCTCTTTGCAAGAGTTTGGAATGAATTCCATAGATTTTGTCACCGTATCATATATTACAAAATAGGAACAGCGACCAAAGCGGCTGTCTAATTTTGAATCCAGGCTATTACCTGTTGATGTTATTGCTACTTTCATATTTTGGTATTATTTATTTCTCATTCTGTGGTGATGAGGAGCACCCTTCCTAATCATTGTACAATTACATTCCGGGCAAATCTCTTTTTTACAGGGAATACCTGATATATGCTTTTTTTCTGCACCGCATCTAGGACAGATACAAACATCCTCAGGTGTGTTTTGCTCAGATTCTTCCTTGAACTGTTCAATATCATCTGAGCCGCAAAGCGTGCAGTTCTCTATCTCCAGTTCCTTGGCCGGATGATTGAACCAGCAGCCACAACTATTGCATGAGTACCATTCGCTGTCAAAATATACCTTGCCTCCTTCGAATACTATTGCTTTCCCTAATACAAATGCTTGAGCTATCTTGCGTCGGGCACTTTCATATACCCGAGTGTAAGTAGGGCGTGATATACCCATTATTGCAGCTGCCTCTGCCTGACCATATAACTCAAAATCACTCAGTCGGATAGACTCGTACTCTTCGTAATTGATTACAACAGGATTATTCTCTTCTTTTAGCCCTATTGGGCTGTACCCCTTGAAGTGAGGGGGATTATTTACTCGTCGTCTTAATTTTGGTCTGGGCATAATAGATTTTTATATCAAGTGAGCATAGGTTCATAACAAAGATAACGAACATTTGTTTGAATCCAAATTTATTTTTATATTTAAACATTAACTAGAAGTAATATGGAAACTAATCAAAATTTATTTTCAATGCCTCGTATAGGCGAAGCTGCACCTGAATTTAAGGCAGTCACAACACAAGGAAACATTAATTTCCCGGGAGATTATAAGGGTAGTTGGGTAATCCTTTTCAGTCATCCGGCAGATTTTACCCCTGTCTGCACGTCAGAATTTATGACCTTTGCAACCATGGAACCAAAATTCAATGAAGTTAACTGCAAGCTTGTTGGGCTCTCTGTTGACGGACTATACAGCCACATAGCCTGGCTGAGAACAATTAAAGAAAAGATAGAATATAAAGGGATGAAAGATGTAGAAGTGAAATTCCCGCTTATTGAGGATATTACAATGGAGGTTGCTAATAAATATGGAATGATGCAACCTGGCGAAAGCAATACTAAAGCTGTACGGGCTGTATTCGTAATTGACCCCAAAGGCATCATTCGTACAATAATCTACTATCCTCTAAGCTTGGGTCGCAATTTTGATGAATTGTACAGAGTCATTATAGCTTTGCAAACAGCAGACAATTTTTCTATTGCAACGCCTGCAGACTGGCGTCCGGGTGATGATGTAATTGTTCCTACAGCAGGTTCCTGTGGTGTTGCAAAAGAGAGGATGGAGAGCAAGGATGAAATGAAGTGCTACGACTGGTTCTTCTGCACAAAAAAACTCTCTACAGAAAAGGTAATGTCAGAAATTAAGAAAATGCTTTAGTGCTTATACATTGGTAAAGTGTGTAAAAGAGAGAGGGGCCAAAAATTTCTTTTTTGACTCCCTCTTTCTTATTATAGAACTTTGGGTACACAATGTGCGTCCCCAAGTACCCTATTTGATCTGACGGCAATGGTGCAGTGTAAATGTTTTATTATCACGCGCATAAACTGCTTCTTCGCAAGTTTCTGGATCGCAGCATTTGACGCAAACACGTTTAAATACTGTAAAGTCGATCAGTTCAACATCTGTTGACAAGAAATCATCCTTTACAGGCTCACATTTTGTAAGGTCTGTGCTAAGATATTTCTTATTATCATCGGAGAATATAGTTACGATTACTTTATCTTTTCCTTTCTCATTTTGCAATTTTAGGGCTCCTATAAAGTTTGCACCTGAAGATATTCCCACGCCAATACCTAAGTTGGCTAGCTTCTGTGCCATTATAATTGAATCTCCGTCATCTACACATACGATGCTGTCCAGTTTGTCCAATTCAACTAAAGCAGGGATGAATTCGTCTGAAATACCCTGAATTCTATGTTTTCCAACCTTGTAACCAGTAGTTAGTGTAGGAGAATTGGATGGTTCTAGCGGATGAATTGTAATATTTGGGTTCTGTTCCTTTAAATAGTTGCCGACACCCATTATAGTTCCGCCAGTACCAACACCGGCAACGAATGCGTCTATGTTAAGATTGCGGATTTTCATCTGCCACCAGATTTCGGGACCTGTTGTACTATAGTGTGCAAGTGTGTTATTACAGTTTGAGAACTGTTTAGGCAAAAATGAATTCTCGCTTTTTGCTCCAAGCTCTTCACTCATTTTTATGCTTCCCAGAAAACCACCCTCTTCCTTGCTTACTAGATTTATTTTTGCACCCAGACTTCTTATTAGATTTATTCTCTCCATACTCATCCAGTCAGGCATGAATATAGTAACAGGATGTCCCATTGCTCTGCCGAAAGCAGAAAAGGCAATTCCAGTATTACCACTTGTGGCTTCAATAATCATATCTCCGGGTTTTAATTTGCCCTCTTTGTATGCATTATTCAAGATATAATATGCCATTCTGTCTTTTATACTTCCGGTCATATTAAAATTTTCAGCCTTTGCGTAGATGACCCTCTCTTCTCCCTTGTATCTGAATCTGATTGCAAGAATCGGAGTATTGCCTACCAATGAGGATAAACCTTTGATTTTTTTGGTGATTTCGTTTTCCATAAAATTTATAAATTTCTGTAAATTAGTTATATTTTGTTTTGTTTTTGTGTGTTTCAAGAGGAATTTGTAACAAAGGTATAACTTTTTATATAAAAATTTATTATTTTATGTTTAATATCTCACTACAACAAATGGCTTTAACGGCATTGCCCGGTAAATTGAACGGGCATCTTCACGAGGCAGTTCAATTGTAATATGATATATATATCCGCTCCTGTCCGGGTCAAACAGAGCGCTTATGTTTTCTGACAAAAACCACCTGCGGTAATGTCTCTTGTATTGCCTGTATGCACGACGGGTTCCTGCAAGTTCATCCTCCTCCTGGTTAATCTCAATAACCATATTGTTGCTGAAGCTAAACATTACATATACATCATTTTGTATTGGCAGAGTGGGAGCTGATTGATTTGCCTCAGCAGTATCTTTGGGAGCCTTTTTTATAACAATAGGAAACTTCTCGATGCTTGATATCTCCTCAATTACCTGTAATGGCCCGGAATATAGACTGTCACGCAAAAAATACGGTAG
The DNA here is from genome assembly GCA_041659025.1 of Bacteroidales bacterium. Lineage (GTDB taxonomy): Bacteria > Bacteroidota > Bacteroidia > Bacteroidales > UBA932 > Bact-08. Next base: position 32,180 of record JBAZZA010000001.1, on the reverse strand, counting down.
CTTTTTAAGCCCTTTGTTGATTTTTATTTTAGATATTTTCGATTGAAACAGGTACACGCCTTTGAGAGAGAGAAAAGCAAGGCTGTCATTGAGGTCTATAAATAACGCAATTGAGTCCTTCCTGGAGAGTTTGAGTGTTGAGCGAAGATAGGCCTCGTGGTGCTCGCTTGCTCTGACCCCTTCAATCAAATTTAAAGTCTCTTCGGGTAATTCAGCATCAGACCCACCGGATTTCAACTCAGCTATTGCCGATATTTTTCCGGCCTCACGACTTGCAGGGACCAAACCAAACAAAATGAATGCCGATAATGCAATCGCAACCTGTATTGCCAGAAATACAATGATTGTTTTTTTTGAGATATTAATATTTTTCATTCTGATATCAGCTAAAAGATGTAAACTTTTGATCCAATTTGGAGATTCTTGAAGACTATTTTCAGGTCTTCGTCGCCAAGTCTTACACAGCCATGTGTTACAGGAAGCCCAAGAAAACGCTGATAGAGTGTTCCATGTATCATATAACCGTCTCCAAGCCTAAGGGCATAGTCACCAAGTGATCCATATTCAAACCGGTCAGGATCATTTACGGAAGGAACAGGAAGACTCTCCTCAATAAATGCCCAGTCTGGCTTTACCCAAACAGGGTCAACTACTTTGCTGAGAATTCTATGTTCTCCTTTTGGTGTCTTGAATATCCATTGCTGTCCATCTCCTGCATCGAGTAATATATAACTCCCTGTTGAACAAATACCTTCTCTCAGAATCTGTCTTTTGGTCCTTAGTACAAAAGTGTTTCTGGTTGTATTAATAATCAGATAAGGGTCATATGGCCAAAGGTTTTCAATTTTTTTCTGCAGAGCAAAAACACGCTTTTCAGTGGCACTGATTTGTTTAGTCAGTTGCATAGAATCCTTTCCGGCAAGGGCTTCGGGATAGTCGGGAAAACTGTAAAACGATATAGCAGCCTCTTTTAACGTTTCTGATTTTGAGAGATAAAAATATATGAGGCCGATAGTTAAGGCGATTGAAAGCGAAACCATCAGAAGGTTCTTTGAATCAGGCTTATTCATAGTCTTGTTAATTTTGAGTTACTTCAAAAATTTTATCCATTGGAGTAAGGGACCCAATTATTGCAATTGGTGTTCCTACTGAGCATAGTGAATATAGATTGTCCATATCTCTGTTAGTCAGAGCCACACATCCATCGGTCCAGTCAATACCCTTTCCTCCGCCTCCGTGAATCTCAATCAGCCCACCTATGTTTGCATTCTTGGGGATGTTGCCGTTAGCTTGTTTTATTTTAAAGCGTCTTTTGTCCTCTGCGTTAGGAAAGTTAATCATTAATGCTTTATGATATATGGTTGAGCGACCGGATTTTTTTGCAGTTATTGAATATTTTCCTTCCGGGGTTGCTCTATCGCCTTTCAGGTTCTTATCTCCCAGCCAGTTAACCCCTAGTTCGACACTAAACTCTTTTATTTTTCTGCCGGATTTGTAGACGATGCAACGTCTTGAGAATTTCTCTACAACAAGGCTGACAGAGTTGTTTATTTTTGAAAGGCGCCTCATTTCGGCATCAAGTCTTATCCACTCGTCAAAATTACTGAAATAGTTTTCAAGCAGCTCTTTTGTCTCTTCCTTTATCTTATCTATTGCAGAGTATATGGAATCCATACCCTTTTTAGCAGATGTCAGGTCGTTTCTTTTAAAAGCAGACTCAACTTCGTCCAGTTTTAATGCAAACGATGTATACTTCTTCCAGATACTATGAGTTACCGGAAGTTTTTCTTTGGCTGTTTCAATATAATTTATACTTTCCCTTAGGGAGGCGATTCCTTTCTCTATTTCCTGATGGAGTTCGAGTTTTCTTTTAATAGCATTCTTTTTTGCCTTTATAGCATGTACCAGAGCCAGATCTGCAAAAATAATGGTCTTTTCATAATTGCGGACGATTGGTGATTTGCCGTTGTTTACCTTCCACTCATTCATTGCAGCTTCCCAATTCTTTTCTGCGCTCGAAAGTTCAGCTATCGAATATATGTTTGCCTCCTCTTTTATGGCTTCAGCAATAGCTTTACGTCCTGCTTCAATTTTTGCGGTAGGGGGCTTTTGTGAAAAAAAAGAGATAGCTCCCGCTATAAGAGCAAGAAGCAATAATGTAAGACCAATCGTGAATAGAAACTTTTTTTTGGAGTATTTACGAAAAGACATTCTTAATATTTTAAATAAAGCCCTTTAAAAAAAGGGCTTTATTAATTAGGATACAAATTTAACTGAAAATTTGTAAATTATCTTCTTCTCTTGCCAATAGCAACACTTAGTTCTTCTTTGATAGCCTCAGCTTTAACTTTAGCAGCAGTGGTTTTGTCCTGTGCAGTTAGATAGTCACCGTTAGTGATAAGAGTGTTAATTTCAGTAACAGAAGCATCTAAAACTGTAATATCGTTTTGAATTGCTTCCAGAGCAGCTTTGCCTTCTTTACCTTTTGGAGCCTTTGCAAGTAATGCTTTGTCTTCAAGGATAAGTGCGTTTAGAAGGTTAAGTGTATCCTGAACTTCTGTGCGAACCTGAGCTTTGCGTTCTTCGGTTTTTGCTTTAAGAGTACCAATTTCAGAAGTGATAGTTACAAGTTTCTCGTTGATTGCTTTGTAGTCGCGAGAAAAGAACATTTTTGATTTTTGCTCTTCAACAGCAACATTGATAGCATTCAGAGAATCCTGAAGTGCGTTGAATTCAGTTGCCAGGTAACGGTCAGCTTCAAAAACTTTAGCAGAATCAATAGCAGCAGTAGCAGCAGCAAGCTCAGCTTTAGGAGCTTTTGCACAACCGATTACTAATACAGCCATTAGAGCTACGGTGAAAAATTGAAATAAGATTTTTTTCATTGTGATAAAAAATTATGAGTTGTTAAATATTAGCAAGATATAACTTCAAAAATTGTGCCAAAGCCCACAATAGACACATATAGAGAGGATTATGGGCGCGTGCCTATTTTTGAATGTTTTTTTCGATTTTCCCTTTGGATATTTAATGTGCACATTAATAACTAAATACAATAAAGCATATGCCCGGGCTCCAATAAATGGTGTATATATTGTTTGCAGGGTGTAAATTTTCTTTACACCCTATATCCGAAACTTATCCATTCTTTCGTGTAACATTACACGAGAAATTCCAAGAAGTTTTGCTGCCTGAACCTGGTTCCCATTTACTTTTGTCAGTGCCCATTGTAATAAATCCTTTTCAAACTCATCTATGGCAAGCTTGTATATCTCCCCCTGTCTTTCCAATATCTTTTGGTTAATGTATGAGAAAAGTCTCGCCTTTTCATTTGTATTAGGGATAACCGGCTTTTCAATTCCCTCGAAAAGGAGTTCCGGACTAATTAAACTTCCCTTAGCCAGAATTACCGCTCTTTTTATTACGTTTTCCAGCTCACGGATATTCCCGGGCCATTGATAGTCAATAAGGCGTTGTGAGGCCTCCGGCATAAGAACAGGAATTTCATTTTTTACACCCTTGGAATGTTTTATCAGAAAATGTTCCGTAAGCAGAGGAATATCCTCTTTCCTCATTCTCAAAGGAGGGAGGGATATGGTTATAACTTTCAACCTGTAGTAAAGGTCTTCGCGGAAAAGCTTGTTTATAATGTCATTCTCCAGATTCCGGTTGGTAGCTGCTACAATACGTGCATCAACCTTAATTGTTTTTGTCCCTCCGACACGCTCAAATGTTCCTTCTTGAAGTATACGCAACAACTTAGCCTGAAGAGAGAGGCTCATGTCGCCGATTTCATCGAGAAACAGAGTGCCGTTGTTAGCCTCTTCGAATTTTCCCTGTTTTTGTCTGTCTGCTCCGGTAAATGATCCTTTCTCGTAACCAAAGAGTTCGCTTTCCAAAAGAGGTTCCGGAATAGCGGCACAGTTAATGGCAATAAACTGCTTGCCGGCTCTGTCGCTGTATTTGTGGATTGCCCTGGCAACAAGCTCCTTGCCTGTCCCACTCTCTCCGACTATCAAAATACTGGCATCGCTGGTTGCAACACGGCCGATAAGCTTGAACACGTCCTTTATTGCATTGCTTTCACCAACCAAAGTCTCCTCTCCATGTGTAATTCCAATTTTTCTCTTCTGCTGAGCTTCATCGGCTTTCACCTCGTCTTTGCTCGAATTTTTAAGAGCCTCTTCAATAACAAATATCAGTTTGGGAATGTCGAATGGTTTTTCTATATACTCGTATGCTCCGTATTTCATTGCTTTAATGACCCTGTCGCCTGAACCGTAAGCTGTAATTATTATTACTGGGATATTGGGATTAATTTCATTCATCTCCTTTAGTACCTGGATTCCGTCTTTTCCGGGCATCTCAATATCGAGGATTACAAGATCTGGTTTCACTGTCCTGAAGGAATCGATGGCTTCTGTTGCGTTGCTCGCCTCAATTATTGTATAATGAGGAGAATTCAGCAGCTTTTTAAAAGAGTATCTTACGCTTTGTTCATCGTCGACAATAAGTAACTTATACATATAAAAGTCTCTTTTATAAATTTATGTAGTAATCAAAGGGAGGTAAAGCCGGAAAATGGCCCCGGACCCGTCCGGTTTGTTTTCAGCAGTGATCTTGCCACCATGGGATTCAGCGATGCTTTGAGATATTGAGAGCCCTATTCCGACACCCATGTCGCTACCCTTTATGAATGGCTCAAAAAGAGTTTTCATTATTGCTTCAGGTATTCCCGGGCCGGAGTCGCTAAAGTCCATTCTTATAAATTTCCTCAGTTCTCCCTGTTTATTCAGATCTGCTTCAATTACCTCGCTGGCATCAATTGTCAGTTCCCCACCAGCAGGCATAACCTCAACGGCATTAAGTATCAGATTCAGATATATTTGTTTTAGGTGACTAGCATCTGCCAACACGTGAAACTTACATTTTGCAGAGTTATTGATAAGATGAATACTGTTATTTTTTAGACGGGGCTTTAGCAGTTGAATCACTTCACCAAGGGTGTCAGAAGGAATTATATCGTAAAAGATAGGATCGGCCGGTTTTGCAAATTTGAGGAAATCCTTTGTGAAGTTATCTATTCGATCAATTTCACCTGAAATGATATCAAGCTCCTCCTTAAAAGATCCGGAAGTTTTTGCATCTTCCTTTATTGAGTAAACAAGCATTTTTATTGCGGCAAGTGGATTCCTTATTTCGTGAGCAATTGTAGGGGCGATTTTACCCAGATTGGCAAATTTATTTGAGTATTGCAGCAGCTCTTTGTTGCGCGACAAGTCTGCATTGGCCTGGTTTATTCTGTTTATAAGATCCTTGATGCTCTCTCCCAGCTCGTCTAACTCGTTCCCATGAGAAAACTTAAAATGCTCTAAAAAAGCCTCTCCGGAAGACCCTCTTACCTTAAGGACCAGCTGATTGATTGGACCGAACAACATTCTGGAAAGCAGCCATCCGAACAAAAGTCCCGACGCAATTCCTCCAATTCCCAGTGAGACAAGAATCTTTAAAATAAGAACGTTGGTACGAGCCATTTCCGATTCATGAAGATACTCAGCGTTCTTGTTAAGAGTTATAAATTCATTGCTTTTTTGCTGAATGGTGCCAAGAAGTTCCTGTGCAGAGTGAACAAGTAACACATTTGCCTTGCTGACTTCTCCATTTTTCAGATTAGAAACCGCAAGCAGGATATTTTGCTCGTAATTTGAAAACAAGGCAGAAATCTGTTGAATGAGAAGTTCTTCGTCATATGTGTTGGCACTTATACGGGCTTGTTCCAGAAAGATTATAAATGTAGACTGCCTGTCTCTTAGCGAATCCAGCCATGAGTTAGACTTGTTTACGAGATAGACGTATGACAATCCTTTAATTGCAGTGAGTTCGTTCTCCATCTCCCTTGCAACATTAACATTGTTACGTGTGGATTCTATGTATTTTTCTGTATCCTTTTGAAGATTATATGTATATGCTATTACCAAAAACACTCCTCCCATAAGAATGGCTAGTACAAGTAACACCCAGATAAAGGTGCGATAGTTGAAAAATGGTTTAATAATCAATGCTCACTAATTTATTACAAATATACAATTTAATATAACCGGATTTTTTCTTAATTTTAATTTCAATAAATGATTCAATAGATGAACGAAGACAGCGAAAAGATGAATGTCTGCAAAAATTGCGACACAGAATTCATAGGACACTATTGTCCTCAATGTGGTCAGTCTGTCAGCGATTTAGACAGACCTTTCAGAGTATTGATTTTTGATATTATGGCTAATATGTGGGCCTTTGATACCAGAGTACTTAAAACCATAAAGTCTTTATTATTTAAGCCAGGTGAGATGGCTGCGGACTACGCAGCGGGAAAAAGAGCCCGTTATATGCCTCCTTTCCGTCTTTATATATTCGTCAGTATAATATTTTTCCTTCTTTTGAATATCACAACAACCCGTCAGCTTGGGAAAGAGGGAAGCCTGATGACAATTTCGGATAAAGATACCGCAACTGTGAACAGCAGTTTGATTAAAATATCAAGTAAGAAAAGTCTGACTGATAAAAACAGTGATTTGCTTAAAACAATCAACCAAAACAAAGATTATTATATCTCACGCTTTTTTTCAATACTCTCATGGAGCCTCTTTTTATTAATGCCATTTTATGCATTCTTTCTATGGGTACTATTCAGAAAAAAACAGAAATATTTTCTTGCCCACTTCATATTTGCTATCAATCAACATACTTTTCTTTTTTTGATTTTCTTAATAATCATTTCTGTCAATTTGATATTCCCTGTAAAACAGGTTAGTCCCGAAAGCTGGCTCATCTCAATCTTCCCGGTATATGTAGTGGTTGGAAGCAGAAGGCTTTACAAGTCAGGTTGGAGGTCTACAATATGGAGAGTGTTTTCTGCACAGTTCCTTTATATGGTTATTTTACTTATAGCAATAACAGTGATATTTTATTTTACCTTCATATCTTTAATAAAAACCTGATTAAAAGATGAGAGCAGAAAAGCATTTACTGTCAGATACAGCCGAATGGATGACCAACTCGGAGTTTGTAGACAAGGACGGAAACATATTGAGAGCCATAGGGGAGGCAAAAATCATGGTTTCCGGGGGAGTGATATCTAATGAAAGCTGGACATGCATAGATGGCAAAAGAGTATGCAACTGTTATAAAATAGACAAGGAGACCGAATCTAGATATCGCTTTGAATGTGACAACACGACTCTTGGCAAACAAACAGGTGATTTTAACATAGACAGGAACGTGCTATTCTCAAAATTCAAGGTAAATGATACAAGCATGAAAGGGTTTGAAATAATAGTAAAAGACGAGGACGAGTGCCTTGTATATGGTACCCTTTATGACGGAGACGAACTCGTCAATACTTGGAGGACAATAATGGTTAAGATGCTGTAAATGTAATTGTACGGAATCTACTTTAACAGGTATGCCACAACCTTGGCACTCAAATTCAGACCTACAACAACCGACAGTGGTCCGCTGGCACTTCCGGAAACAGTTATTGTGATTTTCTTTTCGGCGAGGAGCTTTGTTGAAATCATGTCTAGCATTCCTGATTGAATGACAGGTGTAAATGTGTTGTTGGTCATTGTTATGTTCGTCTGTGTGAACAGGGTCCCAATACCGGTAATGTCAACGGAAACGGAGTTGATTGTCTGTCCGGTAGTAAGGCCGGAAACAGTTACAACCAGAGAAGTCAGATCAATCTCCTTTATTTTGGCCAGATATGGTGCCAGATCTACATTCTCTTCAATTTTAAGTTCCTGCGTCTTATTGAATATTATCGGGGCTCCGGGTGTAATTACATCAGCCGATTTTACCATGGCTGCAGTAACAAGTACGGGTATGTCTGCCTTTAACTGAGTATTGATTGAGATTGTTGCTGCTTCTTTTATTTTGTCGCAACCTGCAATAGAAATAATGAGAGTTGCAAAATATAATAATCTGAATTTCATGATATTTATTTTTAAGAATTAATAACTCACATAGACAACAATCAAAGATAACAAAAAAATCATTAATATTACCTTGAATTATGAGAGGATATTCACAAAGAGAACTACAGTCCATGACAATTGACTTTGTCAGATTCCCTTTGATACTCTGTGTTTTCTTTGCACACTCAGGCGTTCATGCTACATTTCATGACTACTCTTATCAAGTTCCATCCGGATTTCAATTTTTTGAGAATGTATCATATTTGATAACTTCTATAATTGCCAAAATTCCAACGAGAGCTTTTTTCTTTATCTCAGGTTTCCTCTTTTTTTACAATGTTAGTGAATGGAATTTAGAGAGATACAAGACAAAGATCAAGAACAGGTTTAGTACCCTGCTTATTCCATATCTCTTTTGGAATGCCTTTGTCACTCTTATATTGGTAGCTGTTCACTACCTGCAATTAATCCCCGATCTTATTGCATGGGACAATCCAGATTTCTTTAGTTTCAAGAACATATCAGGAATGTTCTGGAATTTAAATGGGGGTGGTTTCCCACGTTTGTTCCCGTTTTGGTATATACGGGATCTAATGGTTGTGGTTGTATTTTCACCGATTATATGGCAGATCGTTAAATATCTGCGCTTACCGGGCATATTGATTGCCGCTTTTATCTGGGTTTCCGATATTTTTGGATTTAACATCGCCGGTATTGTGGGAATAAGCACGGTCTCTTTTTTCTTCTTCATGCTGGGAGCATACTTCAGTATCAATAAAATTAGTATTATATCTTTTACCAATAAGTTCTTTTACAGTTCAATAGTTCTCTACCCTTTGTTTGTATTTGCAGACCTTATCACAAGGGATATGAGCTTCAATATTTATATCCACAACATGGGAATTATTGTCGGCATTATTTTAATGTTTAATATAGTTTCTGCAGGCATCAATAGTGGCAAATTACGCAATTCTCTTATTCTGGCATCGTCCAGCTTCTTCATTTTTGCTGCTCACGAACCTTTTCTTACATTTACAAGAAAGGTTATGATATATTTTCTAAATCCGGATACAGAATTGTTGTGTTTCATCACATATTTCTTTCCTGCAATTATCACTCTGGGTGTAATGCTCTCTCTGTTCCTCTTTATGAGAAGATATATGCCTGGATTTCTTGGTGTGATAACAGGAGGAAGATTATTCAGAAGAGTCGAAAAAGATAAAATCAGACTTAATGAAAAAGAGGGGTAATAAGTCTGTAGAAGAGTTCATTAAGAGAATTCCCAAAGCAGAATTGCATCTGCACATTGAGGGGACATTTGAGCCCGAGCTAATGTTTAGAATAGCAAGGCGTAATGACATAGAGCTTAAATATGCATCTGTAGAAGAACTCAGAAGAGCATATAATTTTAATAATCTCCAGGAATTTCTGGATATCTACTATCAGGGAGCAGGTGTTCTGATACATGAGCAAGATTTCTACGATCTGACTTGGGCCTATCTGGAAAAGGCCCATTCGCAGAATATCATACATACAGAGATTTTCTTCGATCCACAGACTCATACCGACAGAGGAGTTGATCTCGGTGCAGTGATTAATGGAATAAGCAGGGCACTTAACGATGCACAGCACATTATGGACATAAGCTCAAGGCTCATAATGTGCCTATTACGCCATATGGATGCAGACGCCGCTATGAAAACTCTTGATAAGGCGCTGGAGTACAAGCACCTGATAACAGCCATAGGACTGGACTCTGCAGAGGTAGGCAATCCCCCTTCCCGCTTTCAAAGGGTTTTCGACAAGGCCAGGCAGGAGGGGTTTCTGACAGTTGCTCATGCAGGAGAGGAGGGACCTTCGGAATATGTCTGGGAAGCTCTAAACCTGCTGAAGGTGTCCCGGGTGGATCATGGTAATCATTCGCTTGACGATGATAAACTTACAAAGGAACTGGCCATCCGCAGGATACCTTTGACAGTATGTCCCCTTTCTAATTTGAAACTAAAAGTGGTGAGTGACATGAAGGACCATCCGTTAAAAAGGATGATTGAGAAAGGGCTCCTTGTTACTATCAACTCCGACGACCCTGCCTATTTTGGAGGCTATGTTAATGAGAATTATATGGCTGTTGCAGAGGCGTTGGATTTGTCAGAAGAGGATATTTTGAAACTAGTACTAAACTCTTTCAAATCGAGTTTCGCTGATGAGAGGAGAAAACAGGAGATGTCTGATATTGCAGAGCAGTTTTATAAAAATGGGAAAATAAATAATTAAAGAATAATGAAAAGAACAGTTCTGATTGTTTTTTTATGGACATTGTTTTCTGTCTGCAACGCACAGACATATCTCCCGGATATACGGATAAAGACAACCGACGGAAAAGAGATAAAATTGTCCGATTTTACAAAATCCGGGAAGCCTTTAGTAATATCTTTCTGGGCAACATGGTGCAACCCGTGCCTTGAGGAACTTGAGGCAATTGCCGATTCTTATGAGTTATGGAAAAAGGAGTGTGAATTTGAATTTCTGGCGATAAGCATAGACGACTCAAGATCTTCTGGGAAGGTAAAGAGCGTTGCATCGGCAAAAAGATGGCCATTCAAGGTACTGATTGACGAAAATCAGGAAATAATGAAGGCAATGAATGTTTCAGAAGTTCCTTTTTGCTTTATAATCAATAAAAAAGGTGTTGCCGTATACCGTCATTCGGGGTATATTCCGGGGGACGAAATAACATTATTAAAGGAGATAAAAAAGGTATCAAATGAATAGACTTACAATATTACTTCTACTTGTATTCTGTCCGTTTTCATATTTGCAATCGCAGAACAAGGGCCACTTCTCGGGTAGCTTCCAGAGTACCAGCCATTACTATGTAAATGACAGGATACTGTCTACAATTGCTCCCGATAATCCCTGGGCATCAAATAACTACATGCAGCTCAATTATAACTGGGGGCCAATAACAGCAGGCCTTCAATATGAGGCGTATATGCCGCCTCTCTCCGGATTCCCTTATCAGCTTGAGGGGAATAAAATAACAAACAGGTTTATAAGAATTACAAAAGGGATCATTGATATCACAGCAGGTAACTTCTACGAGCAGTTTGGAAACGGACTCATATTTAGAGCATTTGAAAGCAGAGAATTAGGGATAAACAATTCATTGGACGGAGTCAGAGTAATCTTAAGACCGGCTAAATTTCTCAGAATAACCGGTATCTACGGACGTCAGAGAAAATTCATGGATGTTGGCAACAATTATATCAGAGGCATAGATGCCGATTTTCTCATTGACTCCCTTCTTAATACTTCTCTCAACCTAAAGTTGGGGGCAGGGATAGTGAGCCGTCACGAAAAATATACAGGGACTCTTTCTGATTTTCCTTCAACTGTAAATGCATCAAGCATTAGGTTGTCGTTAAACAATGAAAATCTGGAAATAAATTCCGAATATGTCTACAAATCGGATGATCCCACTCTGACAAATCAATACAGTAATAAAAGTGGCTCGTCGTTCCTATTGAATGGCTCATGGTTCAAAGAAGGTCTTGGAATGTTTATGTCCCTGCGGTTTCTCGACAATATGGATTTCAGAAGCGAAAGGGAGTCGGAGGGTATCTATTCTATGGTTAACTATCTTCCGGCAAATACCAGGCAACACTCCTATATGCTGACAAATATTTATCCGTATTCCACTCAATCGGCTGGAGAGATGTCTTTACAGGGAGAGATCAATTACACTTTTTCCGGAACAGGTATCAGGTTAAATTACTCCCATGCCGGTGAGAATATTCTGACTTCGAGCGGAAGAGATCTCTATTTTCAAGATTTGAATATAGAGATATCAAAAAAATGGGGCCCGAAGTTCAAGACAATCATTACATACGTAAATTTAATGTATGACAAGAAGTTACTTGAGGCACCTATTTACGATTTTGTCAAATCTGATATTGTAATTGCTGATTTGAGATACAGAATATCTTCAACACTTTCGTTAAGAGGAGAGTTGCAGCACATGTGGACAAAAGAGGATCATGGCAACTGGGCGGCAGCTCTTGCAGAAGTGGGTTATGCTCCGCACTGGAGTTTTTTTGTTTCGGACATGACGGATTATCAATGGAACCGGAGTGTTCACTATTTAAATCTTGGTATAGGATACAGTTCTGACTATGCAAGAATATCTTTTGGATATGGCAGACAGAGAGAGGGACTCCTATGTGCCGGAGGTATTTGCCAGAGGGTTCCTTCCTACAAAGGCTTTAATTTGAAGCTGAATGTAAACTTCTGACGGATGTTAGTTGGCCACTTGTATAAAATCTGTGTTATCTCCTACTGAACCTGAAATGCAGTTGAGTACCTTCTTCGCAATGTTCCCGTTGGAATAGGTGACAAATGCAGCTACCCTGTAATTAGCAAGCTTTGCGGTATTTATTCCGGTAAAACTGACTGTCTTAGAATATACTCCTCCTTGTATCACACTAGCAGTTGGAATTGCATCTCCAAACATATCTGTTCCAATTTTTATAAGTACATTCTTATGAACAAGATTTGGAATAGGGGAGCCCTTCTGATAATAAGGAGAAGCGGGGTCTGTATTGTAATAATTCGACTGATTGGCAATAATTCCATCTTCCAGCAAATAGACAGATAATTTGAGACTTTCTGTGAATGAATTGCCGAATTTCACTCGTACAGTTGCATTAATGGTATTGCCCGAGTTGGTTACATTTATTGCAAGACCGGCATTTGCACTTGAATGAAGAGGAGTTATAGTATTGATGTTTCCGCTCCATGTAACAGACCTGTCGGCATGAACTGTTGGAACGCCTGTGAAACCAAAAGACTGGAAAAGAGAGTTGTTCAGATTAAAAGTCATTTCATCGCTGAGGTGAAGCGATATATGAACAATCTTTTTATCTGTCAGCATAAGGTTATCTATCTGGGCGATAGCTCTCGGGCAGTATCCGCACCAGGTACCTGTGTACTGCTCCATAAGAACATTTTTCTCAAACTTGACTGGTGGCACTAAAGTCACCACAGTAATCTGATTCCCATAAGCTGTTCCGACACTGTTTGTTGCGTAAGCCCTTATATAATAAGTTGCTCCTGATGTTAATCCTGCAATGGAGCTGATAAATGAGCCCGGACCCGATCCATCATTGGTTTTGTTATCGGTTATTGTGGGGTTTGGATTCATGCTCCAGCATACTCCTCGTGCAATTATTGATGCACCACCGTCGCTTATGATTGTTCCTCCTGCGGTTACAGTTGTGGTTGTAGTGTTGCTTGCATTAGTAGTTGCAATAGCCGGAATATCTGCAGGTGAGTCTTTAGAACAACTTATAGCGGCATTCATAAAACCGAATAGCAGTATTGCTGAAAGGAGTGTTAATGATATTTTCATAATGACGATAAAATTAGAAAATTTTTCAATACCCGATAAAAAATGATAAATTAGTAGAGTTATTTGCAAAGACCTATAAACTTAAGCTGAAAATATGAGTACCCTTAAAATTCTGACCTCTAAATCCGTTTTAATTACACTTTTAGCTTTACTATCTGCCTGTTCCTCTCAGGAGAACAATTCACCCCCTATGTACAAGTCACCCAAAACAGTAACAGTTTTGGGATACACTGTACCCTCAGACAGTTTGACGGAACCTACAGTAATTACAGCAGGGGAACCCGAAATTGTAAAGGTTGGCAAATTAAGTGAAGTATCTGAAAATTCAAACAGTCTTCTGGCAAAAGAACCAAAAGATGAAATGCCATTATCTCCTGTCATTTGTATAATGGGTAAGGATGGCTTTCTGGTTCCGGTTCCAGTTAAGGCAATAGAAAATCCTTTTTTTTGCAGGGCTCCCGAGGTTGTTTTGGTCAAGGATGCTTACATAAAAGATGTCAATCCTCAGAATTTTAGCAGTTTCAGTAAGTTGCAGGGGTTGAGGCATGACCAGGTGAGAGCTCTAACTCAGGATAAAATGGGAAACCTATGGCTGGGCACCGATGATGGTTTGACAAGATATGACGGAAAGTATTTTTCTCACTACACAACCGGCCAGGGGCTTAACAACAACCTAATACTATCGGTTTTTCAAGATAAAAAAGAGAATATCTGGTTTGGTACCTTCAATGGAGGAGTAACCAGATTCGATGGCATATATCTTACCAATTTCTCAATATCAGAAGGGCTCTCCAGCAATGTCGTCAATTGTATATTTGAAGACAGCAAAGGGACCATATGGCTTGGAACAGGAGGAGGGGCCACAAAATATGACGGGAATTCGTTTACTAATTTTTCAGTCAAGGAGGGTCTCTGTCATAATGATGTCAGGGCAATACTTGAGGACAACTCAGGTAATATCTGGATAGCCACCAATGGAGGAGGGGTATCGGTATTTAATGGTGACTCTTTTTCAAACTACTCAGAAAAAGAGGGATTGATCCAAAACTTTATAGGCAATCTTTTCAAAGACGCCAATGGAAACATCTGGTTAGGTTCTGCCAGCAGAGGGGTTGCCAGATTTGACGGAGAAAAATTTGCAATTTATTCGGAAAACGAAGGACTGGGGGGAAATGCAATAAGAGCGATCAATCAGGATAAAGAGGGAAATATGTGGTTTGGCACAACAGAGAATGGTCTTACAAAGTTCGACGGTAAATATTTTACATATTATGGAGCAACCCAAGGATTAAGTTCTGATTATATAAGATGTTCCCTGCAAGATTTAAAGGGCAACCTCTGGTTTGGTACACGAGGAGCGGGCCTTACCAGATTTGACGGCAATTTGTTTACTCATCTTACAGCTAATGAGGGCTTGACAAACAGTAGGGTGATGAGTATACTCAAGGATACTACTGGCAATCTATGGCTCGGAACATTTGGGGGTTATGTAACAAAGTACATATTTGGCAAGGAGGATAGTCTTAAACATAACTATTTTTCTACATTCGGACAAAAAGAGGGTTTGCGTAACAGTCGCATCTACAGCATGCTCCAGGACAACACCGGAAATATCTGGTTTGGCACCGATGGCTGGGGGGTGTCAAAATTTGATGGAAAAACTACAGCAACCTACTCTACAGACCAAGGTCTCTGCAACAATACCATACGGAAAATCTATCAGGATAGTAATAATAACTATTGGTTTGCATCTTATGGTTCCGGAGTATCAAAATTTGACGGCAAGGAATTTACCAATTACACAAAAGACCAGGGACTAAGTGCCAATAATGTTCTTTGTATTCAGGAGGACAGTCAGGGAAATATCTGGTTCGGAACCGATGTTGGCGGACTCACTTGTTTTGACGGCAAAAATTTTACCCATTATACAAAAGAGAAGGGTTTTTTCAGTAATACTATCTATAGCATCATGCAGGGCAAAGATGGTATTCTCTGGTTTGGTACGGGTGGAGAGGGTCTGATAAGGTATGACGGCAACGTGTTTACAAGGTATGCCGACGATGTCGGACTTAACAATAACCATGTTCTGAGTATAATTCAGGATTCAAAAGGGAATATTTTTGCAGGAACACGTTTTGGTTTGAATTTGCTTAAATCAGTTTCTGTACAGAAACTCAAGGATAACAAAACCATACCACGCTTCAAGAGTTATAATTATGAAGATGGTTTCATTGGCATTGGATCCAATATAGGAGCTATTGCAGAAGACAACTTTGGCAACATATGGGTCGGAACAAACGACAGGCTTACTGTTTTTCACACTGAGGCCGAGAAGACAGATTCTATGCACATAAGTTTGCAATTAACTAATATCCAGTTGTTCAATGAAAATATCCCCTGGACGGAGCTTGCATTGGAAAGAGACACAACCATAATATTGCATAATGGTCTGAGTATTAATAAATTTAAATTCGACAGTATTTCAAGATGGTATGGTTTGCCCGAAAAGCTTAATCTGTTTCATAAGCACAATTATATCACATTTAGTTTTATAGGCATTTCGCATACACAGACAAAAAAAATGAGATACCAATATATGCTTGAAGGGCTGGACGATAACTGGAACGTTCCCACTGACAGGACAGAGGTCTCCTACGGAAACCTTAATTCCGGCAAATATGTTTTTAAAGTGAAGGCAGTAAACAGCGAAGGCTATTGGAGCAATGAGGTAAGCTATCATTTTTCCATAAGGCCTCCATGGTGGAACACGTGGTGGTTTTATATTTTATCTGTTTTAATTTTGGTAGGGTTAATTTATGGGTTAATCATTTACAGGGAGAGAAGACTAATGCTTGACAAGCAGAAATTACAGTTGAAAGTAAATGAACAAACCCGCCAGCTCACAGAAAAAAACAAAGAACTTCAAGTGATCAATTCAGAAAAAGACAAGCTTTTTTCAATTATAGCACACGACCTTCGTAGCCCGTTCAGCAGTTTTCTTGGACTGACCCAGGTAATGGCTGAGGAGTTGGAAACCCTTTCTATGGACCAGTTACAAGAGATTGCTGGAAGTATGAGGAAATCGGCAACAAATCTGTTCCGTTTGTTGGAAAACCTGCTTCAATGGTCTCGCATTCAACAGGGTTCGATTCCTTTTTATCCTGCTCAGATTGAACTTATTCCTATTGTGGAGGAGAGTATAGCGCTTGTAATAGATTCTGCCAACAAGAAGGGAATTGAAATAACTTACGACATTCCTTACAACACTATGGTTTACGCCGATAGTAATATGCTGCATACAATCATAAGAAACATAATTTCCAATGCGGTCAAGTTTACATCTAAAAATGGCAATGTAAACATCGAAGCCAGATCAACCTCAAGAAATTTCGTTGAAATCTCAATAAGGGATACCGGTATAGGGATGAGCAGTTTAATGGTGGACAATCTTTTCAAGCTGGGAAGCCAGACAAACAGGACAGGGACAGACGGAGAACCAAGTACAGGACTGGGACTGATTATATGCAAGGAGTTCATAGATAAACTAGGAGGAAAAATCTGGGTGGAGAGCGAAGAGGGGAAGGGATCGGTATTCTATTTTACAATAACCAATTCATAAGAACCATCCAGCCGGAAAATTGTTGTCATATGAATACGGATAATGAGAAAAAAATCAGATGAACAACACCAAAAACACTATTATGCCCGTTACGGGGCTATCGTGCAGCAATTGTGCCCTCGCAGTTGAGAAAAATGTGCGAAAACTGCCCGGAATAATTGATGCCAATGTAGATTTTGCAGGAGAGAAACTTAATGCAACATTTGACCCTTCACAGATTAGTGAGAAAGATATAATTTCCTGTGTTAAACAGGTAGGTTACGGAGTGGCCACCGGAAAGGCAGAACTGCCAATTGCAGGTTTGCAGGACAATACAGATGCCTTGACTCTTGAAAAATTACTCAAAAAACAGAATGGAGTACTCGGTGCTATTGTAGGTTATGGGACCGAACGTGCCACAATCGAATATATCCCCGGAGTCATAAGTATTGCAGAAATCGCCGGAATAATAAGGAAGGCAGGGTTTGACCTGGTTCTGGCAGGTGAAACAGAAGAGATGGAAGATGTTGAGGCCAGATTGCGTGAGTCCGAACTTATAAAACAGAAGAACCTGCTCATTATAGGTATCATTTTCACTTTACCGCTCATCATTTACAGCATGATGCGTGACTTTCACATTGTTGGGTTTGACAATGACCGGTTTGTAATGCTCTTTGCAGCTACTGTTGTGCAGTTTGTTGTGGGCTGGCAATTTTACATTGGAGCATTCAAAAGTCTTCGTTTTGGCAGTGCAAACATGGACGTTCTCATAATGCTGGGTTCTTCAGTTGCATATTTTTCAAGCCTTTGCGTAACTATCGGAATAATTGACAGCCCCAATGTATATTTTGAAACGGGAGCTGCAATAATAACTCTTATTAAACTTGGTAAATATCTGGAAACAAGGGCTAAGGGAAGAACATCTGAGGCTCTTAAGGCTCTTATGGGGCTAAGGGCAAAGACAGCGACTGTAATCAGAGATGGAATAGAAACAGAAATAAAAATTGATCAGGTTGTTGTCGGAGACACTTTGATTGTCCGCCCCGGAGAGAAGGTACCTGTTGACGGAATTATAAGTGAAGGAAAATCGGCATTTGAGGAGTCTATGATAACAGGAGAGTCTATGCCGGTTGTAAAGGGACCAGGTGACGAAGTTATTGGTGCAACAATCAACAGAGAGGGTTTGATTAGGTTTGAAGCCACTAAGGTAGGTAAACACACTACTCTTTCTCAGATAGTAAGACTGGTACAGCAAGCTCAGGGCAGTAAGGCTCCTATACAGAAACTTACAGATGAGATAGGAAAGTATTTTGTGCCGGTCATAATTGGAATTGCCATATTTACTTTTATTGGCTGGATATGGGTTGCCCAGATGGACTGGACAGGAGCCATGATTAATGCAATAGCAGTACTTGTTATAGCATGCCCTTGTGCCATAGGACTTGCAACCCCCACTGCCATTATGGTTGGAACTTCCAAGGGAGCAGAAAATGGCATATTGTTCAAAAACAGCGAAGTTCTTGAACGCACAGGCGGAGTAAACATTATAGTGCTGGATAAAACAGGGACAATAACCACAGGAGAGCCAAGTGTCACTGATATTGTGGCACTTGTAAATCAAAATCCGGAAGAAATCCTTCGCCTTGCGGCGAGTGCAGAACTCGGTTCGGAGCATCCTCTCGGGCGTGCAATAGTAAAAGATGCCAAGGAAAAAGGAATTGAACTTTCTGACCCTAAACAGTTTCTCTCACACAGCGGCTTTGGTATAAGGGCAATAGTAGATTATCAGTCTCTAATCATAGGCAACCCGAGAATGATGCAGAATGAAGGGATTAATATTGAACCTCTGCAGGCAGAAGTATTAAGGTTGCAAAAGGAGGGTAAGACTACAATGATAGTGGCAGTTGGCCCGATTGATGAAAGTACACCTCCGGTGCCTGTTGGCTTGATAGCAGTTGCAGATACTATAAAACCCGGGGCAAAAGAGGCCATTGCAGAACTTAGGAAGCTAGGGATGGATATTATTATGATTACAGGTGATAATCAGAATACAGCAGATGCAATTGCCAGACAGGCGGGGATAGAAAGGGTGTTGGCTGAGGTGTTGCCTGCAGATAAAGCTGAGGTTATAAGGAAACTGCAAACATCAGGTTCTTTGGGTAATTATGCTCACCCAACCGTAGCAATGGTTGGCGATGGCATCAATGATGCACCAGCTCTGGCGCAGGCAGATGTGGGAATTGCAATTGGAACAGGAACAGACATTGCTATGGCTACTGCCGGGATAACACTAATAAGCGGAGAGTTGTCGGGAGTTGGTAAAGCGATATCATTATCCAGGGCCACATCCCAGACAATTGTCCAGAATCTCATCTGGGCAATGTTTTATAATGTAGCATTGATCCCTGTTGCAGCCTATGGTTTGTTGAGTCCCATGTTTGCGGCAGGCGCAATGGCGTTCAGTTCAATATTTGTTATTACCAACAGCCTCCGGTTGAGAAAATTCAAGGTACAGACATTTGCTCCAAAAAAATCGCTGTTGAGGCAGGGGATGGAACTATTGCCCCGCATTGTTGCTCCTGCCGTTGCTCTTGTTGTTCTGATTATTGGACCAATGGTTCTGATGCCAGTGGCCGATATGGAGATAAAGGGCGCAAATGCAGGGGAAATGACACCTTTCCTTATGATGGTTATGGCAATTTCCAACGCGTTGATAGCCGTAGCATATGCCTCAATCCCATTTTTTCTGATTGTCTTTGTCAGGAAAAGAAAGGATATGCCGTTTACATGGATAATATTCCTGTTCGGACTTTTTATCCTTGCATGCGGTACTACTCATATTATGCATGTGATTGGCCTTTGGTGGCCCGTAAACTGGGGCCAGGCTACTGTGGATTCCATTTGTGCAATAATTTCTATTGCTACGGCAGTTGCAGTGTGGCCAGTTTTACCAAAGCTTTTGTCCATTCCAAGTCCGGCCCAGCTAAAGAAGGTTAACATAGAACTGCAGAAAGCCTACGACGAAGTTGAGATACGGGTGAAAGAACGTACAGAAGAACTAATGATTGCAAACAAAGCATTAAGGGAAGAAATCATAGAGCACAAAAAAGCTGAAGAGGAGATCAGAAGGCTTAACGAAGAGCTTGAACATAGGGTTGTCCTACGAACTGCTCAACTTGAGGCAATT
This sequence comes from Bacteroidales bacterium, assembly GCA_041659025.1. Lineage (GTDB taxonomy): Bacteria > Bacteroidota > Bacteroidia > Bacteroidales > UBA932 > Bact-08. The sequence goes on along the minus strand of JBAZZA010000001.1, from coordinate 12,018 downwards.
AATAAGGAGCTGGAGTCTTTCAGTTATTCGGTTTCTCACGACCTTCGTGCGCCATTAAGGCATATCAGCGGATTTGTTGAGATATTGAGGGAGGATACAAAAGATTTATTGCCAGAAGAACCTAAGCATTTTCTAAATGTAATTAATGATTCTGCTAAGAAAATGGGAGTTTTGATAGATGATCTGTTAAGTTTTTCAAGAACCGGCAGGGCAGAAATGAAAATGACATCCTTTAAAATGAGTCAACTTGTCGGAGAGGTCCAATTGCAGATACAATCCTCTTATATAGGAAGAAATTTAATATGGCACATAACCGATTTACCCACAGTTTTTGGGGATTATAATTTATTGCGCCAGGTCTGGATCAACCTGATTGACAATGCTGTAAAGTATACGAAAACTAGAGAAGAAGCCATTATAGATATTGATTGCAAGGATGACAAGGACGAGTTTGTCTTTTCTATCCGGGATAATGGTGTTGGTTTTGACATTAAGTATGCATCAAAACTATTTGGTGTATTTCAGCGCTTACATACAGCGCAGGAGTTTGAGGGAACCGGCATAGGGCTGGCCAATGTCAGAAGGATCATTATCAAACACGGAGGCAGAACATGGGCAGAAGCCAGTCCGGAGAAGGGAGCGACTTTTTATTTTACTTTACCTAAATATAAGGAGTAGTATTTATGAATGAAAAAGCAGTTTTAGAAACTACATTAAGTATCCTTTCTTTGGAAGACAGTATTCAGGACTTCGAACTGATTAGAGAAAACCTTAAAAGTTCAGGGACAAGTATATTTCTAACAAGAGTCGAGAACAGGCGTGATTTTTTATCATCACTTACAAACAATAAGTTTGATTTAATCCTGGCGGACTTCAACTTGCCGGGATTCGACGCTTTTGGAGCATTGGAGATATGTAACCAGATATGTTCCGATGTACCTTTCATCTGTGTATCTGGTTCTATAGGCGAGGAGACTGCAATCGAACTTATTAAGCTTGGTGCAGTGGATTATGTTTTAAAGGACAGACTAGTCAGACTACCTGTTGCAATAAAGCGTGCCCTTGATGAAGCTAAGGAAAAAGAGATCCGACGTATTGCAGAAGAGTCTCTGAAAGCAAAGATGGAAGAGTTGCAACGTTTCCATGATCTGACGGTTGGGAGAGAACTTGCAATGATAGAACTAAAAAAAGAGGTAAATGAACTTCTATTGAAATCGGGTCAGACTGAGAAGTATAAAATAGTGCGATGACATGATAAAATTGTTTTATGGAGATTATAAATGTGAAAATACTTGCAGTTGACGACAATAATGACAATCTTTTGACATTAAGGGCACTGATATGCGAATCTTTCCCCGATGCAATTGTACTTACTGCAAATTGTGGTGAAAAGGGACTTTCTCTTGCAGAAACGGAAGATCCCGATGTTATCCTTCTAGATATAGTAATGCCCGGGATGGACGGCTATGAAGTTTGCAGTAGACTTAAGGCCAATAGCAAGTTGGCAGATATACCTGTTGTTTTTGTAACTGCCCTAAGAAGTGACAAAGATAGCAGGATAAAGGCCCTGGAGTGCGGAGCCGAGGCATTTATTACTAAGCCATTAGAGATATATGAGCTTACGGCGCAAATAAAGGCAATGGCCAAGATCAGGGCTGCCAACAGTCGCAAGCACACAGAAAATGAATTACTCACTGCATTAGTTGAGGAAAGAACACGAGAGCTTAATGAGACCCATTTAGCAACACTCAATCTTCTGGAAGATTTAAGCAATGAGAATAAAGCAAGAAGAAAGAGCGAAGAGGCGCTGCGAACAAGCGAGAGGCAGATGAGGACACTTTTTCAGACTATTCCCGACATGATCTGGCTAAAGGACAAGGAGGGTGTTTATCTCGCATGTAACACAATGTTCGAGCGATTTTTCAATCATCCTGAATCGGATATTTCAGGTAAGACCGATTATGACTTTGTCAGTAAAGAATTTGCCGATTTCTTTTGCGAAATGGATCGTTTAGCCATGGAAGCGGGTAAGCCCTCAGTAAATGAAGAGTGGATTACATTTGGAGATGACGGACATCTTGCACTTCTGGAGACAATCAAGACGCCTGTATATAGCTCTGAGGGAGAACTAATTGGGGTATTGGGGATAGGACGTGATATAACACAGAGGTACCAGACAGAGCAGGAACTGATTAAATCAAAAGATAAGGCAGAAGAGAGCAACCGTCTTAAAACCTCTTTTCTTGCAAATATAAGTCACGAAATACGTACTCCGCTTAACAGTATACTCGGCTTTACAGAAATGCTCAAAGAACCAGACCTTTCAAGTGAGGATTTGCAGGAGTTCATAGGTTTTATAGAAATGGGTGGGAAACGGATGCTCAGCATAATTAACGACCTGATAGATATCTCAAAAATCGAAGCAGGCCTCACAGAAGTTAATATTTCTACTTATAGCCTGAACGAACAGATAGATGATTTATATGGTTTTTTCAAACCAGAAGCTGTACAAAAAAGTATAATGTTGCTTGCTCATAAGGGATTGCCGGATAATGACTCAACAATAAACACAGATAGGGTCAAGGTAGAAGCAATTCTTATTAACCTCATTAATAATGCACTTAAATTTACATCTGTGGGTAAGATTGAACTAGGATACGAAAAAAAGGGTACTCTGATAGAGTTTTTTGTTAAAGATACAGGAATAGGGATAAAACCAGAAAAACAGGAGCTCATTTTTGAAAGATTCAGACAAGAAAGTGAGTCAGTTACCAGAAACTTCGAAGGGTCCGGCCTGGGTCTTGCAATTTCAAAAGCATATGTAGAGATGCTGGGAGGTAGACTATGGGTAGAGAGCGAGCCCGACAAGGGCTCCACCTTCTACTTCATCATTCCGCTGTAGGGTACAGGGGGACGCACATTGTGTACCCGTTTTTAGGTAAGGGGCGGGTTTTTCCGATACGTGCCCCGGCTTTACCCACTTCGCAGTCATAGTGCTAAAAAACAAATGCGGAAACTTATTATGCTGGTATATACAGCTGCAGTTTCCGCTTGTTGTTTTTTTCAACGCACTGTTCCTTAAGTGGGTGCCCAAAGCCTCATGGCAAGTATCTTCAAATCCCGCTCCTTATCCTTTTTGGTACACAATGTGTGTCCCCATGTACCCATTGGTACACAATGTGCGTCCCCATGTACCCACGTCACCTAGTGTATGGCTAGCCCTATTGTCGATACGCCGCTTGACAGGTCAAGAAATACACCAAGTTTATTGGTTAAATGGTATTCTGCACCTGCATGAAAATCAAGAAACAGTGGAGCACCCCTGTTGTAATCGTCCCTGCTACCTGTGTATCCATTGTCCCATGTTGTGCCGCGAAGCGCGAAACCTAGTGAACCTGCCAGATAGAAGTCCCATCTTGGATTCGCATTAAGCAGGTAATCAAAATAATAGGTTCCTCTTACTCCCATTGGAACAACCGTTTCACGATAGTTGTCCTTGTGGTATGTGTAAAATGTGATAAAAGGTGCCAGAGTAAAGTTACGTGCCACGTCAAACTCGTAATTCGCATGAAATACAGGCAACACAGTGCCCACGTATCCATAATAACCGGCATAACCTCCAAGACCCAGACCTAAATTCAAGGTGTTGCCATACCTCTCATTATAAAATTTTCCCTGTGCAAACACGCCAGTTGTGAAGATGACCATAAGTAATAAAAAAGTAGTTGTTAATTTTTTCATTTTGTTTTGTTTATAGTGAATTTTAACGTCACAAAGTTGCGAAACAATAATATTGATTATGTTACACAACTAGCTTGAGATGTTACATCATTCACACATAAGAAAAACCTGCGAATTATGTAACATTTTCTCAAAAAAATGTAACGACTTACGGGTTAGGTTGCCTCAACTTTGGACAATGAAAAAAACAATTTTATTAACTGTATTTGCTACTATAATTATGAGTAGCAGTTTTGCCCAGGGAAACGGTATAAGTTTCAGGGAAAAACTATCATTTGGATTAAAAGCCGGCGTAAACATTTCTAATGTTTATGACTCGGAAGGAGAACAATTTAATGCTGACGCAAAGTTTGGTCTGGCAGCCGGAGCATTTGTAGCAATACCTCTGGGCAAATATTTTGGGGTACAACCCGAAATCTTGTTCTCGCAGAAGGGGTATAAAGGATCAGGTTCAATATTAGGCAGTAACTACAGCTTTACTTATACGAGTAATTTTATTGATGTACCATTGTTATTTGCCTTGAAACCGATCTCTTTTATTACTATAGTGGCCGGTCCGCAGTACTCGTTTCTTGTGAGCGACAAGTATGTGTTTAACAGTGCAATAGTCAATACAAATCAGGAAAACGAGTTTAACAACGACAATATCAGGAAGAATATACTATGCTTCCTTGGGGGCGTTGATTTCAACCTTAGAAGAATAGTGATTGGCACCAGAATAGGCTGGGACATACAGGCAAATAAAGGTGACGGCACCTCAACCACTCCACGATACAAAAACGTATGGTATCAGGCAACTATAGGATTTAGGCTATAGTTGATGGAATCTGATAAATTTTTGCGTTATTTGTACTAATATGAATGTGACTCTCTTTAATATTGGCACCGATGAAACCTCCCAAACTTATCTCTCCGTTAACTTTAATAAATAAAAGCCAGGAATTACAGTCTGAACAGTTCCCAATTGTGGCGATAGGAGCATCGGCGGGAGGGCTTGAGGCATTGGAACAATTTCTAAGCGCGGTACCTGTAAATAGCGGAATGGCATATGTTGTAATTCAACATCTGGACCCAACTCATAAGGGTATGTTACCGGAGTTGTTGCAGAGAATTACAAAAATGAAAGTTGAGCAAGTAAAGGACCGGATGGCTGTAATTCAGGACACGGTCTATGTAATTCCTCCAAATACAAGCATGTCAATCTTAAACGGGGTTTTGCACCTATTTGAACCGACTGAGTCCAGAGGGCTAAGACTGCCTATAGACTTCTTTATGCGTTCACTGGCAGATGACATCAAGGAATTTGCTGTTGGAGTTGTTCTTTCGGGAATGGGCTCCGATGGCAGTATAGGGATGAAAGCCATAAAAGTGAATAATGGCATCGTTATGATTCAGGATCCTGCAGATGCAAAATTTGACAGCATGCCCCGTAATGCAATGGAAGCAGTAGTTATAGACATTGTTGCTCCGGCCAAAGAGTTGTCTGCAAAACTGATTGATTTGATAAAACATACACCTGTGACCAAAAAGAATGTGGAAACAGATATCAGGGACAACAGTGCTCTTGAAAAAATCATTATTCTGCTAAGAACAGTTACAGGTAACGATTTTTCACTTTATAAAAAGAATACAGTCTACAGGCGTATCGAGAGAAGAATGGGGGTGCATAAAATTGAAAAGATATCGATGTATGTCAATTTTTTGCTGGAAAACCCAAAAGAACTTGAGATTCTGCTAAAAGAGCTTCTGATAGGAGTTACAAGCTTTTTCCGCGATGGCGCTGTATGGGAAAAATTAAGGGACTCAATAATACCTGCCATTATTGCCAACAAATCACCAGGTTATAATTTGCGTTCATGGATAGTGGGATGTTCCACTGGCGAAGAAGCTTATTCTATGGCCATGATTTTCAAAGAAGTGGTGGAAAAATTAAATCCGACGGGAGGTTTTACGTTACAGATTTTTGCAACAGATCTTGACAATGAAGCTATTGAGGCCGCAAGGAAGGGGCTATATCCACAAAATATAGAAGCAGATGTGTCACCACAGAGGCTAAACAGATTTTTTACTGCAACAGACGAAGGATACAGGATAAAAACAGAGATAAGGGAGATGGTGGTCTTTGCCAAGCATAATATCATTTCTCACCCCCCTTTTACCAAAATAGATATTTTGAGTTGTCGTAACCTCCTTATTTATATGGATGTGGAGTTGCAAAAAAAATTACTGGGACTCTTTTACTACAGCATTGTGCCAGAAGGATATATGGTGCTTGGTAGTGCTGAAACCCTGGGATTACAGAGTAATATATTTTCTCAGGTAGATGCAAAACTGAAAATTTATAATCGTTCTTTTCCAACTGTCTCGCCGGAACAATACGATTTCCCATCATCCTTTTCCCGGTCCAGACCTGTTATTGTAGATATAGAACATCAGATTCCAGTGATTAAACCACAGAACATACAAACGCTTGCAGATGAAATATTGTTGCAGCAGTTCTCTCCCCCTGGAGTTTTGGTGAACGATAAAGGTGATATTATCTACATAAGCGGCCATACGGGAAAATATCTTGAACCAGCTGTAGGAAAGGCGAATATGAATATTTTTGCCATGCTTAGAGATGGACTGCGAAGCGAGTTCCCTGTTGCTTTTCGTCAGGCTATATCAAAAAAGGAGCTTGTTGTAGTACACAATATAAAGGTTGGAACAAATGGCGGGGCCCAAATAATCAATCTGAGCATTCAGTGGATTGATAAGCCTGATCAGCTGAACGGTATGTTAATGATAGTTTTTACTGACGTTACAAAAATTTCATCCTTAATAGAGCTGGATAAAACAGCCGGCAAGGCATTACAAACTGTTCGTCAGACAGAGATGGAGAAGGAGTTACTGCTTCTAAGAGAAGAGCTTCAAAATACGATGGAAGAGATGCAGACCTCTCAGGAGGAGCAAAAATCGACCAACGAGGAGTTACAATCTACTAATGAAGAGCTGCAGTCAAGTAATGAGGAGCTTACTACGTCTAAGGAAGAGATGCAGAGCCTCAATGAAGAGCTTCAAACAGTAAATGCAGAATTGCAGACAAAAATTGATGACTTTACACGAGTGAACAATGACATGAAGAATCTGCTCAATAGCACCGACATTGCAACATTGTTCCTGGATAAAGATTTGAATATTCGTCGTTTTACCAATCAGGCAACCAGCATTTTCAAGCTAATAAAAAGCGACATTGGCCGGCCTATTACCGATCAGACTTCTGACCTTATTTATCCTGAATTGCTTTCCGATGCCAAGGAGGTATTGAAGTCACTGGTATTTGTTCAAAAGCAGACAACTACAAAGGATGGACGCTGGTTTTCAATTCGTATTATGCCATATCGTACACTAGATGACAGAATTGACGGGCTTGTCATAACATTTGTAAATATTTCCGACCTTAAACTGATTGAAATTAAAATGAAGGAGAGGGAGCAAATGTTTAATTTAATCCTGGAGGCATCATCTGATATAATAATCAAATTATCGCCACAATGGGAGATTACCGAATATAATGCTGAAGCAGAAAAATTCTTCGGGATGAAGAGCCAGAGTGTACTTAATCAGAATTTTATAAAACTTTTTGTTCCTGAGCCTGAGCAAAAGAGAGTCGAATTGCAGATGAACAAGCAGCTTAAGGATACTCAGGGAGGAATTTTTAAATTGCAAATGAAGGTTGCAGATGGAGCCTTGTCGGTTGTTGAGTGGACAGCAAAGAAACTTTTCAACGACAACAATACAATAGCCGGAGTGATTATAATAAATAAAAAAATATCGAAGTCATGAGTAACGATGATCTTAATTTTACTGATCCCCACATGTTGAGAATCAAAGCTGAGGAGCAACTTAAAGAGCAGAATGCTTCAAAGGGGGTGCCTGAATCTGAAACGGACATAAAAAAGCTGACGCATGAACTTCAGGTGCATCAGATTGAGCTGGAGATGCAAAACGAGGAGCTTACCATAGCTTATGAAACAGCTGAAGAGGCTCTAAGGAAATTCACAATGTTGTATGACCTGGCACCAATTGGCTACTTTATTCTGGATGTTGATGGTACAATTCATGACTTGAATTTCACAGGAGCCGAAATGCTTGGTGACAGAAGATTCAGCCTTATTAACAGTAATTTTAAGTTATTCATTACTGAAAAATCGTTACCGGAATTCAACAACTTCTTTTCGAAGGTTTTTGTAAGCAACGAAAAAGAATCCTGTAATGTGTTGCTTGGTTATTACAACAATCCATTATGTCAGGTATACATGGAAGGAATTGTTACTGGTGAAGACCGTAAATGCCTGTTGTCTTTAGTTGACATTGAGCGGTTTAAGTAGGGAACATGGGTACATGGGGACGCACATTGTGTACCCAAAAAGGGATGAGGTGCGAGATTTGTAGATGCTTGGCTGGAGGCTTTGGGTACCCACTTAAGGAGCATTGCGTTGAAAAAAACAACAAGCGGAAACCATGCAGCCATATATACCGGCTAAATAGGTTTCCGCATTTGTTTTTTAGCACTGCGACGGCATAGTGGGTAAAGCCGGGACACGCATCGGAAAATCCCGCACCTTACCGGTAAACAGGGTACACAATGTCCGTCCCCATGTACCTAAAAAGTTTCAACAATTGTGGGAATTATACAACTTTTCTCTTTAATTATGTAATGAATTTAAGGAGTAAAAGCGGAACCTTTATACTGTGAAAATGATTTCACAGTAATAACAGGTAATATGAACACAACAGAAGCAAAAGGAAACTGGAACGAAACAAAGGGCAAGCTAAAACAGAAATTTGCAATCTTAACTGACAATGATCTTTTGCTCGCAGAGGGCAAGGAGGAAGAATTGTACGGACGACTGCAAATCAAGCTGGGCAAATCTAAGGAAGAGCTGCATAAGATAATTTCCGAACTTTAATAATTCCAGGAATTCTTATGAAAACATTAGGAATAATAATTTTAGTCATTGGTCTTGGGCTTGCTGTTTTCTCTGTCGTTACGGTTTTCACCAAAGAGAAAGTAGTTGATTTTGGGAAACTCGAAATCACCGCTGACAAACCTCATAATCTTAATATGTCGCCTCTTGTGGGCATCGCAGTTATAGGTTTAGGAGGTGTTTTGATATGGCTTTCATATAGGAAAAAATAGCAAACCACCTGTTTGCTGTTCTTCTACTACCCACAACATAAGTTAAGGATTGCAACAATTTCAAATATCAGGGTGTCAGCAACAGGTGGTTTAATCTAATATGCACGTTATTATAAAAAATTTAGGCAAGTTATTTAAAATGACAATCAAAGAATGGATCGATAAAGATCCGTTCAGACAGCCTGATAATAACTTTTGCGGGGTATTTTTTTGGAAATGACACTGTTAATCAAAGAATATTAGAAGAAGTATCAACCACTATGGGTGCCGATACAGCAGCGTAGATAAAGGATATGTTGATAATAGCCGGCAAATCAAAATCGACAGTTCTGGGTTCCATTATAGGAATTATTGTAATGCTCGCAGGTGCAACAGGTGTCTTTGTCGAATTGCAAAAAACATTAAATATTATCTGGCAGGTATAGGAAAAGCAGCCCTTGCGTTTTATTTTGGAACAGCACATCCAGCCTCTGTTTATGGAACAGCCGGGTCAATAATATTAATACTTCTATGGGTGTCGTACTCATCTATGATTCTGTTCTTTGGTGCAGAGTTTACCGCTTCTTATGCAAAAATTGTTTCCGGCAAGGTGGCTCTAACAGAAATTGCCAAAACAGTATCGACAGTCCAGACAAATAAGGACTTATAGATGTGTGAATAATGCAAATCTTGTTAAAAAATTTTCAGGCATATGAAAAAATCACGCGAAGAACTTATAGCAGCTGAGTTAGTCAATATCAACAAGGAACTTGCCTATCAAAACGAAGAGAAAGAAAAACGTGCGGCAGAATTAGTCATAGCAAATGAAGCGCGACGGGAGACAAACGAGTATCTGGAAAATTTACTGAACTATGCGAATGCCCCGATTATTGTATGGGATATTCAATATAAAATCACCCGATTCAACAAAGCTTTTGAATCACTTACAGGAAGAACAGAAGGTGAGGTAATTGGCAAGTCTCTGGAAGTTCTGTTTCCTCCTTCCTCATTAGAAAGTTCGATGGAACTTATCAAGAAAACCTTTGATGGAGCAAGGATGGAAGTTGTAGAAATCAGTATTCTTCATATTGACGCTTCTGTCAAGACATTACAATGGAATTCAGCAAATATTATGTCTCCTGACGGGAAGATTCATATTGCCACAATTGCACAGGGTCATGACATAACCCTGCGCAAAAGAGCAGAAGAAGAAGTCAGAAAAATGAATGACACTTTAGAGATGAAAGTTATTGAACGAACGATTCAACTTGAAGCTGCAAATAAAGAACTAGAAGCATTCAGTTATTCTGTTTCACACGATTTGCGGTCACCACTCAGACATATAGTTGGTTTTATAGATTTACTCTTAAAAAATAATTCGTCTCAATTGAACGAAGCCGGGTTAAGATATTTGAACATCATATCTGAATCAGCCATTGAAATGGGCAATCTTACAGATGCATTATTGACATTTTCAAGATTGGGAAGGACCGATATGCAAAAGGAAATAATTAATTCAAAAGCCCTGGTAGACAGGGTAGTTGAAACATTCAGCGATGAATTGACCAATAGAAGTGTTGAAATAAACATATCAGAACTTCCCGACGTGAGAGGCGACGAAACCTTAATCAAACAGGTATGGGTCAATCTTATCTCCAATGCTTTGAAATATACACGAAATAAAGAAAAAGCCATTATTGACATTGGGGGCAGAATAGAGGATGATGCAATAATTTTTTATATAAATGATAATGGGGTTGGATTTGATATGAAGTATGCCGATAAGCTATTCGGAGTTTTTCAACGGCTACATAAAGCCAGAGACTTTGAGGGCGTCGGGATAGGGCTTGCCAATCTCAATAGAATCATAATACGGCATGGAGGAAAATGTTGGACAGAAAGTGAAGTTGACAAAGGTGCCACTTTTTTCTTCAAGTTACCGGATATTTAATGACAAAAACTAATAAATAAGGTTATGAATACAGAAATAAAAAAAATCCTTATAGTTGACGATAGTCCAAAAGATGTTGAACTTATAGTCTCAGTGCTTGCAGAAAAAAATTTTGCAAACGAAATTGTGGTTGCTGAAGATGGTGAAGAGGCATTGGATTATTTGTATAAACGCGGTAAATACAGTAATGAGAAAGGCAATCCTGCTGTAATTCTGTTAGATATAAAAATGCCCAAGATGAATGGAATAGAAGCGCTCGGGCATATCCGTTCGAATCCGGAATTTAAATCAATTCCAGTAATAATGGTAACATCATCCTGCGAAGAAAGAGATTTAGTAGAGAGTTACAAACTCGGTGCTAATTCATATGTCGTTAAACCGGTTGATATTGTTCAGTTTATTGAAGCAATTAAAACTTTGGGACAATATTGGGTTGTCATCAATGAACTTCCACAAACTTATATTTAATAATGAAAACAAAAATCAAGATACTGCACCTGGAAGATTCTGCAAAAGATGCCGAGTTGATTCGTTCAATAATCGAGACTCATTTGAATTGTCCTTTAAAAAATAACTTTTACCATGTGTGAATAATGTAATTCCAGACAAGAGTTATGTAAGAGCAATCCTGCAAAATATGCCCAACTTTAGTCACGCAAAATACTTTTATGGAAAAAGCCAGAATAGAAACACGATCGGCAGAATTGCTCAAAGCTAACAAGGAGTTGGCATTTCAGAATGAAGAGAAGGAAAAACGTGCTGCTGAGTTGCTTATAGCCAATAAGGAACTGGCTTTTCAGAATGAGGAGAAAGAAAAGCGCGCAGCAGAGTTAATTCTTGCCAACAAGGAGCTGGTTTTTCAAAATGACGAGAAAGAGAAGCGCGCAGCTGAGTTAATCATTGCAAACAAAGAACTTGTCTTTCAGAATAAGGAGAAAGAAAAGCGTGCTGCAGAGTTACTTATTGCCAACAAGGAGCTTGTTTTTCAGAATGAAGAGAAAGGAAAGCGTGCCGCTGAGTTAATCCTTGCCAACAAGGAACTGGTCTTTCAAAGTAAAGAGAAAGGAAAGCGTGCCGCTGAATTAATTATTGCCGACAAGGAACTCCTCTTTCAGGGCAAGGAGAAAGGGAAACGTGCTGCCGAGTTACTTATAGCCAACAAGGA